>CAOKQZ010000017.1 GCA_948471055.1 uncultured Clostridium sp. | reverse complement strand
GCAACTGTTCCACGTCCTGTAATTGTGAATACGTCTTCAACTGGCATTAAGAATGGTTGGTCTACTGGTCTTTCTGGTGTTGGAATATAGCTATCAACTGCTTCCATTAATTCTTTCATGCAAACATATTCTGCTGCATTTGGATCAGTAGAAGTTGATTCTAATACTTTTAGAGAAGATCCTTTAATAATTGGAATGTCGTCTCCTGGGAAATCATAGCTTGATAATAAGTCTCTAACTTCCATTTCAACTAATTCTAATAATTCTGGATCGTCTACCATATCACATTTGTTTAGGTAAACAACGATAAATTTAACACCTACTTGTCTTGCAAGTAAGATATGCTCTCTTGTTTGAGGCATTGGTCCATCTGCTGCAGATACTACTAAGATAGCACCATCCATTTGAGCAGCACCAGTAATCATGTTTTTAACGTAGTCAGCATGTCCTGGGCAGTCAACGTGTGCATAGTGTCTGTTGTCTGTTTCATATTCTACGTGAGCAGTGTTAATTGTGATTCCTCTTGCTTTTTCTTCTGGAGCACCATCGATTTGATCGTATGCTTCAAATTGAGCTTTTCCTAATAAGCTTAAGTATTTTGTGATTGCTGCTGTTGTTGTTGTTTTTCCGTGGTCAACGTGACCGATTGTTCCGATGTTAACGTGTGGTTTTGTTCTTTCAAATTTAGCTTTTGCCATTTTTGAATTCCTCCTTTAATTTTATATTTTTTAAAATTTAATAACGAATGTATTATTTGCACTAGTATTTTATAATACTTTTGCTAAAATTGCAATACTTTGTTTGTATTTTGTTTGTTAAAATTGTATTTTATACAATTTTAGAGCTCCCAGAACCCTCCGTCAAGGCTTCGCCTTGTCACCTCCCTTAAGTAAAGGAGGCTTTTATAGGGTTAGTCTTCGAAGAAATATCAGTATGCAAAGGCCCCTTTATCTAAGGGGGCTGTCGCCGGAGGCGACTGGGGGGTTCTTATTCTTCCTTCTTTGCACGAGATGCTACGATGGCATCTAATACAGATTTTGGAACTTCTTCGTAGTGAGATGGTTCCATTGCATAGGTTCCTCTTCCTTGTGTTTTTGAACGAAGGTCTGTTGCATATCCAAACATTTCGGATAATGGAATAAATCCACGAATAATTTGGTTTCCACTTCTTGCTTCCATTCCTTCCATTCTTCCACGTCTTGAGTTAATGTCTCCAATAACATCTCCCATGTATTCTTCTGGAACCGTTACTTCTACTTTCATGATTGGTTCTAGAATAACCGATTTTCCTTTTTTACATCCTTCTTTAAATGCCATAGAACCTGCAATTTTGAAGGCCATTTCGGAAGAGTCAACTTCATGATAAGAACCATCTACTAAAGTAGCTTTAAAGTCGATAACAGGGTATCCTGCAAGAACACCGCTTTCGGCTGCTTCTCTTACACCTTCTTCGATTGGTTTAATGTATTCTTTTGGAACAACACCACCAACGATTTTGCTCTCAAATTCAACACCAGTTCCTGGCTCTAATGGTTCCATTTCTAGCCATACATGACCATATTGTCCACGACCACCAGATTGACGAATGAATTTTCCTTCTACTTTTACTTTTTCACGAATGGTTTCTTTGTAAGCAACTTGTGGTTTACCAACATTGGCTTCTACCTTGAATTCTCTTTTTAAACGGTCTACGATAATGTCTAAGTGTAATTCTCCCATTCCTGCAATAATGGTTTGACCAGTTTCATGATTAGTATAAGTTTTGAAAGTAGGGTCTTCTTCTGCTAATTTTGCAAGAGCAATTCCCATTTTCTCACTTGCTACCTTATCCTTTGGTTCGATTGCGATATCGATAACTGGCTCTGGGAATTCCATAGATTCTAGAATTACCGCATGCGCAGGATCACAAAGAGTATCTCCAGTTGTGGTATCTTTTAACCCTACGGCTGCTGCAATATCTCCTGAAAATACTTCTTCAATATCTTCTCTGTGGTTTGCATGCATTTGTAGAATACGTCCAATTCTTTCTTTTTTGTCCTTCGTAGAGTTTAATACGGTAGAACCTGCTTGTAAGGTTCCTGAATAAACTCGAAAGAAACAAAGTTTTCCAACGAATGGATCGGTTGCAATTTTGAAGGCTAATGCCGCAAATGGTTCATTATCTCCTGTTTTTGCTTCGATTTCATTTCCATCTAAATCGACACCTTTAATGTGTGGAATGTCTAATGGAGATGGCATGTAATCTACAATGGCATTTAATAATTCTTGAACCCCTTTATTTTTATAAGAAGAACCGCAACATACTGGAACAATACTATTGTTAATCGTTCCCTTACGTAATCCTTTTTTAATTTCTTCTTCGGTTAGTTCTTCTCCTTCTAAGTATTTCATCATTAAATCGTCATCTTGTTCTGCTGCTGCTTCAATCATTTGGCTTCTGAATTTGTTTGCTTCTTCTACCATATCCGCAGGAATATCGCATTCTTCAATCTCTTTTCCTAAATCGTCTTTATGAACAAATGCTCTCATTTTTATTAAATCTACAATTCCTTGGAAGTTATCTTCTGCTCCAATTGGTAATTGAACAGGAACTGCGTTTGCATTTAAACGGTCTTTCATTTGTTCTACACATCCTAAGAAATTAGCACCTGTAATATCCATTTTATTAACATATGCCATTCTTGGAACATGATATTTATCAGCTTGTCTCCATACGGTTTCTGATTGTGGTTGTACCCCACCTTTGGCACAAAATACGGTTACAGAACCATCTAATACTCTTAGGGATCTTTGTACTTCCACTGTAAAGTCAACGTGACCTGGGGTATCAATAATATTAATTCTATGGTTTAACCAATGAGTCGTTGTTGCAGCAGAAGTGATGGTAATTCCTCTTTCTTGTTCTTGCGCCATCCAGTCCATAGTTGCTGCACCTTCATGGGTTTCACCAATTTTATGAACACGACCTGTATAGAAAAGTATTCTTTCTGTTGTGGTAGTTTTACCAGCATCAATATGAGCCATAATTCCTATATTTCTGGTCATTTCTAGTGAGACTTCTCTTTTACCCAATTTATTTTCCTCCTTTTCTTTTTCTAATGTATACAACCTCACTTTGTTCGGTTGCATAAGTTATCCATAATGCTCATTCTTCGCAAATGGCTAACTTAATTTGTGATTATACAAACTGTCACGAATGCATATGAGTTACAGTTTGTTAATATGGTTGTCTTAATCATATTTTTGTCTTACCATTTGTAATGTGCAAATGCTTTGTTTGCTTCTGCCATTCTATGCATGTCTTCTTTTTTCTTGAATGCTCCGCCGTTTCCAGCTACTGCATCCATAATTTCACCAGCTAATTTTTCAGCCATTGTTTTTTCATGTCTGTTTCTAGCATATGTTACAAGCCATCTTAGTCCTAAAGTTTGTCTTCTTTCTGGACGGATTTCTAGTGGTACTTGGTAAGTTGCACCACCAACTCTTCTTGCTTTTACTTCTAGTACAGGCATTACATTTTCTAAGGCTTGTTCAAAAACTTCTAATGGATTTTTTTCCTCTTTTTCTTTAATTACGTCAAATGCACCATATACAATTTTTTGAGCAACACTCTTTTTTCCATCTAACATAACATTGTTGATTAATTTGGTAACCACTTTGCTATTATAGATTGGATCTGGTAATACATCTCTTTTTGCTATATATCCTTTTCTTGGCACTATTCTTCACTCCTTTTCTAGATGTTTACTAGATATTAGAAATTAGTATTTTAGAGTTTAGAAAGTATCTCCATACCTAAATATCTATTTTCTTTTATCTTTTTAACATCTTAATTTTTGATATTTATATAAAATATCGAAAGTTACTCTGGAAAGTATTCTTTCCCGTATAGTGCTTTTATAAATCTATCTAAATTTAAGTACCTTAAGTTTAGTAAGAATTACAAGCACTAACCAAAGCTGAGAGTAGGTTATTGGTTAAATCTATTTTCTAACTTCTAACCTCTAGCTTCTACCTATTTTTTTGGTTTTTTTGCTCCGTATTTTGAACGAGCTTGCATTCTGTCTTTTACTCCTGCAGTATCTAAGGTTCCTCTTATAATGTGGTAACGAACACCAGGTAAATCTTTTACCCTTCCTCCTCTAATTAGAACAACACTATGTTCTTGTAAGTTGTGTCCAATTCCTGGAATATAAGAAGTTACTTCATAACCGTTTGAAAGTCTAACTCTGGCAACTTTTCTTAAAGCTGAGTTTGGTTTCTTAGGGGTTACGGTTTTTACAACAGTACATACACCTCTTTTTTGTGGTGCTCTTGCATCGGTTAATGTTTTTTTCCTAGAGTTATAACCATGTTGTAATGCAGGTGCAGTTGATTTTGTCGTTGTTGTTTTTCTTCCTTTTCTTACTAATTGATTAATCGTTGGCACTTAAATTTCACCTCCTTAAATTTGACAAATGTTTCATTTTTGTGACAAATAAATGATTGTGTTATCGCCTTTGGCGATTACAAATCATTATATGCGTAGAAAAAACCGTTACGGAAATGCCACTTTTCGCATTTTACCATAACGGTTTATATTCTATCACGATTTTTTTAGAATGTCAACGTTTTTTGAAATTTTTATAGTTGGGGTCCTTCATTTTTCGAAGTTTTTAAGTCCTCCATTAGATTATCTAAGTCTATATCACCTTCTGTTCCATGGTATTGTTGTCCTTCTCTCGACCTTGCACTCGCTTCTGCCTCACGTTGTTCTTCTAATCTTGCATGAGCATCAATGTAGTCAAAACCTAGGCGTTCTCTTGCAGTACTTTGTGCTGCTTCATCTCCTATTCTTTCTGCTTCCATTCCACCCTCTAGTGTGCTTTCTTCATCTGGCGTATCTTCTCTTTCTTTTCTAGCTTTCTTTTCTTCCGCTTTTCTTCTTTTTTCTTCTGCCTTTCTTTCTGCTTTTTCCTTTTTATCTTCGGCTTTTCTTTCTTTTTTTTCTTTATTTATTCTACTCTTTTCAAGCTTTCTTTCTCTTTTGTCTTTTGCATGTTTTTCTGCTCTTTCTCCTTTTGCTATTTTTTCTTCTTCTTGCATTCTTCTGTCTTCATATGATGTTATCTCTCTTTTTGCCTCTCTTCTATCTGCAAACCAATCTGATATCATTCCGAATATTGGGAATTTTTGTGCAAATGTTTTTGGAATTTTTGTCATTGCACTTATTTCATATTCAACCCCCTCTAGCTCGTTATCTTTACTTATTTCAGTTAGAGCTTTACCATAGTGTTTCTTTGAGACGCCACCACGTCCACTTACATTATGCATTATTTTAGGTATTAGCATTTGTTCGCCGTCGACTTTTCTTGTAGTACCATTAACAATATCAATATTTTTAAGATATGCTTCTAACATTCGTCCATCTTCAGTTTTTACTTTATAATCATAAAGTGCTTTTAGAACAAAAATATCAGCAGACTTTAATATTTCTTTCATCTCTTTTGGTGTCATACCGTTTCAATATATCTTCTCCAATTTTATCTTTAATAGCTCCACGATAATTTCTTCTATCATATAACATGTCTCTTATCAAGTACTCTTTATTTTCTTTTTTCGAATCTGCATAAACAACAATTACTTTTCCTTTATTAGTATTTACTTCAATTCTAGTAATTGGTAGTTCTTCTTGTACGCCTTGCTCAGATTGAATTATTTGACTAGTACCCGCTTGCCTTGGTTGTGCTCCTTGTGTTGGAGCTGCTTGTCCGTTCTGTCTTGGTTGTGCTCCTCTTCTTGGTTGTCCTGCTTGGTTCAAATCTCTATCTATTTTTCTACTTTTCTTTGCCCTTTCCTTATCTTGTTGTAATTTTTTTTCTCTTTCCATTACCTCTTTTAATAATTTCTCAAAAGAGGAACTGGTTTCTAACTCTCCTTTATCTTTTGCTTCTTTTATTTGTTCTTTTAGAAAATCGCTAAAATTTAATTTACATATTCTTATTAAATTTTTTTCCATTCCCCATTTCATAGCATTTTGCAACATTATTCTATCTATTTTTTTATAATTTTCCTTATCCAATAAATCTTCGAATCCATTTATCATATTGTCAAAAACAGCCGCTGCTTCTATATCCATTCCAAGAGTCTTAAACATTTTTTTTTCGCTCCACCCTAGCTCTCTATTTCCTAATTCTTTAATTCTTATTTCTACAGCTTCAATTGTTCTATCCCATATTTCTATATTTGCAGGAGATTCTTCTAAAAGTTTCATTCCTTGAATCACTTCTAATAGTGACATATCCTTTGTTGGTAGCGCAATTTTCATTGCTTCGTCAACATCTTTCATACCTAAGACTTTATATTTTTCTCTAAAATATTGTCTTGGCAATGTATCTTCGTATCCCTCTTCTCTTTTATGATATATCTCTAGTATTTCATCCCATTTCTCTTGCTCTGTTTTAGGTTGTTTCTTTCCTTCTGGCTGGGACTTTTTCTCTTCGCTTGCTTTTCTTGTACTAGGTTCTATAACTTCTACCTCGTTATCTCCTAGTTTAGATACCTCTTCATTAGATTGTTCTGTTTGTTTATGTCCTTCTTCCCCTAATTTTTGAGCATCATCTGCCTCCAAAGTATCTTTATCTTCTTCAATTGCACTTGCTTCTTTTTCATCTTTCCATCCAGTAATCTCCATTAAACTTTGAATTCCTGCTTCACTTGAAAAATCAATTGCACCATATTTTTCCTCAAAAGAAGCTAAGGTAGCTTTTGCTCCTTCTAATTCTTCTTTTGCACGACTCATCTCTTGGTTATATTCTTTATACATTGCTTTTCTTTTTTGCAATTCCTCATTTGCCTTTTGGGAAAGAGCTTTATATGTTGCTGATTTTTTTATTTCATCTGTGCTTTTGCTTAGCGTTAATCTTAATTCAGATGCAGCTTTTGCTTCTGAGGCAAGTTCTTTTCTTTTTGCTCTCATTTCTTCTAATTTACTCGATTTTTCTTCAATGTTACGATTCATTTCTTCTTTTTTAGAATCAATATATCCCTTTGCCTTTTCATAAATACTTCCTTGTTTTTCCTTTTGCTGTTCTAGTCTTTCTTGCTTTTCTTTTTCAATGGTAGCTTTCGTTTGTTGTTGTTCTTGTTTTGCTTGTTCTAATTCTTTATACCTATGATTATACTCTCTACTAAGTTCTTCTATCTTCTTTACATTTTGATTTATTTTACCTTCTATTGATTTATATTCCTCATCTCCTATTATTGCTACCATGCCTTTTAAGTTACGTTTTGCTTGTCTAAGAGTTTCCCCTTTTTTTCTAGCTTCTTTTTCTTTGTTTTTTGCCTCATCACGTCTTGCTTGGCTTTCTTCTACTTTTGCCAAAGCTTCTTTCTCCATGTTTTCCCATTTCTTAGACATATCCTCTTTTGTAAATTCCACATAATCTTTTAATAGTGGTTTCATTTCTTCAAAAAATTGTTCTTCTTCCATTTTTATCTCCCTTCTCTGTTTACAAAAAATTTACTTTTACTCTCCTCCATATAGTACTCCTCTAAACTCCGTATTCTCCTTGCTTGGATTTTCCTTACTTAAATCTTTCTTTGTTTGGAACAATTTTGCACGTCTTCGCTGTTCTTCTTGTGAAATTCCTGCATCTAGTCCCTGCTTATATGCATTCCCATTTTGGTTTTGCACTGCAACTTTTTGTCCTTTTACTTTAAATACTAAACCGCTTATCCAAGAAAAACCTCCTATTGTTTTTCTTGATTTTTCTTTTGAAATCTTTGTATCTAAATTCTTAGCCGTTCCATCATTTTTTAGAAATTCTGGTATATTTTCTACATGAATTTCTCTATTCTCCATTAGTGAACTTTTTACTCCTTGCTTTTCTTGTCTTGCTTCTACTGCTGCTTTATCAATACCATTTGCTTTACGATATGCTGCATATTTTTTCTCTAGCTCTTCATTGGTTATAATCTTTACTTCACTTACTCTTTGTCGCATTTCATTTACATAATCTGTATCGTGCACAAATCTTACTTTTCTTAATTCCTTTTCCTCTTTTAATTGTTTTTCAATTTCTTCTTCCCTAGATAGTATCACATTTCCTTGAAGATCTTGTTCACCTGCTAATACTGCATTTTCACTCTGTTCTTTTTGTCTTTTTTCTCTATTCTCCTCTAAGAATCGTTCATATTTTGCTCTATTTTTTTGCATCGACTCATTTATTTGTTCATTTGTCATTGTGATGTTTTCTTTTCCAGCTCCTAATCGTTCTATACCGAAATAATTTAACCTGCGAGTTGTTCTATTTATCATTTCTTTTAATTTAGGAAAAACACTTACCATACTTTTTAATGCCTTCATTGACCCCTGTATAAAATTGGTAACTATATTTCCTTTTTGAGATTGTACCTTTTCCCTTTGTGCATTTTCTTCTAAGCCATTTCTTTCTATTTCTTTTTGTTTTCTATTCTTTACTTCTTGCATTTTTTCTAAAATAGCATCTGCTCTAGTTTGATCGTTTTCTTTTACTGCATCTTTATATGCTTTTTGATAAATCGTAGTAACCGTTATTGATCCTATTGCTTCTTGCTTTTCTTCTATTTTTTCTATTCTTGCTGCTTCTAGGCACTCTATATATTCTTCTTTTGCGCGGTAATAATCTTCTGTTAGTAAATCTTTATATTTTTCCTCTTTACTTTCTATATCTTGTTTTATTTTGGCTATTTTAGTAGCTTTTAATTTTCTTTTTTCTTCTTTTTCTACCCTAGAAGCAAAACTTTGTATCTCTTCATCGCTAAGTTTCTCATACTTTTTTAATGCTTCTATGTTTTCTTGTTTCTCTCCTTCTTCCGCTTGCCTTTCTATGTATTGTCTTACTTTATTGTGAATATTCTTCTTTATTTTGGTAATCTCTGCCTGTCTTCTTGTTTCAATTTGTGCTTTTGCTTCTTCTAATTCTTCCTTTGCTCTTTTTTGTTCTTCTTCAAGCATTTCAATTCGCTTTGGATAAGATTCTATTTTTTCTTTATTCTCTTTTATATCTGCTTCTAACTCATCAACCATGCCAGGTTTTCTTCGTTTGAGGCTTGGCACAGCATTTTTTTCAATATCTGTATTAAATTCTTCTGCTTTTTTAATATCTCCTTTTAACTCATTAATTTCCCTTTGTAATCTCTCTATATAGGCTTGTCTTTCATCCCTTACATTTACCCAATCTTTAGGCACTTGTCCCCTTGTAAATGCTAGGTAATCTTTTAGGAGTGGTTTTATTAATTCTACAATTATTTTTTCACTATCCATATTTATCTCCTCCCAGGTTTTGCTAAAAATTAGCAAAATCCCACTTATATCTATTCTAACATAGATAGTAAAAGTTGACAAGTGTTTTTTATGTAAATTTGTTGTTTTTTTGCTATTTTTCCCATATTTATTAGTTTTATGTCGCATTTATTACAAAAAGATTACTGTTTTAATATTTTCTAATATGCCTTTTCTATTGCTTAGAGGCGAGCTTTTCGCCCACCTCTACCTCTTTTTTTCTTGCATTTTCATACAAATTCTTGCTACCAATTTTTCTGGTGAGATTTTTGCTAAAAATCTCGCTATTTTTATTTTTCCTCCTGGTAAAATAATCGTTTTCCCTTTTAACATTTCATCAATTCCATATTTTGCTACAAACTCACTTGATTGTCCTTTTAAATTAAATTTCACGTTTGCTACTTTATTAAAGTTGGTATTGACTGGGCCTGGACATAGTACACTAATTTTTACCTTCGATTTTTTCTTTTTTAACTCGGTATACAACGCTTGTGTTAACCTTACGATATAGGCTTTGGTAGAATAGTAGGTTGCCATTAGTGGTCCTGGCATAAATCCTGCAATAGATGCTACATTTAGAATATAGCCTTTATCTCTTTTTACCATATCTTGCAAAAATAATTTTGTTAAAATATGAACTGCTTTTATATTTACATCCATCATGTTTAATTCTTTATCTAAATCGGTATTCGTAAACTCACCAAAATCGCCAAATCCTGCATTATTTACTAATAGGTCTATTTTTTTATGTTTGACGGTTTCATATAATCCCTTACATGCTTTTTCGTCCGATAAATCGACACTAATGACTTCTACCTTGGTGGGCAACTCTTCTTTTAATTTACTAAGTGCCTCTCCTCCTCTTGCCACTGCAATAATATCATATCCAAGACGACTTAAATATCTTGCTATATCTCTTCCAATTCCAGAAGATGCTCCTGTTACTAATGCCTTCATATGCCCTCCTTATTTTTGTTTTTTCTTTATTTCCTCTAATGCTTTTGCTAATTGGTCTGGGCAAGAGGTTCCTCTTGTTCCACAGGGCGTTCCTTTTAGTTTTTTAATCACTTCCTCTATTTTCATGCCTTCTACTAACTTACTAATTCCTGCCGTATTTCCCTTGCAACCTCCTATAATGGTTACTTTTTTTATGATGTCTTCTTCTACTTCAATGATCATTTCCTGCGAACAGGTTCCACTTGTTTTGTATACGTATTCCATTGTTTTTCTCTCCTATCTTCATACCATGCAAATTTTTCAAACGAATCTTATACTACCTTCAAATATTCCATATAAATCTTAGCACAACATTCACAGTCAAATTCTGCTCTGTGAAATCCATCTTCGGTAATGCCAATACGTCTTGCGATGGTGCCTAATTTATGGTTTGGAAGTTCTGGGTATAGCTTTCTTCCGATTGGTACGGTATCAATTACTTTATTTTTAGAAAAACCGTAGTTTGAGTAATTTTGTATAAATTTATAATCGAAATCCGCATTATGAGCTACAATATCTGCACCTCCTACAAATTCCAGTAATTTGGGCATAACGTCTTCTACTTCAGGGGCATTTTGTACCATATCGTTTGTAATTCCTGTAATTTTGGTAATATGATATGGTATTTTTGTTTTTGGTTTTATTAAGGTAGAAAACGTATCTATTTTTCTATTTCCCTCATATTTAATGGCACTTACCTCAATTAATTCATTGGCAAATGGGGAAAGTCCCGTTGTTTCTACATCAATTGCTACAAATTTGTTTTCTTTCATCTTCAAACACATTCCTTTTCTTCAAATTAATTTTTTCTTACTATATCACATTATTTGCTAGTTGTAAATATTGCAAAGATAGTATATAATAGAAAAAAGTCAACAATTCAGAGATGAATAATTAGTAATAAGAACCCCCAGTCGCTCCGCGCCAGCCCCCTTGTTAAAGGGGCTTTCCTGTGAAGCCTTTGAAGTTTGTATGCAGTAAGCAAGTACAAAATGATAAAATAATATTAGGAATATAATAATTTACTAATAGCTCGAATTTACTTAACCTCACGAAGCGTTACAAGAAAGCCCCTTTAACAAGGGGGCTGGCACGCGAGAGCGTGACTGGGGGTTCTTAAAAGCTAACATTCTAAATAGTTAATAGAAAAAAAATTAGAAGAAGGAATCCTAATGAATACAAAATATATTAATTTAGAAGCTCCCTATGATGATAGTATCTTTCCTAAACTTGGACAAGAACTAAAAAATGGAAAAATTGTCGTTTTTAAAACAGATACTGTATATGGTATGGGAACCAATGCTTATCTTGAAACTGCTTGCAAAAGAATTTATGAAATAAAGGGAAGACCTATGTATAAACCATTAATTGTATTAATTTCGGACATTTCTATGTTAAAAGAACTGGTAACTTGCATTACTCCTGTTGAACAAAAATTAATTGATGCCTTTTGGCCTGGTCCTTTAACCATAAAATTTAAGAAAAAAGAAAATATTTTACCAGATATTGTATCTATTAACGAATATCTTTGCGTTCGCTTAGTAGAAAGTGGCCTTGCCTATCGTCTTATTAAAGAAGCGGGGGTTCCTATTGTTGCTCCTAGTGCTAATCTTTCTGGCAGTCCAACTGGAACCAATATAAAAAACATCCTTCAGGAGTTAGATGGAAAAGTAGATTATATCTTAGATAGTGGAAATATAAGTACCGATACTACCTCTACAATTGTTGAGGTAGATAACCAAAAAGTTGTTGTTTTACGAGAAGGTAAAATAACAAAAAAGGACCTAGCAAAAATAGTACTCTTAAAGAATTAATTCAATATCAATTCTTTAAAACGAAATAAGGAATGGAATTTAATTTTTCTAATGATTTGTACGTTTATAACTAAGAAAGGAAGGAAATTTCGTATGGAATATTTAAAAAAGAAAACGGTTTTTATTAGTCTTGGCGTTTCCCTTGTTGTCATTATTGTTTGCATTTTCACCTTGATCTTTCGCCCCAAAAAACTCACCTATACCACATTAATTGCAAACGATGGTAGTTTTCACGTTGAATTTCCTACAAACCTTTCCTATGTTACGAACTCTCAAGAAAATAGTGCATTTATCATGGATTTATCAGTAGAAGAAGAAGGACTATTTTTCTATGCCACTAAAATTTCCAAAATCCGTGAAATCGATTTTGCTTCTGTGGTTCAAAAAGATAAAGAAACTTATTTAAAAGACAAAGAAAATATTCATGATGACTCTGGCATTCTTCCATTTTCTCTTGAAAATAATCCTGCTTATGAATATCACTTTGTTTATACCGATACCTCGTATGGCAAGGAATTTTATTGTAATGTATTATGGGTGGAAACAAAAAATAGTTTTTATGTATTAAACCTCGAAGTAATAACCGAAAACCAAGAAAAATTCCAAGACATCTTTCATCACATCAAAACTTCTTTTGTGGAACTATAGACCCCTTCAAGGATAGAATTAGAAAAAATTATAGTAATTTAAACCTGTTTATGTTATACTGAAATAGCATTGTAAAGGAGGGAATATAAATGTCTGAAAAAATTTATACTATTGAAGAATTAAAAGAACTATTACAAGAAATATTAAGTCATTTTGCTGTAAAAAAAGCAACACTATTTGGTTCGTACGCCAAAAATCTAGCAACTCCAAAAAGTGATATTGATTTAGTAATTGATAGTGAAGGAAAATTATTAAATATTAATTTTTACGGATTATTAGAAGATTTAGTACAAAAACTAAAAAAGAATATTGACTTATTTGAAATATCTGAAATTCAAAAAGGTAGTGAAATATATAAAAATATTGAAAATGAAGGAGTTGTCATTTATGAAAAGTAAAGATAGAATTATTATTCAAAAAATAATTAGTTATATTAGCGATATTGAAGAATATGTAAAAGGATTAGAAGCTAACATGTTTTTTGAAGATAAAAAAACAATTACTGCATGTGCTTTTACCGTTTCGCAAATAGGAGAACTTGTAAATGAACTTTCAGAAGAAACAATGGAAGAATATAAAAATATTCCATGGAAAAGTATTAGAGGGATGAGAAATCGAATTGTACATGATTACGAGAACATTGATTTATCTGTATTATGGGGAACAATAAAAGAAAGTTTACCAGAATTAAAAGATGAATTAAAAGATATTATATTTAATCAAAATGATATTATATTTTAAATAATAGTATATAAATTTATTTATAATGATAGACTTTTCTTTTTAGTTATAGTAAAATACTTTCTAGCTATTATTGATAAAGGAGTTTTATTTATGTTTAAAAAATATGCAATTGTTTTTTTAATATCTATGGTTCCCCTTATTGAATTAAGAGGAGCAGTCCCTGTTGGGTTTAGTACTGCTTTTGGAGACCCTTTGCCACTGATTCCACTTTATATTACTTGCATTATTGCTAATATGCTACCAGTTCCCTTCATTTTCTTTTTTGCAAGAAAAGTATTGGAATGGGGAGCCAATAAAAAATTTATTGGAAAGTTTTTTACTTGGTGCTTAGAAAAAGGCGAAAAAGGTGGTAAAAAATTACAAGAAACCGCAGGACGTGGTTTATATGTAGCCCTATTTATTTTCGTAGGAATTCCGCTTCCTGGAACAGGTGCATGGACAGGAACCTTGGCTGCTAGCTTTTTAGATATGGATTTTAAAAAGAGTGTTATCGCCATTATGGCAGGTGTTATTTTAGCTGGTATTATTATGGGGCTTGCTTCTGCCGGAGTCTTCGGCGCACTTGGGGCAGTTTTTCAGTAGAATATGAAAAATAGTAACTTTAAAAAAGGTGCAGAACCTAGATTCTGCACCTTTTTTAAGGAATTTTTATGTTTCTATTTCTTCAAATTCGATTACTACTTTAAATAGGTCTCCATCTAAATGAATATCGAATTTTCCTTTTTGCAATTCAGTTAGGGATTTTGCAATGGAGATTCCTAAACCAGAGCCTTCTTTGGTTCTTGCTTCATCTCCTCTTACAAAACGTTCCATTAGTTCATCTACGGATATGTTTAGTTTGTCTTCTGAAATGTTTTTTAGGTGTATTTGTACTTTTCCATTTTGTTTTATAACATCTACATATACTCTTGAGCCTTCTAAGGCGTATTTGGCAATATTGACATACATGTTTTCCATGACACGGTATAAGTATCTACTGTCTGCTTGTATGTTTACTACTTCTTCTGGAAAACTTTCGATGATTTGTAGATTTTTCTTTAAAAAGCGGTCTTCAAATTCTCCACTGATTTGTTTTACCAATTCCTTTACATTTAAGGTTTCCATGGTTAATTTGATGTTTCCGGAAGACGCTTTTGAAGCTTCGATTAAGTCTTCGGTTAATTTTTTTAGTCTTTGTGATTTACTATCTAATACCTCTAAATATTCTTGTATTTTTGGGTTTTCTATTTTTTCTTGTTTCATTAAATCCACATAGTTAATAATGGAGGTAAGTGGTGTTTTAATATCGTGTGATACATTGGTAATTAATTCAGTTTTTAAACGTTCACTTTTGGTGGCTTCTTTTATGGCATTGGAAAGCCCACCTGATATGTCGTTTAACTCTTTTGCTACTTGCTTTAATTCGCCATACAAAGCATCTTCCTCTAATGGAACCTCTATATCCCCATGATACATATTGTTAATCTTTTCTCGGACTTGATACATTTGATTTTGATAATCTACCATTTTTTTAAATACGTAATACCAAAATCCAAGTAATACAAGACTAAGTAATGGCATTTCATTAACAGTAAGTGCTAAGAGTATCACCGTTGCTATCAGAAATCCACCATATTGTACTGCTAATTTCATAGTTTGGCTAAGATTGGTAAATAATCCACCTAGTATAAATTGGCTAAGAGAATATACAAAGGTATTTTTCCAAAAGATATGTGCTTTTATTCTTCGAATGGTGGTTACAATGGTAACCGTAATGGTAATATACATAACAAATCCTAATGCAATGGATGCCATAATAGCACTATCGATGGCTATTTTACTAGCCATATGCGCAGTAACATCAATACACATCCAGATAAAAGCCCCTTCTATAATAAGTAAGATACCTGCTATGATTGCTACTACTTCATAGGGAATTTTGTCTAGCCCGTTTGTGTAAATTCCTTCTTCGCCTTCCTTATGTCCAATGCTTAAAATAATGTAGACAATACAAGCCATTAAGAGTAGCGTAGCTATCAAAGTAATGGCTGGTGCCGTTTGATAAGTTTCCATTACAAAGTTGTAAATTAAATTTAAGGCATAAAACTCCGCATTTCCCTCTTCTTTTAAGGCAGAATAAATTTCATATCCAGATGTCCTTATTTCTTCAAAACCTTGGTAAGCAATCTGTTCGTAGGCTAATTTGGTAATATTGGTTTGTACTTCATTTCCATCATAATTCCAATAATATTTTTTGCCTGCCAAATATTCCTTTATTTTTTCGGCACTATCGGTTCGAAACGTTCGTTCCACATTGGTAATAATATCTCCCTCTGGCGAAATGACCAATACCTCATATTTGCGAATGGTATAAAAATTACTTTGGATTGGGTCTTTTTCTTGTAATTCCATCCCAGCTTTCATTTCTACCACTTCTTTGTCTGCCATGCTATCATATTCTATATCACTAATTAAAATGTCGGTGTTTTTTTGTATGATTTTTCTTTCACTTTCACTAATATGAAGGGCTCGAATAATGGCACCAAAATAGTCGTTTGCAAATTGAGTGGTATCCACATAAGAGGTTTTGTTTTCAAAATCTTCTTCATAATTTGCATAATAAACAATCGAGCAAGTATGCAGAATGATGATGAGGGTTAATATGGGAATTAAACCATAGCAAATACTTTTTATGATTTTTGAATATTTCATTGATTTCTCCTTATCCCGTTTTTAGGTTACCCTAAAACTTATTTGATGTTTTCTATTTTGTAACCAATTCCCCAAATTACTTTTAAGTATTTTGGTTCTTTTGGGTTAATTTCGATTTTTTCTCTTATGTGCCTAATATGAACAGCAATAATATTTTCTGCTCCATAGGCTTCGTCTTCCCATACATTTTCATAAATTTGTTCAATGGAAAAGACCTTTCCTTTGTTTTTGGTTAGAAACTTTAATATGTTATATTCGGTTGGGGTTAGTTTAATTAGTTTTTCGTCTACATACACTTCTTTTGTGTCATCATGAATGACAAGTCCTCCAGTTCCATATTGTTTTCCTTCTTCTTTTTTGATGGAACCAAGAGTAGTGTATCTTCTAATTTGTGAATTGACTCTTGCGATTAGTTCTAATGGGTTAAAGGGTTTTGTCATGTAATCATCGGCTCCTGTATTTAGCCCATTAATTTTGTCATAATCTTCAGATTTCGCAGAAAGCATAATAATGGGAATTCCTTTATCTTTTCTAATTTCTTCGGCTACCTTAATACCATTTAATTTTGGCATCATCACATCTAAAATCATTAAATGGATTTCATTATTTTTTACAAGCTTCAACGCTTCTTCTCCATTGTATGCTTTTAAAATTTTGTACCCTTCTTTACTCAAGTAAATCTCAATTGCCTCCACAATCTCTTTGTCATCATCACATACTAAAATATTATACATATTTTTCCTTCCCCTTTTAGAACCCACAGTCAGCTTCGCTGACAGCCCCCTTAGGCAAAGGGGCCTTTTACTCTATTTTAATTAGAGCATTTATTTTAGGGCTTTTTTCTTAAATTATAACATTATTTTTGAGTTTTTTAAAGTTTCTTCCCTTATTATTTATACCATAAATTTATTAAGAAACAAGTATAGGGATTATTAAGGTTTTATTAAGAAAAACCCGAATGAACCACATTTTGTTTTCATATAGTGTACAAGGTGATGTTTGCTTGAGACGTTTTTATGTTTTTTTGCTAAATGGACTTATCTTAACGGCTACTGCTTTTTTGATGAAAGTAGTAGGATTTTCATTTTCGATTTATATTTCCAAAAAAGTAGGCTCAGAGGCTCTTGGTGTTTTTGGCTTAATCATGTCTGTGTATTTGTTTTTTATTACTTTTGCGACTTCTGGTATTAATTTATCGGTTACTCGTATTGTGGTAGAAGAAACTGCTTTTTGTAAAAATGCAAACACCAAAATGGCTCTTCGAAAGTGTTTTTCTTATAGCTTGTTTTTTGGGATTTTAGCAGGTATCCTAATTATCGTTTTTGCCAAACCCATTACTAGGTATTTCGTTCATGACCAAGTACCTTTTTATTTGTTTTACCTAATTGGACTAAGTCTTCCTTTTATTAGTCTTTCTTCTTGTTTTCAAGGATATTTTACTGCTCTTCGAAAAAACGGAAAAAATGCCACTTGCCGTATTTTTGAACAAACATTAAAAATGTTTGCTACTTCCTACTTTTTGTCTTTGTTTTTGCCTTCTGGAATTGCTTATGCTTGTTTATCCTTAGTGCTTGGTGAAATGATTTCGGAAATTGGTTCTTGTTTTTTTGCCTTTCTTTTATACCGTGTAGAAGCAAAAAAGCATATGGTAAAACAACAAACCCATCAAAATTACCTAAAAAAGATTGCCTCGATTTCCTTCCCCATTGCCATTACCTCTTATCTTCGCTCTCGGGCTTTCTTCTTTAAAACAACTACTCATTCCCACCTATTTAGAGAAGTCTGGACTTTCGTTTAAAAGTGCTCTTGCCCATTATGGCATGATTTCTTCTATGGTTATGCCAGTATTACTCTTTCCCGATGTTATTATCTCGTCTTTTAGTAATTTAGTTGTTCCAGAATATGCTTATTTTGATACGAAAAAATCCTATGACCACATCTCGTATCTAACAGGGCGAATTTTTCGTATTACTTTCCTATTTTCTTTTGCTGTATTTGGGGTGTTTTTCTTTTATGCAAAAGAAATTAGTTTTGCCGTGTATCAAAATTTTGAAATTGCAAACTATTTAAAAATCCTCTCCCCTCTAGTTATTTTTATGTACCTAGATGGCATTATTGATAATATTTTAAAAGGACTTGGAAAACAAGTGAAGGTAATGAAATGCAATATCCTAGACTTATTTACTAGTATCTTTTTTATTACTAGTTTTCTTCCCCTATTGGGCTTAAATGGCTATCTTTTGGTTATTTATATTAGTGAGTTATTAAATTTTAGCATTAGCTTATACCAACTAAAAAAGCTGGCTTCTTTTCAAATAGATAAGGTAAACTGGCTGTTAAAACCTATCATAGGAATTGGAGTTTCCGCCTTCGTTACGAAATTATTGGTACCAAGTATATCCTTTGAACTTTTTTCAATTGTACTACAAATTGCCATTTTCCTTAGTGGATATTTTGTCTTTTTACTTATTAGCCATGCATTTGAAGTGTAGAATCCCCAGTCACGCAGAAGCATGACTGGGGGTTCTTATATCATATACATTGTTTTTATTTTATTTCTCTTGCTTTTACAACTAGTCTTTGGGTTCCGTAGTTAGTACAGGTAATAAGCGTAACTTCTCTTTTTCTACCAGTTAATTGGCTCGTACATGCCGTATCGTCTGGATTTACGACGTATTTATCATATACCTCATAGGTAACAGTCTTTCCTGTTAAGTCGGTTAATTCTACGGTATCGCCATTTTCAATTTCAGATAGTTTTCCAAACATTTTCTTGTTTCGGTAATTATGTCCTACAATGACATAGTTTCCAATTTCGTTTGGGTCTGGTCCATAGAATTTGCTAAGGGATAACTTTAATAATTCATTGGTGGTTTTGTCGAGTACAGGATAGTTAATTCCTAAACGTGGAATATTAACAATGGCATCTGTAGAATAGGTATCCCCACTTTCTGAGGTAAAGATTTCCTTTTCTTTTTTCTTGTTTTCAATTTGCATTTGTATGGATTGTGCTAGTTTGGTAATATCAATTTCAGAACGGTTTTGGCTATTATCGTTTAAGGTTACAATTAGCACATTATCTTCCATACGTACTCCTGAACCAGTTGGTTCTTCTTCAAAATACTCTAAATCGATACTTGCTAAAATTTCCTTAGATACTTCTTCGTTTTTGTTTCGGTCATATTCTGCATAAATGTAATACGAAAATAAGGAACACACTAAAAAGACCGACAAGAAAAAGTTTAGTTTATACATCTTCTTTTTTCTTCTCAGTTCAGGAGTTACATATATTTTTTGTGTTACTAAAATCTGATTTACTACCATGTTTTACTCCTTTTTCGTTTGTTTCCTTTTTCATTATATCATGTGTTTTTCGATTATCCAAGTAGTTTTTCAAAAAAAATTATTAAGATTTTTTGACAATTTCTTTACAAAAAGAAAACCAATACAATTATTGGTTTTCTTCTTGCCTTATTGGGTTTCCTATTTTGTTTTGTATTACTTCATTTGCCCCTAATTCATTTGCAAAATACTCTCCAAAACCTAGTCCATTCATTTGATATTTTAAGTTTAATAACTCAATATCATCTTCAAAATTACATTCACGCTTAAATCCCATAAACGCCCCTCCATCATTTTTCTACTAGTATTATACACTACCTTTTTCTAAAACACAAGTGAAACCTACCTTTCTTTCGATTAGTAGGTTTCTTCCTTGTTACCATGCGACGGGAATTCTTACCTGCACCGCACCATTTGTTGATACAATTTCAGGTTCTCCGTCTAAACTTATTTTGCTACTGAGTTTTATTTCTGCAAGCATTGCTTGCATTTTGTACTCAGCCTGCCTTCTTGCCTCTTCCTCTGTCGCAAATTTTTTTCCCTCTCCAAAATAATAGTAGCGGGATCTCTGGATGTCACGTGTCATAATTTTTTCCTCCTAAAACCAAACTTTATTGTCCATTGATAATTCTATTATAGCATATTTTATGTAATCTTGCAATATAAGAACCTTTTTACACTAACCTACATTTTTTCTACAATACTAGCAAATTGTTCTATTGTTAATGCTTCTGCTCTAATTTTCGTATCAATCCCTAATTCTTGTAATACTTTTTCTACTTTCTGTTTTGAAATATTCACTCCTGCATTGGAAACTGCATTTACCAGTGTTTTTCTTCTTTGCATAAAGGCGATTTTAATGAAATAGAAAAATTCCTTTTCGTCACTCACTTTAATGACTGGTTCTTTTCTTAAAGTTAATTTGATGACTTCAGAAGCTACCTCTGGTGCTGGAATAAAAGAATCGTTTGGTACCGTTCGTATTTCTTCTGCTAGCGCATAATACTGTACAGCATACGTAATCGCACCCGATTTTTTTCCCCCCGGAGTTTCGGTTAATCGGTCAGCTACTTCTTTTTGCACCATAACTGTAATGCTTTTAATTTCTAGCTTTTCTTCTAATAATTTCATAATAATTGGGGTGGTAATGTAATATGGAAGATTGGCTACAATCTTCACATTTTTTAATCCTGTTTCCACTTTTTTTTGGGTAATTAGTTCTCTTAAATCTACTTTTAGTACATCTTCATTAAGAATTTCAAAATGCTTTTCTAAAAAAAATCTCTCTTTTAAAATACGTATCATTCTATCATCTAGTTCAATAGCAACTACTTTTCCTGCTTTTTCGAGTAACTTTTGTGTTAGTGTCCCAAGCCCCGGACCAATCTCAATGACAAAATCCTCTTTTGTAATCTCAGACGCCTCTACAATCGTATCAATTACCTTCTCATCAATTAAAAAATTCTGCCCCAATTTTTTATTAGCCGTAATCCCATATTTTTTCATTAAAAATCTTGTATCTTCATATACCCCACTCATACATCCTCCTAAAAATTAAAATCAAAATAAATATATTTTTTGGTATTCCATT
Organism: uncultured Clostridium sp.; assembly: GCA_948471055.1. GTDB lineage: Bacteria > Bacillota > Clostridia > TANB77 > CAG-508 > RGIG8482. Next base: position 20,173 of record CAOKQZ010000017.1, on the reverse strand, counting down.
TTAAAAAGTCTTCAATTTGCTTTTTGGCTTGAGATGATATTTTATTAATTCTTACGGTTTCCTCTTCGTTTTTAACTAGTGGAATGATGTATCTTTTTTTTGCGTCAATGCTAATACAATAGTTTTCTTCTATTTTTTCATCACTTTCATATACTTTGGTGGCATTTTGGAATTTTTGAAATGCCTCTTGTATTCTTTTATCTCCACAATGTTTTATTTTTTCAATGATTTCTTGTTCTGAATAAGTATATAAATCTCGTTTTGTAATGATTTGTTTTTGGCTCAATTCTTTTAGCACATCTGCAAAAAATTGCATAGTTATTTTATCTTCTTTGCTAATCCATAAAGGCCATAGTTTGCTTGCTTTTTCAATAAATTCTTCTGCTATTTCTTTGGTTTTAAATCCTAATTCACTCATACCTTCTTCATTTGTTAAAATTTCAATATCCTCATAAATTTGTTTAATTTTGGCTAAGTCCCATACTTCTTTAAACATAATCCCATTCATGAACGTATATTCTAATCGATCCGAAGAAAGCTTTGGTGTATCATTATCGGCAATTGGGTAAATATGATAATCTTTTATCTCTTCTACAGTAATTCCATCTCGTTTTAGAAGGTCCATAATTTCTTTTGAATTTCGAATAATTTCTTCTGTCTCTTCTTCCGTGGATTCTTGTGTTTTGGCATCTCCATTCATAAAGTCGATACAATGCTTGAAGCTTGGTGCTGCAATATCATGAAATAGTCCTGCTAAGGTTTGCTTTTTGCTCTTTGTAAAGTGCCACACAATTAAAGCAACTCCTACACTATGTTCTAAATTCGAGTGAAAAAATTTATGATGAAATAGATTACTCCAATCGGTGCCACATCCTATACTTGTTCCTCTAAGTCTTCTCATTTCTGGTGTTTCAATATAATCATATAAGAATTCTGGAAATTCATCACTTAAAATTTCAAAATAGTCTCTTACGGTTTGGTTTACCTCTTCTAAATAGGTATATTCCATATCACTCACTCCTCTATGTTTCCGAATTAAAAAATCAAAAATTGCTTTATTTTTGGTTTGTTTTCCTTGTTCAATTTCTTCTTTGGTTAATTCTGATTGGTATTTTCCTGTTTTTAGATTCATACATATGGAATCTAATGGATACCCCTCATGCCTTACTTTACTTATGGTATTGGTTATCATCATATCACTTCTTTTTTCAAATGTTTTGGTGTCTCCGTTTTTACAAATAGCAATTCCATGTAACCAGTATGCATTTGCCTTTCCACCTAAGTCGTTCGCTACTTTAGTATAATGTTCTATCATTTCATCATCAGATAGGTATTTCCCATTTACTCTTCTTACATGATTTTTTGGTTGTTGCTCTTCGCTTAATCCCTCAATAAATAAATTATCATCAATCCCAATGGTGGTAATTTTTGTTTTATCATAACATGTTTTTGCTTTAATCATTGCATTTTCGATACAATCCTTTCCATTTTCGATGATTTCAATTTCTTCTGGAAGGTCATTTAATGTTAATACTTCGTATCCTTTTTTAGCTAATTCTGTCGCATAAAAATCGATCTTTGCTGGATTTTTTGTTGCAAATAAAATCTTCATTTCTTGCTCCTTTTTATTCTAACTTTATAGCCATTATTTGTAATCGCCAAAGGCGATAACTTAGGTCATTTATTTTTATTTATCCTACTATATCATAAAAATACAATAAAAACTAGCCTTATTCGTTAACTTGTGTTTTCTTTTTTATTTCATGATATCTTTGAATAATTTCATTTTTTCTACATATTTTATAAATATCATTATATTCTATTGACTTTTTCTTACAAATGCAGTAATATAATGGTAAGATAGTCTTCTTTTGAAAGAAGATGTATAGAGGTTTTGACCGCTGAACCAGTTAATCAGTGGTCATTTATTGTGTAAACAACAAGGTTCTGGGGCACCACACCCACAGGCTCTGCCTGTGCGGTGGGTCAGGTTCTTATTTTGCCATTTTGGTGCTTGCCTAATCTTTTTTGCTGTTGTATAACTTGCCGGATATGCTGTAATAAATTTTGCTTTATTTAGGGTAATCATATTAATAACAACAACATAATTTTCTGGAGATATAATACTGACTCTCCTTGTAGGATTGTATTTCTTTTTATCTCTGTCCCATCCTATATAAATTTCCGAATTCTTATCTTCTAATACCTGTTTTATCCAGTTCATTCTTTTAGCTCTTTCTATTGAAAATATAGATTTATCTCTTTTTTGATGATTAGCGCTTTCGAAAAATGCATGTTCAAATTGGTTCTGATAGAATTTTACTAGTATTCCAGAAAAGGTGTATATTTGTTTATTGCAATACTCTTCTATGTAATATTCTTTATATTCTTGTTTCGTTTTTAATTCTAATATTGTCAATTTCTTGCCCTCTTTTCTTTATATAATCTGTTTAATATGATTTACCTTGTACTTATGATGATATAGATAAATTTCAATTACATCAATTCGGACAAATTCATTTTCTAATTTTCTGGAATATAGATAGTATTCTACTGTTTTTATGAGATGTTTTTGTTTGTTATAGTTTACGGCTTCTGCTGGTTTTCCGTAATGTATGTTGGTTCTTGTTTTTACTTCAATAAAAACAAGCTCTTTTTTATCAAGGGCAATAATATCAATTTCTCCTTGTCTTGCTTCAAAATTTCTTTCTAGAATTTTATAATCATTTTGTTCTAAATACTTACATGCTAAATCTTCTCCTAATTTTCCGAACTTCATGCCTTATATACATAGCCTACTCCTTTCTTTGGTATCGGTTTGAATCTAATTTTATATATCCTTCAATTTCCATGATTGTCATCAATCCATTTAATTCTGAAATGGATTTTTGTTGTTTTTTGGCTATTTCATTAATGTGCATTGGTCCATTTTCTAACAGTGTATAAATTTCTTTGTATTCTTTGGGAATTTGTTCAGAGAAACTTAACTTATCTTGATTACCATTTTCCTTTATGAAAATTTTGTTATTTGCTAAAATTTCTTTTCTGTTATCTTTATTTGAATTTTCCTTTGTAAAAATTTCGTTTTTTTCTGAAATTTCTTTTCTTTTATTCTTATTTGAATTTTCCTTTGTAAAAATTTTATTATCTACTAAAATTTCTTCTTGATTAAAACTTTCCTTTTTTAAATCTTGGGGGGGCAACTGAAATAACTCTTTTTGAATTTGAGAAGGTTTTGTAACAAGACTTGCTCCATTACGAATTAAGTGATTGGTACCAATTCCGGTACTTACATCAATATTACTTGGAATGGCATATACTTTTTTTCCTTGTTCTTTTGCATAATTTGCGGTAATGGAACTACCGCTTCTGTATTGTGCCTCTACAACGAGGACAGCCTGTGAAATTCCACTAATAATGCGGTTTCGTTTGGGAAACTTCTTTGTATCTGGCGGTATATGTGGCGCATATTCACTAATAATACAACCATTGTTTGATAAAATTTCATGAAATAGCCATTCATTTTCTTTTGGATACATATGGTTTAATCCACAACCTAATACAGCAATGGTTCTTCCGTTTTTCTGCCATAGAACCTATGTGTGAGGCAGCATCAATTCCTATGGCTAGTCCACTAATAATGGTAACTTCTTTTTTGGCTAATTCTTTGGCAAAGGAATTGGCTACCTTTCTACCATACTCGGAACAATTCCTAGAACCTACTACCGCTAAAATATGAGGACTATTTAATAAGGTCGTATTTCCCATTACATACAGTCTCTTTGGGTAATTTTTTATTTTCAGCATTCTTTTTGGGTACCTAATATCCTCTGACTTAATTTCTATCATTTCCATTTTCGTCTTTCTCCTTTATTATCCTTCTATTATATGTACTTACAGAGCTCCACTCTAGCAAGACCCCTTTTCTTAAGGGGGCTGTCGCCATAGGCTCCTAAAGGGTTCTTAGTTTTTCCAATACTTTCTATCTAAACTTCGGTAACCAATGGCTTCTGCTAAGTGCTTTGTTTCAATGCTTTCTTTATTATCTAAATCGGCAATTGTTCTTGCTACTTTTAGAATTCTTGCATGTGCTCTTGCACTAAGTCCTAATTTCTCAAAAGCATTTTGCAAAAGCAATTTGCACTTGTTATCTAATTTACAATATTGTTCAATTAAACTTGGCGTTAATTCAGAATTGGAAAAAATGCCATGCTCTTTGTATCGGTTTTGTTGTATTTTTCTTGCCTTATCCACTCTTTTTTTGATTTCTTCCGAAGTTTCGCTCATTTCGTCTCCCTCTAGTTTTTGATATTTAACCGGTGTTACTTCAATTTGAATATCAATTCGGTCTAAGAGTGGTCCACTAATTTTTCCCATATACCTCGAGATTGCTTGTGGAGTACACGTACACTCTTTTTCGTTTGAACCATAAAACCCACAAGGACAAGGGTTCATGGAGGCTACAAACATGAAATTGCATGGATAGGTCAAGCTTGCATTTACTCGGCTAATGGTTACGATTCTATCTTCTAGTGGACCTCTTAATACTTCTAAGGTGCTTTTATTAAATTCTGGAAGTTCATCTAAAAATAATACACCAAAATGGGCAAGGCTAATTTCTCCGTGGTTTTGGAATTCTTCCCCCTCCTACTAAAGAATTCGAAGAGACCGTATGATGTGGTGCACGGTATGGTCTTGTGGTTAAAAGTGGGGTGCCTTTTTTCAAGGTTCCTGCAATACTATGAATTTTGGTTACTTCCAGTGCCTCTTCAAACGTTAAATCTGGTAAAATCGATGGAATTCTTCTTACCATCATGGTCTTGCCTGAGCCCGGGGTTCCCATAAGAAGTAGGTTATGTGAGCCGAGCGGCGGCTACTTCTATTGCTCTTTTTATATTTTCTTGCCCCTTTACTTCCGAAAAATTAAAGGGATATTGTTTGTGTGAATGAAAAAACTCTTCTAAATTTGCAGTTTTGGGTGCAATGGTTTCTTTTTTGTTTAAAAAGTCCACTACTTGTTTTAAGTGCTTTACTCCAATTACCTCTATTCCTTCTATAATAGAAGCCTCTTTTGCATTTTCTTCTGGTAGGATAATCCTCTTCATTTTTAAGTTTCTTGCCTCTATACACATAGGCAGTACTCCTTTAATATGATTTAATTTTCCGTCTAGAGAAAGTTCTCCAATAAATACAGTATCTTCTAACTTTTGTTTTTTGATGTCTTCAAAATTTAATAAAATGCCAATCGCAATGGGTAAATCGAAAAAGGACCCTTCTTTTTTGGTATCGGCTGGTGCAAGATTAACCACAATTTTTCTACTTTGAAATTCATAACCCGAATTTTTAATGGCGGTTCGTACCCTTTCTGCCGACTCTTTTACACTAGCATCTGGTAGTCCTACCACACTCCAACTTGGCATACCAGCCGAAACATCAACTTGCACGTCAATAAGATAGCCCTCTAATCCGTGCAAAGACATACTTTTCACAATGGATAACATATACTCTCCCTCTTTTTTTCTAAATTTTGATTGGAAATACTCGGTTTTTAGGAAAAAAACCGAAATTTTAGAATATTCTTGAAATCAATATCTTTATCTTAACAATCTATTTTTTATTTGTCAATCCTTTTTCAAAAATTTGTTTTGCTATTTTTATTTACTACGCAAGGATTTTGTCTGTTTTTGTCGAAACATTTCTCTTTACATTTGTCGATTTTTGTGTTTTAATCTAATTATTCATTTCGACATTATTTTTTCTTGTAACATTACCTGTTACAACATTCTCCAAAATTTTCACCAAAAAGAGATTGACTTATTGTCTTTATGGTAATATAATAAAAAAAGGAAGGTTTACAATGTACAATATTTACCAAAATTTGTCCTATTCAAAAAACACTCTATCATATGCTACTTGTTGCTTTATGGAAGATGCCACATCTTATACTACGAATACATTTATTAAATACCCACATGATAAACTATTTCGTGATTTATTAAATAGTAAAACGGAATTTACTTTATTTCTAAAATCCTTTCTACACTATGATATTACACCGAATAAATTAGAAAAATACAATCGTAGTTTTATTACCAATGAATACAACAATCAACATGCTGATATTGTTTACAAAATCGTAGATGAACCGATTTTCTTTTTAGTAGAACATCAATCTTATATTGATTATTCTTTGCCTTATCGTCTTTTAGAATATTATTTAGAAATATTACGAAGTTCGACTGATAAGCATACCATAAAACAAAAGCACATTAAGTTTCCTACAGTGTGTCCCATTGTATTATATGTTGGTGAAGAAAATTGGGATTTTGAGACAAATATTGGAGAAAAGCAATTCGATAGTAATTATCTTGGAAAAATTAATATTGCTTATCATTTCATTGATATTCATAATTATACAAAGGAAAAATTGCTTCATATGAATTCTTGCATTGCTTATGCAATGGCATTATATAAATGTCAAACAGAAGAGGAAAGCATTGAGTTATTGCTAACATTATCAAAACAAAATTTTACCACTCAAAGAAAACATATCTTTCAAAGAATTTTACAATTTTTAATGCGAAATTTTTTAGATGATAGTACAATTGATTTGTTAATAAAAAAATTTAAAGAGGAGGGAATGACTATGGATCCATTTATTGAGCGTATGAAAAAAGATAGACTTAATTATGGTCAAAAAATGAAACAAGAAGGTGTTTTACAGGGCGTATCACAAGGCAAACTTGAGATAATTAGAAACATGTTAAAATCTGGTTTGTCTCTTGAAGAAATTAAGAAATATAGTGGATGTACGAAAAAGAATATCGAAAAAATCAAACAGGAAATGGAAGTAATTGTTTAAGAGGTTTATATGGAAAATATGGAAAATATGGAAAAAGCATTATTGTTATTAAAAAAGTACTTTGGTTATACTTCGTTTCGAACGGGGCAGGCTGAGTTAATTAACGCTATTTTACAGGGGTCGGATTGTCTTGGGATTATGCCTACTGGTAGTGGTAAATCCATTTGTTACCAAATCCCTGCTCTTATGTTAGAAGGCACAACTCTTGTCATCTCTCCTTTAATTTCACTTATGAAAGACCAAGTAGATAATTTAAATGAAATTGGAATTTCGGCTACTTTTATTAATAGTAGCCTATCTTCCCATGATTATATGCAAACGATTGAAAACGCAAGCTTAGGAATGTACAAAATCATTTATATTGCACCAGAACGTTTGAATTCTGAATTGTTTTTACGTTTGCTATCTTCCATCCAGATTCCCCTTATTGCCATTGATGAGGCTCATTGTGTGTCCCAATGGGGACATGACTTTCGTCCAAGTTATACAGAAATTGCAAGCATGATTGCAAAATTAAACGTTCGCCCAATTGTAGCGAGCTTTACCGCAACCGCTACAAAATTTGTGGCAAACGATATTATTTCTTGTTTACAGCTTGTAAAACCATTTACCCTTACCACCGGTTTTGACCGTGAAAATTTATCCTTTCATGTTGTCCACTCGAAAAATAAAATGCATGATTTAACAAGTTTTCTAAAAAAATTTTCTGGTCATTCTGGTATTATTTATTGTTCTACTAGAAAAAATGTCGATTTCCTTTATGGAGAACTCTCCAAACTTGGTTTCTCCGTATCTAAGTATCATGCTGGTATGGAGGATTTTAAAAAAAGAACTTCGCAAAATGATTTTGTATATGATAAAACAAACATTATGATTGCTACGAATGCTTTTGGTATGGGAATTGATAAATCCAATGTTCGTTTTGTCATTCATTTCAACATGCCAAAAGATTTAGAAAGTTATTACCAAGAAGCTGGTCGTGCTGGAAGGGATGGCTTAGCTTCCGAATGTATTTTACTTTTTTCTAGGTCAGATATTGTTACCAATCAATTTATCATTTCACAGGGAACTCCTGAAATAGACCATAGTATGGAATACAAAAAATTAAATGATATGATTGATTATTGTAATACAGACCAATGCTTACGAAGATATATTTTAGAATATTTTGGAGAAATTCCCAAATTTCAAATTTGCCATAATTGCAGTAATTGTAATTCCGATATCGAAGAAACCGATATCACTGTAGATGCTAAAAAGATTATGTCTTGCATTAAGCGAATGGGAAGCCGTTATGGTACCAATTTAGTAACCGATGTGTTAAAAGGGTCGAATTCTTCTAAAATACAAAGTCTCGGCTTTCATACGCTTTCTACTTATGGCATTTTAAAAGAATATTCAAAAGACACTATTAAAGAGCTAATTTCCTTTTTAATAGCGGGAGGATATATTATTTGTATTGGCAAACAATACCCCGTTTTAGTGTTAGATACAAAAGCAAATGATGTTTTGTTTGGCACAAAAACCATTACTATGAAACGAAAAATTGAAAAAGAAGCCTCTACAAAAGAAACCTCTTTTTCCAATTTACCTTTTGATTCTACTTTGTTTGAACATTTGCGTGCTTTACGAAAAAAGCTAGCTTTCGCAAACCATGTACCACCTTTTGTTGTTTTTAGCGATGCCACCCTAACCCAGATGGCTACCTTATACCCCACTACAAAAGATGATTTATTGGCTATCTCTGGGGTAGGTAGTGTTAAATTTGAACGATATGGAAAGGAATTTATGAGTTGCATTTCTAATTATTTGAAAGAAAAAACGATGTGAGCTTTTTTGGTTATTCAATTTTTAACCATATAATGGTGGTATTTCTTTCCTTTTTGTATTATAATAGTACTAGAAAAATAAGAAAGGAGTTTGAAAATATGGAAGAAGAAAAACAAGGTTCTTTAATCGCAAGAACGTTTTTTTGGATGTTTCTTGGGTTATTAGGAACTGCTATTGTCGCTTGGTATACGTATTCCTCTGGACTATTCATTTCGATTATCTTTAATGGTTATTGGGAGATGTTATTAATTGGCGAGCTTTTGGTAGTGCTTTTATTTTCTTTTCTATTTAAGAAATTACCTCCCATGGTGGTAGGAATTTTGTTCTTTGTGTATGCTATGCTAAATGGAGTAACACTTTCTACTATTTTTGTTTTATTTGAATTAAATTCCATTGTATGGCTATTTGTAGCAAGTGCCCTTTTATTTGGCGGTATGGCTCTTTATGGTTACAAAACAAGCAGAGATTTAAGCAGCTGGAAACCTCTACTATTTGGTATTCTAATTGTTGGAATTATTTTAAGTGTGATTAATCTATGGCTTGGTAATTCTATGTTAGATATCGGACTTGATTGGGTCATCTTATTTGTATTTTTTGGTATTACCGCTTACGATATGAACAAAATTAAAGCATTACAAGATGATGAAACCCTAGACCAAAGTAAATTACATATTTATGGTGCTATGGAATTATATTTAGACTTTATTAACATTTTCTTACGTGTGTTATCTTTATTTGGAAAGAGAAGAAATTAATGATGTAGAACCAAAAAAGAAGGGATTTCCCTTCTTTTTTGGTTATCTTCCGCCCATTCCGGCCGCCGCCTCCTCCGAAGCCACCGCCACCCGAGAAGCCTCCACCGCCTCCAGAGCCCGAGGAATAATTCGTAAGGTTGGTATAAGAGGTTCCTACTGAGGTGTTTAGGCTTGATAAGAAAGAGTTATGAAAGCTTCCTGAATACATTAAGTACATATACGTATATCCGTGTGAGTGTAAATACTCTTCATCACTTAAGATTGGATATACTAGTTTTAGTTGTTTTAATACTTTTTCACTAATACCAAAAACAGTAGCATATACTAGGTATTTCTCCCATAACACTAATTCTGGCACTTCTTTTTGTTTCAATAGGGAAAAATCGGACATGTATTTTTTTAAGCCCACCCATTTGGCTTTTTCTTCTACTCCGTTTTTTTGTTAATTGATTGTATCTTCCTCCAATTTTAAAGCAATACACCATTGCTACCATGCTTGGAAGAATTAGTATTTGCATGAAAAATAAACTAAAAATACTTAAGAACAAATAGCCAATTCCTTTTGCCGTCCAATTTTGATACGTTTCTATTTGTTTTTTACTATAATTTTCTTTTTCTTCTTGCAATGCTTTTACTTGTTTTTCGATTTTGTTTATTTTATTTAATACACTGCTTGAATGATTGCTCGCATATTTTTGGAATTCCTTCATGGTAAAGGAGCTTGTTTCTTTGTTTGCTACTTGTTTTAATAACTCATAAACGGTGTTTTCGTCTTCAGGAAGTTCGTTTGGATTTTTTTGTTTTAGTATTACTTTTATTTGATCTTTTTTTCCTGCTACTGGCTCGAAACTTAAATACCCTTTTAGGCATAAATCTAACATAGTAGCCGATAGAATTTTACTCATATGGTAACTAAGAGCTGTGTTTTTAAAGTAATATAAAAATCCTGCCCCAGCTGGTGTTTCGTTTTCATCTGGTATGTCTCTAAAATATTCCATTTCGATTTGTGGTTTTAAAATAGGATGTTCTTTTAATTCTTTATGGTATTTGACAAGTTTTTTTATGATAATTACTGTGAAAAGTACTCCTATTATATTACTTACAATGGCTCCTATTAGAATGGCTTTTTTTATTGTTTCTTGCCTTTTTTGTAACTGTTCTCTTTTCCTGTTTGCTTCATTGGCCCATTCTTGTTCTTGTGATAAAATGCTTTGTAATTTATTTTGATTACTCTTATTTTTATTATTGGCAAATATTTGATTTGGTGTTACCACTCTTGCTTCTAACATGGTATTTTCTTCTAAGTCTTCTACTTCAAAGAAAACGGTATCATTCGATACAATGCTAATATTTCCATTTAATGGTCCATGTGCCCAGGTTTTCAATTCTTCTTTATTAGAAACTGGCCCGTGGTAATACAATGGTTCCTGTTACACGGTTTGCTGGAATTTCGGACTCATTTGAAATAAATTGCCAATAAAACTCCGAACAATCTGCATAATTTTTTATAGCATCCACAATCGTATAAGAAATTTGATAAGTTCTTGTGGTATCTTCGGCATGAACTCCCCATGCAATTTCAAATTGTCCTTTCTTATTGATTAAGGCATAAAAACAATTCTTATCCACATGATACTTTTCTTGGTTAATTTTTGTAAAATTAACCTTTCCTGAACTCTTAACTTCTTCTACACGAACATCTCGAATTTCCTTATACTTGTCTTTATCAATTTCAAAAGTCTTAAATAAAGTATTCGTATCCTCAATACGAATTTTCCAAGTTTCCACAACCTCCGCTGTTCCATCTTGTTTTAAATTTACCTGATAATCCAAATTTCGCAAAATTAACCCACTTGCATTTGACAAATTAGAAATAAATAAAATGCCAAAAAATGCAATTACTGCTATCATCATTTTTCTAGCTATTTTTTTCATCCATACTCTCTCCTTTTAGAAAAAACATTTGACTTTTCCTAAATATCTGTGTATAATATAAATAGAAAATGAGAAACACGCAAATGTGTTGCCGAAGAAGAGTAATAACCATTCCCTCGTCAAAGCAGAATGGTTATTTTTTATTGTCTATAAGTAGTCCCAAGATGACAATTACTAAAACAACATCTATGATAGTAACTCCTATTAATCCATAGAATAATAGATATGTAGTCATTTTTAACGCTGATTCTACCATAATTACCACCTCCATTTTTCAATCTCACAACATAACATCGTGGAGTTTTTTGTCAAGAGCTAAGAAGAAAAAGGTGGCAACACACTCTGCTTATTCTTATTTTCATAAACTACTATATAACATTTATCTCTAAAGTACAAGCGAACAAAACAAAGTTTTTAATTTTCTTTCATAAAACTAATAATCCATTTTATCCTTATACCCATACACACGCTTTCCGAATTTTAGTTCATTGAATTTCTTTTGTATTTCGATGATGAAAAGTGGGGATATGGAAATGGCAATTACGTAGCCCCATGCTTTAAAGCTTAGTGGTACTAGTCCAAAGATATTAGCAAGTACTGGCAAACATACCACTCCAATTTGTAAGATACTGCCTAGTAGAAAGGCTCCTACTAAATAACGGTTTTCAAACAATCCTACTTTGAAAATAGATTCTTCGCTTTTAATATTAAAGCTATGAACTAGTTCTAGTAGACCTAAGCTTAAAAATGCCATGGTTCTTCCGGTTTCTAGCCCGTATAAGTGATTACCTAGGCTAAAAGCAAGTAGGGTAAGCATGCCAAGCATCGTACCTTCTACAAAGATTTTTCCCCATAAACCATCTGAAAAAATCCCCTTTTTACTATTTTGTGGCTTCTTGTTCATAATGTCTTTGTCTGGTTTTTCTAGTCCTAGTGCAATGGCTGGAATAGAATCGGTTACTAGGTTAATCCATAATAACTGAATGGCAAGTAAGGGAGATTCTAGTCCTAATAATAACCCCATAAAAATGGTTACAATTTCTCCAATGTTTGTTGAAATCAAAAAATGCACTGCTTTTTTAATATTGTCAAATATATTTCTTCCTTGTTTGACCGCTTTTACAATCGTAACAAAATTATCGTCTGTTAAAATCATGTCTGAAGCATTTTTTGCCACATCTGTTCCATTTTTTCCCATGGCAATTCCAATGTCGGCATTTTTCAAAGCTGGAGCGTCATTTACCCCATCTCCTGTCATGGCAACCACCGCTCCTGTACTCCTAAATGCTTTTACAATTCGTACTTTATGCTCTGGGCTAACTCGGGCAAATACCGAATAACGCATGATATTCTTCCTAAGCTCTTCTTCGGATAATTGGTCAAGTTCAGCTCCTGTTATGGCAAAATCGTGTAATTTTAAAATGCCTAATTCTTTGGCAATGGCTTTTGCGGTTACAATGTGGTCTCCTGTAATCATAACCGTTTTAATGCCAGCTTTTTTACAGGTTGCTACAGCGTCTTTTACCCCTTCTCTTGGTGGGTCAATCATACCAATTAATCCCATAAAGGTAAGGTCTTTTTCAATAGTGTTGGTATCGATTTTTTCTGGTAGTACCGAAAAATCACGGTAGGCTACTGCCAATACTCTTAAGGCTTTTTCTCCCATTTGCTGATTTTTTGCATTTATTTCTTCTTTTTTTCTACTTGTAAAACTCTCTTCCTTTCCGTGGTAATAGTAGTTTTTGCAACGTTCGATTAACACATCTGGTGCACCTTTGGTGATAACACGGTATTTGTCTCCATAACGATGAATGGTGGTCATTAATTTTCGGTTGGAATCAAAGGGGATTTCGTTTTGCCTTGGGTAATGTTCCTCCCATATTTCCTTATTTTCTCCTACTCGTAAAGCTTCGTTCACAATGGCAATTTCGGTTGCTTCTCCTATGGCAGTTTGTTTCCCTTCTACGTTTGCAATTTGGCAGTCGGTACACATACTAGCAGTTGCTAATAAATACTGGTATTCTTTTTCAAGAATGACTTTTCCATTCATATCTTGTACTTCTACTACTTTCATTTTATTTTGCGTTAAGGTTCCTGTTTTATCTGAACAAATTACACTACTACTGCCTAGGGTTTCCACGGCTGGTAATTTTCGAATAATGGCATTGTTTTTTGCCATTTTTGTTACTCCAATGGATAGCATAATAGTAACAATGGCTGGGAGTCCTTCAGGAATCGCTGCAACGGCTAGTCCAATGGAAGTCATAAACATTTCCATGATTGGGATTTTCTTAAAAATACCAATGATAAAAATAGCAAAACAGATTAGTAAACAAGCGGTTCCTAATATTTTTCCGACCTGTGCTAGCTTTTTTTGGATTGGTGTTTGTGGTGCTTCATCTTGCAAAATCATTTTTGCAATGTTTCCTACATTGGTATGCATTCCGGTTTCTACGACAATGGCTTCTGCATGTCCATTTACAACAATAGTGGTAGCAAATACCATGTTTGTCCTATCCCCAAGTGGTATGTTTTCTCTAAGTAGTGCATTGGCATCTTTTTCTACTGGTAGAGTTTCTCCGGTTAGCGCCGATTCTTCTACTTTTAGATTGGCACTTTTTATAAGCCTACAATCTGCTGGTACCAAATTACCTGCCTCTAAAATTACCACATCTCCTCTTACCAATTTTTCGCTTTCCATGGTTTCTATTTTACCGTTTCGTTTTACCTTCGTGGCAGGTGCCGCCATTTTCTTTAATGCTTCTAAGGATTTTTCCGCTTTTGCTTCTTGCACAATTCCCATAATGGCATTAAATATAACAATCGCAATAATAATGATAGAGTCCATATAATCATGGCTTCCTTCTATGTATGCCATTCCTGCCGAAATGACAGATGCTACAATTAAAATCAAAATCATAAAATCATTAAACTGCTTTAAAAATCGAACTACAATATTTTCCTTTTTCTTATCCTCTAATCGATTGGGACCATCCTTCCCAAGCCTCCTACTTGCCTCCTCCTCACTTAATCCTTTGTACCTATTGGTCTTTAAGTTTCTTTCCACTTCATCTGCACGTAAACAATGCCACATAAAATCCTCTCCTTTGTTCGTTTTTATATCTATATGCTTGTACGAGGATTTTATGATACAAAAAAGAAGAAATTTAGGTTTCCCCTAATTTCTTCTTTTTATCTCTTTACCGGCTTACTATCTTGATACAACGACTCTGGTGCCACATCTTCCCCATTCTCCCATTCAATCGTACATCCTCTTGTTTTTACTTTTTTAAAATAGTTCCTATCTTTCAAACGTTTATAACATGCATAATTTTCTATCCACGTTTTCATATCATATATTTTTTCCTCTCCTGTTTGAAATTTCAAGTATAACTTATAATTATCTAATGCTTTTACCTCAATTGGTCGTGGCTCTATTTCCATGCTATCCCCCCTATTTTTCGTTACTATTTAATTATTATTTTCTTCATTTTTTTGTATAAATTATATTACACTTTTGATAATTTGGCAATGTTTTGTGTGCTAAATTTTTATCTTTCCAATGACCTTGCTCCCTTATTTGCTTCTCTTGGAATCATTGGAGTTCCTTTTACAATTACTTTTGGAATAAAATCATTTTTTTGATGTTCCTTTGTACTTTTTCTATATATAGCAAGAATATCATTTAAATCTTTTACATTCATTTCTTCTTTTGATAATTCAATTCCTAAATTTGTACATTGTGCAATCTTTTTTGACATTTCTAACTTTTGTTTTAAATTTCTTTTTGCTTTTATCGTACGAATTGGATGAAAAAAATTGGTTCCATCTAAAATCGTCGCTTTATTCATATCTCCCACAATTTCAAACAAATTATATTTTCCCTGTACTTTTTCATCAAATCTTTCACATAAATCAACAATGTCCCCATAAAATTGGTCTTGAATAAGAGTATCTTCTCCAACTATATCTACCAATTGACTTACTACCTTGATATAATTCTGATAATCACTTATCAATCTATACTGTTCTACTCCAATTTTATTAGAATTTTCATACATAATATATTTCATTACTTTATATTCTGTGATTCCCTCGTTTAATCCTGTAAGACTTATGGAATCCATATTATTACCCCTTATTTCCGCATTCAATCCGTGATATAAAATGCCTATCTTGATTCAATTGTTTCATGTTGTCTTTTGATGAAGTAGCCATGTGATCGAGTTCATGAAAAATCGTATTTTTTTTACTTTTTCCGTGCGTTAATAAAGCTATTTTTACGTCTTTATCGTCTCTATTGTACCTTGAACAAGTTATTCTTTTATAATGTTTGATATCTTTATCTAAATTTGCAACTACTCTTTTTATAATATCTTGAATCGGAATCACATGGGCATATAACTTCGCATTTACTTCACAATAGTGCAATACATAATCTTGTGTTTGTACGCCAATTCCTTTTTTATCCAATTCTTTGATAATATATTCTTTTTGTTCTTCTGTTAACATATCTACCACCAAATTTATGATACCATATTTGAACTGTGTTTGTCTATATATTCACAAAAGATACAATTTCTCATATTATGTAAATGAGGTGAAAATATTATGCTTCTTAGCTTACTTATTTTAGCACTTTCGGTTAGTATCGATTCCTTTGGTATTGGTATTACATATGGAATACGAAATACCAAAATTTGCCGTACTTCTAAAATTATTTTGTTTGTGATTTCTATTTTGATTACGACTTTGTCGGTTCAAATTGGTGGGGTGTTAAATGAGATTTTTTCTAAAGAGTTTACGAAATGGATTGGGGCTTGTTTTTTGGTGTTAATGGGCTTATGGATTATTTACCAAGCTCTTAGCCCAAAAAAAGAAGAAGTATTACAGCTTCCTTCTCCTACGGTATATGAGTTTATGATTCGTTTTTTGGGAATTACGGTTCAAATTATTCGTAATCCGATGTTTTCCGATTTAGACCATTCGAAAAAGATTGATTGGAAAGAAGCCATTTATTTAGGTTTTTGTTTATCGATTGATTCGGTTTGTATTGGAATTTGTAGTAGTATGATTGGTTGTCCTTCTTATTTGTTTCCTATTTTGGTGGCTACTTTTCAACTTCTCTTTTTGTCTCTTGGTAGAATATTAGGGGAGAAACTACGTTTCGTTTCTCATCTTCCTGAAAATATTTGGAGTAACCTATCTGGAGTATTACTAATTTGTATTGGCATTAGCCGTTTTTGGTTATAGGGTTTGATTTTACATTAAACCCTATAAGGTCTTTTTATTTGTACTCTATTTATTTTTTCTTCTACCCTATTTGTCTTTTTCTTCTATTCTATTTTTTCTTAAGATAGCTCTTAAGCATATTCTTCTTCGTCTATCTTATCTCTTAGGTTTTCGACAATGGTCGTAATAAACATTTTTGGTGTTATCTTTTCTCCGGATACCACATAAAAATACGAGTTCATAAGTTTGCAATCTGTATAACGTATTACCGATTTCATTGATTTTTCAATGGACCATTTTATATTATCAACCGTGACACCATGTCTTGCTGCAATGATTTTATATAAGCCGTGTGTCATGTCTGTTAGTAAATTTTCGTTTTCTAAAGAAAGCGTAATTGCTTCTACAATGTACGCATAGCCTTTTGTTATGATATTCATTTCAAATTTATGTAGTTCCTGTTTTACTTGTTTTTCGTAATAATGAATGGAGGTTTCGTAGGTAATTTGATTTACCATTTCTACTATTTTCTTTATTGCAAATGGTTTTTGTAGGCACCTATGAAAACAAGCTTTATATTGTGGCATTGCTTGGTAACGTTCGATTTCTTTACTATACGCAATGATGTATGGTAAAGGTCTTTGGGATTGTTTTAGCTTGTCCAATAGTTCTAAGCGATTTACATCTGGAATATCTAAATTGAATATTAAAATATCTCCTTTCTCTAGTTTTTCTAGTTTGTCCTCAAGTTCGTCTGCCTTTGCGGCAAGTCGTACTAAACGTACCTTGTTGTTATTCCCAATGATGTCATTCAATAAATTTCTTGAAAATTCCACGTCATTTTCTAAAATTGCAAGATGATTCATAATTTTTTCCCTCCTATTTTTTTCTTTTCACTATATAAGAGTCATTTTTTACCCATTTCGTTACAAAAAAATGCAAATTTTTTCATTTTTTTGCAAATTTTACGTTTAGCGTAATCGGTTTTCGACAAATTTCGACATATTTCGAGGCTCTTCTCCACTCCATTCCGTTTCTATTGCAAAATATTTTTTCTAGTAGTAAACTATTAAATGTATTCCTCGTGGAATGCGTAACAAAGTTCGAAAAAAAGAGGGCGCCATTTAATCGGCGCCCTCTTTTTTTTTGAATAAATATGAAGCACGAAACCAAACGTAACCCGTAAACAAAAATTCTCACCTACAAAGAAAGGGAAACAAATGAAGAAAAAATTCAAGAAAAGAAATTTCGTAGCTCTACTAATGGCATTCCTTATGATGTCATCCAGCATGTCCGTACTGGCAGCAGAGGCGACAGAACCGGCAATGCAACCTTCAGATGATGTCATTGTGATCGATGTCACAGATGATGGCATGCGGTTAGCCGATGGTCAGGACATTGATGATGGCGAGGTTGTTATTGTCAATGCAGACGACACTGAAGGCGTTATGCCCTTATCCGCTGTTCGGGGATATGAATGTATACATGCAAGTGGCTCAGCCGGAACAGCATACATAAATACCTCAGGCGGAAGTAGTAACTCTGCTTATATGCAGGTTACTGTTCGGGAATACACCGGTAATGGCGACCCTATGGTGACTGTTACTTTGTACCGTCCTGATGGAAGTTATGCAGGGTACGTCTCTTTAAATGTCAGTACTCGTACGAAGTCTGTACGATTTAATACTGCAGTCTCTGGAAAATATCGGGTAGCTTGGTCATTTGACAGTGGTTATACCTGTGACATTGATGTTTTTCTCAGTTGGTAAGTTAATCGCTTTATTGTAGTAATTATCATTTGTGCTTCATATTGAAATTTAGGACTTTAAATATTTTATTATTTAAAGTCCTTTATAAACTTTATATTTCTTCTATTTCTATAATTGGATAATCAGTAACAAAAAATTCTTTTACTTTCTCTTTGCTCAATCCGTTCCATGCATTTGTATTATAATACATCTTATTGTTTAAAACTTTTAAATTAGTACGATGCCCACCTACAATGTCTCTTATTGCTTGGTACTTATCTTCATTATAATCTTCCACACATCTTACACTTTTACAAATCTCATTTTCATCGAATACAGCAATTAACGTACCTACTTCATTTCCTTCTTCATTTTTTATTATATAATCAGCTCTCAAAAACGTATAGTTATTTACCTGTATCTGCGACTTCTTGTATACATACCCTATCACACCCCCCGCAATCAGAATGATTGCTATTGTTACTGCTAATATGATTCTTCTTACTCTCCTTCGAATTCCCTTTAAATACTTTATCTCATGTTCCTGATTGATTTGTTCTAGTTTTAAGTCTCCGTTCATGTCTTTTAGCACTTGTGCACATTCTGCACAAGTTGCTATATGTTCCTCTATATATTCATTTGTAACCTCATCTGTCAAATTCTCTATATAATTTGGCAATAAATCTTGTACAATTTTACAATCCCTATTGTTTGATTTCATTTTCTTCTTCCTCCTTTCTCATATTTTCCAATATCTTTTGTTTTGCTCTATAATACGTGACTCTCGACCATGTTTCGGACTTTCCGAGTGCTTGACCGATTTCTTTAAAACTTAACTCAGTCGTTAATTTCAAATACACAATCTCCTTCATAGGACTATTTAACTTATCGATTTGTTTGTAAACCTCTATTCTCTTTTCACGTTTTATGAACTCATCTTCCAAACTATCTGATGCTCCAATTTCTCCAATTTCACAATCCATGGAAATCGTTGCATATTTCTTTTGTCTTTTTAACTCTTTATTCAATAAGTTCTTTGCTATTTGACACAACCATACCTCCATCTTGCAGTCATTTCTAAATTTGTTAATTCCGAAAGTTGCACAAATAAATGTCTCTTGTGTTAAGTCTTCGGCTAATGCTTTATCGTGACATAAGCAGAATAGATATTGAAATACTTCGTTATAGTATTTCTGATAAATCTTTTCGTTATCCTGCTCCAAGATTTTCCTCCCTTTTATTTGGTAATTGCTATTATATGTATAAACTACAAAAAAAGCAATATTCTTTTAATTTTCTTCAAAATCTCTCTAATATTGCTTTTATTATATTCTATTCTTCCCTATTTTCACAATCACTTGGTTAAAAGTGGAATTTCTTTATTTAATTTAGCCTCTCTTTTATTCGTTCGATTTCTTCCTTTGGCACTCCTATTAACTCTTGTATTTCTTCTACCTTCATTCCCTTTTGTAGCATATTGATAATAATTCGATTACTTTCTTCCTTTATACCTTGTTCTCTTCCTTGCTTTAATCCTTCTTTCCTACCTTCTTTCCTACCTTCTTTCCTACCTTCTTTCCTACCTTCTTTTCTACCTTCTTTTCTACCTTCTTTTAACCCCTGTTTTGTACCTCGTTCTATTCCTATTTTTTCACCTTTTTTTAATCCTCGTTTCATTCCTACTTCTATTGCATGATATTTCATTGAGTTTCTTTCCCATATGGCAGTTTGTTTGTATTCGTTTATTTCTTTGATTACTGCTTCGGATAGGATTTCTTCTACTTCTTCTTTTGCTTCTTTTATAATTTCAT
>CAOKQZ010000016.1 GCA_948471055.1 uncultured Clostridium sp. | reverse complement strand
CTATATTTTTCTCAAAATTTTCTTTCTATTTTTCCCCAGATTATTTAACTCATATCTAAAAGAAAATAAGAATGCTATTTTCTTTTGACATACAAAAACATATGTTTTAAAATGTATAAAATATATGTTAATATAATAAAAAATTATTAAATAAGGAGGAGGTAGGTTAATGAAGAATAATAAGTTAAGTTCAAAAACTAGAGAAATATTGGAGGATAGATATAAGAATATAATAGATGTATTGTTTGTTAATTAGAAAGACTAACACTTTTATGTTTACAATTTAACAAAATGATGTTACAATGTAAAGGAATACAATATAGGAGGAATATAAATGAAAGACGAAATAAGAAGCGAAGAAATTTCTCCAACGTTTTCTGTACAAGTAGCTATAACAGATACAGAAAGAAAGTTAGTATTTGCTAGCGAAGGTAATAAAGAAACAACTCAACTCTTTTTTAAAACTTTAAGGAGATTATCCCAAAGGATGGAAAATGCGGAATCTTTTACCGCTCCATTATATGAAATAGAATCTATGAAGGAAAAAGAATTGACTGTTCGAGTGCCAAAAGAAGAATTAAAAAGACAATTCGATAAATTTTGTTCTGATATAGGAATGACAATGACTACTGCTATTTGTGTATTTGCAAAAAAAGCAGTAAAAGAGCAAAGAATACTATTTGAAATTACCGCAGATCCTTTTTATAGTCTTGCTAATATAAAAAGATTAGAAAAAGCAGTTGCTGATTTAGAAAAAGGTAGAGGTTCAAAACATGAATTGATAGAGGAAGAATAGTAACTAAAAATTACAAAATCTTCCTCAAAAATAGTTGAAAAATTTTGGAAAAAGCGGTATAGTATATATGGCTTTTAAGAAAAAAGTCAAATTAAGAATAAGGAGAATGAAAATTATGAATATGATTATGCTAGGTGCCCAAGGTACGGGAAAAGGAACTGTTGCTGGAATTTTAAGTGAAAAATTAGGAATTCCTCAAGTGTCTACAGGAGATATTTTTAGAAAACATATTAAGGAAGAAACAGAACTTGGTGTAGAGGCAAATAAATATATTAAAAATGGACAATTGGTTCCAGATGATATTACGGTTCCAATGGTTGCAAACCGTTTAGAAGAGGATGATGCTAAAAATGGTGTTATTTTAGATGGATTTCCAAGAACCATTGCACAAGCTGAAAAGTTAGATGAAATGTTAGCTAAAAAAGGAAACAAAATTGATATGGTGATTAATTTAACCACACCAAGAGATGAAATTATTGAACGTATTTTAACAAGACGTGTGTGCTCAAACCAAGCTTGTAAAGCAACATACAATCTTGTTATGCATCCACCAAAAGTAGAAGGAATTTGCGATAAATGTGGTGCAGAGTTAGTACAAAGAGAAGATGATACTAGTGAAGAAGCAATCCGTAGAAGACTTGCTATTTATGATGAACAAACCAGCCCACTTGTAGAATATTACGAGAAAAAAGGAGTATTAAGAACCGAAGAAGTAAGTACACGCATTAATCGTTTAGGTGATGATGTTGCAAATGATATTGTAAAGGAAATAAAGGGGTAGGAAAATTGGTTGATATTAAATCGAAAAGAGAAATTGAACAAATGCGAGAAGCCTGCCGTGTAACAGCATTAGTCCATAAAGAAATCGAAAAAGCAATAAAACCAGGAATGACAACCTTAGAACTCGATAAAATTGCAGAAAAAGTAATAAGACAAAATGGAGGAATTCCAGCTGAAAAAGGGTACCCAAGTTATCAAAAAGGGGTACCTGATTTTCCTCGGGTCTATTTGTGTTTCTATTAATGATGAAGTGATTCATGGCATTCCATCTAATAAAGTTATTATAAAAGATGGAGATATTGTGAGCGTCGACTTGGTAGTAGGAAAAAATGGATTTCATGGAGATGCCGCAAGAACGTATTTAGTAGGACAGGTATCAAATGAGGCAAAACGTTTAGTAGAAACAACAAAACAAGCCTTTTTTGAAGGAATACAATATGCAAAATCTGGAAACCGTTTAGGAGATGTATGCCACGCAATTGGAACGTTTATTGAAAAAAATGGATATAGTGTGGTAAAAGAATTTCAAGGACATGGCATTGGAAAAAGTATGCATGAAGATCCAGGCATTCCTAATTACGGAAAAGCAGGAAAGGGCATTAAATTAGAAGCTGGTATGACACTTGCCATTGAACCAATGGTAATTCAAGGAAAACCAGGCATTTTAGAGCTAAACGATGGTTGGACAATTATTACGGAAGACGGAAGTTTAGCTGCACATTACGAAAATACAATTTTAATTACAGAAAAAGAGCCAGAAATATTGACAATCATTTAAAATTGTTATATACTATATAAGCTAATTGTGTAAAAAGACTTAAAAATGACAAGTTTAAGGAGTGAAAAGCCTTGGCAAAAGAGGATGTAATTGAAGTAGAGGGAACTGTTGTAGAAACATTACCAAATACCAATTTCAAAGTAGAATTAGAAAATGGACATCAAATATTAGCCCATATTTCTGGTAAACTGAGAATGAACTACATTAAAATCCTACCAGGAGACAAAGTAAAAGTAGAATTGTCTCCATATGATTTATCAAGAGGAAGGATTACATGGAGAGCAAAATAGATTTTTTCTATTTTAAGCATACATTAACCCAAAGATTTGAAATTACAGGAGGTGGATGAAGTGAAGGTTAGACCATCAGTAAAACCAATTTGCGAAAAATGTAAAGTCATCAAAAGAAAAGGAAAAATTAGAGTGATTTGTGAAAATCCAAAACACAAACAAAGACAAGGTTAATTAAAATGAAGTACAACTCGATATTAACACAAGACTATTTATGAGCGGCTGAAAAAAATAGTTTTGTGTTTATATACATTTCTTGTCGAACTATTTTAAAACACTACTTAAAATACAAAAGTATTTTAAGTACATTTCATTTAAAATATAAGACAAACATAGTAACAAAGAAGAAAACAAATAAATTTGGAGGTGCTAAAATTTATGGCTCGTATAGCAGGAATCGATTTACCTAGAGAAAAAAGAGTGGAAATTGGACTTACTTATATTTATGGTATAGGAGTATCAAGTTCAAGAAAAATTCTAGAAAAAGCAAAGGTAAATCCAGACACAAGAGTAAAAGATTTAACAGACGAACAAGTAAACAGTATTAGAAAAGTTATGGACGAAGGATACAAAGTAGAAGGTGACTTAAGAAGAGAAGTAGCTTTAAATATTAAAAGACTTACTGAAATCGGATGTTACCGTGGAATTCGTCATAGAAGAGGACTACCTGTAAGAGGACAAAGAACAAAAACTAATGCCCGTACAAGAAAAGGTCCAAGAAAATTAGTAAGTAAAAGTAAAAAATAAGGAGGTATAGAACCAAATGGCTAATAAGAAAACTGTAGCAAAGAAAACACCTAGAAGAAATAGAAAAAATATTGAAAAAGGTGCTGCACATATTCATTCAAGTTTTAACAATACAATTGTTAGTGTTACCGATACACAAGGAAATGTAATTTCTTGGGCAAGTGCTGGAGAATTAGGATTTAAAGGTTCTAAAAAATCAACCCCATTTGCCGCTGGAGAAGCTGCTGAGACAGCTGCAAAAGCTGCCATGGAACACGGATTAAAAACAGTAGAAGTATTTGTAAAAGGACCAGGTTCTGGTCGTGAAGCAGCAATTCGTTCTCTTCAAACAGCAGGTCTAGAAATTAGTGCAATTAAAGATGTAACACCAATTCCACATAATGGATGTAGACCACCAAAAAGAAGAAGAGTATAGATTGTGCTTTACACTAGTGAATAGTGAAGCGTGAATAGTAATTATGAAAGGAGAAAGAAAATGGCAAGATATAAAGATGAACAATGTCGTGTTTGCCGTAGAGAAGGTCAAAAACTTTTCTTAAAAGGTGATAGATGTTATTCAGATAAATGTTCTGTTTCTAGAAGAAATTATGGACCAGGACAACATGGTCAAAAGAAAGCAAAGCTTTCTGAATATGGAACACAATTAAGAGAAAAACAAAAAACAAAATCATTTTATGGAGTAGGAGAAAAACAATTTAGAAAATATTTCGAAATGGCTTCTAATAAAAAAGGAATTACTGGTGAAAACTTACTTCAAATATTAGAAAGTAGATTAGATAATATAGTTTATCGTTTAGGATATGGAACTTCAAGAGCACAAGCAAGACAACTTGTAAACCATGGATTATTTGAAGTAAATGGTAAAAAAGTTGACATTGCTTCATACTTAGTAAAAGCAGGAGATGAAGTAGCTGTAAGAGAATCAAAGAAAGATAAAGGAATTATCAAAGTAAATGCTGAGGCAAATTCTGCAAGACCAATACCTGGATGGCTAGAAAAAGACACCAAAAAATTAGGTGGAAAAGTATTAAGACTTGCAGCAAGAGAAGATATCGACTTACCAGTACAAGAACACTTAATCGTAGAGTTATACTCGAAATAGAAGTAAGTGAGGAACTAGACAAAGTTCCTAAAGTAATTGGGAGGTAAAAATGATAGAATTTGAAAAGCCAAATATTGAATGTTTAGAAATAAATGAGGATAGCAATTATGCAAAATTTGTTTGTGAACCATTAGAACGAGGATATGGTGTAACAATAGGAAACTCATTAAGAAGAATCCTACTTTCATCACTTCCAGGAAGTGCAATTACTAGTGTAAAAATAGAAGGCGTTGTACATGAATTTTCAACCATACCAAATGTGGTAGAAGATGTACCAGAAATCATTTTAAATTTGAAAAATGTAAGATTAAAAACATTTGATAATGACGAAAAAATGATTCGAATTGATTTTAAAGGAGAAGGCGAAGTAACTGCCGCAGATATTATTACTGATAGTTCAGTAGAAGTCTTAAATCCAGATTTACATATTGCAACTGTTTCCGAAGGTGGAAGCTTAAAAATGGAAATGACAGTAGAAAGAGGAAGAGGATATAATGGAGCTGCCAAAAACAAAAAAACAAACCAAGATATCGCAGTATTACCAATTGATTCGATTTTTACACCAGTAAAAAAAGTAAACTACTCGGTAGAAAATACAAGAGTAGGCCAAATGGTAGATTTTGACAAATTGATTATCGAAGTATGGACAGATGGAAGCTTAAAAGCAGATGAGGCTTTAAGTTTAGCTGCAAAAGTTATGACAGGACACTTAGAATTATTTATAGACCTTTCCGAAGCAACCAAAAATACACAAGTAATGGTTGAAAAAGAAGAATCGAAAAAAGAAAAAGTGTTAGAAATGTCAATTGAAGATTTAGAATTATCAGTTCGTTCTTTCAACTGTTTAAAAAGAGCTGGTATTTCAACTGTAGAAGATTTAGCAAATAAAACCGAAGAAGATATGATGAAAGTAAGAAATCTAGGTAAAAAATCACTAGATGAAGTGACTCATAAATTACGTTCTTTAGGGTTAGATTTTGCCAAAGAAGAAGAATAGAAAAAAGATTTTGTAAAGAGGTGAAAAAGAAAGTGGCAAGAAATAGAAAGTTAGGAAAACCAACCGATCAAAGATTAGCGATGCTTCGAGTTTTAACCACAGATGTTATCCTTCATGGAAAAATTGTAACCACTGAGACTAGAGCAAAAGAAGTAAAAGCAATTGTGGATAGTTTAGTAGCACTTGCAATCAAAGAAAAAGATAATTTTGAAACAGTAGATGCAAAAGTAATTACAGCAAAATTAGATGCAAAAGGAAATAAAGAAACCGAAAAGGTAACAAGCAAGAATGGAAAAGAATATTTAAAAGTAGTAAAAGAAGAAAAAACAGTTTCAAGACAAAAAGATATGCCATCTCGTTTAAATGCAAGAAAGAAAATCATGAAAATGGTAAACAAAGTAAAAGATGAAGATGGAAAAAATGTGGATTTACCAGGAAAACTATTTGGAGAAATTGCACCAAAATACACAAATAATGTTGGTGGATATACAAGAATTGTTAAAATTGGACCACGTAAAGGAGACAATGCTCCAATGGCCATTTTAGAATTAATTTAAAAATGAAATAATTATCCAGAGTGGACGAGAGATTCGGCTCAAAGACTCCACAGCAACCTTAAATAGAGTAAGGTGCTAATACCGACAAGGCGAGGAAGGCTTTGAATGATGATTTTGTTTGTAAAAAAATGAAATATAAAAAAAAACCTTTGCCCGTGCAAAGGTTTTTTGTTACGTGAAAATGTGCCAGTAGGGGTTGCATATCATGCAACCCAAATGAAAAAATATTCTAACAAACCAAGAAATGAGGGAAGCAAAAAATGAGAAAATTATTTACCAGTGAAAGTGTAACCGAAGGACATCCAGACAAATTATGTGATTATATCTCCGATAGTGTACTAGATGCATGTTTGGCTTTGGATCCATATTCCAGAGTAGCGTGCGAAACTGTCGCAGGAAAAGGAGAAGTTGTTATTACAGGAGAAATTACATCAAATGCCAATATTAATATAGAAGAAATCGCAAGAACTGCAATCAAAGAAATTGGCTATGATAACAAAGACCTCGATATGGACTATAAAACTTGTGACATTCATGTAAACATTAGTAAACAATCCCCAGATATTGCCATGGGAGTAGATACTTCCTTAGAAAAAAAACAAGGAGCCAATCTTACCTCAGAAGGAGCAGGAGACCAAGGAATTATGTTTGGATATGCATGCAGTGAAACCGATGCCTATATGCCACTTCCTATTTACTTAGCACATAAACTTTCCAAACGTTTATCCGAAGTAAGAAAACAAAATATTCTTCCATATTTACGTCCAGATGGGAAAACACAAGTAACGATAGAATATAAAGGGGACAAGCCAGTACGAGTAGATACGGTAGTTGTTTCTACCCAACACAAGGAAGAAATAGAATTAGAAGTGCTAAGAAAAGATATTATTCAGCATGTTATAAAATACATTATTCCAAAGGAATTATTAGACGACCAAACCAAATACTATATTAATCCAACAGGAAGGTTTGTTATAGGAGGACCACTAGGCGATAGTGGCTTAACTGGAAGAAAAATTATTGTAGATACCTATGGAGGATATAGTAGACATGGAGGAGGAGCTTTTTCAGGAAAAGACCCAACAAAAGTAGACCGCTCTGCTGCCTACATGGCAAGATTTATTGCAAAAAACATCGTAGCAAACGGATATGCCTCGAAATGCGAAATCCAATTCTCTTATGCCATAGGAGTAGCAAAACCAGTCTCTATCTATGTAGACACCTTCGGAACCGCCACCATACCAGAAGATCAAATCGTAAAATTAATCTACAACCGTTTCGAATTAACCCCAAGAGGCATTATCGAATATTTAGGCTTACGAAATCCAATCTACACCAAAACCACAAACTACGGTCATTTTGGAAAAGACGACTTACCTTGGGAGAAGATTATAAAGATATAAAATGTAGGCATATAAAAAGCAAAAAGTAATTTCTAAAAAAGTGAGTTCGACCTACCAAGTCATTTCTGTAACAGATTATAGTGTGTATCAATACTATAAATTTGCTGTAACTAAAACGCATTGGAGAACGGAGCTTTTTTAGAAATTACTTTTTGCTTACACGAAATTAAATTTCTATTCTTCCACAACAGCTTTGGCAAGCTTATAGATTAGCTTTACTTTTTCTGGTGGACAATTTTTAAGTAAAGAAACAAAGTCCTCATTTAAGTAGTTATGAGAGGTAGTAGAAGTGCCATTTAAAAATGCACCTTCGGTTACACCTAATATCTCACATATTTGAGATAATCTCTTTAAACTAATATCTAGACTTCCACATTCTACACGACTTAAAAATGCAATGGAAACATCCAACATTTCAGCTAAATTTTCTTGGGTTAATTTTTTCTTTTGTCTGGCTTGTTTTAATCTTGAACCGATTAACTTATAATCTAATGCCATATTCATCCATCCTTTCTTAGGATAGAATATAGCATTTAGAGGTATAAATTAACCAGAAACACATATATAAAGTTTTACTGATAGAATAAATTTACAATGGATTGAATAACCGAATTTTCCTCGTAAAACTTAACAAGTAAGTCATGTGTATACGGAATTTTCCAAAGTAGAAAAAAAGTTAATATTAAAACAAAAATGGTTCCTAAAAGAGCAATGAAACTTTTTAACTTACTTTTTATAGGATGATAATCCGTTTCATAATAAACAGGTTGTTCAGTGTAAGTTTTCCTATACGAATACGATGGAATTTCCGGTTCATACATAGGTTGTTTTGGCGGGGCATAGGTAGCTTCGGTATAAGTTGTAGGTGGTGTTTGATAGGTACTAGTAGAATTTCTAACAGCTTCTAATTCAGCCTTTAAATCCTCAATTTGAAGCTCTAAATCGGTATTTTTTAGCATTAAAGCATTTAACCTATTATCCCTATCAAATTCTAATTCCTTTGTATATTCTTCTCGTTTTGTTTCATCCGATAACACTTCATAGGCTTCATTTAACATTTTAAACTGCTCTTCTGCCCATTCCTTTTTATTATCTTCTTGGGTATCTGGATGGTATTTCTTAGCAAGTACCTTAAAGGCTTTATCAATTACCTCAGAAGAAGCATGAATATCAACTTCTAATATTTCATAATAATTTTTCATGACTTCCAAAATCTCCTCTAATATGATTTCTCAAATTGATTCTATTATACCACAGAAATGCTCAATTTGAAAAATAAATAATTTTTCAATAGTAAAGCAGACGATACGAGTCATAGCCTAAACGATTAACAAAAAAATATAAAAATTTTGCAAGACTACTTGCAAAAATTAATAACTTATTATACAATAACAAAAGAAAATTTGTTTGGAAATTAGGAGGAGAAAAATGCTTGCATATATTAAAGGAAGTTTAGAAATGAAGTTTGATAACTATGTTGTGATTGATGTTCGGAGGATTAGGCTACAAAGTATTTATGAGTGAAACCTCCATTGAAAACATAGGAAACATAGGAGATGTGGTAAAAGTACATACCCATTATCGTGTACGTGAAGATGATATTAGTATTTATGGCTTCTTATCGAACGAAGAGCTAAAAATGTTTGAATTATTACTAGGAGTTAGTGGAATAGGAGCAAAATCAGCAATTACTATGTTATCCAATATTACACCATCTAGTTTTGCACTTGCTGTTATTACAAGCGATACATCAAAACTAGTAAAAATTCCGGGGATAGGAGCAAAATCGGCTGCTAGAATTATACTAGAATTAAAAGATAAAATAAAAACCATGGAAGCAAAAGAACAAGAACCTTCTGTACAAATGAAGGAAGCCATGGTAGAGGATAACAAATTACAAGAAGCAATTTCTGCTTTACAAGTATTAGGTTATAACCGAAAAGAAATCGAAAAAGTATTTGAAAAATTAGATACGGGGAGCTTATCCTTAGAGGATATGATAAGAAAAGGCTTAGCAAATTTAGCAAAATAGAAGATGAATACGGAAAGCTTTAATAATTTTTAGAATATAGAAAGTGTTTATTCTAATGGGAGACTTTTAGAAAGGAATGAGAGGAACGATGGATTTATCACAGCCACTAGCCTATCGTATGAGGCCCAAAAACTTAGACGAATATGTAGGACAAGCACATATATTAGGAAAAGATAAAATTTTATATCGAACCATTCAGGCAGACCGTTTATCTAGCATTATTTTATGGGGTCCACCGGGATGCCGGAAAAACGTCGCTTGCACGAGTAATTAGTGAAACTACGAAATACAAATTTACCAAAATTAATGCTGTTACCTCAGGGGTTAGCGAAATTAAAAAAGCGGTAGAAGAAGCAAAAAATGTATTTCTAAACCCAAGTGGAAAATGTATTTTGTTTATTGATGAAATTCACCGTTTTAATAAACTACAACAAGATGCACTTCTTCCTTTTGTAGAAGATGGGACAGTAATCTTAATTGGAGCAACCACAGAAAACCCATATTTTGAAGTAAACAAGGCGCTTATTTCAAGGTCGATGATATTTAAGCTAGAACCACTTACCACAGAGGATATTTTTAAAGTATTAAAAATGTCACTAGAAAGGGAAGATGGGTTAAAAAGTTTTCAGGTAAAAGTAGAAGATGAAACCTTACAAAAAATTGCGGAAGTATCAAGTGGAGATGTAAGAACAGCGCTAAATGGATTAGAAGTAGCAGTGCTAACCACAAAAGTGGATTCTGATGGATTTGTTCATATTACCAATGAAATTGCAAAAGACTGTATTCGAAAAAGAAAAGCCATTTTTGATAAAAATGGAGATAGTCATTATGATAATATAAGTGCATTTATTAAGTCTATGAGAGGAAGCGATCCAGATGCAGCAGTTTTTTATTTAGCAAGAGCATTAAATGGAGGAGAAGATCCTGTATTTTTAGCAAGAAGAATGGTAATTTTGGCAGCAGAAGATGTAGGAATGGCAAATCCTAATGCTCTGGTACTTGCTACATCAGCTATGCAAGCAGTTACGATGGTAGGTATGCCAGAAGCAAGAATTATTTTGAGTGAAGCAGCAGTATATTTAGCAACTTCTAAAAAATCAAATGCAAGCTATCTTGCCATAAACAAAGCGTTAGAAGATGTTGCAAACAAAGATACAGGAGAAATTCCAATGCATATTCGAAATGCACCAGCCGAAGGGATGGAACAGTTTGGTTATGGAGATGGCTACAAATATCCACACGATTATCCAGGGCATGTTGTCGAACAGCAATACTTACCAGATAAAATGTTAGGAACTAAATATTATATAAAAGATGATACGGTTTAAAGAAGAGTAAAGAGTGCATGTCTTGCACTCTTTACTCTTCTTCATCTGGGATATATTCTAATAAATCAGAAATTTCACAATTAAAAACTTTACAAATATTGCTCAAATGCCTTACATCAATTCTCTTGGTTTCTTCATAATACATTTGAGAAACCGTGGCAGGACGAATATCAGCAAGGTCTGCTAAAGCTTTTTGTGTCATCTTATGTTTTCCTAATAAATCCGAAAGTTTAATCTTTATCATAATTCAAATTCCTTTCCAAACATTATTAATAGTATAGTCCTATTTTATCACTTTATGACGAAAAATGGCATAAAATGGAAACAAAATCACGATTAAGGTAATTAAAAGTGTAGTAAAAGTAACTGTTTTGAAAAAGTATAAAAAAGGAAGAAATAGACATAATAAAATAGAATATGATAAAAGGATGTAAAGAATGATAAAAAAAATAATAATTGGTTTTATAGCAGGCGTTGTAAGTGGTTTATTTGCGACAGGTGGTGGCATGATTGTAGTACCAGCACTTGTATATATGCTTGGGTTAGAAGAGGGAAAAGCGAGAGCCACATCTCTTTTTGTTATTTTACCTATGGTAATTACAAGTGGCATTTTTTATTATCAAAATGATTATATTGATTGGAAAATAGGAATCTTATGTGCAATTGGTGGTATGATAGGAGGATTTTTAGGGTCAAACTATTTAAAAAAGATACCAGAAAAATACTTGAAAATATCCTTTACTATTTTTCTTATCTATGTATCTATTAGAATGATTGTTACTTAAAAAAAGGAGGAAATGATGGAAGAAGTACTAGTAGGAATTGTGTCAGGTTTTGTAAGTGGTATGGGCATGGGAGGAGGAACCATTTTAATCTTATGCCTTTCTATGCTTATGGGAATTGAACAACATATTGCACAAGCTACCAATTTAGTATTTTTTATTCCCACTTCGATTGTTGCGATTATAACGAATATCAAACAAAAATACATCGATTTTAAAATACGGAATTCCCATTGCTATTTCCGGAATAGGAGGAGCTATTCTAGGAGCGATGATTGCAACCAAGTTAAATGTTACTTATTTAAAAAAGGGATTTGGCTTTTTTTTAGGGCTAATTGCAATATGGGAAATATATTCCATAACAAAAAAGTATAGATATGAGAAAAAAAGACATAATAACAATATCAAGAAAAAAGTATAAAGGAGGAAGTTACTATGAAATTTGTAAAAGGTATGGTTATGGGAACTTTGCTATCAGCAGGAGTTGTTATGTTATACAATGAAAAAAACAGCATGAAGAAAAATAAAATGATGAAAAAAGGAAAACAATTTATTAAAAAAATGGGAATCATTTAACCGATTCCCATTTTTAGCAAATTTTACTGACCATAAGAGATAATTATGATATAATACATACATCACATAATAGTGAATGCATAAAAAAGGAGGCATCAAATGGTAAAAGGCATCATACACAACTCATTTTATCTTAGAAATCACCGAAAGGAGAATCTAAGCAGTCTGTTTGGTTATTCGCAAGGAACCGATATGGACATGTATGATTTTAAGTTTGGTGAGAATGAGGAACTCTTAGAAATTCATATGAATGAAGAGAAATAAGAATGAGAAAGACAAAAGGGGGAAAACGGTATATTGTTTTCCCTCTTTGTCATAGCACTTGGATTATTTACAATCACAATCTCTGTCACATTTACAATCTGGTTTACAATCTGGTTTGTGTTCTGGTTTGCCACCAAGATAGCAATCACACTTATCCATTTTTACACCCTTTAAGCATTTTCCTTCACGAGTAGCTCTTGCACACATTTTTACATGTTTTACTTGATCTACCCAGAAGTTTATTTCATATTTCTTGTCTGGGCAAAGTGGTCCAAATACGAATTCGCCTTCTTCATCTGTAAACGTATGAGAAACAGGACGTCTTTCTTCTTTACCACATTCACATACAATTTCCACTAATTTTACAACAGCGTCACATACTGGCTCTTTGTAACAGTCACGAATTACACCATAAATAACATTTCTATTATCACATGGTAATGTGATATCTAAGTCAAATTGTTTACCACAAGCGATATTTCCATCTACTTCAACAACTGGACAACATGGTTTTTCAAAATCCATAAAAATCTACCTTCCTTTGTTTATGATTAGCCCTTTAGGCTTATACCATATACTATGAAAAATCGACCAAAAACGTGATAATTTGCTAAAAAAATATACTTGAAAAATAGAATAAAGTGTGATATAACATGTACATAAAAGTTAAAAAACTTTTAGGAAGGAATGAGAAAAACATGAACGAAAATAAGAAAAAGAATAAAGGTCAATTATTTGTAAAAATTATGGCAGCAGTTTTGGCAGGATTAATGGTATTAGCAGCTTGTGGAACGGTTATATTTTATTTAGTAAGTAGGTAAAAAATAGTTTGAAGATGAATTTTCATAACCATAGGTAAGTCTTTTTTAGAAAAAACAAGAAAGGAAAGGATTTTGTTATGATAGATGGTTTTGGAACCAATATGCAACAATTTTATAATGATATTGTGGTAGGTTATTTGGAAGCATTTTCCAGAAATCCTATGAGTTTACTAACATTAGCAATTGATATTACTATTGTGATATTTTTGGCAGTAACGATTATTAAATTCGCTAAAAATTCGAGAGCATGGCAATTATTAAAAGGGATTTTCTTTTTGATTATTGCTAATTTAATAAGTTATCTGTTGCAATTAAGAATTTTAAATTTCTTATTAAGCATTGTCATGACATGGGGAGTATTTGCACTAATTGTGATTTTTCAACCAGAGTTAAGGCGTGCATTAGAGCAATTAGGAACCAATAAATTTACTAGATTTTTTGGAATTGATAAAGACTTAGAAACAAGAACCAAAGAAGATATCTATAAAATTATTATAGCAGCGATGGAACTTTCAAAAGCAAGAACAGGAGCATTAATGGTAATAGAAAGAGATATTCAAATAAAAGACATTATTGCCACTGGAATTGGTATCGATTCCGAAGTATCTCCACAGTTATTAGTTAATATCTTTGTACCAAATACCCCACTTCATGACGGAGCTGTGGTTATTTCAAATAACAAAATTGCAGCAGCAGCCTGTATGTTACCACTTGCTAGCGATGCCGATATTGCCAAAGAGTTGGGAACAAGGCATAGAGCAGCCATTGGCATATCAAAAGAATCGGATGCAATTGCCATCGTTGTTTCCGAAGAAACTGGAAAAATTTCAATTGCCAAAGATGGAACCCTAATTGCAGACGTAAAAGAAGAAACCATGAAAAAAATATTAATTAAAAATATAGTAACAAAACGTTTTGGAGAAGAAAGAATTACCAAAATCGACCGCCTAAAAAGTATAAAATTTGGGAAAGAGAAAAAAGAAGATGAAACGATACCAAAAGAATAAAAATAGGGGCACTACTTTCTAAGTAGTTGTCCCTATAAATTTGTAAACGGCTTCTGCAAAGCCAGCATTTTCTGCGGTATTGGTAGAAACATAGCTGGCTACTTTTTTTACTTCCTCATAAGAGTCAGACAAAGTGGCACTAGCACCAGAAACTTTTATCATATCAATATCATTAATATTATCTCCAATTGCCATAATATCGGAACGGTCAATGTTAAGAAAATGGCTAAGGTATTCTAAAGCATAGCCTTTTCCAATGTGCTTTGGAGTAATATCTAAATATTCGTATTCTTTATCAATAATTCGATCTTTATATAATCCCTTTTTTTGAATTAAAGTAACATTAATATCAAAATGGGACAAAATCTCATTTTTTAAATTTGCCAAACTTTCGGTGCTAGAAATAACCATTTTAAAAATAGAAGTTTGATTGGTTAACACATAGTCTTTTACATTATCAACTACTTGAAACGTTAAGTCGGATTTTTGGCTGTTCTTATGTAGGGTGAAATTTCGAAGGTCCATATAAAGTAAATTTTCAGAAACAACTTCGTTTTCACTATAAACATGAATATGAAAACCATATTGTTTGGCAAGGTCATAACAACCATGAAAATCATCAGAAGATAACAAATTCTTGTAAATTTCTTGACCGGTTTTTAAATTAATAATCTGAGTACCATTCCCAAAAATACCATAAGAAGCATTACACTTTTTACAAATATCCTTGGTAATGGAATAGGTTTTTCCAGTACAAATCGCAAAATCGATATGCTTTTTGTTAATATCTTCAATAGCATCTAAATTGCCAGTAGGAATAAAGTTATTGTGGTCAACCAAAGTACCATCAAGGTCACTTGCAATTAACTTAATCGACATGAAAAAACCTCCCTTTTACAAAATCAATTCTATTGTATCATATTTTGTCAAGATAAGAATAAAAAAATGAAAATAATAAATATTTTTTATCATTTAAAAATTATATGATTCTATGTTATAATTGAAATATACTTAAGTATTAAAGAGATTTATCAAAAGGGAAAATACAAAAAGAAGAGAATGTGAAAAGGAGAAGTGAATGAGAAATATTAAATTAACGATTGAATATGATGGGAGTGATTTTCATGGTTGGCAAAAACAACCTAAAATCAATGGTTTGAACATATTTTGATTTTATTTTAAAGTGGTTCAAACCATTGTTATATCTATGTTTTTAATTTTCAATGTATTTTCAAATAAATATAAAATATTTTAAAAATAATTCGTACGGCTGTACTCGTGGCTGTACAAATATATGCTTAAGAGTCAAGTGTCAAGCCATTTTCCTTTAAGTAGTTGTAAGATAAATCAAGGTGTTCTTTTTTAAATTTGTCAAAAACTTCACAATATACATTTAAAGTAGTTGCAACATTTGCGTGTCCCATTATTTTTGCTAAAACGGATGCAGGCATTCCAGACTCAATACATCTAGTTGCAAATGTATGTCGGAGCATATGTTGATGGACATCATAACCTTTTCCAATGTTATAATTTTTACAAAACTCTTTGAACATCATATTAACAGTATCTGTACTTATACATTCTTTATATGAATTGCAAAATAGAAGGTTATAATCATTTTCTGTATAATATTCTGATGATAAATATTCTTTAAGGATATTTTCAACATTAGAATCCATCATTATATCTCTAATTCCATTTACTGTTTTTGTATAAGAACCAATTGTTGCTCTGTCATCAAATGTACGAGTAATAGTTCTTTTAATATGAATTATCTTATTTTTAAAATCAATATCATTTATATCTAAAGCATTTATTTCGCCCATTCTCATACCTGTAAACAAACTTAATAAAATTTGATATTTATATCTAAATTTTTTTGCATTTTGCAATTCATTAATAAGTTGCTTTTGTTCATCAATAGTAAAAGCAGATACATTTTTAGACTTGTCTTTATATTTTTGAGATAAAGGTATTTCAAATTCTAGTTGATCGTCTAAAAAGTTATAACGCAAAATATTTCGCCTCACAGCTATTTTAAAAGTATTGTTAACTATTCCATATATTTTAGCAATAACAGAATCTGAATATTTTGTAATATATATTAAGAAATCTTTTAAATCCTTTTCTGTAATTTTTTGAAGTTCCATGTTAGCAATATAATGTGTAGAAATATTCTTTAATGTATGCAATTTACGAGAGTATGAACTTTCTTTTAATTTATTCATTTGGTAGGCAGTATCAATAAATTCTTTTGCAATATCATAAAATGTAACTTTTGATTTATCCACATAAGTATCTGTATTTAATTCAGTAATAACCTTTTCTAATTTCTTTTTTACCTCTTGTCTTGTTTTTCCATATATAGTTTTCCTTTTCCTTTTTCCAGTTTTTTCATCATACATAGCAATAGTGTATTCAGTAACCCACATGATTTTGCCATTTCTTTTTCTTTTGAATATAGTACCTTCGCCATTTCCACGAGTTTTAGTTGTACCCATAATAAAAAAACCTCCATATTCAATAATCTTTTTTGATTTAAACTATTGAAAATGAAAGCATTATTTGATATTATAGTAATGTAATCACTTTCAATAGTGGTTATGCTCTGGATAATGTGTGGTGTTCCGCAAAAACTAAACACATTATCCTTTTTTTATAATTCTATAGTTGTTGATGCTTTGTTATTGTACTTTTTAAATTCATTAACAAATTTAGATGCTTGAAAATTACCAGTACAATTTAAAGCAATATATTTTATTTCATCTTTATCTAAAAATGTAAATATTAAATAAGAATTTACTATTTTAGAAGTTTTTTCTTTTGATCTACCTCCTATCATAGCTCCGATTGGACCAAATAAAAGTGCACCACCTACTGCTCCTCCTATGCTTGATACATTATTCTTTTGTATTTCAATATCATTAGTTATTGTAATATCTGTAACTTTATTTTTACTTAATTTAAAAGTATTCCCATTTGCTAAAAATTCATATTCATCTGGACAAGAAAAAAGTTGAATTAATACGTTTTCAGCAATAGGCAATCCATAAAAATGTGATAAAGCAATAAATAAAGTTGCATTTTTTTCCTTCTTTAGTGCTAACAATTGCTTTTTAGATTTAGATTTTTGATATGATGTGTAATACACCATAAATAAGCAAAAAAATATAAAAATCAATAAAAATATTACTACTGGATCCATAAATAAAACCCCCTTTTTTGCATATTATTTAAAAGCACTGATATTTTCTGTTTTTATTACTTTTCCAATAACTTGGAATTTTTTACTTTCTAATTCTTCTTTTGTTAGTTTTAAAATAGGATAATAAACATTCATAGCTTGAAATTCGAGATTATCATTATTATCTATAACCTTTCTAATATATTCTTTATTATCTAATCTAAATAAAATGGTTTGTCCACTTTCATAATTAGATGTTTTTTGAATAAATGCAATATCTCCAATATCAAGTAAAGGAAACATTGCAGAATCAATTGCATTATATTGAAATATATCATTAGTTGTACGTAATTCATCGGGGGTTCTTTCAATGGGAACATCAAATCCCATAATCCAAGCTTCATCTACATTTAAAATTTTGCACAATATATATATATTATCTTGTCTAGCCAAAGCCTTTCCTTTTAAATACTTATTTATAAGTGATTGTGATATAGTTTTGGAAAATGCTTTTGTTTTTTCAGATAATTCTATTTGATTTATATTATTTAATTGCATAGCAATTGCTAATCTGTTAGCAAAGCTATCTGTTCTTTCGTTTCCCATAGTATCCCTCCTTTGATATAAAATATTATATAAAAAAAATGAAATAAAATCAATACTTTTGAAAAAAAATACAAAAAAATGAAAAAAATTCATAAAAAGTATTGACAATATTTTTTTGCTGATATATTATAATGACAAATATGAATTAAATTCATAATGCCAAAAGAAAGGAAGTGTAAAAATGCTAAAATTGTTAGATTATTCTCTTTTAAGAGGAAGAATAAGAACATATTTTGGAAGTGAAGCAAACTTTGTAAAGGAACTTCAAAAGAGAGGAGTTGAAATGAGTGCAGGGAGTTTTTCCAATAAAATAAATTGTAAATCTTCTTTTAATCAAATAGAAATAATAGAGATATGCAATTTATTAGGAATACCTATTGAAAAAGCTGCAACATATTTTTTTACTAAAAAATATGAATTAAATTCATAAAAGAGGTGTAATATGAAAAAAGTAAAAAATGCGGAAGCCACACAAAGAAGGAGGAAAATTAAATGGAATTAAAAGATAATGTTTTTTATACCCCAACACAATTTGCAGAATTAAGAAATTGTAGTATACCAACTGCATTAAGCATCTATAATTCACAAGATTTTCCAAGTGAAAATTTTGGAAAAGAGAAAGTTGCATTAGGAAGTGCAATAAGAGAATGGTACAAAAAGAAAAGATTAAAGGGGGAGGAACAATGAAAATAACCAATAAAAAGAAATTTTTAGTAAGAATATTAGAAATATTAGTAATTATAGGAACTATTATACTAACAATTTTATCAATAAACTATGCAAATAAACTTAGAGGACACCAAGCATTTGGAGGAGAATATCTAGTACCAGTTTTAGGTTTAATAGTAATACTTATTATAGAAACAATTTATGAAGAAAGTGAAAATAAGAAAAGGAGTAAAAAATATGGAAGAAGATAGATGTGATAATGAAATGGAAGTATTTAATGCTAGAGTCCATGAAGATGAGATGATAATTTCTATTGAAGAATACAAAAGTATGAAGGATAAAATTGAAAATTTTGAAAAAGCAAAAAAAGAATATCAAGCACATACTACATATCTAGAACAAATGGTAAAAGAAAAATCAAATGATAAAGAAAACTTATTAAATGAAATGAGGATAATAAATGAAGAAAACAGAAAATTGAAACGAGGCATTATAAATTTTATTAGAGGATTAGGAGGATAACATGGATAAATTACACGATTGCTACATTTGGCACATTATAACATTGGCCACAATGAAGTATAAATTAAGAATATTGAAAGGAGGAAAAAACTATGTTAGGTAAACACACTGATGAGGGAATTAAGATTAAGCAATTAGAAGAAACAATACAAAGAAAAGACAAGGAAATTAAAGACATAAAATTTAGTTTAGCAGATATTTTACTAATGATTAGAAATCTAAATGAATCAAATGACTACTCAGATCCAAGTGTAAAAAGAAGAAAAATATCAGAATTATGTACAGATACTAGATATGAACTTCTTATTGACGAAATAGAAATTGGATATAAAAAACAAAGCGCAAAAATAATAGAACTACCAAATACCGACCAAAGTAATAAATAGTTCTATAAAAACACTTATATAAATGCTCTGTTTTCATTCTAACATATAGAAATATGGAAATCAAGAGCGGAAAGGTAGGAATTATGAAAAAATGTCCAAAATGTAATGGACCACTTGGAGATAGACCAGCATTAAGCCACAGAGATGGAAAAACAGATATATGTTCTGATTGTGGCTTTATGGAGGCAATGGAAGATGCTCAAAAAGCATTTGAATTGAAACAAAGTCAAAGTCTGGAAAAAGAAGGGAGAAAATAGTAAATGGAAATAAAAATATTTAGTTTAAAACTGAAGAACTTTAAAGGAATAAAAGACTTAAAAATAGATTTTAATTGTCAAAATACAAATATTTATGGAGCAAATGCAACAGGAAAAACAACAATATTTGATGCGTTTAAATGGCTATTTTTTGATAAAGATAGCAATGATAGAAAAGACTTTAATATAAAAACATTAGATAGTAATAATAAACCAATACATTTCTTAGAACATGAAGTTGAAGCAATATTGGTAATTGATGGTGTAGATATGACATTTAAAAAAGTATTTCAAGAAAAATGGGTTAAGAAGAGAGGTCAAAGTGAACAAGAATTCTCGGGACACGAAACTAATTATTGGATTGATGAAGTACCAGTAAAAAAGAAAGACTATGAAGAGAAAATTAATAATTTAATACCAGAAAGTTTATTTAAATTAATTACAGACCCATTATACTTTAACAATCAACTAAAAAAGGAAGAAAGAAGAGAAGTACTAATAAATATCTCTGGTGCTAATATTTCTGATGATGAAATATTAGATTCAAAAGAAGAATTTAAAACATTAAAAGATAATTTAGATGGTAGATCTATTGACGATTATAAAAAAGTAGTACAAGCCAAAATAAAAGACCTAAATAAAGAAAAAGAAACAATACCAGTAAGAATTGATGAACTTACTAATACATTAATAACAGAACACGATATAGATTACAAAAAAATTGAAGAAGAAAAGGAAGAATACAATAAACAACTAAATGGTATTGAATTAGAAATGACTGATATACAAACAAAAGCAAAAGAAAATATGAAAATAGCAGATCAATTAGCAATTGCAAAAAAGGAATTGGCAGATTTTAAATTAAAAAAAGAAACTGAATATTCTCAAAAATATTCTACAGACTTAATCAATTTACAAAATGAAAAAAAGGTAATTGAAAATACAATTAGATTAAAGAAGGAAGAAGATAGTGATAGGTTATTAAGAATACAATCTGACCAGAAGAGAAAAGAAGAATTATATAAAAAATGGGATGAAGTTAGTAAAACTGCATTAGAATTTGATCCAAATTCATTTATATGTCCAACTTGTAAAAGAGAGTATGAAACAGATAAAAAGGAAGAAATAAAAAAGCAATTTGAAGATAATTTAAATATACATAAAAAAAGTGAACAAGAGGCAATAAATAGAGAAGGACAAGCCATAAATATAAGATTAGATGAAAATACAAAGGCTAGAGAAAAAATACAACAAGAACTTCAAAAATTAGATAACAAACTAGAAGAAATAAATACTAAAATAGCAGAAATTGAAAAAGCAAAAGAGACGGACAACTCATTTGATGTAACTTCATTACCAGAGTATAGTAATAAAATCAAAGAAATAGAAAAATTAGAAGAAAAAGTAAGGAACTTAACAAATGGGGATATATCATATCTACAAAATAAAAAAGCAGAAATAATAGAAGAAATTAACAAGTTAAATAAAACACTAAATGAAAGAGATACACAAGAAAAAACAAAACAACGTATAGAAGAATTACAAACATCAGAAGAAGATATTTCAAACAAAATACAAGAACTAGAAGGCCAACAATATGCACTAGAAGAGTTTACAAAAACAAAAGTTGAGTTATTGGAAAATGCTATAAATAGTAAATTTGAATTAGTAAAATTCAGATTATTTGACACTCAAATAAATGGTGGACTTATAGAATGTTGCGATACATTAGTAAATGGTGTTCCATACACAGATGTAAACAATGCTCATAAAATACTTGCAGGACTAGATATTATAAATACATTGATAAAACATTATAACAGGTCAGCACCAATATTTATAGACAATAGAGAATCAATAAATGAAATAGATTATATAGGTACACAAATAATTAGTTTAGTAGTAACTGAAGATCAAAAGTTAAGAATCGAGGTGGTTTAAATGGAGAAAAAAATATATTCATCATATGCTTTCAAAGAAAATGAAAGGGAAATGATGAAAATAAATGGACAAATATATGAAGAATTAAAGAAAAAATACAAAATATTAAAAGTTAGTGATATTGACCATAAAGTACCTACAAGCGAAGAATTAGAACAAAACGATATAGTTTATTCAAGAAAAGCCTGCTATGGCCATGGAGAATATAAAATTTATAAATGTCCTAATGAGGTAACATTAGATGAATTAGCATTAATATGTGATAGTGGAAATCTATGTTTTGGATATAGTGGAAGCAAATATAAACTATCAGTATTTGAAGATTAAAAATAGGAGGAAAATCAAATGAATAATGAAACATTAAAAATATCAAGTAAATCAAATCCAAATGCTGTTGCTGGAGCAATAGCAGGAATATTAACTGAAAAAGGAAGAGTAAAAATGCAAGCAATAGGAGCGGGAGCAATAAATCAAGCAATAAAGTCCATTGCTATTACTAGATCGTATGTAGCAGCAGGTGGTATTGATTTAGTATGTGTACCCGCTTTTTGTACAGTAAAAGTAGAAAATGAAGACAGAACTGGAATGAAATTTATAGTTAAGGAGGCTAAATAATATGAGTAATGAATTAGTTAAAAAGGAAGAAAAACAATTACAAGTTGTTAAAGAAGAAAGAAATATAACTGATAATGTATTAAATAAAATACATCAATTTCAAAATAATGGGCAGATATATTTCCCTAATAATTATAGCCCAGAGAATGCACTAAAAAGTGCATGGTTAAAATTACAAGAAGTTAAAGATAAAAATGGAAAGTTAGCATTGGAAGTTTGTACACAACCAAGTATTGCGAATGCTTTATTAAATATGGTTATACAAGGTTTAAACCCTATGAAGAATCAATGTTACTTCATACCATTTGGAAACCAACTAACATTAATGAGATCATATTTTGGATCAATAGCAGTAGCAAAACAATTTGGAGAAATAAGAGATATTACAGCAGAAGTTATTTATGAGGGTGATAAAGTTGAAACTGAAATAAAAAGAGGAAAAACATCTATACTTTCACATACAAGAAATTTTGAAAATATAAATAAAGCCAAAATAATAGGAGCATATGCAACAATTCTATATAATAATGATTTTGAAGAAAGTTTGATAATGACAATAGATCAGATAAAGACTTCATGGAAAAAATCAAAATTAAATCCAGATAATAAAGAAAGTACACATTCACAATTTACTGAAGATATGTGCAAAAGAACAGTTATTAATAAAATATGTAAATATTATATCAATACAAAAGATGATAGTAATTTAAATATGATAAAAATGGCATTTGAAACATCAGATGAAGAGTTAAAAGAAAGTGAAGTTGAATATGAAATACAAGAAAATGCTAATAAAGAATTAATTGATGTCGAAACTGGAGAAATACAAGAAATTGAAGATACTGCATCAGCAGAAAACAATGTTGAAGATACTACAACTGAAGGACCAGCATTTTAATGAATTTAAAAGTATTAGGTAGTAGTTCTAGTGGTAACTGCTACCTAATAGAAGCAAATGACAACGAAAGATTAATATTAGATGCAGGTGTTAATTTTAAAGTTGTTCAAAAGGAATTAAATTTTAATTTTAATGGAATAAAAGCAGTATTAATAACGCATGAACATATGGATCATTTAAAATATGCTACAAACTTTGCATTATATGGAATAGATATATATGCATCTGCAGGTACATTTCAAAAACAAAATTTAGTTGGCCACAGATTTAAAATTATAAGGGCATTGAAACAATTTGAAATTGGAAATTTTATAATACTTCCGTTTGACACACAACACGATGCTGCAGAACCATTAGGATTTTTAATACAACATAAAATTACTGGAGAAAAATTATTGTATGCTACTGATACATATTATATTAAATACAAATTTAATAAATTAAATTACTTACTTTTAGAATGTAACTATAATAAGGAAATAGCAAAAGAAAATGCAAAAAATGGAGTAATAAATAAAACTAGGTATAGCAGATTACTAGAGAGTCATTTTAGTTTAGAAAATGTAATAAAGTTTCTAAAATCTAATGATTTAAGTTATGCAAAAAATATTATACTATGCCATCTATCAGATACAAATTCAAATCAATATATAATGCAAGACAAAGTATATGAAGCAACAAAAATAACAACTACAATTGCTAAACCAGGACTAAACATAGAATTAAAATTATATCCATTTTGATGGAGGGATATTATGAATAGTGTAAAAGCAATAATGCAACTGGAATCATTAAAAAGGGACAGGCTAAGTTTCATACATAATAATGATTTAGATGAGATTTATTTAAATGATATAAAAGCCATTAATTTAGCAATAAAAGCATTAAATAAATGTCCAGATGTAAAAGATACATCATTTAATTGTAGAATGTGCAATAAAGAATTAAAAACATGGAAAAGTATCCAAAGAGGATTTGGTCCAATATGCGAAAAGAAATATTTAGAAGATGTATATAAGAATCAGCAAATTTCTATGGATATCTTAGTACAAAAGAAGGGAGAAAAAGATGGATAGTAACGATATAAGAACTAAAATAACAATTATAGATAATGAGAACAAACAAGAAGTAACTATACCACTTAACTTATCATTAACTGTTACTCAAATGTTAGTTGAAGATGCTATGAAATCAAATTTAAAAGTAATAATTGAACCGATATTATAGCAAACAAAACATATTTTAGATTGGTGGTGAGTTTATTTTGAGTAATAGAGAATTTTTTTCACATGATAGTGATGCATTCTATGATGAAAAAATTGTTGGGTTACGTGCAGATTATGGATTTGAAAGTTATGGATTATGGTGGTTTATTATTGAAAGAATGCGAAAAGAAAAGGATTTTAAATTAGACTATGATAAGAAAATATTTAGATCTATAAAAGTATTAACTGGAACA
This sequence comes from uncultured Clostridium sp., assembly GCA_948471055.1. Taxonomy (GTDB): domain Bacteria; phylum Bacillota; class Clostridia; order TANB77; family CAG-508; genus RGIG8482. The sequence continues at coordinate 17,626 of CAOKQZ010000016.1, read as the reverse complement.
ACAATTGATGTAGAAAAATTTATAAATGATTGTATTAACGAATATGAACTATTTGTTTTAGAAGATGATAAATTTTATAGTAAATCATTTTTAAATCGTATGAACCTAATGATAGAAAAGCAACAGAAGAAGTCAGAACAAGCACGAATTGCAGGTAAAAAGTCTGCAGAAGCAAGAAGACAGAAAAAGAATAATGAAATTAACGAAAATGAAACAGATGTTGAACAGCCGTTGGAAGATAATGCAACGAATGTTCAACAGCCGTTGGAAGATAATGCAACGAATGTTCAACAGCCGTTGGAAAAATCGCAACGGAATTGAACGGAACTCAACAAAATCAAATCAAATCTAAATCAAATAAAATTAAATTAAAAGAAATAAAATCTATCTATCCATCTAATCACAAACCACAGGAAAATAAAAATTTAGATGAAATGATGGATGAGATGGAAAAGATGGAATTCAATATGCTGATATCTAATTGTGAAATGCATATTCTTTCTCCAGAACTTGCTATTGAAATAACAGAAATACTAAAAGAAATGTATATGCATCCAGATACTAGAGAAAAGATAAAAGAAATCAATTCTAAAAAATTATTATATGGATTAAAGAATTTCGCTATTGCAAATACAAAATCACGAATACAAATACCAAAAGCATATTTTAAAAAATGTATATTATCAGCATTAGATCAAACAGAATTAAGTACACAATACGATGTAGATACAATAATAAATGAAATGTCTAACTATGAAGGAGGATAATATGGCTGTAAAAGAAAATGAATTAGTTTCAAGATTGTTAAAAACTTGTGAAAATTGTGAGTGGTGTGTTCCTACATTGAATAGTGAATTTCCACATTGCTTATTAAATGGACAGCAGAAAGGTTTATTTGAATATTGTGAATTATTTAAAACAAGAACAGGAATGCACATAAGTATGTAGGAGGAATTATGATTTATATATTAATTTTTATAATAGGATTCGTAATAGGTTGTAAAGCATATTCAGATGCGATATTTATAGAATTAAGAAAATGTAAAACAATCCAGGAACTCGTAGATATGCTTGTAAAACTAAAATTATTAAATAGTAAACATAACACAAAAAACAATACATATCAATAATTTTTAGAAACAAACACAACCTAGAAAAAATATACAAAGGAAAGGCGGAACAATTATGATAATTGAAGATATGCAGCAGTCATTAGAATTGCTAGAAAATATTAAATATTTCTTTTATGACATTGAAGAAACAGAAAAAAAATTAAATACGGAATTATACAACAAAGAAGGGGAAAGAGATGACCTTCTACACGAAATTGAATTAAGTAAATTAAATGCAATAGAAATAATGGCTACATATAAGAAATTAGAAAAAGTATTACAAGAAAGAAGAATAATCAAAGATAAAATTGATTTAATAAATACCATAAAACCATACACCAGTAAGTTTATAACAAAAGGTATTTGTGCAGAAACCGATGCAACTATAAAAAATATAGAAACATTAAAAAGTAATCAAGAAAATAGAAAATATACACCTAGAATATTAAAAGACCTAAAATGCGCAAAGGTCAAGAAGGAGGAATAATAGTTATGGAAGATTTTAGAAAAATACAAGAAATGCAAAGAATAAATAGAATTAAAGAAAATAACGAATGTTTAACTTGTGAGGTTGTTATAACAAAAGAATTTAGAGAAACACCAATATCAATTGTGCAAGGAAATGGTGGACCTATTGAAATGGCACAAATGGTAAAAACTCTAATGGATGTTGCTGAATCATTAAAAAAGGAATTTCCAGAAATAAATGAAATTATACCAATGTTAAATAAAAATAGTGGTATGAGAACAGCATATAAACAAGTTGAAAGTTGGGGGCGATTTTAAATGTATTGTAGTAGATATAAAAAGGAATGTGAAGAAGCATTATATTTAAACTGTGATGTTCCAGCAAGTAGTAGTCATATAGACGAAGAAATAGAAGAATGCCAAGAATGTGTATTTTGTGAGGGAAAAGATGAATAATCAAGAGCACTGGAGTATTGAACAATACAAAGAATATCAACAAAAAGGAAACAAAAAAAGTAAATATTGTGCAGTAAAAACATCTGTAGATGGACAAACATTTGATAGCAAAAAAGAAGCGGATTATTATTGCGATTTAAAACTAAGGCTGCAGAGCGGAGACATCAAAGGTTTTTGTTTGCAGCCTATATTTATACTAGCACCAGGACTAAAATATAAAGCGGATTTTATAATATTCAATAATGATGGAACATCAGAAGTTATTGATGTAAAAGGTTTTAAAACAAAAGAATACATAACAAAAAAGAAAGTATTTGAAGATAAATACAATCTAAAAATTAAGGAGGAATAGGATTATGAATCCAGTAAATTTTGAAGATATGAATTGCGTATTTAAGGCGCAAGGATGTGGAGATTTACCAGCATTAAAAACAGAAAATCATATTGTTTCATGTTGGGAGATGACTGAAAAGGAAAAAGAAGAATTTTTAAAAACTGGAAAGATATATTTATCTGTAATGGGAAATATACAACCACCAGTAGCACTATATGTAGATAGACCATATATAAGACAATAAAGGAGGTAAATTTATGAGTAAAACACATAATAAATTATCAGATCTAAACAATCACTTATTTGAGGAATTAGAAAGATTAAACGATGAAAGCTTAACAGGAGAAGCATTACAAGAAGAAAGAGAAAGGGCAAAGAGTATGGCCAGTATTGCACAAACAATTATAAATAATGGGGAATTAGCACTCAAAGCAGTAAAACATTATGATGAGTATGGGAAAAAAGAGAATGTACCAGATATTTTACAAATAGGAGATGGAAAGAATGAGTAAATTCTACACTGAAGAAATGAAAAAATATATTGCTGATAATTGTAAAGGAAAAACAATATTAGACTTACAAACAGAATTTAATAATAAATTCAATACAGATATTACATATAAAGCAATGAAATCATATCTTAGTGGGCATAAATTGAAAGTTGGAAGAAGAAATGAAAAACATAGAAAATACAAAGATGAACATATAGAATTTGTAAAAAATAATGTAAAAGGCATTACTCTAAAAGAATTAACTAATAGATTTAATAAAGAATTTAATATGAATGTAAGTGAAAGCGCTATTGCTAATATAAAAAACAAAAATAATCTACAAAGTGGAATAGTTGGAGGACAGTTTCAAAAAGGTCAAGTATCATGGAATAAAGGAAAAAAGGGCTCTATGAGCCCTGAACAATATAAAAAATGCCAAGCAACTATGTTCAAAAAGGGCAATATTCCAGCTAATCGTAGACCAATAGGAAGCGAAAGAATAGACAAAAGAGATGGCAGTATATTGATAAAGGTTCAAGATGGACATAAACAACAAAATTGGATGGGCAAGCATAGATACATCTATGAACAAGCATATGGAAAAATACCAAAAGGACACAAAGTAATATTTGCTGATGGTAACAATAGAAATTTTGATTTAAGTAATTTAATTTTAGTATCTAATGCTGAAGAATTGATAATGAATAAAAGAAAGTTATTTAGTGAAAATGCAGAACACACAAAAACTGGAGCATTAATAGCAAAAGTTTTAAGTAAAGCAAAAACGAGGTAGAAAATGAAAAAAGATGTTGATTATGAACAATTATATTATGATGCTTTATACGAAAATAGACAACTAAAAAATAGAATAACTGAATTAGAAAATGAAATCCAGGATCTAAATATCTGCAGAACAAAGAAAAATATTGATTTACAAAAATATATTATGCTGCAGATGGGAAGGAGGGACAATGGCAAAACCAGTTCAAAGAAAAATACATAAAAATAAACAAAATATAACTTGCGAATTATGCGAACATTGTATGTATGTAGAACATGGAGATATGTATTGCGATGAGCATGAGAATTTTGTAGATGTTTATGATGAATTTTGTCCAACTGAAAACTATATGTGGTGTAATGGAAAAAAATTTATAGAAAGGTAGGGAAACAAATGAAAACAAAGTATTATGATAAGGAAATGTATGCTAGAAATGAAAGTATAAAAGGTGCATTGGTAGTATTATTGTCTTTTATACTAGGATTTGCAAGTGGATGTATTGCAATAAATAAAGAATTAGCAAAACAAAACAATGAAAAACAAGAGTATATTAATACTTTAGAACAACAAGTGGAAGAACAGAAAATAACAATAAGGGACCAGTATATTGAATTAGATTCGTTAAGAGAAACTGTATATATGTATAGCATATATGGAAAGTAGGTGTTACTAATGATTAAGTTTATATTAGGGTTGTTATTAGGTACATTTTTAGGAATAGGACTAATGTGTCTACTTCAAGTAGCAAAGGAGGATGAAGAATAATGCCATCATTAGAAATAAAAGGAAAAAAGACGGGTATTATATTTAGTTTTAGAGGTAAAGGACAACTTCCACTATTTATGATAATAAAAGAGTATTTTAATGAAAATGGCGAGGTTGACTTTGCAAAAGTATTATTTGAAATTGAAGGAAGAAAATGCAAAAAAGCATATAAAGAAATATTTGGAAAGGAGGGATAATATGCCAACAGAAAATAGTGAATTAGTACCAGGAAAGGTATTCGTGCAAACAAATGAAAATGAGGAACCAAAAGAACTTAAAGCAATTGATATAAGTGTTGCAGAAAGCAACGAAGATGATGCAATAGATGCTATGAGATATGGAATAAAAGGTATGACAAGTGGAGAAATATCTATGGCAATTGAAATTCCAAAAGAAAAAGTAAAACATATTTTAAAAATGCATGGACTAAATAAAATTACAAGAAAAAGATTTAAAAAGTTACTAATGGGCTGTGGAATGCAAAGAAATGATGCAGAAATAGTTGCTAGTGCATTTAGAGAAAGTGAAATACAATATACACCATTAGCAGTACAAAAAATTATTGAAACAATTAATATAGAAGCAGAAAAGGAGGAAAAATAGTATGTATAAGTTAGTTATATATTTTATGGGAGGAACAACATTTGAAACAACATTTGATAATGAAAAAGATGTAGAAGATTTTAAAAAGAAAGTTCAAAATAGAAAATTATTAAAAAAATATAATTATATTCTTAAAACAAAATCAGAAGGAATAAATATCGCGAATATGAATGCGTATCAAGTTATAAAGGAGAATAAATGATGTTAATATTACCGATTAAAAAGAAATGGTTTGAAATGATAGCTTCAGGAGAGAAAAAAGAAGAATATAGGGAAATAAAACCATATTATGATAAAAGATTAGGATATCTAACAGAAGGGACAGGAAAAGTAACGACAATAATATTAAGAAATGGATATAGACATGACTCACCATCAGTTAAATGTAAATGTACTGTGGAAATTGGAGAAGGCAAGAAAGAATGGGGAGCGGATCCAGATATTAACTATTACATAATTAAAATTATAGAAATAATGGAGGTGCAGAATGTTAACTGAAGAAGAAAGAGAGTTTTTAGAAAAAACCTTAAAGTTTGGAAATTATGTAAGTGGTACAGGTAACGGAGTTATAAAATACATAGTAAAACGAGGATATTGGTTGTACTTGTGTTTTAGTCCGCATCATAGTAATGCAATCTATATTGATAAGAATTTATACTTCAAAGGGTTAAATGAAGATGAGGAATATACATTAAACGAACTGGAAGTGAAAGTATAAAATAATGATAATTGATTTTTGGAATGGTAAAGAGGCCAAGTATGAGGGAGGTGGTAATAATGCCAAAGAAGAAAACTAACGGGACAAAACAAAGTGAAATTCCTAAAAAAGTTGACAATGAAGCGGAGCCAAAAATGAAACCAGTAGCAATAAAATGGCACGAATTAGAGCAGTATGTAGGACAACCAATATGGGACACCAGGGAAAAGAAATGGCGTGTTTTAGATGGGTATAGAAGAACTGGAAATACATACTCCATTACATTCTCAGATATTGCAGATTGGTGCAGCTTTTTTGATCGTGAATTATATTTGGAGGAGGTAAAAGAAAATGCAAAATGATATATCTAAAGAAGAAATAGAAATACTAAATACAAACAACTGGACTGAAGGAGTAAATATAATAATTAAATATTGGAATCGTACATATGGCGGAATTACAATGAGTGACTCTGAAGATGACCACATACTAGAACTAACAACTGATGGTTGGTCCGAAAATGAGGACTTTATAAATAAAATATCAAATACTATGTTTTGGTTTTTGTGGTGGCAAGAAAGCAAACGAGGTGGATATTACAAATTTAGATATACAGAAAAAATAAAATATTAGGAGGTAAATTGCAATGGATGAAAAAGTAGATCTAATAGCAGGTAGATTAAATAACAGAAATGGAGAAACATTATACTGGAAGTTGGAAAAGATGATGTCTTGTAAATTAGGAGATTTTGCAGTAGTAGAAAATGCAAATGGGTATGATTTAGTAGAAATATGCGGATTTATTACTACAACAAAGTCAAAGGCAAGCTACTTTTCAAGAACAAAATATGAAAATATGAAAAGTGTAATAATGATAATCGAAAAAGAGCAGTTAGTATGCAAGAAAGAGGAATATTGAACAGCTTTGAACAGTAATGAACAGCTATAAATAGTAGGAGGTATTATGCAGGTAAAATTAAATGGAAAAATAGAAGATATAAGTGCAATGTTAGTAGGTGCAGAAAGGTATGCACTAGGAAGAAGAACATACATAGTCCAATGGACCTGTGAGTTTATAAAAAATAACTTGCATCTACTAACTAATAAGGACAAGCAAGTAATAATAAGAGATTTAGAACATCCGATTAGTTATGGAGATGAGTGCGATAGGCAATGCTGGTTACAGCTGTTAGAAATATTAAAAAGGAAGGAAATTAACAATGGAAAAAGATTATTATTCAATGAATCAAGAGGAACTTATAGAGAAATTAAAAAGCAAGGACGAACAAATTATAGACTTGAAAGAGAAATATAATTGTTTGAAAGCAGATACAGCAAAAGAATTTGATAAATTAAAACAAGAAAATGAGAACTTCAAAAGATCATATTACAACAGTGAATTATCTGGACTAAAAGCAGAAAATGAGTTGTTTAAAAATACAATTGTAGCAATGGCAACATATACTTATCCAGGAATATCAAATTTTGATAAAACTTTTAGAAATATAAATCATAATTTAGAAATGATTAGGAAAGGAAGATAAATCAAGTGAAAGTAATGATAAGTCAGCCAATGAATAATAGAACTGAAGAGCAAATAAAGGAAGAAAGAAAAAGAGTAGTAGATAAATTTGAAAAAATGCATATAGAGGTAATTAATACATTATTTACAGAAGAGGCACCAGAAAATTGTAATGCAGCAGTTTACTACCTAGGAAAATCAATAAGTGCAATGAAAGACATAGATGCGTTATATATGTGTGATGGTTGGAGAGAAGCTAGAGGATGCAAAATAGAATATGAGGTAGCAAAGGAATATGGCATAAAAATACTATATAGCGATTTCTTTATTAATAAGCCTGAAATAGGTGTAAGAAATATGGAGGTAAAATAAATGAAGATATTTTTTGATACAGAGTTTACAGGGCTTCACAAAGATACAACAATAGTCAGTATTGGTATGGTAACAGAAGATGGAAAACAATTCTATGCTGAATTTACAGACTACGATTCTAAACAATGCGATGATTGGATAAAAGCAAATGTATTAGAACATACATTACAGAGAAATTGGAAAAAAAGAGAATCATCATATGTAGAAAATTATCATTTAGGAACAAAAGTAGATATAGGAAAGACACTAGAGAATTGGCTAGCACAATTTGACCAAGTAGAGTTTATATCAGATGTATGCCATTATGATATGGTGTTGCTTATTGATCTATTTGGAACTGCATTTCAATTCCCTGGACAATGTTCTCCAAGCTGCTACGATATAAACCAGGATATAGCAAGATACTATAAAATATCGCAAAAAGAAGCATTTAACAAGTCAAGAGAAGAAATACTAGAGGAAAATAAAATCGAAATCGAAGGAGATAAGCATAATTCATTATATGATGCTAAAGTAATAAAAGAATTGTATTACATATTAAATAAAAAATAATTAAAAAAGGATATTGTATTATAAAGTAATGGTCATAAAATTGTAATAAACTAAAGTATAAAGCATGCAATCCGGAAAGAGGGTTTTGTATGGAAAGGATGGAAATATCTGAAAAAGATAGTAAAATGTTAGATATTATTGAACAACTTGTTGCTGCAGGAGTAGCAAAAGGAATTAAACAAGGGTTGGAACAGGCGAGAAATGAAAAAAAATTAAAAGAAAAAATAACATATGATATCAAGATAAAAAATACAAGATTATTATTTAAAAATTATAGGAATTTTGTAAAGGCTTGTAAACAAGCAACTTTTACTGAAAAGGATTTAGAAACTGCAACAGTAGAAGAAGTGTTAGATAAATTATTCTGTCAATCTTATGATGAGGTGACCGTAGTTCAATCTATATTAGCATCTAAAAAAAGAACAGAAATTATATTAACACATATAAAAAGAATTATAAAATTTTATTTATATGAAGCGGACCAAAGTAAAAACGAAGAAAAAAAGCGAAAAGCTCATATTTTAAATGACTTATATGTTGTTGGAGAATATAAACCTAAAATAAATATGATGTCCGAAAAGTATCATATAAGTGAGAGACAAATTAGGAGAGATGCAAATTCCGCAATTGAAGAAATTGCAGTGCTTATGTTTGGTATAGATGGTATAAGAAAAATGTGATTTTGGGATAGTAAAACTTGTCCAAAACTTGTCCTTGACATGTCATTGTCAATAATTTATAATAATAACATCAAAAAATATGTTTAAAAGAATAAATCCCCTTTTATTTTTTGAAATAATATAGATAAAACGAACTTGTAAATCGGTTTTTACAGGTTCGTTTTTTATGCCAAAGAAGGTATTGTATATGAAATATGATATGTGTATGAGAAGAGAATGTAAAAACTGCTATAAGCAAGTTGAATGTTTTAAGAAAGAAGGAAAGAATGAATCTGAAAAAATTAAAAATAGGGGATTTAAAAATAGCGACATACAATCCCAGAAAAGAACTAACAGAAAAAGATAAAGAATACCAAAAGATAAAAAATAGTATTATTGAATTTGGATATGTTACACCAATTATAGTTAATTCAGATATGACAGTAATAAGTGGACATCAGAGACTTAAAGTTTTAAAGGATCTAAAATATGAAGATATAGATTGTATAATAGTTGACTTTGACAAAAATAAAGAAAAATTACTTAATATAGCACTTAACAAAATATCTGGAGAATGGGATTATCAGAAATTAGAAAGTATATTTAACGAACTAGAAAATATCAATGTAGACTTATCAATTACAGGTTTTGAAGAAAAAGAAATAAATAAACTTATTAAAGAAACAGAAGAAACTATGAATGATAATGCAGAAATAGATTTAAATGATTTTAATGATGACAAATTTCAATGCAAGTGTCCAAAATGTGGTTTTGTATTTGATGTAGATGAACAGCAAGGAGTAGAATAAGATGAAAGAATATGAATGGTATTTAAAAGATATAAAAAACATACCAAAGAATAATTATAAAGTTTTTTCATGTTTTGCTTGTGGTGGTGGCTCTACTATGGGATACAAACTAGCAGGATATGATGTTATTGGAAATTGTGAAATTGATAAGAAAATAAATGATATTTATGTAAAAAATCATCATCCAAAATATAATTATTGCATGGGAATTCAAGAAATGAATAAATTAAAGAAATTACCTGCAGAATTATATAATTTAGATATATTAGATGGAAGCCCACCATGTAGTACATTTTCGCTATGTGGAGAAAGAGAAAAAAACTGGGGAAAAAATAAAAAATTTAGAGAAGGTCAAGCAAGTCAAATATTAGATGACTTGTTTTTTGAGTTTATAGAACTGGCCAACATTTTGAAACCTAAAATAATTGTTGCTGAAAATGTAAAAGGGCTAATGCAGGGAAATGCAAAAGGATATGTAAATTTAATAATTAAACGATTAAATGAAATTGGATATAATACACAGTTATTTTTATTAAATGCTGCAAAGATGGGAGTACCTCAAAGAAGGGAAAGATTATTTTTTATAGCTGTAAATAAAAATATAAATATTCCAAGAATAAAACTAGAATTCAATGAGAGACCAATAAAATATGGAGAAATAAAAGATAGTAACTACAAAGAACTAAACCAGGATACATTAACATACGAAAGATGGAAAAAGCGAATAGCAAGAGATGTTAAACTAAGTGATACAATCAAAAGAACAGAAAATGGGAAAATAAGTTGTTTTAATACTCAATATTTAAAAGATGATAGAACACCAGCAACGATAGCTGCAGGTGGGAGTCCACCATTAAGATATGATGTACCAGGATATGCGAGTGATAAAGATATTATAACAATACAAACATTTCCTCAAGATTATGATTTTATGGGAATGAGTGTTCAATATGTATGTGGAATGAGTGTACCACCAATTATGATGAAGAAGATTGCAGAACAAATAAGATTGCAATTACTAGATAAAATGTAAAAGAAGGTGATTAAATGAATATACAAAAAATCAGAATTGATAAGTTAAAACCTGCTACTTATAATCCTAGAAAAGATTTAAAACCAAATGATCCAGAATATATAAAAATTAAAAATAGTATAGAAAACTTTGGATATGTAAGTCCATTAATAATAAATAATGATATGACTGTTATTGGAGGACACCAAAGGTTAAAAGTATTAAAGGAATTAGGTTTTACAGAATTAGAGTGTATAGTAGTAGATTTAGATAAAACAAATGAAAAAGCATTAAATATAGCATTAAATAAAATACAGGGTGACTGGGATGAAGAAAAATTAGAAGATTTATTACAAGAATTAAAATTACAGAACTTTGATACGAACTTAACTGGTTTTGATTTTGATGAAGTAGATGAAATGCTAAAAGATATGAATGGAAGCAAAGAAGATGACTTTGATATAGATTCAGCTTATGAAGAAATAGAAGAACCAATTACGAAACTAGGAGATGTTTGGATATTAGGTAATCATCGTTTAATGTGTGGTGATAGTACAATACAGGAAAATATAAAAAAATTAATGAATAATAGAAAATCTGATATGGTATTTACTGATCCACCATATTTAATGAATTTTGAAGGTAATGTTCATGCAGATGGAAGTAAAAGTTTTAATGCAAGATACGGAAAAATAAAGAATGACAACATGAATAGAGAAGATGGAGATAAATTCATATTAAAAATGTTTGAAATTATAAAAAAATATAATAAGGGTGCATATTATGTGTGCTTTTATAGACTAGGACTAGATTATATATTTAGAGCACTAGATAAACTAAACAATAGATATAAAGCATTAATTATATGGAATAAAGGAAATCATACATTGTCTAATAGTGACTATATGAGCAAATATGAGCCAATTATATATGGATGGTTTCAATCTCATTTGTTTTATGGAAATAGAAGTAATTTTGATATATGGGATATAGAAAGAACAAAAAAGAATGAATTACATCCAACTATGAAACCAGTTGATCTAATAGTGGAAGCAATTAAAAATAGTAGTAAAGTAGAAGATATAATATTGGATTTATTTGGAGGCAGTGGAACAACATTAATCGCTGCAGAACAAATGAACAGAATATGCTATATGATGGAATTAGATCCAAAATATTGTGATGTTATAGTGAAACGATGGGAAACTTTAACTAATAAAGAGGCAATTTTAGATAAAAGGTAGGTGGGTGATATGATGTGATAGAAGATAATAACAAAATTTCAAAAATAAAAAAAGACTATATGTCTGGAAAAACCTACAAACAAATTGCTGAAAAACATGGTGTCACTTACAATGAAGTTCTTTATTTAGTAAAAAAGAAACAATGGAAAAGAGACAGTAATCTAAGTAAAGTAAAGAAAGGAAACCAAAATGCAAAAGGAAACAAAGGTGGTCCTGGAGCAGAAAAAGGAAATACAAGAGCACTTAAAACTGGAGAATATGAAACTATATATGATGATTTATTAACAGATGAAGAAAAGGCAATTATGAAACAACAGGAATTATATGATAAAAAATATCAGATAATGTCTGAAATAAAAATATTATCAATTAGGGAAAGAAGAATATTAGAAAAAATAAAAAAAATGCAAGATGGAAAAGAAATGAGCATCGTAAGAATGTCAAAGAGTTCATCTAATAATGTCACATATAGAGACAATGGAACATTAACAACTACCGAAGCAGAAAGTACCATAAATATAATACAAAGACTAGAAGAAGCATTGACAAGAGTACAAGAGGCCAAAAGAAGATATCTAGATAGTTATCATAAAATAGAAAATGATGACAGAAAACTTGAATTAGAATTAATTAGATTAGAAAGAGAAATTGCAAAAGAAGGAACTAATGACCCAGAAAATATGAAGGATGATAGTTTTATAAAAGCACTTGATGATAGTGTAGAAAGTACATGGGATGGTTATGATGAAGAACAAGAACCAAAACAAGAGTAACTTAACTCTTGATGAAAGAATTTCTAATCTAAAAAAACAAGTTATGCAAAATGCAATAACTTTAAGAAAAAAAATAAAAAATGGTACTATATTCAAGTTTAGGAAATTTAGTTTAAAACAAAAGAAAGTATTAACTTGGTGGAATGATAAAAGTCCTGTAAAAGACAAAAATGGAATAATAGCAGATGGAAGTATTAGAGCAGGAAAAACACTTTCTATGTCATTATCATTTGTATTATGGGCAATGACAAAATTTAATGGACAAAACTTTATTATGGCAGGTAAAACTGTAGGAGCATTTAGAAGAAATGTTTTATTCTGGCTAAAGTTAATGTTAAGAGTACAGGGATATACTATAAAAGATAGAAGATCTGACAACTTAGTAGAAATTTCAAAAGGCGAAACAATAAACTATTTCTATATCTTTGGAGGTAAAGATGAAAGATCACAAGACTTAGTACAAGGTATTACTGCAGCAGGAGTATTTTTAGATGAAGTCGCATTGATGCCAGAGTCATTTGTAAACCAAGCATTAGCAAGATGTTCTGTAAAAGGTTCAAAGTATTGGTTTAACTGCAACCCAGAAGGACCAAATCATTGGTTTAAAGTAAACTGGATTGATAAAGCAAAAGAAAAAGGTATTATATATCTACATTTTACAATGGATGATAATTTAAGTTTATCTGAAGAAGTAAAAGATAGATATAAAAAAATGTTTATAGGAGTATTCTACCAAAGATTTATTTTAGGATTATGGGTACTTGCAGAAGGAATTATATATCCTAATTTTGATAAATCAAAACATTGTGTCAAAGCAAGAGATATTCCAAATAAATTTGATTATTTTTATGTAACATCTGATTATGGAATTACAAATCCACAGGTGTTTTTATTATGTGGAATAAAATACATAGATGGAAAACCACATGTATGGATATTGGACGAATATTACAACAAAGGTGTAAAGAAAAATAAGAATGGCCAAGAAGAGAAAATCACAAAAACAGATGATATGTTTCTTAAAGATTATAAAAAATTAATAAAAGATATAGATGTTAGAAAGGTTATTATAGACCCTAGTGCAACATCTTTAATTAATTTATTTAAGCAAAACAAGATAGTAGTAAAAGAAGCAGATAATGCTGTAATAGATGGAATTAATTTAGTGCTAAATTGGTTAGATGAAGAACGAATTCACATAGTAGAAGAAAAATGTAAAAATATTATTAGAGAATTCAATTCATATATATGGGACGAAAAGGCACAAGAAAAAGGGGAGGACAAACCTATAAAACAAAATGACCACGCACTAGATGCATTAAGATACTTATTACAAACACTATTCCCTAATAAGAAGAGGGGAGCATATTTCGTATAATAAGGAGAGATTTAAGATGATAACAGAAATGGATAAAATAAAAATGATAATTACTGAAGGTGCAAAAAAAGGTATGGAATTATCAAAATTTATTGATTTACAAATAAATGATTTTAAACAATCAGATGCGTATAAAGAAATGCTAGAAGGTAGTAAATATTTCAAAAATGAAGGAGATATTAAAAATAAGAAAAGAACTTATATAAATAAAGATGGAGTAGAAGAAATTGCACCTCATGCTAAAAATTACATATTGAAACATCCAATACTATATAAAATGATAAATCAAAAAGCAGGATACTTATTAAGAAAAAAACCAAACATAAAGCAAGTAATAGCAAAAGATGAAAAAGAAGATGAAGATTACAAAGAAATCTTGAAGTCATTATTTAATAATAAAATGCATAAAAGACTTAAATACACATTAATAGAAGCAGTAAAAAGGGGAATAAGTTGGTGGCAAATATATATTGATAATGATGGAGATCTAAAAGCAAGATTAAGATATGCAACAAGAATAATTCCATTATGGCAAGATGAAGAACACGAAATATTAGATGCAATAATAATGACTTATGATGTTGAGGTTTATACAAGTGATATTGATAGAGAGAAAAGAACAAAAGTTGAATACTGGGATTTAGATGGAGTTAGATATTTTATTTATGATGGTTCAACTTTACTAGAAGATGTTGAAGAAGTAGAAAAAAGAAAAGATTTAGTAATTGGAAAAGATATACATGGAATAAGTATTTTAGCACACTTTAAAATAGGAGATACACTTCATAAATGGACAAAAATACCATTTATTTATTTTAAATATAATGGTGATGAAATGCCATTAATTCATTTATTAAAATCACTTATTGATTGTTACGATGAATTATGTTCTAGAACAGGAGACTCTATTTATGATGCACCAGATGGAGTAAATGTTGTTAAAAATTATCAATCAGAAGCAGGAACATTCCAAAAAAACCTTGCTACATTTAATACTGTATTTTTAGATGAAGACGGAGACTATGATAGAAAAGATATCAATCTAAATATAGAAGCATTTAAAAGTTTTATAGAACAATTAAGGAAAGATATTTACGAAGGTGGTTCTGGAGTTGATACACAAAGCGAAAAATTTGGAACACAAGAGTCAGGAGTTGCACTAAAACAATTATATGCAGATTTGGATCTTGATTGTTCAAATATAGAAACAGAATTCAAGAGTAGTTTAGAATATTTTATGTTCTTCTATAATAACTGGGTAGAAATGACAACTGGGAAAGATTACACTGATAAAGAAGTTGAGTTTGTATTTAATAAAACTATGACAGTAAATGAAAAAGAATTAATTGAAAACTGCGTAAATAGTATGGGAATAATAAGTAAATATACAATTAGATCAAGACATCCATATGTTAGTGATGTAGAAGATGAAGAAGAAAAAATAGAAACTGAAGAAAAAGAAGAAGCTAAAAAACAAGAATCAGAATATGACAAGATGATAAAAGAATTAAATATCAATAAATCAACTAGCAATAAAGATGGTGCAAAAGTTGGTGATAAGTAATGGGAAGAAATGCAGAATATTGGACAAAAAGATTTGAAGAACTTGAAAAAGCACAATTATTAAATGAGGCAAAATACATTACAGAGTTACAAGAAGCATATGAAAGAACTTTAAGTTCAGTAAAAAAAGAAATAAATAATTGGCTAGTAAGATTTGCAGTTAATAATCAAATAAGTTTAAAAGAAGCAAAAAAATGGTTAAATATACAAGAATTAAAAGAATTAAAATGGGATATTAATGAATATATAAAGTATGGCCAAGAAAATGGAATAGATTTAATTTGGAAAAAAGAATTAGAAAATGCAAGTGCAAAAGTTCATATTTCTAGATTAGAAGCATTAGAAATACAAATACAGCAACAAATTGAAAAATTATACTATAATGAACAAGAAACTACAACTGAATTTATAATTGAATCATATAAGGATAATTATTATAAAACAGCATATGAATTACAAAAAGGTTCAAATGTGGCCTTTAAATTTGCGACCCTAAATGTAGACACTATTCAAAAAATTATATCTAGACCATGGACAAGCGATGAGCAAACATTTTCAGATAGAATTTGGAAAAATAAAAAGGCTTTATTAGATACATTGCAAAAAGACTTAGAGAAATCTTTAAGAGGAGATGCAGATCAACTTATAGAAAAAATTGCAAAAGATTTTAATACAAGCCAATATAAAGCAGGAAGATTAGTAATGACTGAATCGGCCTTTTTTGCAAGTGCATCAAGAAAACAATGTTTTAATGAATTATGGGTACAGCAGTATATAAATATAGCAACATTAGACTCTAAGACATCAGAAGAATGTAGAGAAATAGATGGCAAAATATTTGATATGAAAGATTATAAAATAGGAGTAACTGCACCACCATATCATATTATATGTAGAACAACAACAGCACCATACTTTAAAGATGAATTTGAGTTTGGAGAAAGAGCTGCAAGAAATACCGGAGGAAAAACATATTATATTCCAAGCAATATTACATATAATGAGTGGTTAGAAAAATATGTATATTCTGATCCAGCAACTAAGAAAGAGTTTGAAATAGATGTAAAGATGAATAAAAATAAATCTTCTGACTATGAGCAATACAAAAGATATAAAAATGTTCTTGGAGATAATATACCAGGAACATTTGCAGATTTCCAAAAAATGAAGTATAATGATATAGATAATTGGAAAAACTTAAAAGCACAATATGCAGATGCAAAAGGAATAACTAGTGGTGAAGCTGCAAAACAATATATTAGTAATACGAATAAAATAATTGATATGGGAAAACAAGATAAACACATTAAGGGAAGTAATAATTATATAGATAGTAAAAGTTATTTAACAATATCTAGTAAAGAAGCACAAGATTTAGTTAATAAATATGCAGGAAAAGGTATAATAAACTTTGATAAAAATGGAAAATGGGATAAGAAAGAAATTATAGAAGTAGATAAAAAAATAGGTATGGTAAAAACTAAAAAAGGAGAAGCAGAAACAAATAGTTTTAAAATTCATTATAGCAAAACTGGAGTTCATATAGTTCCATACAAGAAAGGATAATATTATGAAAAATCTAGAAGAATATTTAAGTAAAAGAGTAAAAGTAAAAGTTGATAATAAAAAAGAATTTATAGGAAAAGTTGTGGGATATGTACCTGCAGAAGATAATGAACCAGAAGTAGAAGAAATAGATGTATTAAATGAACAAGACAATAAAAATTATTCACTTTTTGAAAATGAAATACTAAAGATTGAAATACTAGAAAATAGTGGGAAATAGCGAAAAAACGAACCGCTAGAATACGATTTAAGGCGATTTTATTTAAAAGGCATATAGTTTTATATGTCTTTTTTTGGTGTCTGTAGATATAGTGGCAGATTAAATGGATTCTTAAACAACCATAACAAAGTTATAAAAGTAGGTATGTAATTATACATACTTATTTTTTATATATCACGATTTTGTAAGTTGTTCGATAACAACACCAGGTCGGAGGCGTTGCTCCGTATAAAAACACGAATGCCTGAA
>CAOKQZ010000015.1 GCA_948471055.1 uncultured Clostridium sp. | reverse complement strand
ACCACTTTTTTATGCTACCTAGTAGCAATATTATTATATGTAATTTATATAAAATTATTGCTTACTATATTATAAATATAACATATTTTACTAAAATAATCAATAACCATTGTCTACTAAATATTACGATGTAATCATTCTTTCAATAAATTTGTACCAAATTTTTTCGATATTTTCCATTTTGTATTTTGTAGAGTCTTCTCTTGCTCCTATTCCAATTTGTCTTCTTAAGCCTTTGTTTTCAATTAGTTCATTGATACGGTTTGCCATTAGTTTTTTGTTGCGGTTTGGTACTAAGAAACCATTTCTTCCAGTTTGGATAATTTCATTTGGTCCTTTTGCACAGTCAAAGGCTAAAAGGGGAATACCAAAACTTTCGGCTTCAATTAGTACTAGTCCAAAGCTTTCATAAAAAGAAGTCATTACATACATTGAGGACTCTAGTAATATATTGGCTAACTCTTCCTCGTTTTTTAAACCGACTAATGTAATTTTGTCATATAAGTTCTTTTCTTTTATTTGTTCTTCTATTTTTTCTCGTTCTTTTCCCTCTCCTACAATGGTTAAACGCCAATCTGGGTGTTTTTTACTTACCATTTCAAACACGTCTACTAAATCCAAAAATCCTTTTTCGCTCGATAACCTTCCAATGGAAACAATATTCTTTTCTTCTAACTCAGATACTTTTTCTGGATATGTATTTAAACAATGTGGTATATACACACATTCGGTTTGCTTTTTCTTTAATTTTTCTTCATAGACTTCCATTAAATGTTTTGAAACTGGCATTAAATAATCAATATTTTTAAGTGATTTTACGTTTTTTCGAATATAGCCTTTCTTACCATTATCATTATGTTCTTGTGCAACTTTAATAATGCGTTTATTCCCATATTTCCCCAATAATTTCGTATAAAGATACCTTGTTGAAATCGCAATATCGCAATCTAACTTTTTAATTTCTTTTTTCATAAGAGCTTTTCTTAAATATAAAATGCGAAGAGCCTTTATTCCTTCCTTTAGTGCTGTTCCTATTTTAAAGCTTTTCACTGCCATTTTAAATTCCTTTGCATTTGGTTTTAAGTTTGGCATTAAATAGCGAATTTTTACTCTATCATCAATTTCAAAGGCTGGTGTTTCCTCTAATTTATAATTTGAAATAATTTCTATTTCACATCGTTTGGCAAGCATATTACTAATCGTAGCAACTGATTTTTCGGTTCCCCCTGCCGACAAATGTAAAGCTAATATCGTTATTTTTAACATCTCTTTCTCCTCTTTTTCCCTTTCAATTTCTTCTTTTCCTATATCTTATCCTTAACAATTCTCTACATTACGTATTTCAAAATCATATTTTAATACAATAATAGCAAGATAAATGCTAACCGCTGGTGATACAATTACATGCCCTGCAAGTAATGCAACCACTCCTGCCATACCCACCGAATAAATAAGTTCTAATGGAATTCTACTTTTATGAAGCATGGTATAACGTAAGAAGGCAATTGCAAAAGCTAAAATTGGAAGAGCAAATAACATGGTTCCTACAATACCGCCACAAAATAGAATATCATAATAATCCATTTCCGTTAATTTTAGTTCTTGTACCTCTTCTCTATTTACAAAACTAATTCCTATCATTTTACCATATAAATTACTATTTGCAAACTTTTCTTTATTGGCCTTTAGATAATCGTTTCTTCCACTAACCGTCGTTGTTTTTAATTCTTCAAAATTTTTAATCTCGACTACTTCGGTGGGTTGTTTTCGGATATCTGCCATAGTAACTGGGAAAATCTCTCCATAAATTTTCGTTAAATTCTCTCCTACTGGCGTTAAACCTGTTATCGCATATACCATAATCAAACAAATCAAAAACATTCCTGCTCTTTTATAAAAATAGGTTTGTTTTTTTATTTTTCCATAAATAAGACATATCCCTACAAGTAGTGCCATTAGTATCATCACTCCAAAATATGGCACTTTTGTTCCTACTTGTAAAATAGCATACACAAATAAAACAAATAAAATACCTTTGGAAACAGGAAATTTTTCCTCTAATAGTCCTTTTATAAAAAATGGGGATAATATGCATAAAATAGCACCAATTTCATTGGCTGAATGGAATAATCCCACCGTCCCTGCTCTGTCTCCTGTTCGGTAAGTAGGAAATGCAATTCCGATGACACTACATACAAAAATCGTAATCACATAGATGAATAATGCAGTATTTAGTGTTTTTTCCTCTATTTTTATACAATAAGCTTTCCAGATTGGTAATAGTGCTACTAACACCACTGGCAAATAAAAAATTTTCATTAGCCCTTTTATTTGCAATATTATCATATTGGTTCCAAATTGTAGGTAATGATTTACTAAAAACACTAGCATATAGATAAATAATGCACCATAATAGCTACACATCACAAGCCTATATTTTTTCTTTGCTTTTATAACACCGTAATACCACGCAAAATGCAATAAATACGGCTCGAATAACCACCCCTATGGTAATCGACGTTTCGACGTATTCAAGCTGTAATCCAGTTATTATATCAATAATTGGTTGTAAGATGATAAATAAGAGGATAAGATTTGGTACAGTTAATTTTTCCTTTAATTTTTCCATTCGTTCTTGTTCCTTATACTATATTTAGGTTTTTACGGATCACCTAGAACCCCCGTTTTTTATTATTCTTTTTAACGTTTGAAAAACATTTATTAGCCACCTCTTGTTCAAATAGAAAATGTTACAATTTAGTTTAAATGCGAAGTTTTGTTTTTTGTAGTAGGGATTTTTTCTCCAGTTTGGATATTGTTTCTTCATGATCGAAACAATTTTAGGAACTTGTTTTATTCCCTCTTCGTATTCTAAAAATCTTCCTGTCCCTGCGTAGAGTAAATGCCTAATATAGATGTATTCTAATTCTTTTTCAAATTTCTCATACTGGTTTGATTGCTTAAAGCCTTGTGTTAATGTTTCCATCACCGTGTAAATGGATAATAACTTTTCGTTAAACTCCTTTTGCCTCATAGTAGAGCCTTGCCTTATGTAATAATGATAATATGGCTCTTCTAAATAAAGTATTTTGTTGGCATACACACCAATTAATGGTATCATGGCAATATCTTCATATATACCTGTTTCTAAAAAGCGAAGATTATGTTCTTTTAAAAGTTTAGTTCGTATTAACTTATTGCAAGGTCCTGCTATGGAAACAATGTAGTCCTTCTTGAAATCTTCTGTTTTTTGTGGAATTGCTTTTTTTCGTATGGTTTGGTCTTGTATTATTTCATAATAATCACAAACCGCCACATCTGCTTGTTTGGTAGTTACTTCTTGATACATTTTTTTTAGCATATTCTCATTAATTGTATCATCAGCATCTACAAAGGTTACAAATTCTCCGCAGGCTATTTCTATCCCCATATTTCGTGCTTTTCCTTGCCCTTCGTTTTCTTTATGAATTGCGGTTATGTTTGGATACTGTTTTTGATAATTTTCTATTTTGCTTTTTGTGCTATCGGTTGAGCCATCGTTTATAATGATAATTTCTATTTCCTTTAGGGTTTGATTTATTATGCTATCTAAGCAGGTTTCTATGTATTTTTCCACATTATAGGCTGGTACAATGACACTTACTTTTATCATGTTTTTTTCTCCTATTTTTTGTTACCGTTCGTTTAGAACCCCCAGTCGCTACCTCGCGCCAGCCCCCTTGTTAAAGGGGCTTTCTTGTGGGGCTTCGTAAGTGGATGGTAACTTGTTTTTTTATTTATCGTCCACATGGTAACTTGTTTTTTTATTTATTAGTTAGATACCAGTTGATGTTTAGGGTTAGTAATATTCGTTTTATTAATTGCTTTATGTTTTTGGGTTTTATGTTTTGTATCATTTTTCTTTGTTTTATTTTTTGGATGTATGGTTTTCTGTCTTCTTTTTTGATGAAGGCTAATTTTAGTAAAACTGCATTGGTATAATATGTTATTACATTTTCTTTTGTTTTGGTATCAAATTCCTTTTGACTTATCCATTGTAACATATTATCATAATGGAATAAAGTATCCTCCCATCTTTTTTTTGTTTTTTCGTAATCTTGGTTTCTGGTAATGCTTGCTTCACTTTGTACATAAGAATAGCCATAATAGTCGAGTGATACGACCGATTTTGCACTTAATAAGATAAGCGGAATTAAGCCAAAATCTTCATGATACGTGTTTGGTTTAAAAAACATTTTCTGATTAAGAAATAACTCTTTTTTAAATACATACACACATGGCGAATCCATTAGTACATCGGTAAATGCCAATCGGTTAAATGCTTCTTGTCCATTGATGTTAGAAAAAGTGGGACCTGTTATATTATGAAGTACATTTCCGTTTTCATCTACGTGTTTTGCTTTAAATTTAATAATCTCGATTTCTTTTTCTAAATATGGTTTTATTTCTTCTAATAAATGGGGTTCTATATAATCATCCGAATCAACAAATAAGACATATTCTCCTTTTGCATGGGTAAGCCCAAAATTTCTTGTCTTGGCAATTCCCTCATTTTCTTTTTTATAATAGGATATTTTTTCTCCATATTTTAGTATTACCTCTTCAGTATGGTCGGTAGAGCCATCGTTTATTACTATACATTCCATGTTTTCTTGCAACTGCTCTGCCACAGAAACAATTGCTTTTTTAATTGTTTTTTCTCGGTTATATACAGGAATGATTACTGTTAATTTCATGACAAAACCTCTCCTTCGTAATAATTATTTGTATATTGGGTTGCATGATATGCAACCCTTACAGGCACCCATTTTCAATTGTTTATTTTTATTCATAAAAAACCTTATTTTATGATTGTTTCTATTTGCTTTATAATCTCTTGGTTGTATTCTTCTGGGGCAAATTTTTCTGTTATCTCATACCCTTTCGCTATAAACTGTTTCATTGCCTGATAGATTTCTTCTACGTCTTTTGTTACTACTTTTCCAAATTTTCCTTCCACATCTAGCTTGGCGTCCGACACATCGGTGGTAATGATTGGTTTATTTAGTACAAAGGCTTCTTGGAAAATAACGGGATATCCTTCATAATCCGAAGTTACTAAAATAGCATCTGCTTTTTTAAAATATGGATATGGATTTTTTTGTATTCCGAAAAACTTAATGTATGCTTGTAATCCCTTCTCTTCTACCATCATTTTATACCTATCGGTATCCTTGCCACCACCAACAAACCAAACTTGAAAAGAAAAACCATCCTTTTTTAATTTTTCCGAAGCCTCAATTGCTCGTGTCAATCTTTTTTCTTCTTCGGAATGTCTGCCTACGGTTAAAAAAGTATACACATGCTTATTTTCTAACGGCATTTCTTTACTTGCTAATCTTTCAATTCTATGATAATTGATTAAATTCCCCATACAAATTAGCTTGTCCTCTAATTCTGGATACACTCGGTAAAACGATTGGTACGAGGTCTTCGATACCAAAACAATATGAGTAAATTCTTCACATTTTAACCCATCAAAAAACTGTTGTATCCTTGCAATATCCTTTTTATAGACCTCCATATAATCCGAATGTACCCACAAAGCATTATGAATCGAAGCAGTTCTTGCCACAAAAGCCCCCATCTTTGAATAAGTCGCATACGAAGCCGCAAAATCAAATTTATTTTTATACCTTAAAGAAAACCAAATTCGTTTTCCCAAATTAATCGCTTTTCGTAAGGGTACTAACTTATACTCACAAGGTCTATACTCCAAAACCTGAATTCGACTATCCAACTCATGTAAAAATACACCTTGCTTTCTCTCTAGCACCAAAGTAATTTCATAATCCCTATCCACCAACGCATTTAGTAAAGTAAGTAAAGAGGTCTCAATCCCTCCTACATTCATATCATAAGCAGAAAACAACAACTTTTTCATATTTTCTCTCCATTTTCTAATTTTATCATATTATTCTTAATTATGTAGCTTCCCAGCCCCATAAACTTATATTAAAAAGTTTATATACAACTCCATATCCTCCCATCGAATTTGTTTTTCTTCGATAATAATGTATAGAATATCCTAATCCTGTATATATAATTCCTTCTTTATCTTCGTTTTTATATTCTTTTGTATAAATAGTTATAAGAGGCTTTATTGAAAGTCCATATTTTTCTTTCAAACGAATATAATCAATTCTCACAAATATTCCCCATATTAATAATAATCCTATTATCACACCAATTACTATTTTTCTTAAATTCATTTATTAACTCCTTAAATTGTTTCCATTTTCTAAGTATTAGAATATCATAAAAATAGTTACCTATCAATACATTTTTCTCTTTTTCTTAAGTTAGATTAAAAAGAAAAAAGAGATGGCTTTCATCTCTTTTTTAATCTTATTCAATTCCATATTTCTTTTTAAATCGATCTGCTCTACCACCAGTTGTATTTAATTTCAAATTACCTGTCCAAAATGGATGACATTTTGAACAAACATCTACTTTTATATCTTTTTTCGTTGATTTTGTTGTAAACACATTTCCACATGCACATGTAATTGTTGTCTCTGTAAATTCTGGGTGTAATCCTTGTTTCATCTTGTATTCACCTCTTTCTTTCTCTTAAACTATATGACTAGTGTTATCGCTTTTGGCGATTACACTTTAGTCTATATGTTAGAATAAATTTGCTAACCAATATTTTACCATGTTTTAAAATTTATTTCAACCTTATGTTATTATTTTTTTACTTTTTTTCATTTTCTTGTTCTACCATATATTCTGCAGATGATTGTAACTCTTCCTTAAAAGGTATTTTCTTTACCAATTTTGTTATAATATTAAACAAACAGGCAACAATCAAAACAAAAAATAGAACCTTTTTCCAAATTCTAGCAGCCATTTTCATTTCCTCCGTTTTTTTTACTCTATAAATAATTATACTATATTTTCACGTTTTGTCAATATTATTCGTTTTTTTGGTTATATTAATTTAGGTATAATACATATAAGGAGGTTTGTGATGAATAAGTCAATATTTTTTCTAATCATCTGTGGTTTATTGGTTAGTGTGCTTAGTGGTTGTGGAAAGGAAAATGAAAACGCTACCCCAGAGTATAATCAAGCAGTTCAGGTACGGACGAATTAGTACCGATGTTTCTATACGGAAATTTCACCGAGAATTCCATTCAAAATTCCATAACAAATGAAATTCGTATTGGTGCTCATGAAGTAGATGGTAATGAAGCACCTCTTGAAACAGAACTTGCTTCTTTTTCGACAAAACTTGGTGGTAAAAACACGGCTAGAAGTCGTAATATTGGTATTACCACCTCTACCTTAAATGAAACCATTGTAAAAAATGGAGAAACCTTTTCTTTTTGTGAATTGATTGGAAAACCAAGTGCCGAGCAAGGTTATGAAGAAGCAGATTCGTTTAATAAAGATGGCGAAACTGTTAAAACTTTAGGTGGACGGAAATTGCCAAGTAAGTAGCACCTTATATAATGTTGTATTACAAATTTCAGACTTAGAAGTAAAGGAACGACATGCTCATAGTAAAGACGTACATTATGTACCAAAAGATAAAGATGCTGCTGTTTCTTATGGTAGTGTGGATTTCAAATTCAAAAATAACACTGGACATGACATCAAAATTTATTCAAATTCTGACTTATCCAGTGTTAATATCCGAATTGTGCAAATATAGATTATTTTTTAATCGATAAAATTTTATATTTTACAACCCCTGCTGGTACTTTTATTTCAACTTCTGCACCCTTTTTAGCCCCTAACAAGCCAGCACCAATTGGGGACTCATTTGAAATCTTATTTTGTGCTAAATCTACTTCCGTAGAACCAACAATCGTATATTCTTCTTCCTCATCAAATTCTAAATCCTTAACTTTAACTGTATTTCCTACTTGAACGGTCTTAGTATCAATTTCAGATTCATCAATAATCTTCGCATAACGCAACTTTGCTTCTAAATTTGCAATTTTAATTTCATTTTCCGCTTGTGCATTTTTTGCCTCATCATATTCCGAATTTTCCGACAAATCCCCAAACCCTAAAGCTACCTTAATACGTTCTGCAATCTCTGCCCTCTTTTCGGTTCTTAAATACTCTACTTCTTTTTCTAAATTATCATATCCCTCTTGGGTTAATAACACTTCTTTTTCTTCCATGTAACAAGTCTCCTCTCTTTTTTACATTGACACTATCTTAAGATAATTCCACACTTTTGTCAAGAGGTTTTTGTGAAATTCTTCTATATTCTTCCTTACAAATAATCCCCTTTTGCCCAATCAGATTGATAATTTTTGCATTTTCTTTTTCGATGTGATTTCGTATAGTTTCATAGGAATTTCCTACGAGTTTCGCTTCGTATTGTTTTTTTACTTCAAATACATTTTCCGCTAAATTTATGGTATCTACTTTCATTTGATAATCGTATATGTGAATACCACAAAAAGTTTTTGTGTAGATTTTTATTTTTTGATTCATATCAATAATAATTGCATAGGGATTTAAATTGAATTGATTGATATAGCTTTCGGACGCGTTTAGATTGATGATTATTTTTGATTTTGCCAAGCTTTTTCGTTTGTTATTGTTAATGGTACAGGCTATGCCAAATTTTGTTTCTAGCTCATTTTCAAGCCTATTAAACTGGTTTAAGTTTGGTGTTACAATTTGTATTCTTTTTACTTTAGTGGCAAGTTCTAGTATTACTTTTTCTATTTCAATTGTTTTCTTTTCTACTAATATCGTAATTTCTTGTTTTTGTACTTCCCCGCCGTATCATCTTAGCAATATATTCCAACACTTCTGGCAAAAAGTAATTTGCAATTTTCTCTCCTTTTATGAAGGATAATTTGGAAGAAGTTAACATTTCTTTTACTTCTTGTACACTATCTAAATATTTCGATAAGACAATTGGTAAATCAATTCGAACAAAAACTTTTTGTAATAATCCCAATTTTATTTTTGCAAAACGTTTTACCTCTCGGTATGGTAAGACACATACACCATTTTCCTTTATTGTGACCACACAAAATATCTTCTTTACAAATAAAATAACCTGTTTTAACCAAACTGGTAATTTACTATCTTCCCTAAAAATCTCACTTATATTGCTTAATTCTTTTACATAGATTGTATGAATATTCTCCACCGCCTAACTACTGTTTTCTTTATTATATGTTAGATTTTACGGTATATGAAAAAGAACAAGAAAAAGGTTTATCTTCCTTACCTAAAAATCTTCTACCATTAATTTTGCATAATAATCTTTATTAAATTCTTCATCATATGGAATATCTTCAAATATTTCTGGCATTTGTTCTTTGAAATATTTTAGTAGTGGTATTATGACTTGACGAATGGCTGGATGTACATGATTGTTCGCTCTTAAGGAAAAAATATGCTTCCACTCGCGAATATTGGCACTCATGGTATATTCCGCTGCTGTGGAATGTGGTAATAGGTTTCTACACATATCGGTAGTAGCACCTAATTCTTTCATTTTAATGTATCCATTTTCTGCTGCTTGCATCGTTTCCTTCCATACCTCATACATTTCCTTATCTTCTATATAAACTGGGTTCATAAAGGAAACTTCATTTCCATATTTGTCTTTATTATAACTACAATATCTTGTTGATTCTACGGAAAAACTGGCAAAACGATGTCTTGTTAAATCTTTATAAGAGCCAATATCGCTATAAATTCGAACCGTTACTTTTTCGTGTTCTAAAACAGATTCATGCCCACGATTAAGGCAATTTTTTAATAAATTTTTATAACTATCCTCTGTTATTTTATCTTCTGAACGGTAACATGTGCGACATGCTCTTTCAATTCTTCTCATGATTTCTTTTCCATCAAATCTTTCTACTTTTACCCATGGTTCTACAATTCTCATTTTCATTCCTCCTAAATTTATATTAGTTGCTTTCATTATAAATTATTTATTGCTTAATTTTAGTAACCTATTTTATAAAAGTTTATTAATGCTTCAACTGTATTTTTCAAACATGATGTTTTTATCATTAATTCATTTACAAATTACAATAACGTTTGTCTTTCCTTAAAAAGGAAGAAATCTAATAATTTCTTCCTTTTCATTTCACTTAATTAACATTTTCTCCTCTTCCTTCTGGAAGTGCTTGTGTTTCGTTCATGGTGTTTAATCTAAAGATATAGCCAATTGCTTTTGCAAATTTGCTATTTTTAATTTTTTGCCATAAGGTTGGTTTTACTTCTACTTGTGTTTCTTCAAGATAAGTAGCTTGTTCTTGTTCTACTTGCTCTTGTACTGTGTTAACGTTTTCTACCCCTGTTCCTTCTTTAAAGGTTACCACTGGTCCTTCTACTTTTGGTGTTACAGTTGCAGTATTTTCTTGTACTACTGTTTCTGTTTCCGTAGTATCCACTGGTGCTGGAATAACTTTTAAGGCATCTGCTACTTCTATTCCAATATAGCTTAATGCTTTTGAACGGTCTTCTATTCTTTCCATATCGATTTCAATATGTAGGTTTGATTCTAAGTTATTAATTCTTGCTTGAATTAGTTTTACTGCATCTTCATAGTTTTGAGAAGTTTGTACTTTGCTTCTACCAATAACGGTTAAGGTATCTGTTATATCTTCCCCAAATTTTGTTTTTGCTTCTTTTACAACATTTTTCCAATCTTCTTCTTTATTTTCTACGACAGCCAATAAATCTTTTAAATCATTGGAAAGGATAATATTCTTTTCTCTTTGACGAATTAATTCTTCAATTTGTTTTGTGTTTTCTTCAAATTGATTGGTTGCATATTCAACTAATCCGTAAGCTGCCCTATATACATCTTTTGGAAAGTTCTTCTTTTTTGGATATTCAATTAAATATGTTTTAATCGATTCAATTAAATCCTTAAAATAAGAATCCTCGTCTAATTGTACGATTTGCTTCTTACTATTTGGATTAATCATTTTTTGTACCTTATCAATATTCGATAAGATTTTTTCTTGCGTAATTACCATTCTTACGTTTACTATGCCGCTTTTTGACATTGTAAACCTCCCTCCTTTGTCCTACGTATTATTCTATCTTTTAAATTATACAACTTCTCTTAAAAAACTACAATAGGATTTTATAATTTTTTTAATTTTATTTTCATTTCAATTTTATTACAACTTTTATACAAAAGTCAACAATATTTTTCAATTTTTTTAATTTTTTGCAAATCCTTTTAAAATGGAATTGTCGAATTCCTTATATAGCTTTACAATATCGATTTCTTGCTTCATTTTCATTTTATAAACTAAACTAGAACAAGTTAAACCAAATATACCGTGAAGCAATAATTCCTGGGTCCCCTTCTACAATTTCTCCTTGTTTCATACCTTGTGCTACAATATCTTCTACTGTTTTAATATATTCAATTACTTTATTTTTGCACATAATATTTCGTGGCTCATATCCCCAAATTTGGCTAAGAACAATCGTCATAAAGTCTTCATATTTGGTAATAATTTTAATTTGAATTAAAATAACAGCTCTTAGTTTATCCACTGCACTATCTAATTTTGAAATTTTAATATCAATACTATTTTTTAATAATTTCATTCCTTCTTCTACTAAGAAATTAAAAATTTCTTCTTTACTAGAAAAATGATAATACAAAGTTCCTTTTGCCACCCCTACAGTTGCTGTTATTTCTTCAATACTTGTAGCATCATATCCCTTTTTTGCAAATAATTTCATTGAAGTTTCAAATATTTTTCGTTTGGTTTTATTCATAGCATCACCCATCTTTTATTAATTTCTTTTCTTGTTCTATGATATTTTCAATAATCGATACTGTTTTTTCAAAATTATCATTTTTTATCATATAATCATAATTTTTAATTTTGGATTCTTCATATTTTAATCTACCAATTCGTAATTCGATTTCTTCATTTGATAGATTATCTCCTCTATTTTTCAATCGATTACGCAATTCTTCTTCGCTTACCTTTAGAAAAATAGTAATAATTTTAGTATCTTCTTTCAAAAGACGTACTAAATTTTCTGTTCCATTTACTTCAATATCTTTGACGATAATTTTTTTACTCTGAATTTTTTCATTCAATAGTTTTCTTGAAGTTCCATAATACTGATTATGATGCAAGTCATATTCATAAAACTCATTTTCTTTTATTTTTTGTTCAAATTCTTCCCTACTAATAAAATGATACGAGTCTCCATCCTTCTCTCCTGGTCTTGGCTCTCTTGAAGTATATGAAGGAAGGGAAATTACGTTTTTCATTCTTTTTATTAGTTCTTTCTTTACCGTATCTTTTCCTGCTCCTGAAACTCCTGATAATATTACTAACATCTTTCAACACCTTTTTCTATTCTTCTTCAACAATTGTTACCTGTCCTTCTGCAATTTCATCTGCTGCTAATGTTACAGTCGATTCTTCTTGTTTGTTTGTTAATGGCTTATCTCCTTTTGATAATTGTCTTGCACGCTTTGCTGTCATAACCACTAATTCAAATCGATTATTTACCTTTGTTAATAATTCGGTAACACTTGGTTTTACCATCATTTTTCATCTACTCCTTTTCTTTTATTCCTCTACATCCTCTTTATCCAATCGTCCTGCTACGGTTTCTGGCTGAACGGCGGATAAGATAATATGTCCAGAATCCATAATAATAACTGCTCTGGTTCTTCTTCCATAGGTGGCATCCACTGCTGTTTTATTATCTTTTGCTTCTTGTACCATTCTTTTAATTGGTGCTGATTCTGGGCTTACAATTGCAACAATACGATTTGCGGAAACGATGTTTCCAAATCCAATATTAATTAATTGCATTCTTTTTCTCCTTTATTCAATATTTTGAATTTGCTCACGAATGTCTTCTAATATCGTTTTGGTTTCAATTACTAAATTAGTAATTTCTAAGCTACCGTGATTTTGACCCAATGGTATTGGTTTCTCGGTTCATTTCTTGAATTAAGAAATCAATTTTCTTTCCAATTGGCACGGTTTCTTCTAGCATATTTTGAAATTGTGTAATATGACTATGTAATCTAGTTAATTCTTCTTCAATAGAGCATTTATCTGCATAAATTACAATTTCTTGGTTTAAACGTTCTTTGTCTACAACATCCGTTTTTAGAATTTCCTTAATTCTTGCTTCTAATTTTACTACATAATCGTTCACAAGTCCAGTAGAAAATCCAGAAATTTGCAAAACTTTTTTTCCGATGTCTTGTAATCTTACTTGTAAATCCTCTTTTATCTTGTTTCCCTCTTCTTCACGCATACGAATAAAATTCGTAAGTGCCTTGTGAAGACACTCTTCTAGTTCTTTCCAAATGGTATCTTCTTCCTCGATATTCTGAATGACCAATACATCTGGAAATTTTGAAATTTCCGTTACTGGAATATCCGCATTTATTTCATTTTCCTTTGCTAATTGTTTTAGTTCTCTAATATAGATTTCGGCAAGTTCTTTGTTTATTTTAATATCCTTACCTTTGGCACTATTATTATCAAAGGTAATAAAAACATCAATTTTGCCCCTTGAAATATTCGTCATAATTTCCTTTTTCACTTTTTCCTCTAAATAACTAATGCTTCTTGGCATTTTTACACTAATATCTAAATACCTGTGGTTGACAGATTTTATTTCAATATTATACATTCGTCCATCTTGTTCAAAATTGGCTCTCCCAAAGCCTGTCATACTTTTCATATGGTTTCCTCATTTCTTTGTTATGTTTTTCGGGTCGATGTGGGCATCGACCTCTACATTTATTTTTTGATGATTTCTTCGATGTCGCTTAGGCTTGCTAGGTATTGTTTTTTCATTTTGTGGTATACAATAATGGATTTTCCTACATAGTAAATAGCAAATGCATATGCTACAATGGCTACATATAGGTGGAATTCTTTCATATGCACCATGTAAATGCAACTGGTAAATAGCATAAAAATAGATAGTAATAAACATTCAATCCCATGAATGGCTAATTTTCCGTCTTCTTTATGGTAACTAATTTCAAAAAGAAGAATGGTAGTAATAATAAGTCCTATGCTAAATACTTTTAAATCGGTAAGAAAAATTGGTGTTTCAATGTTAAAAGACCCTAAACTAATACAATACAAAAATGCCATTACAATATCGGCTAATAAGATGCTTTCAAATACTTTTTTATGGATTTTTCCTTCCTCTTCTTTTGGTAAAACCTTTTTATCCATTCGATCATTTTCAAATCTTTTCACATTTTGCTCTAATTGTTCTACTTCCTCTTTTTTATCTTTCATATAAACGATTCCTTTCTTTAAAGGCACATAGTAATGAAAATTTTTTCAAATTAACCTCTTTTTTTCATTTTTCTGATAAGCATACTTAATGCACTTCTATTGCATTTCGTTAAACTCATACATAATAACACTTGCAAGTACTAGTGATGCCGTTTCAGTTCTTAAAATTCGCTTTCCTAAAGTAACTACTTTTGTATTCAGAAACTTTCTTAAAAGCTCTACTTCCGAAAAATCCATTCCTCCTTCAGGACCAACCACCACTGCTATCTTTTTCGTTGTCTCATGGTTTATTGCTTGCAATACCTGCTTTACTGCCGTTTCTTTTTCTTCTTCGTATGCTACCACTACTATATCATATTCTAGCAATTTTTCATACACATTTTTCAAAGAAATTGGAAAATCTACCTTTGGGATTTTATCGCGTTTACTTTGTTTTGCAGCTACTTCGGCAATTTTTTGCCATCTTTCTACTTTTTTCTTTTCCGTTTTATCCTCTAACTTTACCACACATCGTTCCATTTTAAGTGGTATAATCCCACTTACCCCAAGCTCTGTTGCCTGCTTTATAATCTGCTCCATCTTCTCTTGCTTTGGCAAACCTTGAAAAATATCTAACACAATTGCACTCTCCGTGGTCTCCAAACATTCCTCCAAAATCTGAAGCCTTACACAATCTTTCTCTAACCTCACAATCTTTGCAACATACGATTTTAAAGTATCTTTATTACAAACCTGTACTTGCTCTTCTTCTTTTAATCGAAGTACATTTCTAATATGGTTCACATCCTCGTTACTAATTGTTGCAATATCCTTTTCTATTTGATTACTCTCAACAAAAAATTTATACATACCTTCTCCTTTATCCTAAGCTATTATACCAAATAATCATCCTTTTGTCACCAAATTGCAAAAAGAAAAACTATACAAATTCACTTAACTTATTTTTGAATTTTGTATAGTTTAAGATTGTTTATATTGTTTGAACAATACCTAAAAACAAAACAGAATCCTAGATAGAATTCTGTTTTATTTTCTTTGTTTTTAAAAAGATTCATAATAATATTTCTGTTTTGCTTGGCAATTTTGTAGATTTCTTAGGTAATTTTATTTTTCCCGGAATAAGTATTGTAATTCGATTTTCTATTTGTGTAATTGCTTCATTTAACAATATCTCTGTATCTTCTAAAAATTCAAGAAATTCTGGATAAAGTTTTTTGGCAGGCTTTATAACCCTATCCCTGTAAATTTTAAATTCTACCATTATCTCCCAAGGTCTATATTCCATAAGCCTTTCAGATGGCAATTTGCAAAATAAGTGAAAATCAAGTTGATTATCTGGATTATCTAATATCGATAAATACGCCTGTAACGTCTCTTCCTTCTCTGTAGTAAACAATGTTTTTGTCTGTTTCATCGGCAATTTATAATCAATTTGATTATCTTCTTCTAACAACATTAAACAATACTTTTTCCATGCTTCTCTTTCTTCTGCCCTAGTAGATTCTTTTATCTTTTTTTTATTCAAGCTTTCCAGAAATCTAACATTCGCATTTAATACTTTTAATATCTTAATCCGTTTATAAATATTTTGATACTTATAAAGAATATCTATAATGTCTACTCCGTGTTGAGATATACAAATCTCTTTTTCCATTAAATTCAAAGACTTAGAATCTAATACCCGAGTATAATTATACATCTGATTTTTTTCTCCTTTCGCAATTTTTTTCTATTATAACATATCTTTATAAAAAATCCTAGCAGTATTTATCAAATAACAAGGTGATTTCATCAAATATTACAAAATTGCAATATTTACAATACTAAAAACTAATTTTATTGCAAAAGTCTCACGAAGCCTTGCAATAAAGCCCCTTTAACAAGGGGGCTGTCCACGAAGTGGACTGGGGGTTCTTATACTTGTTTTCTATTTTCTGTATTTTTTATTGTATTATCGATATATTCACATACATTTCTAAAATTTTTTCTTATTTCCTTATTTGTGAAGCGTATTATTTCTATTTTGTATGCATTCAATATATCTGTTCGTATTCTATCATATTCTTTTCCTTCTTCTGTATAATGCTGGCTTCCATCTATTTCTATTCCGATTTTCTTTTCAGGACAATAAAAGCCTAATATGTAATTATCTATTGGCTTTTGTCTTATTCTAACGCATATAATGATTTGTAATCGCCAAAGGCGATAACACAATCATTTATAAATCTTATGGGATATTTTGAAAGATATTGATATCAAAGTTTATTCTCTTCTGGCGTTGATTGATTTCTTAATTTTCTGGATTTTCCGAATTAAATTTTTATTATATGGTATATATATTGGGTTCTCCTTTCTTAAGAACCCCCAGTCCACTTCGTGGACAGCCCTCTTGTTAAAGGGACTTTCTTGCAAGGCTTCGTGAGGCTTTTGCAATAAAATTAGTTTAACACTTATTTCTTAAATTGTAAATATTACATTTTTGTCATATTTCGTGAAATCACCCTGGTTTTTTACAAAAAAAGAGTAGATCGTTTTTTCACAATCTACTCTTTATCATTCATGATTCACTTTCGCCGAAGGTAAAACCTCTATGCTCTTGGATGAGCATTTTTATAAATGCTTTTGATACTTTCGTCTTGGAATTGCATATATACTTGTGTTGATGAAATATCGGAATGTCCTAGCATGGTTTGGATGGATTTTAAATCTGCTCCATTTTGTAGTAAGTGTGTTGCAAAGGAATGTCTTAACACATGTGGTGTAATATCCTTTGTAATATGTGCTTGTTCTTTGTAATATCTTACAATTTTCCAAAAACCTTGGCGAGTTAGTCTTTTTCCATTGGTATTAACAAATAATGCTTCTACACTGTCATCTTTAATTAAGATTGGTCTTGAATTTTCGATGTAATCTGCTAATGCTCTTAAAGAAAGTGAACCTAGTGGTATTTTTCTTTGTCTTGCAGATGTTCTACAATTTACTAATCCATCTTTTAAATTAACATCTTCTATGTTTAGGGAAATAATTTCGGATACTCTCATTCCTGTTGCATAGGCAAATTCAAGCATCGCTTTATCACGAATTCCTTTTAAATCGATATTTTTTGGTTGTTCTAATAATAATTCAATTTCAGAAGAGGTTAAAACACTTGGTGCTTTTTTCTCTACCTTTGGTGATTGAATTTTTTCTGTTGGGTCTTTTTTTATCTTTTTATTACGCATTAAGAATTGATAAAAAGAACGAATTGATGCTACATTTCTAGAAATGGTGGATGACTTTTTACCCGTTTGTTGTAGGTAAGAAAAATATCTTCTCATATCTTCCTCTGTTACTCTTTGATAATTTAATTTGTTTTCATTCATGTATTCTTCTAGTTGTACAATGTCCCTTCTGTATGATTGTAATGTGTTATCCGATAATTTCTTATCATCCTTAATAAATTCTAAAAAACTGCTAATTTGTTTCTCCATTTTACTCCCTACCTTAAACTCTCTAATTTTGTTAGTCAATTACAATTGACATAACGCTCTTATTGTTATATCAAAATTCTTCAAAAATGTAAATAGATTTTTTAAAATTTCTCAAAATATTTTTTCTTAAAAGTATTTTGAACAAATTTCTAATAAATTTGACGAAAGGTATACTTCTACTAAGGCAGCAATTTCAAGCCCCAAAAGTAAAATACAGGAAAAAATAGTGTGTCTTGTGATTTCTAGTTTGATGGTTTCTCTTCTTTTATCTTTCATAATGGCTTTATATAATTTCATGCCACTTACGGCTAATGCTAGAATACATGGAATAAAAATGATATTTTGTAGTAAAATCGAAGTTGCAACAAACAGCATTCCGTTTTCCAATTCCTAAGGTTGCAATAGCAGAAGAAATGGTATAACCTAAGCAAAATCCTCTATATAAAATAATACCATATACAATAGGAATTCCAATTACGGTAGAGCCAACAAACCATAAGGCAATAACTAATAAAAAATTTGAAATAAGACTGTCTTTTAATAATGCCCCTTCATCAATTTGGGCATTGTTTTTTAACGAATTTACAAATTCGGATAAATAGCCTGTAATATCTTGTACTTGCATTTCGGAAGCGTTATTTACAAAAATAATCCCAAAAATTAACCCAATTAGTAACAATAAGGTTGCAATGCTATATTCTTTTAGATTGTTTTTAATATGGGTTAATACAACTTCTTTTACTTTACTATTTTTTCTTCTTCCTGTGTTTCTCAAATTATTACCTCCTCATTTTGCCATGTCCAATGGTTTTTCGTATTTATGTATAAAGTCGCCTTGGTTTGTATGGGTACAAACCAAAGCTCCGTTTTTCTTATACATAATGTCTATGTAATAAAATGAGATTTAGAACTATTTTCTTGGTATTTCTATTTAGGTAGTCGTTACTTTACCATATACACCGCCACCACCCGCTTGTATCTTAAGTTTTCCTTCTCTTGCTAGCATAATAGTATTGGCAATTTTCGCATTGGTAATGGCTTCTAGGTCATCTTTGGAAAGTTTGTGTAAAATATTCATTTCGGTTTCAAAATGATTTAATAGTTTATCAATCGTTTTTGCTCCTAATCCCGGAATAAAGGTAAGTGGCACTTGGTATATGTAGGGTGGTCTATTTTCAGGGCTTTTGGTTTTGTTTTTATCTTTGATCATTTCGATACGGTCAAAAACTCCCATGGTAATATTTTTCGAATCACAGTCTGGGCATGTGGTTACTGGTGCTACTCCTTCCACATTTTTTTCGCAGGTTTCACAGTAGGTTCTATGGTATTTTCCAAGTTTTGGGTCTAGTCCATAATTGGCTACAATTTTTCTTCCATCTTCGGCTTTTAGTGCTTTTATAAATTCTTTAAAACTAATGTCTTCTACTAATATTTTATTATATTCTCTTGCAATTTTAGGAAGAGAATGGGCATCGGAATTGGTTAAAAAGCTTCTTGTTTCTAACTCCGATATGGTGTCTGCTAAAAAAGTATCGGAACTTAATCCTAATTCAATAGCAAAAATTTTATCAAATTTTTCTTTAAAAATCTTAGAAAGACGGTCGGTACAATTGCCGTAAAAGCTTTTGTGTGGTGTAAAAGCATGGGCTGGAATTAAAATTCCATTGTACTTTTCTACAATATCCACTAATTCATAAGCAGAGATATTGGCTCTTTGGGAGCTTAGGGTCATATTATGAATATGATTACTCATTTCCTTAGAAAAGGCTTTAATGTCTTTTAGGGTTGGAAAATAGCATAGGTTATGAGCACTTCCTGTTTTTCCTTGGTCGTTTATTTCCGAAGTTTCTATTTCACTTCCTAAAATAATACATACTTTATTTTTATATACAATTCCTCCATCTGGTATTTCGTAAGCTTCTCCGTTTTGTAGAAATTCTTCAATATCTTCAATTACATATGGAGAGGCACAATCTATAATACCAACAACTCCAATTCCCTTACGTTCTACACATTCCTTGGCTATATTTTCAAAATTGAGACTTCTTGCTGCTGTAATTTTGATTGGTTTACCAGATTTACTCCTTCCAATATGCACATGTAAATCTGCAAATACTTCATACATTTTTTCTTCCTCCTTATTTTTTCGGGCAAAAATGGATTTCGCTCCTATGTGTTTTGGGTCGATGTGGGCATCGACCCCTACGACAGCAAAATGAGGATTACATGATATAATCCTCTTCCTTTGTCTATTATCTTTCTTCTCCGCCTGATGCTCTTTCCTTGATATTTTCAATATTCTTTCTGTTTAATGGTACAATTTCTGCTTTTTGCTCTTTTTTAAATTCAATAATTTCTGCTTTTTGGCTTGTGTTTCCTGTTTTTTCTTCTTCTACCACGTATTCATTCTTTTTCTTACTATGTTCTTCTACATACTTTAAAAAATCCGCTTTTTTTAACTGTGCCGTTTTGTCTCTTAATGCTTGCATATATACTACTTTATTAGCTCTCTGTGTATTTTCTGCCAGATTTGTTATTGTTCTATTTTCTCCAAATGTCCTTGTGTATCCTTCTACATTATATCCCATAATGTTTCCTCCTTTATACTGCTATTCCTTCTGCAACCGTTACAAATTGTTTAAATTTTTCTAAATAACGATTATTTTTTCCTTTCATGTTACGAAACTCTAATAATACTAAAGCTTCATCTACCGGAAATCCTCGCCTTTCTGGTCTATTTAGTAACATACCTCCAAAATTATCCACTAATTCCAATATGTCACTTTCTTTCTCTCTTGGTTCACTTCCACTATATCGGTTTACTTCTTCACAAATTTTACAAAAACGTTTATCAAACCCTAATGTTTCTAAATACTTTGCTCCTTCTTTTGCATATGATTTTACAATTGATAAATCTTGGGGGTCGTCTGATTTTTTACAAAAACATAACAAACATGCTGTTAATACAACATTTCTATCTACATCCTCAATTTCCATATCATCTATAAACATCCTAGCAAGTTCTGTTTTAAACATAACAGAATTATCAAAAAAGATGTTGGTTCTTTTTTGTAAATAATATACAATTTCCATTTTCTTTATATAGTCCGGTTCTGACAAAATATACTCAGCAAAAGTCTCCATAGTCTCTCCCCTTTACTTCTTCGTCGTTTGTATTTATAATAAGGCAATTTCATTATATGATAAAACCCGACACAATTCAAGCATGTTACAAAAATGTCATATTTTTGTAACATGCTTGAAATTTGTATGTACA
Source organism: uncultured Clostridium sp. (assembly GCA_948471055.1). Classification (GTDB taxonomy): domain Bacteria; phylum Bacillota; class Clostridia; order TANB77; family CAG-508; genus RGIG8482. Next base: position 23,355 of record CAOKQZ010000015.1, on the reverse strand, counting down.
AATAAAATTCATAAATCCCCTTTTTCTTATGTATCGTGTATCTTTCGATACACGTTTTTTACCCTTATCTACTGCAACATTTCTTGTCTTTTTTCGCACATACTAAAGCAACAATTCTTAAAACAATTAATAATCCTAATATTACTGCAATTGCTATAAAGGCACTTAGTCCTAAAAGTACTAAAATTCCTGCAATTGCTCCTATAATTAATCCTAGAGTAAATGCGAATGCTACTAATAAAATTGTTAAAATTAAATCCACACAACATTTTCTATTTTTATTGCAACATTTTGGCTCTTCATAATAACAGTTTGGTTCCATATCCATTCTATTTCACCTCCTATAACGACTTAAAGAATCGTTATAGTATATCATATGAAGCTGTCCTTTTTTTGTGACAATTTTCGACTTTCTAGTCCCCCACCATCGTTATTACTATAATCGCCAAAGGTAATTACATAACTATTTATTCTTGTTTCTCGTTGCGTATATTTAACATATCTTTTACTTTCATTTCACCTGCTCTTGTAATAATGCCATATCCATATTTCTTTTTCAAGTCCTCCATTACATCTTCAATTTTTTCTTGCTTTGGATTGATGTTTTGTTCAAAAAGGCTTAATTGTCCTTGGTCTTTTTCTACTAGCTTACTGGTTTGTATACCAATTAAACGAACTGCTCTATTTTGATGAAGATTTGCTAATAATTCTTTACTTGTTTCATATATTTCTTTGGTAATATTGGTAGGAGAACTTAGCGTTTTTTGATGTGAAAAATTAACAAAATCTTTCGTTTTGATTTGCACACTAACTACACTTGCTTTTAATTTATGTTTTCGTAAACGAAAAGCTACTTGTTCTGATAAAGCTAATAATATTTCATTTAAACGATTCAAATTATAAATATCTTGTGGAAGAGTAATAGAATTTCCTATACATTTAGGTTGTTCCAGCTGATACATAACTTCGCTATTGTCCATTCCATTGGCATATTCCCACATCATTTTTCCATGTTTTCCAAAACGTTTCATTAATATCTTTTCATTTTGTTTTGCTAAATCTTCAATCGTTTTTATTCCCATTTGTGCAAGCTTTGGAATACTTTTTCTTCCTACCATAAATAATTCTGAAATAGGAAGAACCCACATTTTACTTGGAATTTCTTCTTTCCACAAAGTATGTACTCGGTCTGGTTTCCTAAAATCAGATGCCATTTTTGCAAGTAATTTGTTATTCGCCACCCCAATATTTACCGTAAACCCTAATTCTTCTCTTACTCTTCGGTTAATTTCGTAAGCTTTATTTAGCAATGTCTCTTTTGGTGGTAAAAATAGAGTCATATCTAAAAAGCACTCATCAATCGAAAAGCGCTCAATTTGGTCTGTGTATTCTAATAACAACCCATATAATTCATTAGAATGTTTTTGATAAGAAGCATAGTCCCCTTGAAACACCTGTAAATTGGGGCACTTCTTTCGTGCTTGATAAATCGGTTCTCCAGTTTTTATTCCAAATTCCTTTGCCTTCATGCTTTTGGCTAGAACTACCCCATGGCGACTACTCTCATCCCCACCAATAATTGCTGGAATATTTCGAATATCAAGTTTTTCTCCTGCTCGTAATCTATCAATGGCTGTCCAAGATAAAAAAGCATTATTTACATCCACATGTAGAATTTGTCTTTTCATAGTATCACCATAGCCATCTCTCTTCTATTTTTATCCAAATATTCCTCTTTTCTTTACCGGTGGTTGTTCGTTCATGGTTTTGGCAAGCTCTACTAGTAACTCTCTTTGTTCCTTAGATAGGCGTTTTGGGGTTTGTATTTCTACGGTGAAAATGACATCTCCTTCATAATTTCGGTTAACAGCTTTAAAGCCTTTTCCTTTTATACGGAATCTCGTTCCTGTTTGGGTTCCTTCTGGTATTTTAAATTTTTCTTTTGAACCGTCTACCATTGGAATTTCTAATTCTGCTCCTAGGGTTGCTTGGGTAAAAGTGATTGGGATATCACAAAGTACGTTATAGTCTTGTCTTGTAAAGATATTGTGTCTTTTTATATGTACTGTAATGTATAGGTCTCCCTTTTGTCCACCTTTCGTTCCTGGTGCTCCTTCCCCTCTTAATACAACGGTTTGGTTTTCATCAATTCCTGCTGGAATTTTTACTTTTATCTTGGCTTGTTTTCGAACGGTTCCTTTTCCTCTACAGGTATCACATGGTTCTTTTATGACTTTTCCTTCTCCATGGCACGTAGGACAGGTTCTTGTGGTTTGCATTTGTCCTAAAATCGTGGTTTGTACTTGTTGTATTTTTCCGGTTCCATGGCACATGGTACAGGTATCTACTTTGCTACCTGGTTTTGCACCACTTCCATGGCAGGTGTCACAGGTGTCATCACGGCTAATGCTAATTTCTTTTTCCACTCCCAAAAAAGCCTCTTCAAAACTGATTTCCATATTATAACGTAAATCCGCTCCTTTGGCTGGTCCATTTGTTCTTGATGAACTTCTACCTCCAAATCCTCCTCCAAAGAAGGATGAGAAAATATCTCCTAAATCTCCCATGTCAAAGCCATCAAAACCTGAGGTAGAATAAGAATAATATCCTCCCCCTGGTCCACCACCGCCAAAGCCCTGTGGTCCATCTGGTCCAAATTGGTCATACATTCGTCTTTTCTGGGCATCGGATAATGTTTCGTATGCTTCATTTACTTCTTTAAATTTTGCTTCTGCTTCTTTTTTATTATCTGGGTTTGCGTCTGGATGATATTTTTTGGCAAGCTTACGATAAGCATGTTTTAACTCATCATCGGTTGCATTTTTATCAACACCCAAAACCTCATAATAATCTCTTTTTGTTGCCATTTTTTCCTCCATTATCATTATTTAAATGATTTTTGTAGGGGTTGCGCCGTGCGCACCCCTTTTTTGTTTGTTCATTTGTGCCTACATGGTATATAATATTTTAACGTATATCTATTATTTATTTTCTCCGTCTTCTTCTACTTTGTAGTCTGCATCGTATACGTTTCCATCATTTGCTGTATTTTCTGAGTTTCCAGCGTTTCCAGCAGCTCCTGCAAATTGGCTTGGGTCAAATCCTTCTGTTCCTGCATTTGGGTTTGCTTGTTTGTATAGTTTTTCAGATACTTCATAGAAAGCTTGTGTTAGCTTTTCTGTTGATGCTTTTATGTTGTCAATGTCGGTTCCTTCTAAGGCTTTTTTTACATTTTCGATTTCAGTTTCTACTTTTGCTTTTTCTTCTCCAGAAACTTTGTCTCCTAATTCTTTTAATGTTTTTTCACTATTATATACTAAGCTTTCTGCATTGTTTCTTGCTTCAATTTCTTCTTTTTTCTTTTTGTCTTCACTTGCATGTGCTTCTGCATCTTTTACTGCTTTTTCAATGTCTTCATCCGATAAATTGGTGCTTGCTGTAATCGATACATCTTGGCTGTTTCCGGTTGCCATGTCTTTTGCTGATACATGAACAATAGCGTTTGCGTCAATATCGAAGGTTACTTCAATTTGTGGTACTCCACGAGGTGCTGCTGGAATTCCTGTTAATTGGAATCTTCCTAACGTTTTATTGTAAGCAGCCATTTCACGTTCTCCTTGTAGTACGTGAACTTCTACACTGGTTTGACCATCTGCTGCAGTTGAGAATACTTGTGATTTTTTGGTTGGAATGGTAGTATTTCTTTCAATTAATTTGGTAAATACGCCACCATAGGTTTCAATACCTAACGATAATGGTGTTACATCAAGTAATACTAAATCTTTTACATCTCCAGAAAGCACTCCACCTTGAATCGCTGCACCAATTGCAACACATTCGTCTGGGTTAATTCCCTTGTCTGGTTCTTTTCCGGTTACTCTTTTTACTAATTCTTGTACACATGGTACTCTTGTAGAACCACCTACTAATAATACTTTATGCACATCAGAAGCAGAAATTCCTGCATCTTTTAGAGCTTGGTTTACTGGTCCTGCTGTGGATTCTACTAAATCACGAATTAATTCTTCAAATTTTGCCTTTGTTAAGGTAATGTCCATATGTTTTGGTCCTGTTGCATCTGCTGTTATAAATGGTAGGTTAATATTGGTTTGTTGTACACCAGATAATTCGATTTTTGCTTTTTCTGCTGCTTCTTTTAAACGTTGCATTGCCATTTTATCGGTTTTTAAGTCAACACCTTGTTCTTTTTTGAATTCTGCTACTAGGTAATCAATAATTTTTTGGTCGAAGTCATCTCCTCCTAAGTGGTTGTTTCCACTGGTTGCTAATACTTCAAATACACCATCACCAATATCTAGAATAGAAACATCGAAGGTTCCTCCTCCTAAGTCGTATACCATAATTTTTTGGTCTTGGTCTTCTTTATCCATACCATAAGCAAGAGAGGCTGCAGTTGGTTCGTTGATAATTCTTAATACTTCTAAGCCTGCAATTTTTCCTGCGTCTTTGGTAGCTTGTCTTTGTGAATCGCTAAAGTATGCAGGTACAGTAATAACAGCTTGTTTTACTTCGCTTCCTAAGTAATTTTCCGCATCTTGTTTTAGTTTTTGTAAAATCATGGCTGAAATTTCTTGTGGTGTAAATTCGTCTCCTTCGATTTTTACTTTTTTGTCTGTTCCCATGCTTCTTTTAATGGAGATAACGGTATTGTCTGGATTGGTAACTGCTTGACGTTTTGCAATTTGTCCTACTAATCTTTCTCCATTTTTTGAAAATGCTACAACAGATGGAGTGGTTCTATTTCCTTCTGCATTTGGTATAACAACTGGTTCTCCTCCTTCCATTACTGCAACACATGAATTTGTTGTTCCTAGGTCAATTCCTATAATTTTTCCCATTTTAAATTCCTCCTTATTTTATTTTCTTTTTCTGGGTTTCTTTTGTAATTTATTTATAATATACCCTTTGTATATGCTGCTACAACAAAAATAACAAATGAAATCACAGCCATAATAATCATATTGAAGCTGAATTTTCCTTTTTTTATTCTGTTGGCTAACAAACATATCAGTATGGCTATTAACAATATTAATGACATATAGAAAAACGTATTTATTACAATTCGTCCCATTGGTACTATACTTGATGAATTTGTAATACCCGGTGCAGGTCTATATACGGTTACACCATTTCCGATTTTCTCTTCTATTCCTATTGTTTCTTCTGGCATATATTTCTCCTTTTCTAGTTTGCAACAACGACCATGGAATGGCGTATTACCTTATCTCTTATTTTGTAACCTTTTCTAAATTCTTCTTTGATTTCCTTTTCTCCTAAATTTTCGTCTTGTACACTGCTTACTGCCTCGTGATATTCTGGGTTAAAGGTTTCTCCTATGGTTTTTATTTCTTCTACTCCTAGACTTCCTAAGGTATCTATAAATTGTTTATGAACCATTTCAACTCCTTGTTTGTAGTTTTGGTCTTCGGTTTTGGTTGAAACTGCTTTTTCTAGGTTATCTAGTACTGGCAAAATTGATGTTACAATATCGGACGTTAAAGAATCATACAAACTTTCTCTTTCTTTTGCACTTCTTTTTTTGAAGTTATCAAATTCTGCCATTAAACGTTTGTAACGGTCTGTCATTTCTTCTAATTCTTGTTTTGTTGTATCTTCCTTTCCTTTTTCTAAATTTTGATTTTTGTTATTCTCTTCTCTTTCCAACTTTTGTTTTTCATCATTGTTTGTTGTTTTTTCTACTTCTTCTTTTTTCTCTTCCATTTTAAACTCCTTCCTTTCTTCAAATACTCTTAGGCGATTTCCATCGCCCCTACAACTCTTTGTTTTCCTATTAAATACCACTTTTTCTTGCTTTACCTTAAATCACACATGGGTATGAAAATTTTGTTTTTATATTAATCTTTTTACAAATCTTTTTCTTTCATTTTTTTACTAATGTATTTCATAACTGAAATTACTTTTGAATAATCCATTCGTTTTGGTCCTATAATTCCAATTGTTCCTAAATCCTTATCTCCTATCGAATGTTTAAAAGTAACAATACTAAAATCTTTTAATTGTTCATTATCATTTTCGTCCCCTATGTAAACATTAATATCTTTTGCAATGCCAGAATTTAGCATATCTAATACCAATTCTTTTTCATCTAAGATATTCACAAAGTTTTTGGCAATTTCTAGGCTTTTAAATTCTGGTAAATCAAAGGCTTTTTTGGTTCCTTCTAAATAAATTTTGTTTTCTTCTTCAATAACTTTGTTAATTTGCTCTATAATTGGTTTTATAACTTCGATACTGTAATTGATTTCGGAAAAAATGTATTCTTCCATTGGTTTATCAATCTTATTAAGTGGCTTTCCTTGTAATTTGCTGTTAAACAAATTATTTAAAGTTTCTACTTGGCTTGTATTAATGTCTTCATCGTATTTTATAATAGTTTCTTTTACCATTCCCGTATCGGTTACAATCACAACCATTAACATTCTTGTGCCTAATAATACAAATTTGATTTCTTCTATGGTTTGCCTATCTGGTTTTGGTCCGAATGGCAACCGTAGTGTAATGGGTAATTTCGGATAAGGTTGAGGTTGCGATTTTAGTTAAATCTTCAATTTCATTTACTTTTGTGGCTAGTTTTGTTTGAATATATTTAATTTCTTCTAAAGAAATATCTTCTTCATTTACTAATTCATCCACATAAAATCGATATCCTTTTTCCGAAGGGACTCTGCCAGAAGATGTGTGAGGTTTATCTAAATAACCATTGTTTTCAAGTTCTGCTAATTCGTTTCGGACAGTTGCACTACTATAATTTAACCCATATTTTTCAACTAGTGTTGCTGAGCTTACTGGTTCTGCGGTATTAATGTACTCGTCTACAACTGCTTGCAAAATCTCTTTTTTACGCTTATCTAGCACCTTTATCACCTCTTTTTTAGCACTTGAAAGTTTGGATTGCTAATTTCTTTGTATATATTATAACCAAAATTAGCAATTGTCAACCCCAATTGCTAATTTTATTTGTGAAATTTTTGTGAATAAAGAAAAATAATGAAAAAAGAGGTTTGCACCTCTTTAAACATCCGGCATACAGCTAATTGATAATCCTGCCGAAATAGCGAATGCTATTACCAGTAAAAATGCACTATACTTCCAAGAATCTTTTAATACAAAAAATGCTACAAATAATGCTATTAATATAACAACTGCAACTACCGATAATATTATGCGTAATTTTTTCCTTTTGCTCATTTTCTTTCCTCCTGTCAATTAAGCACTTCGCTTTTACATTATTTACACTCCTATTATACCACTTTTCCATTCTTTTTTCAAATTTTACCTGATTCCAAAAATTCTATCTCCTGCATCGCCTAAGCCTGGCACGATATAGCCAATATCGTTTAAGTGGTCGTCGATTTTTGCACAGTAGATTTGTACGTCTGGATAGGCTTCTTCTACTCGCTTTATTCCTTCTGGTGCTGCAATTAAGCATAAGAATTTTATTTTCTTTACACCATCTTCTTTCATCATTTTAATGGCATCTAGTGCTGAGCCACCTGTTGCAAGCATTGGGTCTACTAGGATGACTTCTCTATCTTGTATGTCTTTTGGTACTTTGTAATAATAACGTACTGGTTCTAGTGTTTCTTCGTTACGGTATAACCCAATGACTCCTATTTTTGCATTAGGAACAATTTTGGTAATTCCGTTTGACATACCAAGTCCTGCTCTTAGGATTGGTACAAAAGTGTAACGGTCTTCGTTAATCTTTTTTGCCATGGTTTTTCCCATTGGCGTTTCTACCTCTACTTCATCGGTTTTGGCATCTCGCATTGCCTCATAGCAAAGTAACATTGCTAATTCTTCTGCTAATTCGCGAAATTCTTTGGTGCCTGTTTTTTTATCTCTTAAAATTGCAACTTTATGTTCAATTAAGGGATGTTTTAATTCGATTGCTTTCATGTAATCCTTCCTTCTTTTTTATATTTAGGTTTTTTATGGATTTGCCTATAAACCGCGTGTGTTTTTCGGGGTATAGTTCATCTTGTAGGGGCGATGGAAATCGCCCGCTCTTCGAAGAAATCCCCAAAAATTTTATTTGTTTTGATATGCCTCTGGAGATGGGCGATTTCCATCGCCCCTTGTTTTATTTTATGCGTTAATTTCTTCTTTTTGGTTTTTCTCCTCTTTTTCTTTCTTTTCTTCTTTTGTCATGTTTACCTCTTCTTCTTTTTCTTCTGGTAAGAAAAGATTAATTAGAATTCCTACAATAGCTGCTAGGCTCATTCCTGAAATGGTAACCGATACATCTCCACTAACAATGGAAATAGCAGCTCCTCCTAAGCCTAGTACTAACATGGCAGATGCTACAACAACATTTTTTGTTTTTCCAAAATCGATTTGATTTTGGATTAGTACTTTTAATCCATTTACGGCAATAAATCCATAAAGAAGTAAGCTCACTCCTCCTAATACTGGATTTGGTATAGTAGATACTAAGGCTGTAAATTTTCCTAAGAATCCTAAACAAATCGCAAAAATAGCTGCCAATCCAATTACCCAAACAGAGGCAATTTTGGTCATTCCTACAACTGAGGTATTTTCTCCATAAGTGGTATTAGCAGGTCCTCCAAGTAATCCTGCAACAAAGGTTGCAATACCATCTCCTAATAATGTTTTTTCTAATCCTGGTTCTTTTAGTAAATCTTTTCCAATAATATTACTTAAAGAAGTATGGTCTCCAATATGTTCTGCCATAGTTACTAGTGCAATTGGTGCAATGGTTAAAATTGCCGAGAAGTTTGGTGCATAGTTTAAAAATGGAATGGCAAATTGTGGCATACTAAAGAAAGCTGCTTGTGCTACTGGTGTAAAATCAACCAATCCTACACATACCGAAACAATATACCCTGTTACAATTCCTACTAAGAAAGGAATAATCTTTAAAAATCCTTTTCCCCTTACTGCAACAATTGCTGTTACTAAGAAGGTAACAACTGCCACCAAAATGGCTTTCCATTCTACTTGTGCCTCTCCTCCAAGTCCTATTTGTGAAATAGCCGATGGTGCAAGTCCTAATCCTATAATCATAATCATTGGACCAATGACAACTGGTGGCAATAATTTATCTAGCCAATTTTTTCCTGCAAATCGAATAATGGTCGCAAATACAATATAGATAAGTCCTACTACCATAATTCCTGTCATCGCACCAGATAATCCACCTTTTGCATAGGCTGCTACTAATGGTGCAATAAAGGCAAATGAGCTTCCTAAATATACTGGCGATTTTCCTTTGGTGCATAAAATATAAATTAGTGTTCCTATTCCTGATGTTACCAATGCTACTGGTATAGTAATCACGGTTTCTCCCGCTCCTGCATTTACTAAAATTGGTACTAAAATAGTAGCTCCAAACATAGCAAATACGTGTTGAATTGCTAAAACAATCCATTTTGCAATTGTTGGTTTTTCGTTTACATCTAAAATCATTTTGCTTTTTTCCATAAAATTTCCCCCTTTTTTTATTTTAGGTGTTTTTTAGGTACAAAAAATCACTAAAACAATAAATTTTAGTGATTTAATAATATCCTATGAATTGTAGTAAACACAAAAACTAGCAAAGTAGCTTTGCCATTTCTGTTTATGATAGCTTTTGTTTTTTCTACAAAAATTTTCATTTTCTGACACCCTAAAAAATATTACTACAATATTTTAAAAAATGCAAGCACTTTTTTAAATATTGTATTTCTTGTATGTGTATAAGCTTCAATGCACAAAACAAACTACTGTATTATTTTTTATATCCTCATATACATATTAACTTTTCATCTTCTTTTCTTTACCATAACTTATAATTTTGTTTTTCAATCTTTCTAATTCCATCTAGTTTTTTAGTTACAATTATCACTTCTTTTTCTTCTTTTGAAATATGTTTAATAGCATATTCTAATTTTGAAGCTAGCTTTCTATTTTCACTTTGCCATGCACATTCTAATTTTTTAGCTGTATGGTGACGAGTATATTTTGCACACTTATTATCTTTTCCAAAATGTTCCTTCATCCTACGTTCCAAATCTGTTGTAATTCCTGTATAAATTGAATTATCTTCACATCGTAACATATAAGTATAATACATTGTTTTCTTGTATGGTACATTAATGCCTTAACATACCATATGCTCCTTTTATAATATATTAGGTTTTTAAAAGGTTACCCATAACCCTTTCCTATTTTTATATGACATACCATAGAATACAAAGGAAATGCAAGAAATTTGCAATCAGTACACATATGTGAAATACTGTATGAATGTATTTGTGTTTTTTTCCTACCATATAACATATCGCACCCATAGTATATACAATTCCGCCTGCTAGTAGTAAAACAAATCCCTGCCATCCTAGTAATATAGGTAATACATTAATTTTAACAATAATGCACCATCCCATTGTTAAATAACAAATCATTGAAAATACTTTATACTTTTTTAGGTCAATGGAATTTAAAACAATTCCTAATATAGCAACTGCCCAAATTATTCCAAAAATTGCCCATCCCATACCAGTATTATATTTTCGTAATGTACATAGTGCAAAAGGCGTATAAGAACCTGCAATTAGTAAAAATATCGTACAATGATCTAATACTTGTAGTACCTTTTTCCCTTTTAATTTTGGGCTTAATCCATGATAAATACTAGACATCGTATATAAAATCAACATAGATACTCCAAAGATAACTCCACTTATCACACCATAAGCATCTTTTGCAAAAATACTACACAATACAATGGCAACAATTCCAATTACTCCACCAATAATATGAGTCACCATATTTGCAATTTCTTCTCCCTTTGTATAATTGGGTAATTTTCTATCTTCTAACTTTGTTCTTTTCACACTATCACCTTATTCTTTTACTTTAATTTTCTATAAGTATCTTTTCACATATTGAAATTAAGAAGTACTAATAACCTATGTTTTCCAATATTTTACATGAGCATTCACTGTATTATGCATGTATATCTTGGCATAATATTTTTTCATCTTATATAATTTCAACTCATTTGTCAAGTATTTCTTTCGTTTTCAATAACTATATTTTCTTATTTTTTGCATTTTTCATTTTTTTGAAAAATATGCTAGACTTTTTGTTTAATTTTGTGTATGATAATATACATACATTCGAAAAAATATTGGAGGGAACAAAATATGAAAAAATTATTAACTATATCACTTATTCTTTTAATTATATTTATGGTATTTGCACTTAATTTTGTACAAGCAATGGGAATAAATATGAATTTAACTGCAAATACTTCTACTGACAATACAACCATAGAAGATGATACTAATACAATGACTGATCCTGAAAATTCTTCTACTACAGATCATTTATCGCCAACCACAACAAACTCAAATAATTCTGCAAGTGTTAGCACCCTAAATCAGTTACCAGAATCAAGTCTTGGACTTAATAATATTATCAATATTATTTTAATTGTAATTGGTGTTTTATTGATTTTATTAGGTATTGCTATTTTAATTCGTTTAAAAAAATAAATAAGGAAGAGTAAATAAATCTCTTCCTTACTTTTTCTAACCTACTCTGACCAAGTATATTTATCTAGCATTTCTTGCAAAGCTATTCTTTTCTTCTTCGTCTTTTCTTCAAAAGCTTTTAGTTTATGGACTCTCCTTTCTTTTTCATCATCCATTCGTTTTTTTCCATAGGCAAAATATGTTTCGTCTTTTCCAATCTTATGTAAGATTTCTTTGAATTTTTCATAATCACCTTTGAAAATCCACACTAAGCTTTCCTGAATTTTTCGCCTTTCGCCTCGCATAAAAGTTTGGTCTTCTGGTGGTGCTTCGCCATGATATTTACGAATTACCTTTTCTATCCGTTCGTCTACAATACGAACTTCAATTTCGACGTCTCCCACGATTGCTACTACACTTTCTGTCATGTGGTTCTCCTTTCTGCCATGCTTGATTGCCTGACTTATTTATTATATAGAAATTTTATGTCCATTTCAAGTATTATGTATGTTTTTTTGTTATTTGTGTCATACTAAAAAAAAGATACTTTATTTTACTGATATTTCCTAGGAAGATACTTTTGTACTTTTACATATATTTTAGAGGTGATGATTTACATGGCTACCAATTCAAAGTTGGAAGAAATCAATTTAGGTGAAAAATATGGGACTGAAACCATTTTACCGCCAAAAGAATTTTTGGCAAAAATGAATTTCTTACGGGTCTGGTTTGACCACAGATTTTGCAAATGGCTTACTTGCCAAAAATGGGCCAAATGAATTAAAACAAGCAAAACGTAAACGCTGGTACCATTACTTATTTGAGAGTTTACTTAGTCCTTTTAATATTATTTTGTTACTGATTTGTCTGGTTCTTGTTTATACTGATGTCATTTTAGCCGAAACACCAAGTTATGCCAATATTGTGGTAATTGTGGTTTTGGTTGCTACTAGCACCCTTCTCGAATTTATTCAAGAATACCGTTCTAATAAAGCCGCTGAAAAACTCAGAAGTCTGGTTGCTACTACTTGTACGGTTTTACGTGATAACCAAAAAGTAGCACTTCCCATAAAAGACATTGTAACTGGTGATATTGTTCTTCTCTCTTCAGGGGACATGATTCCTGCTGACCTTCGTATTATTGAAGAAAAAGATTTACATGTAGGACAATCTACTTTGACTGGTGAATCCGAAGCGGTTAAAAAGATGGCTACCTCTAAACTTCGTTCTGTGGAAGAAATAAAAAGCGTCACCGATTTGGATACCATCTGTTTTATGGGGACTAACGTAATTAGTGGTAGTGCCAAAGGGGTTGTCATTAAAACCGCAAATGATACGTATTTAGGGAAAATCGCCAAAACCATTGGGTCTGGAAAACCAGAAACCGCTTTTCAAAAAGGAATTAAAAGCATTAGTAAATTACTCATCCGTTTTATGCTTGTGATGATTCCCATTACCTTTTTTATTAACATTGGAAAACATGATGTATTAATTACTTTTACTTTTTCGGTTGCCATTGCCATTGGAATTACCCCTCTTTTGCTACCAGTCATTTTGTCTTCCTCTCTTGCCAAAGGTGCTCTTCGCATGTCGAAAAAGAAAACGATTGTAAAAAAGCTAGATTCTATCCAAAGTTTTGGTGCTATGAATATCCTTTGCACCGATAAAACAGGTACTTTAACCAAAGATGAAATTGTGTTACAAAAGTATTTAGATGTGAATGGAAATGAGAATTATGGTGTTTTAAAACATGCCTTTTTAAATGCCTTTTTTCAAACTGGGCTAAAAGGAAACATCGATAAAGCCATTATCGACAAAGCAAAGGAAATGAATTTAAGCGATATTCCCAACCACTATACCAAACAAGACGAAATCCCTTTCGATTTTGCAAGAAGACGTTTATCGGTTGTGGTTTCAGATGGCACAAAAACACAGCTAATTACCAAAGGTGCCGTAGAAGAAATTTTATCCATTTGTAGCCTTGTGTATGATAATGGTTCTGTTTTGGAAATGACAAGTGCAAGGAAAGAAACCATTCGAAACTTTACTAGACAACTGAATTTAGAAGGATTACGTGTCATTGCGGTTTGCCAAAAAAATGATATTTCTGGGGTTTCGGAGTTTAGTGTAAAAGATGAATCCAAAATGGTATTAATGGGATTTATCGGATTTTTAGATCCACCGAAGGAAAGTACCAAACTTGCCATCGATTCCTTGAATGGAAAAGGAATTCGTGTGATTGTGTTAACTGGAGATAACGAAGAAGTTACCAAATGTATTTGTGAACAAGTTGGTATTCGTACGGCACGTATTGTTTCAGGTAGCCAAGTAAATCGCTTAACCGATTCGGCCCTTCTTCGCCTACTTTATGATACCAATATTTTTGTAAAATTGTCGCCCATTGAAAAAGCAAGAATTGTGCGATTATTAAAAGAGGCTGGAAATGTGGTTGGGTATATGGGAGACGGTATTAACGATAGCCCTTCTCTTACCAATGCCGATGTTGGTATTAGTGTGGATACCGCAGTTGATATTGCCAAAGAAACTTCGGATATTATTTTACTAGAAAAAGACTTAAATGTGTTATTAGATGGTGCCATTGAAGGAAGAAAAACCTTTGCCAACCTATTAAAATACATCAAAATGGCGGTTAGCTTTAATTTTGGTGAGGTACTTTCGGTATTAATCGCAGGACTTTTCCTTCCCTTTTTACCAATTACTCCTATCCAATTATTAGTGCAAAGTCTTTTATACGACTTTGGTCAACTTAGCTTACCCTTTGATAATGTAGATGCCGAATACGTAACAAAACCAAGAAAATGGAACCTAAAAGACCTACGAAATTTCATGTTCTTCATGGGACCCACAAGTTCTATCTTCGACCTAATGGTATTTGCCTCTCTATGGTTTGGTTTTGGCTTAAGACTTCCTCAAAGTGCACTTTTCCAAACCATATGGTTTAGCTATGGTGTCGTTTCCAACCTAATTGGTCTACACATCATTAGAACCGCCAAAACCCCATTTTTAAAAAGCAATGCCTCTCTACCAGTCTACCTAACCTCTATCCTCTTAAGCATTGTAGCACTAATCGTACCCTTCACCGCCTTAGGCAACTGGATTGGACTCGTTCCTTTCTCCCCAGTCTACCTAATCGTAATCATAGGTTTCCCAATCTTATACTGCTTCATTGCAAGTATTGTGAAGAAATTGTATGTTAAGAAGTATGGGGAATGGATATAAAAAAATCCCCCGACATAATATTACCTATGCCGGGGGCAAAACTCGTATCAACAAAGTTCGTTACTGAAGTTGTATCTTAGTTCTACAGTAGCATACTCACCGCTTTGAGCAATTTTTACTTCTGATAAAGTAATTCTACTATCTTTTTTCCTCTCCAGTTCCTCCTTCATTTTAGCTAATGCTGAATACAGATATTTAGGCATGGTCGACTCATATGCTTTTTTTATGTTAGACAAGGACTGACCCATCATGCTGCCGTCTGCAACTATTTTATACATCAGTACTCCCTGTTTAATCTCAGCTTTCGTTAACCCTTCTAACATATCTGTAACAATTTCTGCGGAAAAGAAATCTGCAATATGCTGTTTCTCAACTTCGATTTCACTCTCACGTTTCTTACTATACTCCACAGATACTTTTTCGGCAATATAATCGCCTACATACTTCCGTTGTGCCATAATTAAAATCTCCTTTTCGTTTTATTATTTAAGGTCGTTGCCTTATGTTACTATTATAGCATCTTTATTAACATAAGTAAACCATTTTATGGTATTAAAAGTTATTCCCCATAATACTTTCAATCTTTGCAAGTTCTGCTTTTAGGGTTTTATAGGTGGTGGCTCCTATGGATGTGTCGGTTCCATTTTCATAATTAGCGGTGGTTTTCCTGATGTCTAATATTTTGTAACGTTGTGGTTTTCCTGCTCCTTTGTCGTATACGTAAAGTGGTGTGTATTCTACTTTATCAATCGAAATTTTTCCTTCTGGGTTTTTGGTGATTTGCAAATCTAATATAATCGTATTTCTTGTGTTTTCTTGTTTTTGTGCGGATATGAAATTTCCTAGGGAATAAATCACAAACCCATCTTTGGTGGTTCCATCTGGTAAGCTTATGGTTCGTTTTTCCATTGGTTCTAGTACATGAGGATGACTTCCTAATATAATATCTACATCATTTTCAAATAAGAAATCGGCTAGCCTTTCTTGGGTTTTGTTTTGCTTTATTTTATACTCATCTCCCCAATGCATACTAACACAAATCACATCTACATTTTGTTCCTTGGCTTGGTCAATTTGTTGTTTCATAAGAGTTTCATCAATTAAATTAATGCAATACTCTCTTCCCTTTGGCACCGGAATTCCGTTTGTGCCATAAGTAAACGATAAAAACGCAAATGTAATCCCATTTACTTCTTTTATGAGTATTTTATTTTGTTCTTCAGAAGAACGATACGTCCCCATATGAGAAATTCCAATTTCATCTAACACATCCAATGTGCGGACAATTCCATTATACCCCTTATCTAAACTATGATTATTCGCCGTAGATAACACATCCACTCCCATATCTTTTAAAGCATACCCTAAGGCATCTGGTGTATTAAACGTAGGAAAACCACTATACCCTTTTGCCTCTCCTGCAAAAGTAGTTTCCAAATTACCAATTGCAATATCGGCAGACGCTACCTTCTCTCGTATATTCGTAAATACATGCGAAAAATCATATGTTTTTGTACTTGCCTGATAAGCATCTTTAAAATTCTGGCTATGGCACATGGCATCCCCAATGGCCACTAAATGAATGGTACTACTCTTCTTTTCTTCTATAACTGTATTTTGTTCTATACTAGAAGAAACCAAATCACTTTCTTCTTGGTTTGAATGCTGTCCTATTCCTATGGCAAATAATGCAAGCATGATTACCAAAAAAATACTAGAAATTTTTAAAATCTTCGCCCTCTGTTTATTTCTTTTTTTAGTTACCTTTTGTTTTTCCATAACATTCTCCCTTTATTTTTTATAATTTTTCCATAACCTCATTTATTTTCTATTTGTTTGGCTTCATCTAGTAGTCTATCAAAATCAGAAACATAATTATTGTCTTGAATAACTTTGTACTTTTCATACTCATTTTCTGCTTTTTCCTTTGCTTGTTTATGAGAAATTTTACCTTTTCCCTCTAAAATGTCATAATGAAATACTCTTAGTGCGTTTTCTACTTCATTTTTCCAATCCTTCATATACATTGCAATATTTCTCTCAGCATTATTTTCAGCAATATCTAAAAATAAGTTAACTAAATTGTTCAAGTTTTTAATTTCTTTTTCATCTAAATAGTTTTTTGCAATAATAACATCAGATTTTAGTATCTTACCATCAGGAGAATTCTCCCACGTTGTAAGTCCCATGTTTTCCTTTTTTGCATCTACTCTATTATAAACAATTTCAGCAGCAGTCTGACCAGTAATAGCAAAGTGGAATTTATTTTGAATCATTTTATAAAACGTTATTGCCATATCACTATCTTTATCGTAATCGATTGAACATTCAGCAAAAATATCAGTAATTTTTTGATAAAACATCCTTTCACTCGTACGAATTAATTTAATTCTTTCAAGCAACCTTTTAAAATATTCCTGATCTGATTTTCGTGCTTTCATAAACCTTTCATCATTTAAAGCAAATCCTTGTACCATATAATCTTTAATGATTTTATTAGCCCAAGTTCTAAATTTAATTGCCTTTTTTGAATTTACTCTAAACCCAATAGAAATAATCATATCAAGATTATAATATGGATAAACTCTTTTTACATTTCGTTTTCCTTCTCTTTGAACTTGTGCAATTTTTGCACAAGTTGAAATTTCTTCTAATTCTCCATCTTTATAAATGTTACTAATATGTTTAACTATTCCACTTCTATCAACATTAAAAAGCGTTGCTAATGCGTCAGTATTTAACCAGACATCTTCATTTTCAAGTAATACTTCCACTTTAGTATTACCTTCTTCATCATTATAAAATAATATATTTTTCTCATTTCCTATTAATTTATCATCCATTTTTACACCTTCTAACATTATGAAAATCCCCTTTTTCGATTTTGCAAACACTTGTATCGTATCATATGTATGTTAAAGATGCAATCTTTTTATAAGAGTTTTCAAAATCTATAATATCGACACTTATAATATTTAAATATCTCTTACACAAATATCTCCTATTTTACTAAATCTAAATTACCATTTATAATTTCAGGTGCAAACCCACTTATCTCATCAAATAAAATCCCTTCTAGTACTTCATTCCATAAGTATATCTTTTTATTTTCCATAAAAGCCTCATATAATTCAAGAAATGTTGATCCACCAACATAATTCTTTTTTCCGTTTTTATCAAAATTTAAAGTTAATACTGCATCCATAGATTTTATTCTATCTCTACTTTTTCTAAACATTTTTCCTTTCATTCTCGCATGTTCTTCTTTTCCTTTAGCATACCATTCATTTTCAGCGTTAGGATTTTCATATGTATGTGGCAAAAATACTTCCCAACCATTTTCTTCTAGTTTCTCTTTAATTGGTGGTATATCTTTATAAAAAGCTTTACTACATATTACAAATATTTTTTTCATATCTAAAATCACTCCTATTTTTATTCTTTTTTAATACTATTTTATTCCAAATTTGCTTATACTTTGAAAGCAGATAGTTATTTAATAATTATCTGCTTTCAATATTTTTTCTTAAAACTGCCAACAACTTAAAATTTATGATGACAAAATGCTGATTTTTGCTTTTTTTACATCTTTGAAACCGCTGTAATAGGCATATTACGCGAGCCTACTGCTATGAGTTTTCTTCTGTAACAAGCTTTGGGTTGCCTCGAAGACTTATCTTCGCTTATTTTCCACAACAGTTTTTGTATTTCTTCCCACTTCCACATGTAGTGGATATTCAAATATTATAAGTATTTATAGTATTTTCTATATTATCTGTTTTTGTTGATATTACTAGACAATGCATTTTTATATTTAAAATATTTATCATACATATAATATTTATTGTATTTTAATTTCGCTGTCAAAATGATGTCCTTGACATCTTGTTAAATATAATAAAGTTATACTTCTTTATTTGTTAAACATTTTTATATGAGTCTTTTTTACTTACAAAATAAATATATATTATTTAAATTAAAAAGTCAAATGATATTATTTATTATATTTTTTTATTTGTTAATAAATTTCTCAAATAGGTCTTTCCACTTTTCATGAATATCTGTTGTTTCTTTTCGTTCTTTAGATACATATCTCTGTGCAATTTTCACTTTCCATCCATCATTTAAAATAATATCATTTTCTTTTGCATAATTTTCTATTTGTTGAATAATATTTTTCGAACTGCTATTATCATATTCAAAGTCTTCAATATCAGAATGAAATTCTCTATTTACTGCTTCTACAATAATATCATAATCCATTAAATCTTCAATTTCTGACTCTTCAACTTTTGTATGTAAAAAATCTGATACTAAAATAAGCTTGTCTTTATTGTCTTTATAAAGATTTTTTTCTAATGTTTTCTTCTTTTCTTTTCCAGCAACATCTGCATCCAATAAAACTACAGGTAACTCTTCTTCCTTTCCTGTTATTATTGCAACTACTGGTTTAATATTTTTTGTACCATCAACAGGCATAAATATAAGTTCTTTCTCAAGATTAAAATCCTTTTGCTTCATTAGTTGTCGTTTTATATAAGTTAAATATATTTGATCTGATACACCTTCAACAATAATTGGTTTTGTTCCTATTAACATAGTATCTGAAATAGTTATACCGATTGCTGAATTTATTGGATATATAGACTTTTGAGCATTTTTCTTTTTTATTTTTAAATTGTCAGAAATATTTGTTTTTCCATTTTGATCAGCAAATACAACTTTTGTTCTTGTTATATTCATAGGATCTACTAAAAACGGTGAGTGAGTTGTATATATTAATTGATTTTTTTCTGCCAATGAATTGAAAAACATTGCTAAATCTCTTTGTGCCATTGGATGTAATGTATGTCCAGGCTCATCTAATAATATAATGCAATTATTATGTTCTCCAGCATTTTCAGTTACAAACACTAGATAAAAGCTGAAAAACCATTGTAATCCACTGCTTCTATTTTCCAATTCAATATTTTCTGGTCTAATATCATCACTTACCCATATTCTAAAATATTCACCATCAGCAGAAAATTTAAATTTATAATTTCCCTGTTTCCACCATTCTTTAAAACTTCTTGTCATACTAGCTGATGCTGAATCGAGCATTATTTCTCTTTCTTTTTTATTCTCTAGTTCTTTACTAATAGTTTCTTCAGATTTAGAATTCTGTGACTCTCGTCCTAATTCTAAAATTTCTTGAGGGCTTAGATTAACAAAATCAAACAACACCTTTAAAGTTTTTGCTTTATTTTTTGCTTTTTCAGATAGATTATCATATCTTCCTAAATCATTTATTATATTTGGCAAGTACAAATCAGAACTAAGATTTGCATAAGAAGCATAGTAAACAAATTTAGGCAACATTTCAATTATTGTATCTTTTGTCTTAATCAATTCTTTATACTTTTCTTCATTATCGATGTCTTCTTCCTTTATTATTCCAAAAACCTTATATTCTCCATTATAATATCTTTCAACTTTTACAAATTCGAATTTCAATACTTCATTTATGTCTGGTTGCTCCTCTTCTTCCCCAGTTTCTGGATTTATTTTTGAATCTTGATGAGTAGTAAATGTCATTTCATAAGGCTCTTTAAACTTAAATATAGCTTCTATAAATTTCTTTTCTTCAGCTATATCCCTATCTTCAGTATATTTATGTCTTGGATAATCTGAAAGTAAATTTATTTTTATATTGCTATCGGCTGGTTTTAGTTTTAATAATGCTGTTAATACATTGGTCTTACCAGCCTCATTTTCCCCCACCAAACAAGTAATATTATCAGTTGTAATCCATTCACTTTCTTCTATGGTTTTAAAATCAGATACTTTAAATTTAATTAATTCCATTTTTACCTCCTATTTTAATACTTTCCAATATCCATTTTTATCAGCGCCAATTCTCTCAATTATTCCTTTTTCTTTTAATTTTATAACATTTCTCTTTATAGTAGATTTACTTAAGTCAAGTTTTTGTGTTATTTCATCTTGAGTAATTTTATTATTTTCGATAATTAATGAAATAATATTTCTTTCATCTTTGCTTAAATTTGCAAGTTCATTTACAGGTTCATTTACAGGTTCACTATGACCATGTAATACTTTTAAATAATTTTCAGAAGGTTTGCATTTTACAGAAACTCCATTAAACTCATTTACTATTTCAGGTACAGGCACTCCATAATCTTTACAGTATTCTTCTATTCTTTGAGTTCCTGTACCCCATGATTCTACAAATCCTGCTCTAAAAAATGCTTGTGAAATTTTCTCATTTCTTGGCATAGATGGATGTGCACTATAAACTTTGTTTTCAATTTCTTTTGGTATCTCTCCATAGTTCCAAATATTAATATAATCATCATAAACTTTTATTTGTATAGGAATATGTGAATTGTAATCTTTATGTTGTAAAGCATTGTATATTATTTCTCTAAAAGCATGCTGAGGAATAATATATTCATCAATTCTTTGCATTCCTTTAAAATAAATTAATGCTTTTAAATATTTAAAATAAACCAATTCAACTATCTTTTCTGCTTGAGTAATTAAAGAACCATATATTTCATCTTGATATTTAATATCAGCATCACTTTTTCCAAAAAAAGCAATTCGTGTATATGCTCCTGAAATATATTTATCTGGATCTTGATGAAATAACAAAACTGCTGAAGTTGTCAAATACCCATTTTCATATAAACTTAATTTTTCTAACAATGTTTTATCATCAACATTTACAAATTCAGGTGTTAACCTCTTGTTTTCAACCGCTAATTCTTTAAATCTCTTTATTGACCCTTTATCTAAATCATCAATCGTAACATTTGGTATAGGCATAGTATCCCATGTCTTCCCAAATCTCTCTAATACTAGTCTGTCATATTCTGATGGTGTAGCTTCATGATTACTTCTTCCCATTCTTAGATAAAACTTGCCATGATAACTTATTGGAACAGGATATTTGTCAATTTTAATTGTAATATACTCTAGATTATTATTGCTTTTTAATTCTATTTCTGTAATAATTCCTAAAGAGTCTTTTATTTTTCCAGGTAGTTTGTCAAATAAATCTTGTGCTAGATTTCCTAATCCTATAATATTGCCATTATCATCTGCACCAATATACATAATGCCACCAGTTGTATTTGCAAAACCACAAATCCATTCTAGCCAATCATCTTTCCATATTTTCTTAAATTCAACTTCTTGATTTTCAAACATATTGACTTTTCTCCTTTCCTAGATGTATGGTAAGTATATCACACTATTTAATTTTTTTCTATTATTATGAGCAAATTACTGAATTAAAATGCTTAATATTATTAAAAGTCATTAATAATAAAATCTACTATTTCATTTATAGTAGATGATCGAGTTGTTCTTTCTAAAATTTTACTTGCTTCTTTTCTTGTTTCTTCTGTACTTGATATATAATAGTTTTCTGTTGTTTCAATTCTACTATGTCCTAATATATCTGCAATATCTTTAACTTCTACACCACTTCTTAAGCTTTTGGTTGCATAGCTTCCTCTTAAATCATAAAATCTACAATTTTTTATACCTAGTTCATTATGTATTATTTTAAATGGATATTTTATAATATCTGTACCGACATATAATCCATCTTTTTGAGTAAATACCATCTCTACATTATTTTTCTTTTTTCGCTTTTCTTCAATTATTTGATATTCTGCTATTTTCCCATATTTATTTTTAATGGACTCTAATGAATATTTTTTATATGCACTTCCATATTTTTTCTTAAATAATTGTTGTTGCTTTTTGTAATTATATAATGCTTTATACAAAGTATCACAAATATATACTTCTCTATAACTTCCTTCTGTTTTAGTTGTTCCTAAATACCATCTTCCACTTTCATTTTTTAATTTTGAATACACTGTTTTATTAATCTTTATTTTTCTATTCTTTAAGTCAATGTCATTCCATGTTAATGCAAATACTTCTCCTGTTCTCATTCCTGTATAACAAGCTGTTAAAAATCCACAAATAAAAGTTGAATTATATCTAAATCTAAGTAATATTTTTTCAATTTCTTCTTTTTCATATATATGCTTTATGCAGTTTTTTTTGGTTCAAATGATAATACTCTAGGAATTTGCAAATCTCCTGCTGGATTGTTTTTTATAAACCCAAAATAGTTTGTTGCATCTCTTAATGAACTCTTTATAACCTTTTGATAATTTCTTAATGATTCTTTAGTGCCTGATTTTTGATATAACTTCAACAATACTTGATTTAATATATATGTCGTTAATGCACATAATTTATATTTACCAATTTCCTTTTTTATTGTTTCAAAAGTTTCTGAATATCTTTTGGCTGTTGAATATTTATAATTTATTTCAAAATACTCTTTCATCCAATAATCCAAATAATCCGAATAAGACATTTGTGATTCTTTTGGAACTGTTCCTCCATTGATATAATCGTTATATGCTTTTAATCCATACTCATAAGCTTCATTTTGAGTTCTAAATCCTGATTTAGAAATTCTGGTTCTTTTACTTTTGCTCCCTCAAAAGTTTAGTAGACAAGTGCCTCACGACACAAGCCCCTATTCAGAACCGTACGTGCA
>CAOKQZ010000014.1 GCA_948471055.1 uncultured Clostridium sp. | reverse complement strand
TATATTTTTCTCAAAATTTTCTTTCTATTTTTCCCCAGATTATTTAACTCATATTTCTAAAGTTAAGAAATAGCCTTTTAATGTATAAAGTGATATAATATTATTGCCATTAAAGGGGGAATAATAGAATGATAAATTTATTAGATTTTTATAAAAAAAATATTACAAAAGATGATTATTACTATAAGTTTTATGAAGATATTGTAACAAAACCAGAAGAAGCAAATAAAGCATTAAATGACTTTCTAGGTGTAAATGATGATGTATCGAGCAATGATATTTTTGAAATATTTGATGAAGAAGACGCTATCAAAAAATTTAGAGATTTATGCGAACCTAATTTATCGTTTTATAATAATGAGAATACAATTCTATTTCTTTTAGTTTCTTACTTTTTAAATAAGAGTAATTATGTAATTAAAGAGTTTCCTAGAATTTTACAAAGACCACCTAGTAATATAACTGATTTTACAATAAATGATATTAGAAATAGAGCATTTGAATTAAAATTAGATGATAATGGGACAGTTCGTTATCAAACAAGAAGAAAAATAATTGCAGACTTACATATTGAAAAAAAAGCAGATACTAATATTACTGAAGATTTAAACCTAAAATTTCAAGAAATATCTACAAGAAGTGCAAGATTTGAAAATATGTCAACAGATGAGAAAATAAGAGAAATTTTGAATATGATAGAATATTTGTTGAAAGATAATGGTAAGTATGTAAAATTAGATTATGAAAAGATAACTTTAAATACAATAAATGAGCAACTTATAATTGATTTTAAAAAACAGATTCAATGTTTTAGACACGCTAGTGAAGAATCAATAAAAGAAAGAAAAAGTTTTACAGATGATCAGAAAAAATTTATTATAGATTATGGAATAATGCTATGTAATCTAATATACTATAATAAATAAAGACTATTCACTTTGAATAGTCTTTAATCATCTAACCTCTCATAATTAAATAAATCCGAATCATAAAAATCTTTTACTTTGATTTTTAAAGTTTTACATATCTTGTATATTATATAAGAACTAGGGTTTTCCACCTTATTTGCTAATAAAGCCCTTAATGTAGATGGTGGAACTGCTGATAGTTCTGCTAGTCTATTAGGAGTATAATTATACTGGTTACATAATTCTAAAATGCGTGTACTTACTGCTTGTTTGAATAGCATTTCTAACACCTCCTACTTTTTCACTACAAATTGTAGCAGATATCGGCTAAAAATATACGCCGATATCGGTTGACTTTAAAAAATTAAAGTGTTATAATTCCAAATGTATTAAAAATATTTGATACCAGATGAGCAGTACAAAGATTTTTTGTTGTGCTGCATTTTTTAATATGGTAATATTTTTTTAAGTTTATACTTGGGGAAATAGATTAAAAGGAGGGATAAAATATGATAGTAGTGACTAATGGAAAAGAAAAAATTACTTTTAAAAAAGATCAATTACAAAAACGGGAGAATGAATATGTTTTACAAAGTAAAAATAAATTTCTAAATATTGAATTAGATTTCATTATTGAAAATAATAATTTTACAAAAATATTAAAATGCTTTTCATCTGCAGTAGAACGAGGCGATATTTTAAAAGAATATGAAAATAAAATTACTAATGAAAATGAAATAAGATTAAAAAATAGTGATTATTATGAGTTTGCAAATTTGATAAAAAACTTTGAAAATGATGATAGTTATAGAAAAGAGGCTTTGATTGAAACATATTCAGAATTATTGGCGTATGAATGTTTTATGGAATATGTGTTAGAAGATATTGAAGATATTGATGTAGAAGAAATATTTGTAGAATATATACATTCTACTTCTCCATACAGAGATGAATTGATTTCATATAAATATGATATATTCAATAAGGCGAATGAGAAATTAAAAAACAAGTATAAAGTTGATTTAAGTTATGTATTTATAGGAGGTAATAAAAATGAATGAAGAAGAAAAAGTAATAATTGCACTCTTAATAGTAGGGATTTTAATATTCTTAATTTATTTAATTTATGAATCGGTAAAAGAAAATAAATTATTAGATAATGGAAAAGAAGAACCAGAAAAAGAATTACAAGATTGGGAAAAAGAGTTAGAATTTGTTAAAGTTGGAGAATGGGAAGAAGAAGTAAGAAAAAAAATGAATCCTATTGTAAAAATAAAAAATAAATATAAATGTAATAAAGATATACATATACTTGTTGGAGATTATAATAAAACTTCGGTTTCTAATACTGTGTCAGTTTTAGAAAGTATGGGGTTAAATGTCAATATAGCAAAAAGTGGAGTAGAAATCATTAAAAGAATTAAAGCAGGGGAAAAATATGATTTGATTATATCTAATAATATTTATGATAGAGGACATTGTGATGGTCCTGATACAGTATCAATTTTAAAAGATATAGATGGCTTTAATATACCTATAATTGCATTAACTGTATCAGAAAATCAAAGAAATTTATTTATATGGAAATATGGTTTTGATGAATATATGACAAAACTATTAGATCAAGATAAAATCTTGGAAACTCTCCCAAAAGTAATTAAAGACTTAAAATTCACAAAAATCCAAAAGAAAAGCAATAAATCGTAAGAATTATTGCTTTTTTCTACCTAATAATTTATCAATAGAGAATGGTTTGTATATTTCTGTTAGATTATATAAGAAAGCCGTTGGTATTAAGTTAATAGCGTTTTCATAGTGAGCGTATGCTGCTTGAGTTGTATTTATTTTTTTAGCAACTTGTTCTTGTGTTAAATTATTCTTTTTTCGGATAGTGCGTAGATTCTTTGCTATTATTTCTAAATCTAATACTAAAGGTTCATATTGTTCTATATTATCTCGTGTTATACCGAATAGGTAATCTAAACTATAATTATAACGATTTGCATAGGATACAAGTCTTTCAAGAGGAATTGTGTCTTTTCCTGTTTCCCATCCAGATACAGTTGTAAAATTAACTTTTAATTCTTCTGCAATATCTTTTTGTTTTAAATCTAATAATTCTCTACTTTCTTTAAAATTTTTAACTATCATTTCTACCACCTAATATAATTATTCCATTAACTTGGGGCAATATTGTTTTTCTAGGGGAAATAGACTATTTAAGTTTAAAATTTGTTTTTAATCTGCGAATATCTTTTTGTGTAAAAATAAAATCTTGCGAATATTTTACTTTTTTTCTTCAAAATATTCAAAAATAAAAAATTATATGATATAATAACAATATTGAAAAAGTTTATACTTTTTACTTTGAATTTGGAGGAAATATGATGGAAGATTATAGTGCCAAATTAACTGCAGAACCATTTTTATATAATGAAACAAAAATTTTAGCAAAGTATTTGTTAGATGGTTATGAAATAAATGAGTTGAGAAAGAAAAATATTGAAGAAAACTTAATACAACATAAAACTAAAGGAAGCATATCCAGGACTAATGCTCCAATATTTAGAAGATTACAAGTAATGGATAGAGAAATGTTAGAGGACTTTGTTTTTTCTGATATAGAAAATAGTAAGTATATTCTTTTATATGCAATAATGAAAACCGATAAATTAGTTCGTGATTTTATTTTAGAAGTGTATAAGGACAAGTTATTTATGAGAAAAGAATATATTGAGAAGTTTGATATAGATAATTGGTATGAAGAAAAGTGTATTTTAAGTGAAACATTAAGAGAAAGAACAGAATCAACTTCTGCAAAATTAAAACAAGTAATAATGAAGATAATGCAAGATTCTGGATTAGTAATAAAAGAAAAAGATAGATTTAGAATAATAAGACCATTGTTAAAAGAAAAATATATAAGTATGCTTGATAAAAATGGGGATATAGAATATGCTAAAGCAGTAGGAGGTCTATTATGAAAAGTATAAATGCAAGATTAGATGAGATGACAAAAAAGTTAAGCAGTAAAGAGTTGTTTGAATCAAAAGGATTAGGGAATGAAATTAACTTTCACATTTTTGACTACGATCCAGAAGATGAGTACATAGTTAGAGAATATTTAGATAATTATTTATTAAAGAAAGAAAAACTAAATATAAAAGTATTTGATATATATGACATCATTATAGATATATTGAAAGAAAAAGGTTTTTTAGAAAAAGTATTTGATTTTGAAAAGAAAAAAGGTGCAAAAAGTGTTAATGAGATTATTTCAAAAACACTTGGTATTGGTTCTAATAATGATTTGATAATGAAAAAGATTAAAAACGAGATAGAACCTAATCAGATAATCTTAATTACAGGTATTGGCAAATGTTATGGAATTGTCAGAGGACATACAATTTTAAATAATTTACATAGTATAGTGATAAATAATCCGCTTATAATGTTTTATCCAGGAAATTATGATGGACAAAGTTTTAAGTTATTTAATAGATTAGAAAATGATAATTATTATAGAGCATTTCAATTTGTAGGAAGAAAGTAGGGAAATGCTTATGAATATAGAGAGAATAAAGGAACAAGTAGAAAAGAACTTATCAGAGTATGATAAAGGACTAAAAATAGAAGTATCTTATATGTTGTATAATCCGATAACTCAAAATATGGTTTGTGTTGTTTCAACTAAAGATGGCGAATTTATAGAAGTTGAAACTCAAAGTAATTATGCAATGGATATAGAAAAAAATTTCAATTTTGATGAATATTTTTTCAAAAGAATTGGAGAATATGAAATTGCTTTTGTTAGTGATAATATTCATTATGAAATATGGAAAGTTATTGATGAATTATATCCAAAGAATATTGATAACAAAATGGGAGTTCAGCAATATTTAAAATATTGTATAGACAATAAAATTACAAAAGAATATATAGAAAGAAAAACTAAAATGATTGTTCCAGATATAATGGAATATTGTAATATCTAATGTGAGGTGTAAAAAATGGATAATTTAAAGAAGATGTATTCAAAAGATATAGAAAGAGAAATACAAGGCGTAATAAAAGTTGATGATGAAAGTTATATAAGTCAAGAATTAGAAGAATATGTAGTAACGGAAGAACTACTAAAGCATTTTAATAGTTTCTTTGAAGCCTATAATGTAGGAATTAACTCTAATACAGAGAAAATGGGAGTATGGATTTCTGGTTTCTTTGGTAGTGGTAAATCACATTTCTTAAAAATTGTATCTTATTTATTAGAAAATAAAATAGTAAATGGTAAAGCAGCAGTTGATTACTTTGATGATAAAATTGAAGATAAAATGTTACTTGCAGACATAAAAAGAGCAGGAAGTATATCAACAGATGTTATCTTATTTAATATAGATTCTAAAACAGAGAATACAAATGGTAATAAAGATAAAATATTAGATGTGTTTGAGAAAGTATTTAATGAAAAGTTAGGATTATCAATAACTCCTTTTGTGGCAGAAATTGAAAGATTTATTATTAAACAAGGTAAATATGAAGAATTTAAGAAAGAATTTGAAAGTATATGTGGACAACCTTGGGAAGATATGAGAGATGGTATTCAATTCGTACAAGATGAATTTAGTAATGCTTATTCAAAAGTTTTAGGAAAAACAATAGAAGAAGCAAATGAAATAATTGATAGAACCGAGAAAAATTACTCTTTATCAGTAGAGAAATTTGCTGAAAGAGTAAGAGATTATATAAAGTCAAAAGGTAATAATCATCATATTGTGTTCCTAGTAGATGAAATAGGGCAATATATTGGAGATGACAGATCACTTATGTTAAATCTTCAAACAATAGTAGAAGATTTAGGATTAGAGTGTGGAGGAAAGGCTTGGGTTATTGTAACTAGCCAGGAAGCAATAGATGATGTTGTTAAAGTACAAGGAAATGACTTTTCTAAAATACAAGGTAGATTTGATACAAAACTTTCTTTATCATCTTCTGATATTGATGAAGTTATTAAAAAGAGAATATTAGATAAGACAGAAGAAGCACAAAAAAGTTTAGAACTTATTTATGATAAAGAAGAATCTATTATAAGAAATTTATTAACTTTTAAAAATGCGACATATCAAAAAGTATATGAGGATGGAAAAGACTTTGCAGAAACATATCCATTTATTCCATATCAATTTAAGTTATTGCAAGATGTATTTACAGATATAAGAAAACACGGTTATGCAGGAAAGCACTTATCAAGTGGAGAAAGATCATTGTTAGGAGCATTCCAAGAAACTGCTAAAAGATTTGGAGATAGTGAAATAGGTTCAATTATTCCATTTTATGCTTTCTACGATACTATTGAGCAATTCCTAGAACATCAAGTTAAAATAGTAATAAAAACTGCTATTGATACAGTTCAAAGTGGCGAACTAAAAGACATTGATATTAAAGTATTAAAAATGTTATTTATGCTTAAAAACATAAAAGAAATACCTGCTAATATTGATAATTTAGCAACATTGTATGTTTCTAATATAAAAGATGATAAAATTACAATTAAAAAAGAAATTACTGATTCATTAAGAAGATTAGAAAATCAAACTTTAATACAAAGAAATAATGATGAATACAAATTCTTAACTGATGAAGAACAAGAAATAAATAGAGAAATTAAACAAATTGTAATAGACCAAAACAGAATTACAGACTATTTAAAAAGAATAGTATTTGATTATATTTATACTGATAGTAAGTTCACTTATAAAAATAAGAACTTCCCATTATCAAAGTACATAGATAATATTAAGTATTCACAAGAATATGAAATAGGAATAAAAGTTGTTACAACATCTCCAGATAGAGATGATACTGAAATCATTATGCAGTCTGCAAGAGAAAATAAATATGTGTTTGTAAAACTAGAAATATCTACTTTAATCTATGATGAGATAACAAACTACTTACAAGTAGAAGAATATAGAAGAAGTAAGAGTGGAATCTTCCAAACACAACAAGTAGAAGATATTATAAGAGCAAAGCAAAGAGAAATTGAAAATGCTGAAATAAGAGTAAAAGAGAATATTAGAGAACAATTAAATAATGCCGAAATAATAATTGCAGGAGATAGACAAAATATCAATTCTAAAGAAGCAAAGGGAAGAATAAATGAAGCATTAGAGATATTGATAAATAACATTTATACTAAATTCTCTTATATTAAACATAACTATACTACACAAGATATAAAAGAATTATTCCACGAAAATATGCAAAATTTATTTGGAAAAGAAGTAGATTTTGTAAATCAAAAAGCCTATGATGTAATGAAAGAATATTGTGAAGAAAAGAATGCTTTTAGTATTCCAATGACAATAAGAACATTATTACAAGACTTTGGAACTGCACCTTATGGATTCCTAGATGAAGATATTTTATATTTATTAACTAGATTATTAAAAGATGAAGTAGTATCTTTAATCTATGGGAATGAGGTTCAAAATATAACATCAGATGATACCTTAACAAAGATATTAAAAAGAGATTATTATGATAGAACAATTATTAAAATAAGACAAAAAATATCAATAGAACTTATCAATAATTTAAAATCAGTTGCTAGAAGTTCATTTAATGTTATCAATTTGCGTGAAGATGAAGATGGTATGGTTGAGGATTTTAAAGCAAGTTGTTTAACTGAATGTTCAAACAAGTTAAGAAATATTTTAGCAAACTATGGATATGGATCTGCTAGAACATATCAATATCCAGGTAAAGAAGTAGTAGATAAATCTATTGAACTATTTGATAGTTTATTAAAAATTAGAGATGTTGGAGAGTTCTTTAAATCAGTATCCGAAAGAAAAGAAGAAATAAGTGAATTATCTCCTAAAATAGATATGATACTTGATTTCTTTAAAGGTATGCAAAGAGAACAATTTGATGACGCAAGAAAAACTTTAATTATTTATGATAATAATAAAGATTTTGCAGATAAGACAGAAGAATTAACAAAAGTTGTAGAAGAAATAACTACTATTTTAACTAATCCAGAGCCATATAGTGATATTCATAATCTACCAATGTTAAGACACGATTTAATAGATATATTAGGAAAGATGTATGATGTAAAATCTGAACCAATAGTTAAGATGATAGAAAGTACAATAACTTATATTGAAAATGAAGTTAAAACTGCAGGAGTAGATGAAACTTTTGGAGATAGTTATATTAAAATTTGTAAAGAAGTTATAAATACTTTGGAACATTCTAACGAATTAAAAGACATATTTGCTCAACAAACAAGAATAGACCAATTAAAAGATAGATTCATAAATGCTTTAGAATATGAAAAGAGCAAAGCAAAAGTAGTGGAAGAAACAGGAGAAGAACCAACTGAAGAAAAAGTTGTAGTTCAAAGAAAAGTAGTAAGAACTGATATACTTATGAATCGTTCTTATGAAATAAATTCTAAAGAAGATATAGATAAGTATATAGAAGAATTGAAAGCGAAATTGTTAAAAGAATTAGAAGAAAATAATAACTTAACAATTAGATAGGAGTGTGTTTTATGGATAAAGCCATATTAAAAAAGTTTGCTATTGAATCAAGACAAGATTTAATGCAAAAAATTGAAAGTAAGATAAAATTATTCTTTGTTGATGAAACTTTTTCAAAACAACAAAATGGAGATGTTTATGTTTTATCTAATGAAAAACATACTTTAAGTCTTTCAAAGGAAGATTATGATAAAAGAGAATTACTTATAAAAAGAATACAAGAATTAGGATTAGAACAGGTAATTGAAGAAGCAGCATATACTTGGTTTAATAGAATAGTTGCTATAAGATATATGGAAATCAATGATTATCTACCACTTACAAAAGATAATCAAAGTCTAGGAATAAGAGTGTTATCATCAAAAGATAATACTCCAGATCCAGAGATTATGAAGTTTACTAATCTAACAAATCCAGAGTTAGATATAGATTTTAAAAAAGAAAAATATATAGAGTTAAAAGATGATAATGATAAGTTTAAATATGTTTTATTATTGGTTTGTAAAAAACTAGGAAAAGTAATTCCCCAAGTTTTTGATGGTGTAACAGATTATATTGATATTTTAATACCCGATAATTTATTAAATGATACAGGGTTTATAACTAAAATAGTAACAGAAGTACCAGAAGATAATTATAATCAAGTAGAAATTATAGGTTGGTTATATCAATATTATAATCAAATTGAAAAAGACAAAGTTATATCTGCAAAAAAGGCATATAAAAAGAATGAAATCCCTTATGCTACACAATTATTTACTCCAGATTGGATTGTAAAATATATGGTAGAAAACTCATTAGGAAAATATTGGATAGAACATACTAACAATGATTCTATAATGAATAATTGGAAGTATTTTATAACAGATAATATAGAAAAACAAAATGAGAAAGTAAATCCAACAGAAATTACTTTTATAGATCCTTGTTGTGGAAGTGGACATATATTAGTTTATGCTTTTGAGGTTTTATATCAAATATATGAATCAGTTGGATATAATAAAAGCGATATACCAGAACTTATATTAACAAATAACTTATATGGCTTGGATATTGATGATAGAGCAGGACAATTATCAATATTATCAATTTTATTAAAAGCAAGAGAATATGATAAAAATATATTTAATAAGGAAATAGTTAGAAACTTGAACATAATGAGTGTTCAAGAGTCAAATAATATATCACAATTTACAATAGACGGATTAGAAGATTCTTTAAAAAATACAGTAATTTATTTAAAGAAAACTTTTGAATATGCAAAAGAAATTGGATCGTTGATTATTCCAAAAGACATAAATTATTCAGATATTGAAAATTATATTGAGCAAGAAATAACATTAGAAACAACAGAGTTAAAGACATATCTATACCCTTTGATAAAAGAGGCAAAAATATTATCAAAACAATATGACATTGTGGTTACTAACCCCCCATATATAAATTCTAATTTTATGAGTACAAATTTAAAAGAATATATTATAACTAATTTTAAAGATGTAAAATATGATTTATTTTCTGCATTTATAGTTAGAAATTGTCAATTTACAAAATTAAATGGTAGGTTAGGATTTATGACTCCTTATGTATGGATGTTTATATCATCCTATGAAAATTTAAGAAAATACTTGATTGATAATTTATGCATTACATCTTTGATACAGTTTGAATATTCTGCCTTTGAAGAAGCAACAGTTCCAATTTGTACTTTTACATTAAAAAAAGATAATTTATCACAACAAGGAATTTATTATAGATTAGTTGATTATAAGGGTGGAATGAAAGTACAAGAACAAAAATTTTTAGAAAAGAAAAATAATAAAGAAAATTATAAAAAAGAAATTAAAGATTTTAATAGAATACCTGGAAGTCCAATAGTTTATTGGTTATCAGAGAATATGTTTAATGTATTTAAAGTAGGACACCCACTTTATGAATTTGGCGATACAAGACAAGGAATGGCTACTTCTGATGTCAATAGGTTTACTAGGTTTTGGTACGAAGTTAATAAATCATCTATAGGATTTAATTATGAAAATTTAGAGGATACAAATGATGGAAGTCATAAATGGTTTCCATATATAAAGGGTGGAAAATATAGAAAATGGTCTGGAAATTATGATACGGTTGTTAATTGGGAATTTAATGGTAAAGAGGTTAAAGATTATGCTGCAAAACTATATAAGTCTTATACAAGGACTATAAAAAATATTGGTTATTATTTAAAAGAATGTATAAGTTGGGGAATGATTACAAGTAGTGATATATCTGTACGATATTATAATTCTGGTTACATTTTTGATATTGCAGGATGTTGCTTATTTTCAGAACATAAAAACTTAATGTATCTTAACGCATTTTTGAATACTAAAATAGCCAGAGAATTAACAAAGGCTGTAAATCCAACTATAAATATGAATGTAGGAGATATTGCTAATCTTCCTATTATATTCAATAAGGAATATAACGAAAAAATTGAAAATATAGTAAAAAATAATATCAATATTTCAAAAGAAGATTGGGATTCATTTGAAACAAGTTGGGACTTTGAATCACATCCTTTATTAGTAGATTCTCCTATGAATCCAAAACAGATCCAAATAGAACAAAATAATGGTTTTCAAGTATGTAATAATTTAGAAGAAGCATATAAGTGTTGGGAAAGAAGTTGCAATGAAAGATTTAATAAGTTAAAAAACAATGAAGAAGAATTAAATCGTATTTTCATTGATATATATGGATTACAAGAAGAACTAACTTCAGAAGTGGAAGATAAAGATATAACTGTTAGAAAAGCAGATAAAGAAAGAGATATTAAGTCTTTTATTAGTTATGCAGTTGGGTGTATGTTTGGTAGATATTCTTTAGATGAATATGGATTGATATATGCAGGTGGAGAATTTGATTCTAATAAATATAAACTATTTGAGGCAGATGTAGATAATATAATCCCTATTACAGATGAATCTTACTTTGCAGATGATATAGTAGAAAGATTTAAAACTTTTTTAAGAGTAGCATTTGGAAATAATACTTTTACAGAAAATATGAATTTTATAGCAGAAGCATTAGGGAAAAAAGGTACAGAAACAAGTGAAGATACTATAAGAAGATACTTTAATAATGATTTTTATGCAGATCATATAAAGATATACCAAAAGAAACCTATATATTGGTTGTTTGATAGTGGTAAGAAAAATGGATTTAAAGCACTTGTTTATATGCACAGATATAACGAAAATACTATACCAAAAGTAAGACTTGATTATTTACATAGAATACAAACAACTTATGAAAAATTACTTACTGATATAAATTATAAACTTACAACAGAACTTTCTATGAATGAAAAGAAAGAAGTACAAAAGCGACAAACAGACTTAAATTCTAAATTGCAAGAAATAAAAGAATATGATGAAAAGATAGCACATATTGCTAATCAAAGAATTAGTATAGATTTAGATGATGGAGTAACAGTTAATTATGCAAAATTTGCTGATATATTAGCAAAAATAAAATAGGAGGATAAATAATGTTTGAAGAAGTAAAACAATTACTTTTGGATACTTTAAATGGAGCATTCTCACGAGATAGTGATAAAAAAAGAACTAGAAAAATTATTTTCTGGTATGATCCAAAAGAAGAATATAGAGAACTAATTGATGAACTAGAATTAGATAATACAGAGATAATCATTTATGATAACAATAGTTTTTGGATTAGATATCATCTTGAAAAAGAAGAATTAAGTAAAAATATTGTTATTTATCTTCCTTTTGATAGATTAAAAGGTACTGATAATGAATTACTTGATTTAGAAAGTGCAAATAGTGATTTATTATTTAATCCAGATTCAACTACAATGAGATTAAAAAATCTTGGACTTACAGATGATGAAAGAACTATAATAAAAAAATATAACAAATTCTTTAATAATAAGAAACGAGAAAATGAATTTAAAGACTTTGATATTGAAGAAAAGACACAAGACAATATAGATTTAATTATTACTGCAATACTTTTAAATATTAAGTCAATAAATGAAGATGACATATTAAAGAACATTATAAAACTATACTTTGAAGATTCAAAAAAGTATGAAGAATTATTTAAGTTTGGTAGCGAAGACTTTATTATAAGTTTATTTAAGCATACTTTTGGATGTGCAATTACTAATATGAACGAACTACCAGAAGTATTTAAGGCATTAATATTTACTTATTTTGCTTCATCTTTAACTATAACTGATGATGGTAAGAAAGACAGTACAATAGGGAGATATAGTAAGTATATTTTAAAAGATAAATCTACGAATGTTTATGTTTTTATCAATTCTTTAATGAGAGATAAAACTACAAAGAAATATTATGATTTATTATCTAATGATATAGAAAAAGAATTTGGTATTCAAGATTTAATAAAAAATCTTGATATAGAAGAATATAAAGCAAGTGATACTTTTAAATGTATTGATAAATATGTATTAAGTTATATTATTGATAAGTTATTTAATGGTATAGGAGAATATGAAAAATATACTAATTATTTAGATTATAGAGAGAATAAATATTGGTTTGATACTTATGAAAATGAATATAACTTTATAAAATATGCTATTAGATTCTTTGAGAAGATAAAAGATATAGAAGATTCAATAAAGACAGTAGATATAGATAAGTTTGCTAAAGACTATACAGAAAGTTTTAGCGAAGTTGATACATTGTATAGAAAGATTTACTATCATTTTGATAATATTGAAGACAAAGATATGTTTATCAATTTAAAAAATAGAGTAGAAAATGTATATGTAAATGACTTTATAAGTGAGTTATCTATTAAATGGAGTGATTCTGTTGAGAATATGGACAAGTATAATTCTAATAGAATGACAATGCAAAACAAGTTCTATAAAACTTATGTAGCACCATTTAATGATAAGAAAGATAGAATAATTGTTATTATATCAGACGCATTTAGATATGAATGTGCTAAAGAACTTACAGATAGATTAAAGACATTTAGTAGTAAATCAGAAATTGATTATATGTTAGGACTTGTTCCATCATATACAAAATTAGGTATGGCTGCATTACTACCTAATAAAGAATTAACAAGAGTAAATGATAGTGATGATATTTTAGTTGATGGTATGACATCTAGTTCTGTAAAAGATAGAGAACTATTATTGCAAAAAGAAAATGTGGATTCTCTTGCAGTAAAATACAATGATATGTATGAAATGACTAAAATGGAATGGAAAAAGATGTTTTCTGGAAAGAAAATTGTATATATCTATCACGATACAGTAGATAATGCAGGAGAACATAATGAAGCAAAAATATTTGAGGCTTGTCAAACTGCTATTGATGAAATAGAAAAGTTAGTAAGAGATTTACATACAACATTTAGTGGAGTTAATGTATTTATTACTGCAGATCACGGTTTCTTCTATAAAAGAGGAAAAGTGGAAAGTTATGAAAAAACAACAAAAGAAACTAATGCTACTAAACAAAAAACTAGATATGCTTATTCAAATGAGCCATCAAAAGAAGAAGGAATTATATCAGTTGATTTAAGTTATGTTTTTGGTGCGAATAGTGGATATGTAAATGTTCCAAAAGGAAATATCATATATGCAAGACAAGGTAGTGGAATAAACTATGTTCACGGAGGAATACTTCCACAGGAAGTAATTGTTCCTGTAATTGATTTCAAATCAACAAGAACAAGTGAAGAATCTAAAAAGGTTGGTATTACTTATAGTGGTTTAACTGCAAAAATAACTAATGCAATTACTTATTTAGAATTTTTACAGGATTCAAATATTGATGAGAACAATAAGCCTTGTAGATATTTACTTCATTTTGAAGATGAAAATGGAAATAGAGTATCTGATGAATGTACTATAATTGCTAATTATGAAAATACAGAAGTTAAAGATAGATTCTTTAGAGAAAAATTTGTATTTAAGAATATAGAATATGATAGAACTAAACCATATTATTTAGTTATTACTGATGAAGAAACAGGTATAGAACTACCAAGAGTTAAATTCTACATTGATATAGCAATAGTAAATAATTTTGATTTTTAGGAGGTGTAACAAGTGGAAGAACTAAATGAAAAGTTAAATAAATACTTTCCAGGAAAAGTAGTAAGAAAAGATTTAACTAAAAAAATAAAAGAGGGTGCAAATGTTCCTGTATATGTTCTTGAATATTTACTAGGTATGTATTGTGCTACTGATGATGAAAATGCTATTCGTGATGGCGTTGAAACAGTAAAAAAGATTTTAGCAGATAACTTTGTTAGACCAGATGAAGCAGAAAAGATAAAATCTAAAATCAAAGAAAAAGGTATCTATACGATTATTGATAAAGTAACTGTTAGGCTAAATGAAAAGTTAGATATATATCAAGCAGAGTTTTCTAATCTTGGAATTAAAGACGCACTTATTAGCGAAGATATAGTAAAAAAATATGAAAAGTTATTAGTTGGTGGAATTTGGTGTATTATAAAAGTTAGTTATTCTTATGATGACCAAAATAAAATTAGAATACCATTTGTAGTCGCTAGTTTAGATCCAATTCAATTACCTAATATGGACTTAACAGGACTATTTGAGGGAAGAAGTCATTTTACAAAAGAAGAATGGATAGATGTTTTAATTCGTTCTATGGGAATAGAACCAACTAGACTAACTGAAATACAAAAGTGGCACTATATAGAAAGAGCAGTACCATTAGTTGAGAACAATTATAATCTATGTGAACTCGGTCCAAGAGGAACAGGAAAATCACATATCTATAAAGAAATATCTCCTAATAGTATATTAGTATCTGGAGGACAAACAACAGTCGCAAACCTTTTCTATAATATGAGTCAAAAGAAAATTGGATTAGTTGGTATGTGGGATTGTGTTGCATTTGATGAAGTTGCAGGAATTTCATTTAAAGATAAAGATGGTATTCAAATAATGAAAGACTATATGGCTTCTGGATCTTTTGCTAGAGGAAAAGAAGAAAAAAACGCAAATGCTTCTATGGTATTTGTAGGAAATATAAATCAAAGTGTAGAAGTTTTATTAAAAACATCTCATTTATTTGAACCATTCCCACCAGAAATGGCAAACGATTCGGCTTTCTTTGATAGAATGCACTATTATTTGCCAGGTTGGGAAATTCCTAAAATGCGACCAGAACTTATAACAGATGAATATGGATTTATTACAGATTATCTATCAGAGTATTTTAGAGAAATGAGAAAGAGAACATTCTCTGATTCATTAGATAAATACTTTAAGTTAGGTAGTAATCTAAATCAAAGAGATGTTATAGCAGTTAGAAAGACTGTATCTGGTTTAGTAAAACTTTTATATCCTAATGGAGAATATAGCAAAGAAGAATTGAAAGAAATACTAGAATATGCTTTAGTTGGTAGAAGAAGAGTAAAAGAGCAATTAAAGAAAATAGGTGGAATGGAATTTTATGATGTACATTTTTCATATATAGATACAGATACAATGGATGAAAACTTTATATCAGTACCAGAGTGTGGAGGAGGAAAACTTATTCCAGAGGGAACATTAAAAGCAGGGCATACTTATTTTATAGGTAGAGGTCATTCTGGAATGATAGGAACTTTCAAATTAGAAGTAGAATCTCCTGTTGGACACGGAAGATTTACAACATCTGGAATAGGAACAGATAGAGAAACAAAAGAAGCCTTAAATACTGCATTTAACTATTTTAAAGGAAATAAGAAAAATATAAGTGCTAGTATTCAAACAGAAAATATAGATTATTTATTACATATTGAAGATTTACAAGGTGTTGGTGCTTCAAAAGATGTATCATTGGCAGCATTTGTTGCAATGTGTAGTAGTGCATTGAAAAAGCCTTTACAAGATAGTTTAGTAATATTAGGAAGTATGAGTATTGGTGGAACAATTAGTAAAGTAGAAGAACTTGCTAATACATTACAGGTTTGCTTTGATTCTGGAGCAAAAAAGATTTTATTACCTATGTCATCTGCAGTAGATATAACAAGTGTACCAAGCGATTTATTTGCAAAATTTAATATCTCATTCTATAATTCTCCAGAGGACGCCGTATATAAGGCATTAGGTATAGAGTAGTGGCAAGAAGAAAGAAAGATCCTACTATAGGAGATGTTATATTTGTTTTAGGAGCATTTATATTTATTGGCTATTTTCTCCTTAAATGGTTCATTGAAGCAATAGCGTTTCTTATTGCAGGTATTGTTTGGATAATATCAAAAATCGCAGAACTTTTAGAAAAAAAACACGCAACAACTAATATAAATAAGAAAACAACTATAAAAAATAATAAACTTACTGAAAAAGAAATAAAAGAAGAATTGAAAGTTTTTGATATAAGTGTTTATGATAATTATTTTCAACCACAAATAAGGAATAGAGGAGAGAAATATTATTTAAATAATAAAATATCTGATTTTAAACAAAATGAGAATAAATATTCTTGTAAGGTAGATGGCACAGAAATATATAATACAACTGTTACATTTGACAAAGAAAATGATAATATTGTTGAGAGTGCAACTTGTACTTGTCCTTATTTTGAAGATAAACAAGAGTATTGTAAACACATCTATGCTTTAATATTAAAAGCAAAAGGCGATAAAAATAACCAAATTCTTATATCTGAAATTCAAAACTATATAAAAGGAATCAAAGAGGCTTTAAATAATGCAAATGATTATATAAAAAACAATGCACTGTCTTTTGAAGATAAGGTAAGAAATTCATATTTTGAATATGCTAATAATGTATCTATACAAATAGATAACTTTAATAAACAAGTTATAAACTCAAAAAATGAGGAAGATATTTTGATGGATATTTTAAAACAACTTATGAATTTATCTGAAGAATTATCAAGAAAGATTAGAATTACAATAAATAGCAAAAAGACACCATCTTCAACTACACAATATGTTCCTAAAACTAAAAAGCAAAGTTCAGTTGGATCTGCTTTAATAGGGTTAGCATTACTTGATTCATTAAATTCATCAAAAGAGGATGATGACATAGATGAAGAATTAGAAACAGAAATGAATGCTTACAATTTAGAAGATTGGCAAAAAGATTTAGTTAGACAGGGGAGATATAATCCTTGGAACTTTGAAGAAGATGGCGAGTTAGAAGAAGATGACTATTATTATGAAGATGATAAATAATTAAGCATACTATAAAAAGTATGCTTTTTTTGATGTTTTATGTCAAAAATCTAAAAAAATCGCTTTGTATTACACAATGCGACAAAATTCGCAAAATTATTGTCGTATAATGTCCTCGTAGCATTGCCATCAATGGTATGTAATTTTAGAAAAGAAAAGTAGTGATAATAATGAAAAATAGAATGTAGTAATATGGGGGAGTAATAATTCTATTTAAAACCTTTCAAATTACAAACTAATATAAATAAAATCATAAGTGCAAAACTTTTTGTAGTATTTCATTTTGTGCTTACTAGGCAAATGCTTTGAAAGGAGTAGCCTAGTCAAAGTGAATAAATACTATTTCAAGGATAATACAATTCAATATGAAAATGGATTAGCCAAAGCCGATTATGTTCTAAAAAACACAGGGAGCATATTCGGCTTTTTTTCTTGTGTTTTTATAAGGTGTAGAAGTCCACCTCTTATCAATTTGATTAAAAAATCGAATTGATAGGAGGAAGAAATATGGCAGAACGCCCAAAAAGAAGAAAATATAGAGATAATCCTTATACTTTAAAGTATTTAGAAGAAAAAAATATTTATATTATAAGTTTTAGAGATGGCAAAGGTGTTGTTCAAAAAGTAGAAGTGAGTGAAGAAATATATAAAACCTTTGATAGATTTGAGTTAGATGATTTATCAGAATTAAATGAGTATGATAATCATATTGAACATTCAGAACTATTTGAGAATAGTCTTGAAACTAGAGCAAAGGACAAGCCTATGTTACTAGAAGATTTGATTATACAAGAATCTACATTTAACGAACTGAAAAAAGCAATTAACTTGCTACCAGAGGTTCAAAGAAGAAGAATCAAAAAATATTATTTTGATGATAAAAGTGAAGTGCAAATTGCTTTAGAAGAAAAGGTATCACAAAAGAATGTATCCAAAAGTTTAGCAGTTGCCAGAACAAATTTAAAAGAAATTTTAAAAAATTTGAATTAGGTGGGTATATTTTTGCAGATTAGTTAGGAAACAGGTGAAAGGGTAAGTTATTCCCTTTTGCCTGTTTCTTTTTTTAGGAACAGGAGTGTTCTTTGAAAATTTGATATACATTCATCAGATACATTCCTATTGTTGATAGCACATTAGCAAGTACGCTTGTCGGTAAATGCTTGGCTATAAAATTAAGTAGCACTTAATCTGCAATGACAAACAATAGTATTAAAGATACTCCTGCCTAGCCACAGAATCACGCAATGGGGGCAGCTCGGAGAGATCCTCGGAGGGGTGGAATTCCCGTGGTAATAATGCAGCACATTATTCGTTTGATGATTTCCCGTAGGCTGAGGGGTTCAAGGAAAAATATCAGTTGAAACAAAAATAAGAAAATAATTATGAAAATATAAAAGCCAATTTATCATTAGATATTTTGGCTTTTTTACATATAGGAGGAAATAAAAATGAAAAAAAGAAAAGTTTATAAGGTTAATGTTAAATTGATATTTGAAACTACTATGGATCATTCACAAACAAGTATGCAAAAGGCACAAGAAGATGTAGATAGAGTTTTAACTAATTATTTAAAAGGGAAAAGGTTAAATATATTAAATTTGTTTGAAGAACCACCACGCATTATATATAAAGTTGAAATAAAGAAAAATGATAGATAATAGTCAAATTAGTAAGGGCGATATATATTATGCAATATTAAATCCTGCAGTAGGAAGCGAACAAAGTGGAGAAAGACCTGTGGTGGTAATTCAAAACGACTTTGGAAATAAATATAGCCCAACAGTAATAATTGCTCCATTAACCAAAGTATTAAAAAAAAGATTCTTGCCAACGCATATATTTATTCCTAAAAACAATTATTTAAGGTTTAATTCATTAGTGCTATTAGAACAGACCAGAGTAATTGATAAAAGTAGGTTACAAAATTATTTAGGAAGACTTAATGATTTTCAAATACAGAAAATTGACAATGCACTTGTTGATACATTTGAAATAGATATAATAGGTTATTTAAAAAGTTTAGGATTAGGAGGAAAGATAGATGAAAGACAAAAGAAAGAATTATATAGTAACTATTATTACTAAAAAAAGTAAATTAGATGTGTGTGTAAAAGCAGAAAATAAAAAAGAAGCAAAAGGTATGGTACAGGATGTCTTAATAAAGTGTAATTTGTTTGGTTTTAAATCGTTGAAAGAATTTAAGTTTAAATGTTTAAGAAAATATAAGGAGGTTTTAAATTGAAAAATATAGATATTACTGTATTACAAGAAAAATTAGAAAGATGTAGAAACACACCACTTAATGAAATCAATCCAGATGATGTTGATGATATAAAAGATATTAAAATTAGCAAAAAAAAGTCAAGTAACGAAAGAGTGCTTGATTTTTTAATTGCTGCAAAAAATCCTTATGTATTTAAGGTAAATGGCAGATTAGTAAAGATAGCGTTTTCAAATAACGATAGGAAAGCAGAAGACTGTATTACTAATGTAATTAAAAGCATATACAGATAAGAAAATCAAATGTGCAAAATCAAAAATCGCACAATCGCAAAAATAGTTTATTTCTTCTAAAATTAGAGCGTAATTGAAAGGAGAGGATACTATGAAAAAATCCGAAAAAAAGATAGCAGTATATGTGAGAACTAATAGAGAGTGTGTAGAAAGTATAAATTTACAGATAAATTTGATACTTGCCTATTTAGAAAAGGAAGAAATGAAAGGACTATCTGGAATATATGCTGATTGTGGCTTTTCTGGAATAGATAAGAACAGACCAGAATATGCAAGATTGTTAAATGATGTAATGAAAGGGTTAATAAACACAATAATTGTATGCAACATATCAAGATTAAACAGAGATGTAATAGAACTAGAAAGTGATTTTGGAGAATTTATAGTAAAAGACCTAGTAAACATTATTGGTATTCAAGATGAATATTCTTCAGAAGAAAAAAGTTTATGTAAGCAAATCTCAAAAGCAATTAACGAAATATATAAAAGGGATATGGCTGCAAGGATAAAAGCAACAAGAGAATGGAAAAAGAGAAATCTTGCTAAAAGTGAGGTGTGATATATGCCTCGTAAAAGTAAGAAAGAAATAATTAGTTCAGTAGAAGTAAAGTGGAATGTTGGAATATATTGCAGACTTTCTAGTGATGATGGAGATAATGCAGAATCAGATAGCATTAAGAATCAAAGAGAATTGATAACTTATTATTTAAAGAACGAACACGATTTGAAAATAGTGGATTACTATGTAGATGATGGCTATTCTGGAACAAGTTTTAATAGACCTGGATTTAAGAGAATGTTTAGTGATGTAGTAAATGGAAGAATCAATACAGTTATTGTAAAAGACTTATCAAGATTTGGAAGAAATTATATAGAAGTAGGAAATTATCTTGAATATAACTTTCCTTTATACAATGTAAGATTTATTGCGATAAATGATAACATTGATAGTTTTAAAGATCCAAAGTCAATAAATAATGTGGTTGTTCCATTTAAGAATATTATGAATGATGAGTATGCAAGAGATATTTCTAATAAAGTTAGAAGCGTTTTACTTACTAAATCTAAAAATGGGGAATTTGTTGGAGGAACAACACCCTATGGCTATAAGAAAGATCCAAAGGATCTTCATCATTTAATTATTGATGAAGATGAAGCGAAAAATGTAAGACTTATATATAAAATGGCTTTAAATGGAGATGGAA
This sequence comes from uncultured Clostridium sp., assembly GCA_948471055.1. Taxonomy (GTDB): domain Bacteria; phylum Bacillota; class Clostridia; order TANB77; family CAG-508; genus RGIG8482. The sequence goes on along the minus strand of CAOKQZ010000014.1, from coordinate 23,054 downwards.
TATTAAAAATATGCAAATATCTAAATAATAATCATATTTTATGCAGAAAAGAAATTCAAAGAAGAAATAAATATCAAATAGATTTAGAATCTACCACAGTAGAATCAAAGTATAAATGGAGTAAAACAACAGTTAGTAACATTTTAACGAATGAAACTTATATTGGAAATTTAGTTTATAACAGAACTGGAACTATAAGTTATAAAAATCATAGGCAAGTATCTAAACCTAAAGAAGAATGGATTATCGTTAAAAATACACACGAAGGTATAGTTAATATTACAGATTTTGAAAAGGTTAGAAGTTTAATAGATGAAAGAAAATGTGATAGAAAAAAACCTTCTCAACCATCTATCTTTGGTTGGAAAATTAAATGTGCAGATTGTGGACACGCTATGTGTAGGATGGAAGATTTTAGAGGAAAAAGAACCTGTTCTAATTTCTATTGCAGAAGTTATAAAACTCAAAGTGATGTGTGTTCTCCTCATAAAATACGAACTGTGGATTTATATAGCACAGTTTTAGATATGATTATATTACAAATAAAAATGGTATTAAGTTTAGAAAAAACTATTGAAAAGGTTAAAAATAATAGTGCAAGTAGTAATTATGAGCAGGAATATTTGAGTAAAGTTAATAAACTAAATAATGAAATAGATAAATTAAAAAAATTAAAAAAAGTAAGTTATGAAGATTGGAAATTTGAAAAAATAAGTAGAGAAGATTTTTTGAATTATTCAAAAGATTATGATGAGAGAATTGAAATATATAATAAGGAAATAAAAGCACTTGAAAATGTTTATTTAGAAAATGTTAAAAACTTAAAAAAAGATGACTATTGGATAGAACATTTTAGAAGAAACAAAAAAGTTAAAGAATTAACTAAAGATATTATTGATGAACTAATTGAATGTATATATGTTCACGAGGGTGGGAATATATCAATTAAATTTAAGTATCAAGATGAATATGAAAAAGCAATGGAATTTATTAGGGAAATGGAGGAAGCGAAAAATGGAAAAATGGAAAGTTGCTGCTTATGTGAGGCTTTCTAGTGATGATGGCGATAAAGCAGAATCTAATAGTATTACTAATCAAAAAAGTTTAATTAACTTATTTTTAAAGAATAATAGCGATTTAAAATTAAAAGACTTTTATATTGATGATGGATTCACAGGAACAGATTTTAACAGACCAGATTTTCAAAGATTATTAAATGATATGAAAAATGGCAAAATAAATGCTATTTTAGTAAAGGATTTATCACGATTAGGAAGAAATTATATAGAGGTAGGAAATTATCTTGAACAAATCTTTCCATTATATAATATAAGATTCATTGCAATAAACGATAATGTTGATAGTTTTAAAGATCCTAATTCAGTAAACAATGTAATTGTTCCATTTAAAAATCTAATGAATGATGAGTATGCAAGAGATATTTCTAATAAAGTTAGAAGTGTGTTAGATACTAAAAAAGTAAATGGAGAATTTATTGGTTCTGTTGCACCTTATGGATACTTAAAAGATCCTAATAATAAGCATAAATTTATTATTGATAAAAAAGCAGCAACTATTGTGAGAAAGATATTTAAAATGATTTTGAACGGAAAGAGTAAAAGAGAGGTAGTGGAGGAACTAAATGAATTAGGTATTCTGCCACCTGCGTTATATAAAATAGAAGAATCTACTTATAATTATAAAGTAACCGAATCAATGAAAACTTGGAGTACCAAAAAACTTGATAAGATTTTGAAAAATCAATCTTATACAGGAGATTTAGTACAAGGGAAAAGGAAAAAAATAAGTCATAAAATTCATAAAAATCTTGAAATAGATATGAATGATTGGATTATTGTCCCTAATCATCATAAGGCATTAGTAACAAAAGAGGAATTTGAACAAGTACAAAATATAATTTACAATAGAGATATAAGGATTCAAAAGAATAATGAATATGATTTATTTGCTGGACATATAAAGTGCGAAAAATGTGGTTGCAATTTAATATTGAGAAAGTCTAAAGGATATGAATATTACTATTGTTCTTCTTATTTATATAAGAAAAGTTGTTCTAGCCACGCTTGTGCAAAAAAGAAATTAGAAAAGGACATATTAGATGTTGTTAATCAACATATTAACCTAATTGTTGATATAGATAAGAAAATTGAATGTATAGTAAAAAATAGTAATGTAAATTATGACTTGGAGATTTTAAATAATCGTTTAGAAGAAAATAATAAGAAAATTGATAAGTATAAACTACTTAATGAATCTTTAAAAGATGATTTAGCAAATGATTTTATAACTACTAAAGAATACAATGAGTATAAAAAAGAATATGCAGATATATTATTAAAGTTAAAAAAAGAAACTAATGAGTTAGAAGATAAAATAGAAAAGATAGACTTTAAATCGGAACAAAATAGAGAATGGATAGATAAATTTAAAGTCAGAGAAAATATAAATGAATTAAGTAAGACAGTTATAGATGAGTTAATTGATAATATCATTGTAAATGATGATAAAAGTATAATGACAGTTTTTAAATATGAAGATAAATATTTTGAGGCAAGTAACTTTATAAATGAGCATAAATGTGATATAATATAGGGGACTTTTTACTTGAAATAAAATAGTAAATTATAGAAAAAGGAGGGATTTTTTTATGGAAAAAATCAATAAAAATAGCAGTACAGAAAGTTTTTCTAAAGTCTCCATTAACTGGTATCCGGGGCATATGGTAAAAACCAAAAGGCAGATTTTAGAAGATTTGAAGCTAGTTGATATTGTATTAGAGTTGTTGGATGCTCGTATTCCAGTTTCTAGTCAAAATCCAGATATTAAGGAAATTGTAGGCAGTAAGAAGAAAATCGTTGTACTAAATAAATGTGATTTGGCAGAGGAAAAAGAAAACCAAAAATGGGTGAAGGATTTTGAAAATAAAGGGATAAAAACGGTTTTGACAGACTCTAATTCGGGTGTAGGAGTGCAAGAATTAATTCGTACCATAAAAGAAATGGCAAAAGAAGAGGTAAGTAAAAGCATTCAAAAAGGAAGAGTAGGGAAATCGGTTCGTATGATGATTTTAGGAATTCCCAATGTAGGAAAATCTTCTTTGATTAATCGAATGGCAAAAAAGACATCGGCTGGCGTTGGAAACAAACCAGGTTTTACCAAACAAAAACAGTGGATTCGTGTATCGAATGAAATTGAATTATTAGATACTCCGGGTATTTTATGGCCAAAATTTGAATCCGAGACAGTAGGCTTGCATTTATCCGTAACTGGTACTATTAAAGACGAAATATTAGAAAAAACACAAATGGCTTTTTATTTAATAAAATGGTTCATACAAAACAAAGAAGAACGACTATTAGAAAGATACAAAATAACAAAAGAAGAATTAGAAACAATAACGAAAACAATCGAAAATCCGAATGAACAGGTAGCCGAAATCATAACCAGAATTGCAAAAAAAAGAGGAGCAATTCTTTCTGGAGGTTATATTGATGAAGAAAGAGTAGCAGGTATCATCATCGACGATTTTCGAACCGGAAAAATGGGAAGAATTACCATAGAAACAGTAAAATAAGGAGAATATATGGAAACCATATTTGAAAATATGTTAACAAAAGGAAAAGAAGAAGTAAATTTCATGTCACCACTGGTATGGGCATATGTAGGGGATGCGGTATATGAATTATATATTCGTACACATCTTGTTGATACAACAAAACAAAACCCACATAAATTACATATAGAAGCTATTCAATATGTAAAAGCAGCAGCACAAGCACACATATTAGAAAAAATTATGCCAGACTTAACTGAAGAAGAAAAAGACATTGTAAGAAGAGCACGAAACACACGGAAATCACCATTTACCAAAAAACGCCGATGTCACAGAATATATGTATTCTACCGCCTTTGAAGGACTAATTGGATATTTATATTTAACCAAACAAAACAAACGATTAAACGAAATATTACAAAAATGCATTTGACAGAAACGAAAAAACATGGTATCCTATGTAAAGAATAAAAACAAGGCCCGTTGGTCAAGCGGTTAAGACGCAGCCCTCTCAAGGCTGAATCATGGGTTCGATTCCCGTACGGGTCACCAAAACGTTCCAAAAACCAAAATGTATTTCTTTGTAGGAGGTTTCGCTGTAAGCCTACCACTGAAATTGGACAAAATGAAAACTCACTGATTTTATAAGTGAGTTTTTTCATTTACTTGATTATTAAGTTTCTCAAAGCTAAAAACATTTCTATATCTTACATTTACTGATTTGTCTGTTATGCTACTGAAAGCTAAAAACATTTCAACATTTTACATTTACTACTATTATTTTCTTGTTTATATTCCCTCTAATCTAACCTTTATTACTTAATATATGTATGTATTTATTCTATTAGATTTTACTTGTCCGCTTCTTATTGTTATTCTTACTTTAATTGTTGTTTATTTCCTCTTCAAGCATTGTTTATTTATTCATTGGAAAAGGTTTTGCTCAAAACTGAAAAACTTGTTTAAAGTCTTTCTTAATCTAAACTGATTATTGTTACTTTCTATCTCTTATTTCTTTAATTTTTCCTTTAATGTATTAGATACCTCTTCTAGCAAACGAGATATATCTACTATTGTTAATTTCATATATTCTTCTTGTTTATCACTATACTTATCTATTTGTTTTATTTGTTGCATTATTTCCCTTACTTGCTTTCAAATTTTATTGTATGCCTTGTAGAAATTTAGTTTTTGTTGCGACTCTTGATTTTCCTTTATTATTCTTACCATTTCTATTACCTACTTTCTTATATTTTCACTAATTCGGTTATTCTTTATCTTCAAGTTATCTTATTTCAGTTGAAAATTGTGTTTAAGGGTTGTTTGTTGTTTTAGTGGGAAAGGTTACGGCTCAAACTAGAAAAATGACTGTTGCTCCTTATGAACTGTTATTGTATTATTGATAGATTTATACTGATATTAGTTAATTTTAACACAAGAAAAACCAGTTAACTTAATAACTGGCTTAGAATTATTTATAGTTATTCATAATTTTTGTTGTTTGCTCTTTTACACTATCTATTTCTTTTTGATGTCTATTTCCATTAATTATTTGTGTAATTATAGTCATAACTACTACTGCTATTAGTAGACCTTGTAAAATACTTATCCAGAAAGGTAGCTTTTCTTTATTTTTAATTGATATTACTGTACACACAACTAAAATTACTACATTTATTCCTACTAAAAGATAGAGAATAATGCTATTAATTTGCTTTATTATTTCTGTATTAACTGTTTTATTAATAGTTGACATTATTACAAATCCTAAAATTAAAACTATTAAACTTATCATTAATGCTTTAACACATTTTTGTAATTTTTCATTTTTTATAGTATGTCCATCTTTTTTATCTTTAACTATTCCATAGATTAAAAGAACTACTAATAATAATGCTAATATATTTATCAACATATTTATTTCCTCCTTTCTTCTTATTATTAAATAGAACTATCTATATTATACTATACTCACTTTATTTAATCAAGTATTATTTATATTTCTTAAAGTATTGTTTTCTTATCTTAAATTACCATTTTGTGTAAAATTCTAAATAGGTGATAATATGAAAGAAAACAAAGAAAATACATTAAAAGTTATAGGTCAAAATATCAAGCGAATTCGTTTGATGAAAAATCTAACACAAGAGGGACTAGCAGAAAAGCTAGAAAAAAGTATAAATTTCATCAGCTTAATAGAGAGGGGCGAAAGTGGTATCAGCATTTCTACTATTATTGATATATGTAATGCACTTCAAATCAACTCTGATGAACTCTTTAATGGCTTAATAGATAAGCAAGTTATTACAGATGATGAGTTTATTACTAATTCCTTAAATATGTTCAACAGAGAAGATAAGAAAATAGTTAAGGGACTTATTGATTATATCATTAACTCTAAAAAGTAATGCTATTGTTCTATATTGTCTAAATTGAAATTAGATAGCCTTATTCCTAACGATAACCCTCTAAAAAACATTTGCTTGTCTATATCATTATCTAATTCGTGTGCAAGACTGCATAATTCATCTAAACTATCAATGTTTTGATTTTCTAGGTGTTCTATGAAGTCTTGTTTTGCTTTCTTTAGTTTTTCTAGGTCTTGCTTGTATTTTTTAGTGGTTGGTTCTGCTAATACTATGTCATATAAATTTAAGATAATTTCATTATCAGTCATAATTTGCTCCTTTCCGTATTTTATTATGTAGCCTACACTCTAATAACTTAATTGGTCAAGAAACGAAATTCACCTTCTAAAAATGCTAAAAAAGACGCAATTAAAGTGTCTTTTTATATTCTTGTAACCATTTCAATAATTTATTTTCAATGTATTCAGTACCGTGTTTTGAATAAATTTCATTGTAGTTAATTTCTATACCTATATATTCTTCTCTAAATTGTTTTAATTTTTCTTTATCTTTTTTTCTTAATGAGTCGCAAATGTTTTTATAGATTTTCTTATAAGGGTGTTTTTCAAGGTCAGCTTTTAAGTGTTCTGTTTTAGCTTTTGCAGAGCATTCTGGACTACAAGTTTTTCTGTCATTTCGTTCTGTTATTTCTTCGCCAATACCTATACCCTCGTGTTTATCTGGTACAAAGAACTTATTACATACACTACATTGAAGAATAGCTTTCTTATTATAGCTTATATGATATATACATACATTTGTTAAATCTTCAAGAGTTTCTATACCATATTCGTATGCCATTTCTATTGGGTTATATCTACCATTTTGACTTTGTTCTGTATAGTTACTTTCATCTTTTTTATATATTACTTTTACTGGTGGTAATTGCAAATCACAACCACGAAATTTATTACTAGGAATATAAAAAGGATGAAACAGATTATCTTCATTTTCTTCAAGTGTAGGAGTAAATTTTTCATTAAAGAAGAAACTATATACTATTTCATACATATTTTTAATTTGATATTTTATATATGCAAAGATGAGTTGACAATGTTTTTTAACCTTATTTATATTTTCATTATTTTCTTGTGCTTCTTTAACTGAATAAATAAGTTTTTCTAATTGATAAACAATAATAAGGTAGTTTTTATTTTTTGAATATATTTTATCTCGTAAATCAGTTAGACATTTTAAGCAAGTTTTATAATTAGTAATTTTGTTGTAATCAAATTTATCTAAAAAAGAGAATAACTGATTTTTGTTATTTAATATATCTACTATTGTTGCACCTACTAAATCATTTTCATATTTATATTCTTGTGGTAAATCTTGATTTATTTTAACACATTTTACTTTTTCTTTTACAAATTTTCCATAATCTTTTTCAAATGCTACATAAAAATTTCTATGATAATCTTCGAATATTATAGGCAAAAAATTGCTTGTTTCTAATATTTCCATAAAATCATTCCTTTCATCTTGTAGCATACCACAAAATTAATTAGTGTGCAACTATGACAAGAAAATAAAACGGTGCTATTATTATCTCACAAAACAAAATCTCGAGAAAAACGTTTTGAAAAATGACTTATGGGGGTGAGAAAAATGGAAACTAAAAACAACGAAATCAAAATCAAAAAACTTCCTTACTCTTGTTTAAGTAGTGCAGAAATAATAAAGGTATTTGAGGGTAATGGCATTGTAGAAGTAGAAAGTATGCAGAAAGCACCATTTTCATTGAGTAATAGGTTTGTTAGGCTATCTGGGACAGAATATTTAGATAAAAAAACTGGGGAAATTAAGAAATACAATAAAAAAGCTAAAACAAGAAATGAAAGTCCAAACGAACTGAGAAAAACCTTTAAGGCATTAAGACGCTTGATAAACTATAACTTTTGTGCTGGTAATAACGAGAAACATATAACCTTAACCTATGGCAAATTACAAAAGGACTACAAGCAAGTGAATAGCGATTTTAGGCAATGGTGGAGAAAAATCAAAAAGCATTTTCCCAGTTTAGAATATATATGTGTAATTGAATATCAAGCAAGTGGCTCAATACATTTACACGTACTTGTTAAAGATATAGACAATGAAGATTTACCACTAGACAAAACCATACTAAATAAAACTTGGAAACACGGTTTTAGTAAAGTAACAGATATTACAAATGTAAGTAATATTGGAGCCTACTTTTCGGCTAGATTTACAGATATAGATTTAAAAGAAGATATACAAAATGAAAATGCAAGTAAGTTAATACTCAAAGGTGCAAGATTAAAGCTATACAAAACAGGACAAAAGATATTTACTACATCAAGGGGCATTGTTAGAAATAAAGGTCATACAGTAACACAAGAAGAACTAGAAGAAATAACACGAGGAGCAAAATTAGTTTTTGCTGGTAGTAAAATTATAACAAAACTAGATAGTAAAGGCAATGAGTATGTAATCAATAGGATTACATATGAGCAGTTTAATAAAAATGAAATGGAGGAATAAATTTATGTATTATAGAGATGATGAAAGTAAGAAAAATGAAGAAAAGTATTTAAGAGAAAGAATTGATAAAATGACGGCAGATTCTAAGGTAACTGTTGATATGTCTTCACAGAAAGAATATATAATAAATAAAAATAGATATATAATGGATTTACGTAATAATATTGCAAAAATAGATAATGCTTTACAAGAAGGCATATATAAAAAGTTACTTATTGAAGATGATATTGATGAAATTTCAAATCTACTGAACAAAATAGATAATAAATTACGTAAGTTAGAGTATTCATTAGAGAATGAGTTTGAGGGGGTAATATTATCAAATCAATGGGGTGAAAGATAATACAACACATTAGTATTTACTTAATGTACCCTATACAATTACTTGATTATATTAGGGTACATTAAAACAAAACAACAAAAACATTATTCATTGGAGGTGCTATTATGCAAAGTGAACAACAAGAAAATCTACAAGAACTTTACTCTTGCTATGCAAGTGAAGATGAAATGATTATGACTGAAGAAATCAAGCAAGTACTTGATGAGCAGTCAAAAGAGATATGGAAAGAAATACAGAAAAAGCTAGAAAAAGACTTTAAGGAAGAATTTTCAAATTATATGTCCGAACTACTTATAGATAGTTATAAAAAGGTCAAAGCTAGGGAAAATTAAAGTAATCTAAAAACAAATTGCTTGAGTAGTGTATTTTACTTAATAGATATACTATTCAAGCAAAATTTCAAAAATAAGAAGGGAATTTTATGTTATGAACGAAGTTAATTTATTAGAGAAAGAACTTTTACTAGATGACAAACAAATTGCAATGTTAGCCTTTACGATTAAATCACAAGATATTAAAAACTATATCAATGAACACAGGAAAGAATATCGACTTTGGTTAATACAAGAAACTACAAAAGAATTTTATGAAAAACACAAAGATTTAATCTATCAAAAGCTAAAAGAGAAAATTCTTGTATTAGTGAAAAATATTAAAATACAAAAATCATTACTAGCAAAAGTTCAATGTTAAAAACAAAATAATTTTATATTAAAAGGAGCGTGTTGAAAATGATAGATGCTGTATTTTATCGGGAGGTACTCTAGCAAAAAGCAAAATGAAACTTCCATTGAGGCACAACTTATTGTATGCAGAGAATTTGCACAAAGGAACGGAATTAACATTATTCGAGAATATATAGATGAGGGAATAAGTGCAAAAACCTCAAAAAGACCACAATTTCAGCAAATGATTAAAGATAGTTACCAAAAAGACTTTCAGCGAATATTAGTTTATCAATTAGATAGATTTTCTAGGAATAGAACTGATAGTGCAATATATAGAAATATATTACAAGAAAATGGTGTCAAAATAATGTCAGCAAAAGAGAACATAACAGACGATTACACAGGAGTGCTTACAACAAGCGTGATAGAAGGTTTAAACGAGTTCTTTCTGCTTGATTTATCGAACAAAGTTTCGAGAAATATGTGTTTGAACGCAGAAAAGGGACAATGGAACGGACGGCACTCCTCCATTGCGGTTACAAGTTAGAAACACAAGACTTTGGTACATACAAGAAAAAGGTACTTGTAGAAGATGAATTAAATAGTGAGATAGTGCGAAAAATATTTGAAATGAGGGCAAATGATACGCCTGTAAAAGATATAGTATGCTGGTTAAATGATAACAAAATCAAAAATAGTAGGAACAAACCATTTAACAAGAATTCACTACAACACTTATTCCAAAATAAGAAATACATAGGAATAAATACTTATGGAGAAAAAGAATTCCCTCGGTACTATTCCAGCTATAATTGATGAAGATACCTTTAACAAAGTTCAAGCAGTTAGAGAAAAATACAAACACGCTCCGGGAATTAGAAAAGCAGAAGAAAGATACTTATTAACTGGAAAGTTATTCTGTCGGAAAATGTCGGTAGTCCTTACATACGGAAAATCTGGAAATTCTAAGGCATCAGTAACTTATAGATACTATCGTTGTAACAAGAAAAATGACAAAGGGTGCAAGAATAGAACTATACCAAAAGACTACATTGAAGATAAAGTAGTAAGAAAGTTAAAATCGTTGTTAAGCGAAAAAAACATAGAAAGAATAAGTAAAAAGATATATGATACTTGTCAAAAGGAAAATAACTCAAATGTAGTGATTAAAAACTTAGAAAAGAAAAAGAAACAACTTAACAAAAACATAGAAAACCTAATGGTTGCTTTGGAGCAAGGACAACATATAGATATGATTAGCAACAGAATTACACAAAATGAAAAAGAACTTGCAGAAACACAAAGTCAATTTCTACTAGAAATGGCAAAAATATTCAAACTTTCCGAAAAAGAAATAAAATTTTTCTTGACAAGGCTACAAGATGGTGATATACTAGATGACAGTTACAGAAAAGTGCTAGTTGATATGCTAGTCAACTCAATACTGGTTTATGACAATGAATTAGTTATAATCTGTAATGTTGGAAACAAGCCAATTACTTTAACGATTGACTTGATTGAAGATATAAAGAGTGAATTAGTAACTGACCCGTTTACGCTTGTTAAACGGTTCGGTTCACCAAAACGTTCCAAAAACGAACGATATGTTTGATAAACAGTTTAGTTCATCAATATTAAAGTGAAAGTCATAATCCTTCTAACATATGCATACAAATAAAGTAGCTTATGTTAGGAGGATTATTTTATGTTTTTGGTATTTAACAAACAAAAAATCATATCATATCTCATTGCCTTTAGTACAGTAGCTATTCTATTTGCGGGAGCAAGCTTTTTTATGCCAAGTAGAGAAGAAACCCTACAAACATCGGTAGGGGCAGGAAAACTTCTACCAATTTACAGTGTGGAAACAAACGAAAAAAAGGTTTCCCTAACAATGAACTGTGCTTGGAATGCAGATGATATTGACAAAATATTAGATACTCTTAGTAAGTATAAAGTACACATTACCTTTTTTATGGTAGGAGATTGGGTAGATAAATATCCAGAATCCGTAAAGAAAATTGCAGGGGCTGGACATGAAATAGGAAATCATTCTAATACGCATCCCCATGTAAATAATCTAACCCTAGAAAAAAACGAGGGACAAATAAAAGAATGTGCAGATAAGATAGAAAAACTTACGGGAAAAAGAAGTTTACTATATCGAGGTCCTTATGGAGAATACAATGATGTGGTAATAAAGGCGGCCAAAAAACAGCAACATGAAACCATACAATGGTCATTAGATACGTTAGATTATAAAGGACTTACGGAAAGTGAAATGTGGGCGAGATTAGAAAGTAAATTAAAAAACGGGGACATTATTTTAATGCATAATGGAACAAAATATACGGCAGAGGCACTAGATAGAATTATTTATAACATTCAAGATAAAGGATATGACATAGTACCAGTTTCTGACTTAATTTATAAAGAAAATGCTAATATTGATGCAAATGGAAGGCAAAGGCAAACAAATTAGAAAATTTTAGTAAAAAATAGAATAACAAACCAAATAAAGGATATACTTTAAAACAAGAGCAAAATAAGAGGGAGAAGAAAAATGTCTTTTGTAGGAATTCTATGTACACCAAAACAAGAAACGTATATTAAACCAATCTTACAACAATACGTGCCTTTGGGAAACTTCATGATATTAAAAGAAGAAAACTTGGAAAACTTCAAAAATATTACCTTTGAAACCATTGCTATTTTCATGGGAGGGGAAAGCCTCTTTCAGAAGGTAGAAATTCTTGGCAAAATCATGGAAAAGGCAAAATATATAATTATGAATGCAGATGAACCCATTTTATTAAAACCCCATACAAATTTTAAACGGAAATGTAATTACTTATGGTTTTAATACCAAAAGCACCATTACGGCATCGAGTGTAAAAGAAGATAGTATTTTTCTTTGTATTCAAAGAGGGTTTCAAAATAGATATGGAGAAATGTTAGAACCACAAGAAATTTTGATACCATTACAAGACCATAAAATGAACACAAGTGTGCTAATGGGGCTGGAAACCATTCATTTAATTTATAAAATAAGAAAAGAAAAATAAAAAAAATGGATAAATTTAACTTTTTATGTAGACAAAACCAAAAAAAGGTAGTATAATAGACCTGTACGATAAAAAAATATTCTAAAATTTGTACTTCATGAATAAGATACAATAGACAAATTTAAAATAAAGTAGGGAGGAAAAAACGCGATGAATATAAACTATGCGGATAATAACCATTTAACACTAATGGGAAAGGTAACAAGTGAAAAAAGATTTAGTCACGAAATCTATGGAGAATGTTTCTACATATTTGATATGGAGATTCCTCGTTTAAGTGATATATCGGATATCATTCCAGTAACAATATCGGAACGATTAATCTTAGACGACAAATTAACCATAGGAGCAAACATTTTAATTAGAGGACAATTTAGGTCCTACAATAGTTATGAAAACGAAAAAAACAAATTAATCTTAACCGTATTTGCAAAAGATATTTTCTATGAAGAAGAAATCGAAGAGCAATTGCAAGGAGAAGATAGCAAAGAACCAGTATCCAATGAAGTTGTATTAACTGGGTACATTTGTAAAAAACCAATTTATCGTCAAACACCATTTGGAAGGGAAATTTCTGATTTACTATTAGCTGTTAACCGTGCTTACAATAAATCAGACTATATTCCAGCCATTGCATGGGGAAGAACCGCAAGGTTTTGCCAAAACCTAGAAGTAGGAACCGAAGTAAGAGTAATTGGACGTGTTCAATCAAGAACCTATGAAAAGAAATTTGAAGATGGAACGGCTGTTACTAAAGTAGCCTATGAGGTATCGATTGGTAGTTTAGAAATTATAGAAGAAAAAGAAAAAGCTTCTGAAGAAAATGAAGAAGAAGCAATGTAAGAAAAAATAGTAAGACAGAGTAGAGAAATCTACTCTGTTTTTGTGTTTGAATGAATGATAAAATAGGTAAGATAACAGGCTAAGAAAATATCGTCAATTAGAGTTAGTGCCATTCTTTGTAACGATATGAGTTACCACAAAATTGATATACAAAAAACTCATACACAAAATTGATATGAGTTGACTTTTTTTGGATAATATTGTATAATAATAAATAGATACGGCACTGACCGCAAAAATAATATGCTAAATAGCTACGCTTACATTTTGATAAAAATCGACTTTGGGTTTTTATCGTAAGTATTGTGAAAGGCATTTTATCGTATATAAACTATAAAACAATAATTTGTAGATGGAGGAACAAAAAATGAAAGAAACAAGAAAATTTTTTACAACAATGATGGCAATGATGGCAATGGCACTGATGCTTCCTATGCAGGTAAAAGCAGCAGAAGCTGCACAGCCGGTAGTAGAGACTGAGAATATTCAGCTCGTAGAGCTGAAGGAAGGTTACTACAAGCAGTGTGGAGAAGGATATTTCATTAGACATGATGAAAATGGGCAGGTGATATATTCTTCGACTACAGTAGAAAAAGCACTTTTTTGTGTGAATTCTACTTTAACAAGTGGATGGGACCAGTTAACCTTGGATGCCAACTTTATTAAAGGGACATTCAAGGATGCTACTTTAGATACCGAAGGGTATCTACGGTGTTCGTTTACCACCGAGAGTGGAGTTTTGTACGATGAGGTGATTGTAAAAGTAAAACCTTATACGTACAAAGCTAAAAATGTTGACACTAGCAGCCGCAATACCGGAAACGGTGGCAACACTAACACCGACACCGATAACGGAAATGGTGGCAACACCGACACGGATGACGGAAATGGTGGCAACACCGACACCGATGACGGAAATGGTGGCAACACCGACACCGATAACGGAAATGGTGGCAACACCGACACCGATGACGGAAATGGTGGCAACACCGACACCGATAACGGAAATGGTGGCAACACCGACACGGATGACGGAAATGGTGGCAACACCGACACCGATGACGGAAACGGTCAGGATGATATCCCTCCTGTAGATGAGGACCCAGGTAACCTAGGAATTATTGATGGGGGACAGGATACTCCTCCTGATACAGACCCAGGTAATACTGGGATTGTAGATCCCGACACAGCGCCATAAGCCATAAATAGTTAGCTACAAAAAAAGCAGTCATTGACTGCTTTTTTTGTTGGGTAAAATATGTAAATTTGTATAAAAAATATATTTTTACTAAAAATAGGGGACATAAATGTTGACTCATGGCAAAATTTGTTATATAATATAAAAGAGCATAACTATGCGAAAGAAAAAAATATATTAAGAAACATTTAGGAGGTAAGCCATGAATAAGAAAATTAGAAATATTATAATTATTGTAATGGCAGCTATTATAAGCGTTGGAGCAATAGGAATTGGCGTGTTTGCAGCCGATACCACAGCTCCAAGACTTACATTTTACCAAAATGCAGGAGAGATTTTAAAATCATCTCAAGTAGGTATCTATGTAGATGATGAAAACGGAGTAACCGAAATTAGATACTATTGGGATTATGATTTAGGAGGTGCGACAGAACAAGTTCTTAACTATGCATCATCTCCATTGCATACAAAAAGAGTAAACATACAGGCACCAAGCACTCCAGGAGTACACATGCTAATGGCATGTGCAATTGATGCTGCTGGAAATCGAACACCATGGGCAAGAATGCCTTATTATGTAGTAGACTCTTTAAGTGGAGTAGCTGATACAACGCCTTCTACATTTGTATTATCAAATGAACAAGAATTACCAAAGAATAATGCAAATATAGAATTAGGAAAAACAATTAAAGTAAAAGCAATCGACCAAGGTACACCAGCAACTGGTGTTTGTCTTGTTGCGTATCGATGGGTACAAAATACAACAGATTCTACTAAATATACAGTATTATATCAAAAAGATACTATATCAACCCAAGTACCGAACACACTTGGAAAATGGTATTTCCAATTCTATACTTGGGATGCAAGTTTAAATAAATCAGAAACGTTTACAAGAGAATATAATATTGTAGATTATGTACAATCAATTGATTTAGATATAACAAGTCTAAAAAAAGAATACGAATATAAAGAAGCCTTTAATTTTAGTGGGGGCTATATTAACGTACACAAAGCTTCAGGTGCAACCGAAAGAATAGCACTAAATGCAAATAATACAAAAGGCTTTAATTCAAATGAATTGTCAGATGCACAAGTAATTACTGTTACTTATAGAGGAAAAACGAAAACTTTTACAGTAAAAGTAAAAGATACAACACCTCCAGTAATTACTTTAGTAGGAAATACAGAAATAACCATTCCTGTAAGTAGTACTGCATATAAAGATGCAGGCGCAACAGCAAAAGACATATATGATACAGACAAAAAATTAACAACCAAAATTGAAATCACAAGCAACAATGTAAATACATCAAAAGTAGGTGATTATACGGTTGTATATACAGCAACCGATTCAAGAGGAAATAAATCAACAAAAACAAGAACAGTTCATGTTAGAGATCAAGCAGGACCTGTTATTACAATCAATGCAAACAATGTTTATGAAATGTTTGTAAAAGGAACAAAACCAGAATTTAAAGCAACTGCCAATGATGCTTATGATGGAGCAACTAATGTTGTAATTACAGATAATATTAATGTAAATGTAGCAGGAACTTATACCGTTACTTTTACGGCAACTGATAAAGCAGGAAACAAAACAGTAAAAACGCAAAGTTTTACGGTAAAGAGAAAAACTTTACAAGCAAATAACTTTGAAACTAGTATTAACTTAGATGGAACTACAAAATTAGTATATAACACAAGAGAACAAGGGGTAAGTGTAACTTCAATTTCAGGTGCTGGTAATATTAGTGTATCATATAATAAAGTAAATAGTGATGGAACAAAAACACCAGTCGAAGGAACACCAAAAAACAAAGGTGTTTATGAAGTAGTAGTAAGCGGACCACAAGGGACCGATTATGAAGCATTTGGACCAATTAGTTTAGGAACCTATGAAATTATAGCAAAACCACAACCAACTCCAAGTGTTACTTATAATGATACAAACGTAAAATTAAGCGAAAGTAAAGAACTAAAAGTAGTAGTAAACAATGCACCTTTAGGAGATGGACATGTTACTTTTACAAGTAGCGATCCATCTGTATTAACAGTAGACGAAAATGGAAAGATTACCTTATTAAAAGTAGGTAGTGCAAATGTTACGGTTACATTTACTGGAAGTACCGATGGAAACTATAGCCAAACAGTGAGAACACCAATTAGAATTACTGTAGGAAAAGGTGACTTTAGTACTAGTCTATTAACTTATACAATTGCAAATAAAACATATAACAACCAAGAACAAGGAATTACAGTAACAGATAAAGCAGGAAATACAACTTCAGCAGAATATGGAGAAATTAAAGTAAGCTATGAAAAAGTAAATGAAGATGGAAGTAAAACACCAGTTACAGGAACACCAAAAAATGTAGGTACATATGAAGTATTTGTAGAAGTAACAGGAGGAACTCAATATAATGCGCTTACCAAAACATCTTTAGGAACTTACAAAATTAATCCATTACAACAACCAAAACCAACCTTTACTCTAGATAAATACACAACATTTATTACAAAATCAGCACCAGTACTTACTTTAACAAATGCACCAGAGGAAAATGGTGATGGTGTTATCTACTATGCAAGTAGTAACACAGATGTATTAACCATCGACCAAACAGGAAAAATCACAATACATGGTGTAGGAGAAGCAAATATTACTGTAACTTATAGAGGAACAGCAAACTATACACAAAATGTAAGTGATGAAGTACTAGTTACAGTATCCAAAGATGATACTTTAACAAAAGAAAACTTTAACTACGATTTAACAACAAAAGGATTTACAGGAAATCCACAAGGAATTCCAGAAGTAACCGCAAAAGAAGAAGTATTAGCTTTTGGAACTGGAGCAATTGGTAATATTTCAGTAACCTATGTAAAAATTGATAAAGATGGAAATAGAACAGAATTAGGAGAAGGAGTAGTACCAAGCGCAGCAGGTACCTATGAAGTAACATTACATGTAGCAGAGGGAACCCACTATAAAGGATTTAGTGAGGTTTTAGGAACATACACAATTACTGCCCAAGGACAAGTAAAACCAGATGTAACTGTAACACCACAAAGCGTAACAATGGTAGATTCTGCCCCAGTAATTGATGTAAAAAATACACCAGCAGAAAATGGAAACATTACTTATACAAGTAGTGATCCATCTGTATTAACAATAGATGAAAATGGAAATATTACAATATTAAAAGCAGGTAGTGCTCAAATTACGGTAACATTTGGAGCAACCGATAATTATAGTGAAACTTCAAGCGATCCAATTACAGTAACTGTAACAAAAGCAGATTTCGAAACAGGAGAAAATGGAGATTTTATCTATGATTATACATTAGAAGATAAAATGTATACTGGAGAACCACAAGGAATTTCAGTAACCGATAAAGATGGAAAAACACAAGACGCAAAATATGGAGAAATAACAGTAAGTTATAAAAAAGATGGAAAACCATTTGACGGAATACCAACAGAAGTAGGAACTTATGAAGTAATTGTAAATGTAACAGGAGGAACCCACTATAATGGATTTAGTGAGGTTTTAGGAACATACCAAATTACGAAAAAGCCACAAGACAAACCACAAGTAACAGTAACACCAATAGAAGTAAAAATAACAGAAAATGCACCACAAATTAGTGTAACCAATGCACCAAAAGAGAGCGGAAATATTACTTATACAAGTAGTAATGAAAATGTATTAACCATAGCTACAGATGGAAAAGTTACATTAGTTGGAGCAGGAGAAGCAACCATTACTGTAACCTTTGGACAAACTGCAAACTATAGTGAAATGTCAAGTGATCCAATTAAAGTAACCGTATTAAAAGATACTTTAACAAAAGAACATCTTGCTTATGATATTCCAGAAACAAAACCATATGAAGAAAATCCAACAGGAATCGAAGTGGCATTAAAAGAAGAGTTAGTAGAAAAATATGGTGAAAATGCAATTGGAAATATTAAAGTAATTTATGAAAAATTAATTGATGGAACAGATATTGTATCAGAAACATTAGTAGGAGATGCTGTACCAACCGATAAAGGAACTTACCGTGTAAGTGTAACAGTGGCAGAAGGAACACATTACTATGCATTATCTTCTACCGTATTAGGAAAATATACAATTACAGCAGAAGCACAACCAACACCAGAAGTGACAATTAACCTTATAAACGTAAAAATGACAGAAAATGCACCTGTTATTACAGTATCAAATATAAATGCAATCAAAGGAGATGGACAAGTTACTTATACAAGCAGTAATCCATCTGTATTAAGTGTGGACGAAAATGGAAAAGTTACATTAAATGGAGCAGGACAAGCAACCATTACTGTAACCTTTGGAGCAACCACCGATGGAAACTATGTAGCAAAATCGAGTGAACCAATCACAATTACAGTAGAAAAAGATGATTTATCAATTGAAGATTTCGATTATACAATCCCTACGAATATGGAATTTGGAAAAACAACTCCAATCGTAGTAACTCCAAAAACAGGAGTAAAAGTAGAAACATCTGAAATTCATGTAACTTATAGTAAAATTGTAATGGGTGAAGGAAATGTTCCAACCATTCTACCTTTAGGTGAAGAAATGCCAACAGAAGTTGGAACTTATATAGTAGCTTTAAGTGTAGATGAAGGAAAATACTATGAAGCATTACCAACAACAACACTAAAAACCTTTAATATTACTGCAAAACCATTAGATGATGTAAATGACACCGTAGCAGGTTTAGTAACACCACCAAGTAACACAACCTATACAGGAAGTGGAATTGGAATTACAGAAAGTAATGTAAGCAATGTAACATTAAATGGAAATGAAATAGCATATACAATTGAAAGTATTAAATATAGGGCTTATAATGAAGAAACACAAACATGGGGAACACCAGTAGCTGATGCACCAATAAATGTAGGAACTTATAAAGCAGTTGTAGAAATTACAGTTGCAAACCATAGCGGAGTAAGAACAATTGAATCAGTAGGATATACCATTACTCCAAAAGCATTAGTTCCAGATGAGGTAACAGGAACAGTAACAACACCAACAGACTTAACCTATACAGGTAATCCAATTGGAATTACAGACGCTAATGTAAAAGATGTAAAATTAAACAATAAAGAAGTAGCTTATACAGTAGAAAGCATTCAATATGCAACTTATAATGAAGAAACGAAAACATGGGGAACACCAACAAACGATGTACCAGTAAATGTAGGAACATACAAAGCAGTTGTAACAATCAAAGTTGCAAACCATACTGGAACAAAAGTACTAGAATCAGCAGAATATACCATTACTGCAGGAACATTAGTACCAGATAATGTAACAGGAAATGTAGGAGTACCAAGCAACACCGTTTATACAGGAAACCCAATTGGAATTGATAAGACCTATGTAACCGATGTTAAATTAAATGGAACAGCAGTTAAATTTGATGTAGTAACCATTCAATATAAAGCTTATAATGAAGAAACAAAAGAATGGGGAGTAGCGGAAGCGACACAACCAGTTAATGTAGGAAAATATAAAGCAGTTGTAACAATCAAAGTTGCAAACTATGATGGAACAAAAACATTAGAATCAGCAGAATATACCATTACACCAAAAGCATTAGAAGAAGCAGATAAAGTAACAGGAAAAGTAGGAACACCAACAGACTTAACCTATACAGGAAGTCCAATTGGAATTGATAATACTTATGTAAGTGAAGTTAAATTAAATGATAAAGAAGTAGCTTATACAGTAGAAAGCATTCAATATGCAACTTATAATGAAGAAACGAAAACATGGGGAACACCAACAAACGATGTACCAGTAAATGTAGGAACATACAAAGCAGTTGTAATGATTTCCGTTGCAAACCATACAGGAACAAAAACATTAGAATCAGCAGAATATACCATTACACCAAAAGCATTAGTAGACAGTGATGTTGTAGGAGGAAAGGTAAATGTACCAACAAGCCCTGTAACATATGGACAAAGTAGACCAGTTACTGCAGATGATGTAACAAATGTAACATTAAATGGAGAACCAGTAGACTATACTGTAAAAGGTATTAGTTATGAAGTATACGATTTAGCAACAGGAAAATATGTAGCATTAGAAGAAGGAAAAGTACCAAGTGATATTGGAACCTATCGAGCAATTGCGACATTAACAATTGCAAATCATAGTGGTGAAAGAACAATAAAATCAGCACCTTATACCATTGTGGCTGCAACACTAGATCCAGATGAGGTAACAGGAACCGTAACAACACCAACAGATTTAGTTTATACAGGAAGCCCAATTGGAATTACCAATAACAATGTAACCGATGTTACATTAAATGGAGAAAATGTTAGATTTAACGTAGAAAAAATTCAATATCAAACAGCAAACGTTGATGCAAATGGAAACGTAACAAGTTGGGAAACAGCAGTAGATAATGCACCAGTAAATGTAGGAACTTATAGAGCAGTTGTAACCATTACAGTGGCAAACTATACAGGAACCAAAATATTACAATCAGATGCATATACTATTAGCCCAAAAGCATTAGTTCCAGATGAAGTAACAGGAAATGTTGCAACACCAAAAGACTTAACCTATACAGGTAACGGAATTGGAATTACTGAGAAAGATGTAACAAATGTAAAATTAAATAATAATGATGTAAACTATACAGTAATAAGCATTCAATATGCAACTTACAATCAAGAAACCAAAACATGGGGAACACCAGTAGATGATGTACCAGTAAATGTAGGAACTTATAAAGCAGTTGTAACGATTACAGTGGCAAACCATGAAGGAACCAAAACATTAGAATCAGCAGAATATACCATTATACCAGGAGAATTAGCTGGAGATAAAGTAACAGGAACCGTAACAACACCAACAGATTTAGTTTATACAGGAAGTCCAATCGGAATTACCGATAGTAATGTAACTGATGTTAAATTAAATGAAGAAGTAGTTAAATTTAGCGTACAAAAAATTCAATATGCAACCTACAATGAAGAAACAAAAACATGGGGACAACCAGTAGATGAGGCACCAGTAAATGTAGGAACCTATAAAGCAGTTGTAACCATCACAATTGCAAACCATGAAGGAACCAAAACATTAGAATCACAAGCATACACAATTACACCAAAACCATTAGAGGATGATGACGATACAATAAACGGATTTATTGAAGTACCAGAAGACGCTATTGTTTATGGAACAAGTGGAGCAATTGGAAATGATAAGGTTAAAAATGTAACTTTAAATGGAAAAGCAATTGATTTCACAGTAGAAAGCATGAGCTATGAAGAATTCAATCCTGTTACAGGATTATATACAGCATGTGGAACACCAAGCAATGTAGGAATTTATAGAGCAATTGCAACAGTATCTGTTGCAAACCACAGTGGAACAAGAACAATTACATCAAATACTTACAATATTATAAAACGTGAAGTAACAGTAACCATTGATAATAAAACAAGTGTATATGGAGACGAATTAGCAACTTTAACATCAAAAGTAACTGAAGGAGAAGTAAAAGAAGGAGACGACTTAGGAATTACCTTAAGTAAAGCAGAAGGAACAAATGTAGGAGAATATACAATTACAGGAACAGCAAGCAACACGAACTATAATGTAACATTTGTAGATGGAACATACACAATAACAAAACGTGGAGTAACAGTAACCATCGATGATAAAACAAGTGTATATGGAGACGAACTTGTAGCCTTAACATCAAAAGTAACCGAAGGAACAGTAAAAGAAGGAGACGACTTAGGAATTACATTAAGTAAAGCAGAAGGAACAAATGTAGGAGAATATACAATTACAGGAACAGCAAGCAACACGAACTATAATGTAACATTTGTAGATGGAACATACACAATAACAAAACGTGGAGTAACAGTAACCATCGATGATAAAACAAGTGTATATGGAGACGAACTTGTAGCCTTAACATCAAAAGTAACCGAAGGAACAGTAAAAGAAGGAGACGACTTAGGAATTACATTAAGTAAAGCAGAAGGAACAGATGTAGGAACATATGCAATTACAGGAACAGCAAGCAACAAAAACTACAAAGTAACATTTGTAGATGGAACATACACAATTACAGTAAGAGAAGTAACAGTAACCATTGATAACAAAACAAGTGTATATGGAGACGAACTTGTAGCCTTAACATCAAAAGTAACCGAAGGAGAAGTAAAAGAAGGAGACGACTTAGGAATTACCTTAAGTAAAGAAGCAGGAACAGATGTAGGAGAATATGCAATTACAGGAACAGCAAGCAACACGAACTATAATGTAACATTTGTAGATGGAACATACACAATAACAAAACGTGGAGTAACAGTAACCATCGATGATAAAACAAGTGTATATGGAGACGAACTTGTAGCCTTAACATCAAAAGTAACCGAAG
>CAOKQZ010000013.1 GCA_948471055.1 uncultured Clostridium sp. | reverse complement strand
AGAGCTTAAAAATATTGAAATCTAGGGAATTCCCCAGCGAAAAAAACTCATACTTCTTTTAGTCAATTATTGCATGTTTTATATAAATATGGTATAATCTTTTCGTTATCCGTTGTAGATTCAATATGTATGAAATGGAGGTTTCTTATGAAAAATTTCAGTAAGAAAGGTAACAACGTGGAACGGTGGGAACAGAAACAAAGGAGGTTTTATGATCCTTGCTTAGAAAATCGCAGAAAGCATTATAAAGCATACAAGCGTCTTCCAATAAGTACCAGCCTTATATTTAGTCCTTGTCCGCATCCTATGACATGTCCGCATCGCCATACGTGTAGGTACCGTTCATGTTTTTAGTACCAAAATAAGAACCTGACCCACCGCACAGGCAAAGCCTATGGATGAGGTCTCCCAGAACCTTGTTGTTTAAATAATAAAAAAGCCTTTGCTTTGGCATTGGCTTTTTTATTGTTTATTTTACAAATCATTTAATTTAAAAATCCTTTATAATGTCTCATCATCAACAATGATTCTAGTTGTTGTACAGTTTCTAGTGCTACACCTACTACGATTAGGATGGATGTTCCTCCAAATGCGATGTTTAATCCTGTGAAACGGATTAGCATTGGTAATATTGCTATTAAGCTTAGGAAAAATCCTCCAAACCATGTTATTTTGGAAATAACGCTAGTTAAATATTCGGTAGTTGGTCTTCCTGCACGAATTCCTGGGATAAATCCACCATTTTTCTTAATATTGTTTGCTACTTCCGCTGGATTGAAAGTGGCATAGGTATAGAAAAAGGTAAATCCTACTATTAATAGTAAATATACAAGTGCATTTGCTATGGTATATCCTACTGGCACATTCGAGGTTGATGTGGCAATAGAGAATTTATATACTCCTGCCCAAAATCCCGTTTGTGTCGCAATGTCTTTTATAAACATTTGTAAAATCATTGCTGGAAATGTCATAAAACTACTTGCAAAAATAACTGGCATAACACCTGCCATAGCAAGTTTTAATGGAATATGGGTGTTTTGTGCCCCTACCATTTTTCTTCCTACTACTTTTTTAGCATATTGTACTGGTATCCTTCTTTCTGCTGTTTGTACAAATACAACACCAGCTACTAAAATAATCGCTCCTATAATAATACCTAGTGATACTAATAATCCGGTAGTACTAAAAGTACCTGTTCCCAATATTAATCCCCATATGGTTGTTACAGCACTTGGCAAACCAGAAACAATACCAATAAAGATAATAATCGAAATTCCATTTCCAATTCCCTTGTTGGTAATTTGTTCTCCAAGCCACATTAAAAGTGCTGTACCTGCTACAAGTGAAAGAACAACAATAAATCCTGTTAAAAATCCTGGGTTAATGAATATTCCAGAAGATTGATATGAAAGATATATTCCTAATCCTTCTACGATCGCAAGAACGATTGTTAAGTATTTGGTATATCGATTCATTTTTTGTCTTCCTTCTTCTCCACCTTCTTTTGCTAAACGTTCTAATGCTGGTATTACCATTGCCAATAATTGAATAACAATAGAAGCCGTAATGTATGGGCTAATGGTCATCGCAAAAATAGAAAATCTTGAAAATGCTCCTCCGGAAATAATATTAATTAATCCACCAATTCCTTCGGTTGACCCCATTGCTTCGCTTAGTGCAAAGGTATCAACACCTGGAACAGTAATAAAACATCCTAGTCTAAAAACAATAATTAATACTAAGGTATATAATAAACGTTTTCGAACTTCTTCTGTTTTTAAGGCATTCTTGATTGTTTTAAACAATTAAATCACCTCTGTCTTTCCACCAACAGCTTCAATTTTTTCTTTTGCTGCTTTTGTAAATCTCTTTGCTTTTACTGTTAATTTTTTCTCTAAATTACCAGTAGCAAGAACCACAATACCATCTTTGGCTTTTGAGATAATTCCTTCTTCTACTAAGCTTTGGGCAGTTACCTCCTCGCTTTTCGACTGATTAAGCATTGTTAGGGTTACTTCTACATAATCTTTTGCAAAAATATTCGTAAATCCTCTTTTTGGTAATCTTCTATATAATGGTGTTTGACCACCTTCAAAACCTCTTCTTACTCCTCCACCACTTCTTGCTTTTTGTCCTTTATGTCCTTTTCCAGAAGTTTTTCCAAGTCCGGAACCAATTCCGCGACCAA
This sequence comes from uncultured Clostridium sp., assembly GCA_948471055.1. Taxonomy (GTDB): domain Bacteria; phylum Bacillota; class Clostridia; order TANB77; family CAG-508; genus RGIG8482. The sequence continues at coordinate 43,504 of CAOKQZ010000013.1, read as the reverse complement.
CTCTTCTTCTAGTTACTCTTTCTTGTGCTGGGCTTAAATCGTCTAATCTCATTTTATCCTGCACCTCCCTCTTCTTACATAATATCTTCTACTCTTTTTCCTCTTTTTTTGGCAACTTGTTCGATTGTGCTCATGCTAGCTAATCCATTAAGTGTTGCATATACAACGTTTCTTGGATTGTTTGTTCCTAATACTTTTGTTCTAATGTCTTTATACCCTGCAAGTTCTAGAACTGGTCTTACACTACCTCCGGCAATAACTCCAGTACCTTCTGCTGCAGGTTTTAACATAACATTGGCACTACCAAATTTTCCAATATATTCATGAGGAATGGTTGTTCCTACAACGGGAACGGTAATTAAGTTTTTCTTTGCATCTTCAATGGCTTTTTTAATGGCATCTGGAACTTCTGCTGCTTTACCATTTCCTACACCAACGTGTCCATTTCCATCTCCAACAACCACAACTGCACTAAAACGAAATGTTCTACCACCTTTTACAACTTTTGCAACTCTGTTGATTGCAACAACCTTTTCTTTTAATTCTACTTGTGTTTCTTCCATGTGTTTACGTTTTCCCTCCTTATTCATATTCTCTTGGGCACAGTGGTGTCTGTCTTTTCGATATTCCCGGCAAACGGTGCCCCTACATTTCTCCTGTCTTTACTAAAATTTTAGTCCTGCCTCACGTGCTGCTTCGGCTAATTCTTTTACAATACCATGATAGATATATCCACCTCTATCATAGACAACATTTTCTATTTTCTTTTCCATGGCACGTTTTGCAATTAAGCTTCCTACTTCTTTTGCTGCTACTTTGTTGGCATGTTTTTCTTTTACTTCTTTGTCTAATGTAGAAGCACTTACTAAGGTAACTTTTGCTTCATCATCTACGATTTGTGCATAGATATTGGCATTACTTCTATATACGCATAGTCTTGGGCAATCTGCTGTTCCGCTTATTTTTCTACGTACACGAATATGTCTTCTTGTTCTTTCTTCTTTTCTGTCTGTCTTTTTTACCATGCTAGCCTCCTCCTTCTTTTTTTACTTTTTGTTTTTTGCTGTCGGCTAGTTTACCTAGTGAGTTAGTGTATTAGAACTTCTAACTTCTATCTTCTAGCCTCTAATTTCTATTTTTTACCTGCTTTACCTTCTTTACGACGGATAACTTCTTCAGCATATTTGATACCTTTTCCACGATATACCTCAGGTGGTCTTTTGGTTCTAACAACAGCTGCTGTTTGACCAACTAATTCTTTATCAATTCCTTTTACAATAATAGTATTTGGGTTTGGTACATCAAAGGTAATTCCTGCTGGTGCTTCCATTTCTACTGGATGAGAATATCCTAAATTCATTACTAATTTGGTTCCTTGTTTCTGTGCTCTATAACCAACACCATTAATTTGTAACTCTCTTTGATATTCTTCTTTTACACCATGAATCATGTTATTAATTAATGTTCTGGTAAGACCATGTAAGCTTCTATTTTCTGGCTCATCATCTGGTCTTGTTACCGTAATCATGCCATTATCTAAGCTTACTTTCATGTTATTATGTATTTCTCTTTCCAAAGTTCCTTTTGGTCCTTTTACACTAATATGCTTACCGTCAATTTTAACTTCTACATCCGCTGGAACGGTAATTGGACTATTTCCTATTCTTGACATTTCTTTCACCTCTTTTATCTAAAATTGGATTTTGATAATTGAAAGGGTTTGCTTCCAATTTTTCATCTCCATTTTCTATCTTTTTTACCGAGATTATTATTAGATTTTCTAACTTCTAATCTCTAACTTCTAGCCTACCATACATAAGCTAATACTTCTCCACCGATACCTTGTTCTCTTGCTTTTTTATCTGTCATAATTCCTTTTGATGTTGAAATTAAAGCAATTCCTAAACCGTTTAAAACTCGTGGTAGTTCTTCATTTGATGCATATACTCTTAATCCTGGTTTACTAATTCTTTTTAAACCTGCAATAACACGACTACCTTTTTCGTCATATTTGATTGTGATACGAATAATTCCTTGATTTTCATTTTCAATTACTTCAAATGCTTTGATATATCCTTCTTCAAATAGAATTTCAGCAATTGCTTTTTTCATATTAGAAGCTGGTATGTCAACGGTTTTGTGTTTCGAAGTATTGGCATTTCTAATTCTTGTTAACATATCTGCAATTGGATCTGTAATATTCACTTATTTTACCTCCTTTAATTCATTTTTGGGCACAGTGGTGTCTGTCCTACGGTGTATTCCCAGCAAACGGTGCCCCTACACTTACCAACTTGCTTTTTTTACACCTGGAATTTCGCCTTCATGTGCTAATTTACGGAAACATACACGGCAAATTCCATATTTTCTAATATATGCATGTGGTCTACCACAAAGTTTACATCTATTGTACTCTCTTGTTTTATATTTTTGTGGTCTTTGTTGTTTTACAATCATTGACTTTTTAGCCATATTTTTATTCTCCCTTCTTTTATGCTTTAAAAGGCATTCCTAATAATGTAAGTAACTCACGTGCTTCTTCATCTGACTTCGCTGTTGTTACAAATATAATATCCATACCTCTTAGTTTATCGATTTTTTCATACTCGATTTCAGGGAATATCAATTGTTCTTTTATACCTAATGAGTAATTTCCTCTTCCATCAAAAGAATTTGCAGATACTCCTCTAAAATCTCTTACTCTTGGAAGAGCTACATTGAATAGTTTGTATGCAAATTCATACATTTTGCTACTTCTTAGAGTAACTTTACATCCAATATTTGCTCCTTCTCTTAATTTGAAGGCTGCAATTGATTTTCTAGCTTTTGTTACCATTGGCTTTTGACCGGTAATTTGGCTTAAATCATTCATTGCATTTTCTAATGATTTAGGATTGTCTTTGGTATCTCCTAAACCGATATTAATTACGATTTTATCAAGTTTTGGCACTTGCATTACGGATTTATAATTAAATTTTTTCATTAATGCTGGTATTACTTCTTTTTCATATTGTTCTCTTAATTTTTCCATATGTTTTTATAATCCTCCTTCCTTATTTTAATTTTGTATTACACTTTTTACAAACACGAATTTTTTCGCCTTTTTCTTCACTATATCCAACCTTTGTCGCCTTTCCACATTTTGGACATACCACGTTTGCTTTTGAAGAATGGAATGCGCATTCTACTGGAATAATTCCACCTTCTTCTCCTTGTTTTCTAGGTTTTACATGTTTTTTACGAATGTTAACACCTTTTACGATAATCTTTTCGGTTTTTGGTATTACTTCTAAAACTTCTCCTGTTTTTCCTTTATCGTTTCCTGATAGGATTTTTACAGTATCACCTTTTTTTATTTTCATTTTTTATTTTCACCTCTTCTTTTTTAGGTTTATTGCATTTATTTTAAGTTAACTACTCTTTTAGCCTTCATGCGATAACTAATAATTTGTAATTCCTCTCTCAGCCTAAGGGCTTCTTTCGGAAACAAATTATAAGTTTTCGCATCTTTAATCCGTTATGCGGAAATGTCCAGTGGACATTTACACATTACGGATTAAAGAACTTCTGGTGCTAATGATAATATTTTCATATATTCTTTTTCTCTTAATTCTCTTGCTACTGGTCCAAAAATACGAGTTCCTTTTGGGTTACCATCATCACGAATAATAACAGCAGCATTTTCATCAAATCGAACATAAGAACCATCGGCACGTCTTTGTGGTTTCTTTGTTCTTACGACAACTGCTTTTACTACTTCTCCTTTTTTTACAACACCACCTGGTGCAGCACTTTTTACAGAAGCGACAATAACATCTCCAATACCTGCATATTTTCGATAAGAACCACCTAAACAACGAATACACATAATTTCTTTTGCTCCAGTGTTATCTGCAACTTTTAATATTGATTGTTGTTGTACCATTCTAGCCTCCTCCTTCTTTTTTTACTTTTTTATCTTTGTGGTTGGTTAGTATATTAGTGTGTTAGAAAGTTAGAATTCATAACTTCTAATCTCCAACTTCTATTTTCTAATTTCTAACTCCTATTTTTTGATTGCCTTTTTTGTAATTTCTACTACTCTCCATCTCTTATCTTTGGAAAGTGGACGAGTTTCCATTACTTTTACTTCATCTCCGATTCCACAAGCATTTTCTTCATCATGTGCTTTTAATTTGTATGTTTTTTTCATGATTTTTGAATACATATCGTGTTTTACATTGGTTTTAACAGCTACTACCACGGTTTTATCCATTTTGTTTGACACAACGGTTCCAATCATAACTTTACGAAGATTTCTTTCTTCCATAATTTTTCTCCTTTCTTAGAAATACGAAGAATTTTACGCTCTTCTTGTTTCTTACAGACGAGCAATGCTCGCCCCTACAGCCTACATAGGGCTATTTCTTTGCGTCTGCTAATTCTCTTTGTCTTAATATGGTTTTAATTCTTGCAATGTCTTTTTTCACTTCTCTTATTTTTAAAGGATTATCTAGTCCATTGGTTGCATGGCTAAATCTCAATTTAAATAATTCCGTTTTTAACTCACTTAACTCTTTTTCTAGTTCTGGTGAAGACATTTCATTTATTTTATTTATCTTCATCATTATCACCACCTAATTTTATAGTTTCTTTTCTTACAAATTTTGTTTTAATTGGTAGTTTGTTTGCTGCAAGTCTCATTGCTTCTCTTGCTAATTCCTCTGGTACACCAGCAATTTCAAATAATACTCTTCCTGGTTTTACAACAGCTACCCAGTATTCTGGAGCACCTTTACCTTTACCCATACGAGTTTCAGCAGGTTTCTTTGTTACTGGCTTATCTGGAAAGATTTTAATCCAAACTTGACCACCTCTTTTAATGTGACGAGTCATAGCAATACGGGCTGCTTCGATTTGATTGGTTGTAATCCATGCAGCTTCACTTGCTTGTAATCCATATTCTCCATCGGAAACAACATTACCTCTTGTGGCATATCCTCTATTTCTACCTTTTTGTTGTTTTCTATATTTTGTTCTTTTTGGTATTAATGGCATTATTTGTCTCCTCCTTCCACTTTCTCTTTTTTCGTTGGAAGAATTTCACCTTTATAAATCCATACTTTAACACCGATTTTTCCATAAGTTGTGTTTGCTTCATAGAATCCATAATCAATATCTGCTCTTAAGGTTTGTAATGGAATGGTTCCTTCTTTGTAGAATTCTGTTCTTGCCATATCGGCTCCACCTAATCTTCCAGATACTGCGGTTTTAATTCCTAACGCTCCTGCTTTCATTGTTTTTTGCATGCATTGTTTCATTGCACGTCTAAATGAAATTCTTCTTTCTAGTTGAGCACAAATATTTTCTGCTACTAATTTCGCATCTAAATCAATATTTTTTACCTCAACAATATTTAAATTTACTTCTTTACCGATCATTTTTTGTAAATCGTTTTTTAAACCTTCTGCTAATTGTCCACCTTTTCCAATCACTAGGCCAGGTTTTGCAGTATATACGTTTACTTTTACAAATTTAGCAGTTCTTTCAATTTCAATTTTTGAAATACCACTAGCAAATAATTTCTTTTTAACATATTCACGGATTTTATGGTCTTCTACTAGATAATCACTGTAGTTTCTTTTATCTGCATACCATTTTGAGTTCCAGTCTTTGATAATACCTACTCTTAATCCATGTGGATGCATTTTTTGTCCCATGCTAAAAATCCTCCTTTCTTATCCCTCTATACTCTTTCTTTCAATACGATTGTAATATGACTGGTTCTTTTTCTAATTCTAACAGCAGAACCTTTTGCTGCTGGTCTTATTCTTTTAAGAGTAGGACCTTGGTTTGCATAAATTTCTGCAATATATAAATTTTTGCTATCCAACCCATGGTTGTTTTCTGCATTGGCAATGGCAGATTTTAATAGTTTTTCAATTATTTCTGAAGAAGCTTTTGGTGTGAATTTAACAATTGCTAATGCTTCATCTACATTTTTGCCACGAATTAAGTCTGCAACAATTTTTACTTTTCTTGCAGAAATTCTAGCATATCTTAATGTTGCTTCTGCAGTTTTTACTTCATCTATCATTTCTTCCACTTAAGATTCCCTCCTTTTTTATGAAGTTAAATTTTTTCTAACTTCTAATCTCTAACTTACTTTTTCACAGTAGATGCTTTTTCTCCTGCATGACCTTTAAAGGTTCTTGTAGGTGCAAATTCACCTAGCTTATGTCCAATCATTTCTTCTGTAATATAGATTGGCACATGTTTTCTTCCATCATGAACAGCAATTGTGTGTCCAACAAATTGCGGATATATGGTAGATGCTCTTGACCAGGTCTTTAAAACATCTTTTTTTCCAGTTTCATTCATTGCTTCTACTCTTTTTAAAAGTTCTGGTGCAACAAATGGTTTTTTCTTGCTTGATCTTGACATTTATTTTTCCTCCTTCTTTCTAAGGTAGTTAACCTCAATTCTTTCGGTTAACAAAGTTATCTGTAAGACTCACTTTGTTCGTTAACAGCTAACTTTATTTCCTCCTTTTCACAATAAACTTATTAGATAGTTTATTCTTCTTTCTTGTCTTGTATCCAAGTGCTGGTTTACCCCAAGGAGTAAGTGGTCCTGGACGTCCAACTGGTGCTCTACCTTCACCACCACCATGAGGGTGATCTACTGGGTTCATTACCGAACCTCTAACAGTAGGGCGAATTCCCATATGTCTTGTTCTTCCTGCTTTACCAAGTTTTACATTCTCATGGTCTGTATTTCCAACAGTTCCTATGGTTGCTCTGCATCTTGTCATTACTAATCTCATTTCTCCAGAAGGTAAACGTACATGTGCGTATTTTCCTTCTTTTGCCATAAGTTGTGCACTTTGTCCTGCACTTCTTACCATTTTTCCACCTTGACCTGGGTTTAATTCAATGTTATGAATTAATGTACCAACGGGAATACTATCAATTGGCATACAGTTTCCTGGTTTAATATCTGCTTTTTGTCCAGATACTACTTTGTCTCCATCGGTTAATCCAACTGGTGCTAAAATGTATCTTCTTTCTCCATCTTCATATTCTACTAATGCGATATTAGCACTTCTATTTGGATCGTATTCAATACCAATAACGGTTGCACTCATATCGTCTTTGTTACGTTTAAAATCGATGATTCTATATTTTTGTCTATTACCTCCACCTTGATGACGAACAGTAATTCTACCATATGAATTTCTTCCTGCTTTTTCTTTTTTCTTTGCTAGTAAAGATTTTTCAGGAGTCTTTTTGGTAATTTCATCAAATGTTGAAACAGTCATGTTTCTTCTTGATGGTGTATAGGCTTTAAAATGTTTCATTGCCATTTTTCTTTCTCTCCTTTTTATTTATTTTCCGAGTTATTTCTCGATACTTTTATTTTTTCATTATTGTAATGTATTATCTTGATTCATCACCCATATATTTCTTATAAATCCTATTGTATTCTTCTTCTGCTTCTGCTTCTTCTATTTTTCTTTCTGGCCATATTGGATGATCAATTATAATTCTTTCTTTATGTGGCATAAAAGTTTCTACAACAGTTTCATAATTCTTAGGACTTAATGTTTTTCGAAATTTTTCTTCTTTTTCTCCCATGCTTTCCTCCTAACTCTTATGCTCCCATAAATTCTGAAATAGAATCTTTATATTTTTTCGAAACTTTGGTTTCTTTTCCACCTTTTGCAAGGTATTTTAGGTCACTTGGATTTGTCTCAATTGTTACAATTGCTTTTTTCCAATCTGGTGTTTTTCCTGTATGAACTCCTACTCTTTTTTCTTTTCCTTTAACAGTAATCGTATTTACATTGATAACTTTTACTTCAAACAATTTTTCAACTGCTCTTGCAATATCAACTTTTGTTGCTTTTTTATTTACTTTAAAGGTATACTTTCCTTCTTGTAATCCATCATTACTTTTTTCAGTAATAATTGGTTTTATAATAATATCTTCTGGTCTCATTTAAGCGTACACCTCCTCTATTTTTTTAACCGTATCTAGAGTAAGTACAAGATTTTTATATTTTAATAAATCATATACATTTATGGTATTTACTAAACTTGTTTTTACTCCTTCAATGTTTCTTGCTGATTTTTGTACGTTTTCATTTTTCTCTGGCAATACGATTAATGTTTTTCCTTCTACTTTTAATTTGTTTAAGGCATTAACCATATTTTTGGTTTTGATTTCTTTAAAATCAATTTTATCAACAACAACTAATTCTTTTTCTAATACTTTCGAACTTAATACAGAACGAATCGCTAGTCTTCTTTCCTTTTTGTTTACTCTGTATTTGTAAGAACGTGGTTTTGGACCTAGTGCAATTCCTCCACCAACCCAATGTGGTGCACGAATACTACCTTGTCTTGCACGTCCTGTTCCTTTTTGTCTCCAAGGTTTTTTACCACCACCAGATACTTCTGATCTTGTTTTGGTACTTTGTGTTCCTTGTCTTTGGTTTGCCATGTAATTAACAAGTACACTATGTACAATGGTCTCATTTGGTTCAATTCCAAATACTTCTTCTTTTAATTCTACATCGCTAACCTTTTTACCTTCTATACTATATACATCTATTTTAGGCATATCTTATCCTCCTTCCTTTCTATTTCGCAGCCTTTACAGCTTGCCTAATTTTTAGTAATGAACCTTTTGCTCCTGGTACACTACCTTTTACTAAAATTACATTTTTATCTGTATCTACTCTTACAACATCTAGGTTTTGAATGGTTACAGTTTGTACTCCCATATGTCCTGGAAGTTTTTTACCTTTAAATACTCTTCCTGGTGTTGAAGTTGGTCCCATTGAACCTGGTCTTCTATGATACATAGAACCATGTCCCATAGGTCCTCTTGATTGTCCATGGCGTTTAATAACACCTTGGAACCCTTTTCCTTTTGTAGTTCCTTGAACATCTATTTTTTCTCCAGCTTGGAACACATCTGCTTTTACTTCATCTCCAACTTTTACATCAATCGAATCTACACGAAATTCTCTTAAATGTTTTTTGTTTTCAATTCCTGCTTTTGCAAAATGTCCTTTTTCTGGTTTGTTCATATGTTTTTCTTTTACTTCTCCGAAACCTAATTGAATGGCATTATATCCATCGGTTTCGATTTCTTTTACTTGTGCTACGACACAAGGTCCAGCTTGAATCGCTGTTACTGGAATAACAACTCCTTTTTCATCAAAAATTTGAGTCATTCCAATTTTTGTTCCAATAATTGCTTTCATTTTAAATTTTCCTCCTAACTATTGGCTAGCACTTTCATGTACCAGCTTGGTTTTCATATCAGTTATCCGTAACTAATATTCGTTTAACGGCTAACTAATCATTGGCTAATTATTGAAATTAGCTTGCTAATTTTGTTATTTGAATTTAGTACATGTGCTAAAATTCAAATTCCGGATTGGGCACCGTGGGGTCTGTCCTACGATGTATTCCCGTGGGACGATGTCCCTACACCTGCGGTGTTTTTCATAATTAAAGTTTGATTTCTATTTCAACACCAGCTGGTAATTCTAATTTCATTAGATTGTCAACTGTTTTTTGTGTTGGATACAAAATGTCGATTACTCTTTTATGTGTTCTCATTTCAAATTGCTCTCTGGCATCTTTGTATTTATGAGGACAACGTAAAATTGTAACAACTTCTTTTTGTGTAGGTAATGGAATAGGACCTGAAACTTTAGCTCCTGTTCTTTTAGCAGTATCTACTATCTTTTCAGCAGACTGATCTAAAACAACATGATCATAAGCTTTTAATCTTATTCTGATTTTCTCGCTTCCTACCAATTGTTTTGTTGTTGCCATAAGTATTTTCCCTCCTTAAAATAAAATGTACCTTGGCAAGTTTTAAACGCACCCTGGTGTTTCCTATATCACCATATAAAAACCCCAAGTTTCCGCATGTGTTTCTTGGGATAAGTGCTTTCTTACCGCCCGGTCTAAGCCAAGACATACTCCATGGAAGTTCCCTCCACCCGTAAGGATGTAGCCACATTCCACTTCACCGCAAATCTACATGCTTATTAATTATACAACGCTTATTTCCGTATGTCAAGAAAAAAATGGCAAAATCATAAGATTTTGTCATTTTTTTGTAACATAACTCTATTTTATTGCCTCTTGGCTACCTATATCCCTAACTACAGAAGTCCTGAGACCTTCCCGCAATCCTATTCCTCTATTTTTTACTCACTTATGATCCATGCTCCACTCGCATCTTTTCTACTCGTCTGAATATTCGATTTTAGATAAACGATTGGACGAACAGACTCAGCAAAGTCGTCGCGCTCTTTCAAACCTTTATAAAGCATCGACCGAGAACCGCCACGGCACAAGCTGCCGCTGACCACATGGCTATTCGCCACGCAAAACACATCGAAGGACGCACCCATCACCTCCCAATATGAGCTCGTATAGACTCCACGAGACGCTAGCCAATACATTGAGTCCTTGTTGTTTTCAAATAGTATTTTATATATTGGGCTTTCTGTATCTACTAGGTATTCTGAACCTTGGTACATGTATCCTGTAAATTTGTATGTTCTTTCTGTTTTACTTGTTGATGCTCCTGATTCTGTTGTTTTGGTTGGGTAGTACATGCTATACGTATCTTCTTGCCCATATTTATAGATTGTTCCAAACTCTTCAAACGTATATATACTTGGGTTGTATTTTGTTATTTGGTTAATGTCTTCTATTGTAATACTTCTTGCTCCACTTCCTGTTATTGTTCCTGTTTCTAACCCTTCTACTACATCTCCTGTTTGATAATGAAATGTTTTACTTGTATTTGCTCATGTTCCATATCCATATATTTTACAAATTTCGTTTAATTCTTGTTCTGCATACAAATATCCTATTGCTCCATGCATAGTAAATTCATGCATTGGTGCTTCACTGATTAATACTACTTCTCCTGTCGTCTTGTCTTTGCTTAAGACTCTCCATTTTGTATTCACTTCTACGCTAAAACTTTGTTCACTACTTCCATTTATTTCGTCTATAATGTCGTCTGCTTCTTTTAAGAAATCTGCTAATTGTTGGTCTTAGTATGCTGCTGCGTTTGTATAGTTTCTTCCTGCTTCTTCTGCTCTTGTTAAAATTGTTAGTAGAGTAATTTTATCTTTTTTTCTATAAAAATAAGCCCTAGACTTATTTCTAAATCTAAAGCTTTTTTCTTTTTTAATTTTTGCGACACTGTCGCAAAAATTAAATCTATTCATTTTCTGCATTTTTACTTCTTTGTTCTAATTGTATTTTCGCATTTTTTATACTAGATAAAAATTTCTCTTCTAATAATTCCTTAGGAACATAATTTGTAAGATATTGTGCAACATGTATCCCACTATCATCTAATTCAAGTAGTTCTGTCATCATATCACTTTTACTAGCACATAATATAATTGCTACTGGTGGTTCTTCCCTTTCTGCTCTTTCATACTTATCAAGCCATTTCAAATATAATTCTACTTGTCCTTTATGCTCTGGTTTAAATTCATCCAGTTTTAACTCTATAACAACTAATCTTCTTAACTTTCTATGATAAAATAACAAATCCATATAGTAATCTCTGCCATCTATTGTTATTCTTTTTTGTCTAGCCAAAAAAGCAAAATCATTACCCATTTCCAAAATAAATCTTTCTAATTCATTTATTATTGCATTTTCTAAATCCTTTTCACTATAAGTATCTTTTAGCTCCAAAAAATCTAAGATATATGGATCTCTAAAAAATAAATCTGTTGTCATTTTATTTTCATCTGTTAATAACTGTAAATCATTTATTATAGTTTGTTCTGGCTTTTTAGATATTGCTGTCCTTTCAAATAATGCAGAGTCCACTCTTTCTTTTAATGTCCTTACTGACCAATTTTCATTCATACACATTGTTGTATAAAATTTTCTTTTTACATCAGTGTCCATTTTTACAATTTCTACAAAATGAGACCAACTTAATTTTTGCGACAATGTCGAAAATTTTTGAAAATCCTCAAAATCTTCATTTATTTGTAACATTCTATATAAGTTTGAATAACTATAACCTCTACCATATTTCTCAATTAATCTCTTACTTAGATTCTTTATAACTTTTTTACCATACTCTGGTTTCTTATTATTTAATAACTCATTTTTTATTCTATTTCCAATATTCCAGTTTAATATAACAAATTCTGTATTAATATGTGAAACTACTTGAATTTTTGCTTTTTCAATTAAATCTGCTACATCATTATATAATTTATCTACATTTATATTTTCTAATTCGTTCATTATTACCTTCTTTCTAATTTTGCAGACACTGTCTGCAAAATTTAATTATCCTTTATTAATTGGCATTATATCACTTATTTTCAATTTTTTCATTATAAATTCAAAAAAAGATGAACTTGTATTTATTTTTTACAATTCATCTTTCAAATATGTGAAAATTTTATTTGTACTAAATTGTTGTTAGGAGGAAACCTTTGTATTACTACATTTTAATTTTTCGTCATAAGAGAATATAATTGTAATAACTAGTGCAATCAATGTTATACCTTTGTTTCCCCTTATTTTCTTCATTTTTCTTTTGCTCTCCTTTTCTTTTTTTCTTATTATATCGATACATTTTTAGGAAAGCAATAAAATAAGGGAATGTTTGATATTACCTTTTTGCATAATGAATTTCTTCTACTCACTTATGATCCATGCTCTACTCGCATCTTTGCTACTTGTCTGGATAGATTTTCGTTAACCCTTACATATTTTGTTGCCTTTTGGCTAGATATGTAGTATAATAGATTGCATAAAAAGCCTATCAAGGCAAGTTGAAAGGAGAACCTTATGTTTTTTCGTTACTCATTTCCTATCAAGGAAAACATTAATGTTTCAGAGATTCGCACACGAATCAAACGGATTAATCGCTTTTTTCAAATGAAAGCGGATTTATCTGGTAAATCTCGTTCTTTTGGGGTACAACTATTGACTCCAAATAATGAGCGTTTAGAAGAATATTTAGGAGAAGGAACTTTTACTTGTAATGAAAATTATTATCTTTTTTTTAAATTCTTTAATGCTCAAAGACAAGAACAGCCGAAGCTTGAGTTTTTCTTGAATTTAGGAAATAGCAAAGAATTGGTTGATAATAAAGAATTTGAGATTTACTCTCTTTCTAATATGTCAGGATTGTCAACTATTAAAAACGTTATTTTTTCCTATTCCAAAAAAGATGGATTAGTCATTTCTGTGGAACCTGCAAAAGAGCATGAAGCAACTTTCTATAAATATTTAGATATGTTGGCTGATAACTATATTAAAAAGTATGCCCAAAAAAACTGACAACACTTAAAGCTAATCTGTTCTCTTGCCTACTTGAATATCAATTCTTTCAAGTAGGCTTTTTCTATTGATATTTTTCTATTTTCTTCATATAATATTACTATCGTGAAAGGAGCTTTTTATGTTTGAGAAAGAAATTGATTTATTAAAAGAAGATATTATTACTTCTACTTGTGAATTAATTAAAATTCCAAGTGTGTTATCCGATCCTTCCAACCCTTCTATGCCTTTTGGGGAAAATTGCAATAAAGCATTGGAATATATGTTGGATTTGGGAAATCGTTTGGGGTTTCGTACGAAGAATATTGATGGGTATTGTGGTTATATTGAATTTGGCGAAGCTGATGAGTTAGTTGGCATTATTGGGCATTTAGATGTTGTGCCAGAAGGTGAAAATTGGACCTATCCTCCTTTTTCGGCAACTATTTCAGATAATAACATTTATGGGCGTGGTGCAATTGATGATAAGGGTCCAGTGATAGCTAGCTTATATGCTATGAAAGTGGTCATGGATACTTGTAATATAACAAAACGTGTTCGTTTGATTTTGGGTTTAAACGAAGAAAATGATTGGAAATGTATTGAATATTATAAAAAACACGAAGAAATACCAAAATTTGGTTTTAGCCCAGATGCTGATTTTCCATGCATTTATGCTGAAAAAGGCTTATTAAGTGTATTTGTGTCTTCTCCTAATTTAGAAAACAATATTCAGATTATCGATGTGGATTGCAATCATAATGCCATCAATGTGGTTCCAAAATATTGTAAAATTACATTATCGGTGGATAAGTCTATCTCTTTGGACGACTGTATTCACAAGTTAGAAACGATTGTGGATTCACATCAATTTTCTATTTCGATTGATAAAGAATCTATGAAAAAAAGCACTCTTCAAAAAAAAGCATCTTCTCAGGATTTCCATAATAGCAATGCTATTTCATATCATCTTCTTTCCATCACTTCTCATGGCGTAAGTGCTCATGCGGCTCATCCTGATTTAGGAACCAATGCCATTTCACAAGCACTTGTGGTACTTTATGAACTTTTTGAAATGTATGGAATAACAAATGATTTATTATCTTATTTCTATAAAAATTTAAACTTAGAATATAATGGAAAAAGCTTAGGACTTAATGTACAAGATGAATCAGGTGTCCTTACTTTAAATGTAGCACAATTAAATATACAGAAGTCTAACTTGGTTCTTGGCATGAATTTACGAATTCCCATTCATACTACCATCGACTATATAAAAGAAAACATAACCGCTTCTCTTCCCTCTTCTATGTCGGTTACTTTTTCTGGCGAAAAGAAAGCCTTATATCTTCCAAAAGAAAATTGGCTAATTCAAACCCTATGTGATGTTTTTCACAAAACTACTGGTCTTGATGCCCCCCCAATTGCCATTGGAGGTGCAACCTATGCAAGAGCTTTCCCAAATTTTGTCTCCTTTGGTGCTAACATGCCTAGATGTAAAGATATGTGTCACCAAGTAGATGAGTTTATTTCAATTGACAATTTACTATTATCGGCAAAGATTTATGCGAATGCTATTTATGAATTAGGTAACAAGAGGGCGTCCTCTTTCATTTCTCGTAACCCATAGTCATTATTTGTAATCAGCAAGGTGTGATAATTTAAGGTATTTCTAATTGCACATTAGAAGCAAAAATGATTGAAATTTTATGTAATATATATTATAATAAAAAGAGTAACTTTGCTGATATGCCTAATGCTATAGTATTGGGTAAAATTTTAAGAAAAAAATTAAGGAGGTAACAGCATGCTTGTTGACTATATTATCAACCCCAGCTGGACAGAATGTCCAAACTGCGGAAATATAAGTTCTTCCCCAAACGCTTATAGGACAATTTGTCCTGTTTGTCACTATGTATATAGTACTACCGCTAATTATTTAAAATTAGAAGCGGACAAAACTTTTATCGATGACTCAAAAGAAGAATTAGTAGAAATAGTTGGAAAAAAGTACCTAATGAAAAAAGATTTTTCTGCTCCCCACTATTCTGAAAAATTAGAAAGAAAATGCTTCGATGTAGAACTAGACATACAAAAACTATCCGAAGCACGTTTTCGTTCACTTGTCTCCAAGGTAGAAGCAGAAAAAAAAAGAAGAAATATTCCTTAATTCTTTTCTTCAAAGAGGGTGTCCTATTTTAGGACACCCTCTTCGTTTATATTATTCTGCTGAATCTTCTTCTGCTACTTCAGCATCTGGAGCATCATAAGCTTCTAAGATAGCTGCTTGGATTTTCTCTCTTGTTTCAGCATTGATTGGATGAGCTATATCTTTGAAATCTCCGTTTGGAGTTTTTCTGCTTGGCATAGCTATAAATAATCCATTTTGGCTTTCGATAACTTTGATATCGTGTACTACGAATTCATTATCGAATGTTACAGAAGCAACAGCTTTCATTCTGTTCTCTGAATTTACTTTTCTTAAACGTACATCTGTAATTTGCATATTGCGCACCTCTTTCTCAAGTTTTATATTTGTACATAAAGTTGTACTTTCTATGTACAAATATATTATTCGTCAAAAATAACTTTTTTCCTTCTTGTTTTTACAAAAAAGAAAAACTTTTTTACGAAATTGTTCCTTTTCTTTTATAGGATACATATTTTTAACACTTTTTATACATAATACATAAAATAATATTGAAAAAAAAACGGTTACAGTATATAATTGTTTTGTTGTAAATTATATACTATGATTTGTAAAAAAATACTACGCTAACGTTATCGCCTTTGGCGATGATATACGTTAAAATAAAAGGGGCGAAAAATCTTGGCAAATATTGATAATATAAAAAAATATAAACATGTACATATGCTTGGTATTGGTGGAGTTAGTATGAGCGGTATTGCAGAAATCTTACATCGTTTTGGCTTTACTGTTACGGGTTCGGATGCAAACGATTCTTCTATTATTCACAAATTACAAAAAAGCGGTATTCCAGTTACGATTGGGCATGATTTCGAGCATTTAAAAAAAGCAGATGCCGTTGTTTATACGGCCGCAATTAAACAAGATGACCCAGAAATGATTGCTTCGAAAGAACATGGCATTCCTATGATTGAACGTTGTGATTTTTTAGGAGAACTGACCAAATCGTTTTCGGATACGATTGGCATTTCTGGTACGCATGGTAAAACAACAACTACCTCTATGGTTTCGGTTTGCTTTTTAAAAGCAGGTCTTGACCCTAATATTCAAGTAGGTGGTATGGTAAAACAAATTGATGGCAATTACCGTGTAGGAAATAGCGATTATTTTATTATTGAAGCTTGTGAATATGTTGAAAGTTTTCTAAAATTTAGACCAAAAGCAGAAATTATTTTAAACATTGATAATGACCATTTGGATTATTTTAAAACCTTTGAAAACATTAAAAATGCTTTTGTAAAATATGTAAAATTATTACCAGATGACGGTTTTTTGGTGTTAAATGCAGATGATAAAAATTGTCTCGATTTAACTAAGTACACTAAGGCTTCTTATACAACATATGGCATTGAAAACAAAGATGCTATTTTTACCGCAAGACAGATTGCATTTGATGATAATGGTTTTTCCAAATTCGATGTATATAAAAATAATGAATTTTTTGAGCATATTTATTTATCTGTCGCTGGCATGCATAATGTGTTAAATGCTCTTGCTTGTATTAGCTTATGTGACCATTATGGTATTTCTAGTGTAGTAATGAAAGATGCCTTAAAAGAATTTACAGGAGCTGGCAGGCGTTTAGAATACAAAGGTAGTTTTAATGATATTTCTGTTTTTGATGATTATGCCCATCATCCTACCGAAATTAAAGCAACTTGTCATGCTTTAAATAACAAAAAGTTTCATGAATCTTGGGTTATTTTTCAACCCCATACTTATAGCAGAACAAAAAATTTATTAGATGATTTTGTAAGTGCTCTTAGCGAATTTGACCATATTATTATTGCTGATATTTACGCAGCACGTGAATCCAATACTTATGGTGTTTCCTCAAAAGACATTGTCGACCGAATTAACTCGGTAAGAAGCACAAACCATTGTGAATATATTTCAGATTTTAAGGATATTGTTTCCTATGTAAAAAACAATGCTAAACCACATGATATTGTCTTAACCTTAGGTGCAGGCAATGTAACTGATATTGGACCTATGATATTAGAATAATTGTTCATGCCGGTAGGGGTTGCATATTATGCAACCCTTTATTTGTTTATATATTCATTTTTCTATTTGGGCCTGCATGGTATGCAACCCCTACCAGCACATTTTAGTATTTGAAACAGACATAATTTGTACCATTTGTTTTTATTTATTTCGTTTCCCTAGCCTGTTTTATCATTAAATCGGCAAATACGGCGTAGCCGGTTTGTGGGTCTCCTACTAGTACGTGGGTTAGAGCTCCTATTACTTTATCGTTTTGGATGATGGGGCTTCCGCTCATGCCTTGTATAATTCCTCCTGTTTTTTCTAATAATTCCTTATCGGTTACTTTAATTAACATGCTTTTGTTGTTTTCGTTGTTGTTTCGATAGATTTTTTGAATTTCGATTTCATAGGCTTGTTTTTTACCATCTTCTAACATGCATAGTATGGTTGCTTTTCCTTCTTTTATTTCCTCTCTTGAAGCAACTTCCATGGCATCTTTTACATTTATATTTAGAAGACCTGTATTGCTAAGAGTACCAAAAATTCCAAACTCTGTATTTTTGGACACCCTACCAATGACACTACTATTTTCGATAGAACCTTGTATTTTTCCCGGATTACCTTTTTTTCCTTTTGTGATAGAAATAATTTTTGTTGTTACAAAATCTCCTTTTGCAATTTCAATTAAGCTACCTGTGTCCACATCTTGAATACCATGTCCTAAAGCAGCAAAGGTTTTGGTTTCTGGCTCATAAAAGCTAACCGTTCCTACTCCTGCTGCAGCATCTCGTACCCATAGTCCTAATTTGTAATGATTATCGGTTCCTTTTGCTGGTATCATAGTCGTTTGTAACGTATCCTCTCCTTTTATATATTGCACCATAACTTCTTTTCCACCTGAGGCATTTACTTCGTTTATTAAGTCTGCTGTACAAGTAACCGTATTTTCATTAATTGCAATAATTCTGTCTCCTTCTTCAATTCCACTATTTTCATATGGTTTATAGGTTACATGGTCATTTCCCTCTATTTCTCCCATACCTACTACTAATACACCGGCTTGTATAGAGTTTTAGCCCAACCACATTTCCAAGTGGTACCACATAACTTTTGGGAATGACATTGACACTAATTTCTTTTAAAGGAATCGCACCAAATAGGTTTAAAGTATAGTCTTTTCTCCCTATTTTCTCGCTATTTTCAGATAAATTACTAGAAGCTTGAACTACCTCATAATTTTCTTCTCTTTTGGTTATATTAATACCAAGTAATGTTTTTAAATGATATTCTTCCCCTTGAAATAGCATAATATTTTTGGGAATGGATGTAATGTTACAGGTATATAAAAATAACAATAATAAAAAACTAACAATAAATATCTTTCTAAAATGTTTCATTTTTAACCTCGCTTTTAGAATTTATTATTAGTTTTTCCTGTTTTTTAAATTTCAAACATAAATTAATTTGCTATTTTTCTATAATTTAACATTTTCGTGATTTTATCTAAGTCATAACGTTCTCTTGCTAGTGCTCTATAATAGGCTTTTTGTAAATCTTGTGATAAGTTTTCAACTTCTACATCTTCATTTAAAGAATTGACAATACAAGTATAACATGCATATTCTGGATGTTTGTAGTAATATTTTGTCGTATCCTGTGAATTTTGGGTATTTCTAAAGTCGATACTTTTATAGCCTACCACAAAACTGCCGTTTTGTACATTTTCCTGTAATACTGGACAATTAATTCTATGGTAAGTATTGGTATTATCTACAAAATAAATTGAATTTTTATTAATATATTGTTTATTGTTTGTACTTGTTACAATCGAATAATTGTTATAAATTTTGGTACCTACTGGCATTCCTTGCATAAAACTAATCATATTTACATTGGTTAATATCTTATCCCAGTCTTCCTCTGTTAATATTGGCATTTTAAAATTAGCATGTGTTCCCATACTTGGTGAGTGATCATTGTATACTTTTATGGCATTGTTTAAGTTTTCTTGAATGGAGATTCTCATAATTTCTTTTTTGTGCTGTGTAAAACTAGAATCTTTTTTCTCTGGGTCATTATTCGTAGAAATGTTCAAAAAATTTGTGTTATCATTTTGAAATTCGGTATATTTACTCCCATCACTTTTTACCGCATTTTGTGGTATTACGGTACTTAGTAATGTAGCATTACTGGTTACCCATTTGGTAAAATCATAAGCTTCCTGATAATATTTTTGCATACTACTACTCTGTGTTTGCACAAGTTGGTTATTTTGATTATATTGCTGTAGATTTTCCGTCTGATTGGTTTGCAAAGTTAGTCCACTTGGTAATCGATATCCTGTTACATTTCCGCTTGCATCGGTTACTATTTTACTTGTATCGATTAAATATCCTGAATGTGATATGTATTCGTTTCCAAGATAGCCATAAATGGTTATATAATTATCTAAGGAATAATTTACTACAATATCATTACTTGAATTTTTGTACCTGCCTGTATAATGTATGTATGGTTTTAAAATATGCTCATAACCAGTTCTTTTTTCTCCTGCGTATTCATAGTTGTATTCATGTGGTGAATAAATATAATAACCGTCATATAAGGTAAATACTAAGGCTGGAATATATGGCATAACGGTAGTAGCATTTCCTCCTGACATACCGAAATTAACAGAAAGTGTTGTAGAAAATGTGTTAATTGCTGCTTTAATATCTCGTCTAATGGAATCGGCATTGGTAGAATATTGGTTATGAATGGTGTTTAGCTCAAATGCCACTACGGCATCATGTGTTGCATCAATTAATCTTGTATCATATTTTTGAGATAGTAATATGGTGTCCATTTGAACACCAATGTATGCAGACAAAATTAAGGTGATTGGTATAATAATCATTGAAAATATGACTGTTAGATTTTGCAATTTCATATTATTTTACCACCACCTTATTTTTCTTTGTATTTGTTTTATCCTTAAATTTTAGGTCGATGAAGGCATCGACCTCTATATTTCTCTATTTTTCACTTCCGTTTGCCATAACGACTCCTGAATGAGAAGCAGAGATGGCATAAGTATCATTTCCGGTAATACTATAGAAAAAGTTTTTTAACATTTGTCCTATGGTTGTATTCGTGTTTTTTACATTAACCGAAATAATATCACCTTCTTTTAGTTTGATTGCTTTTGTTTTACTTCCATTGATTTTGTCTAAAATTTGTGATGTATATTCCGAATAGTAAATATTTTCACCGATTTTATCTCCACTCGTTTGTGCTGTCTTTTTACCTGGATTTTCATCTAAAACTTTTAATTCTAATTCAACATCATAGCTATTTCCTGTTGAAGCTAATGTTTGCACATAGGATGCGTAACCATCTTGCGTAATTCTTCCCGTTTGTCTAACATTATCAACAAATTCAACTGTTGCGGTTTGTGCTGCCATCTCAGCAATATCGTCGTTTCTCTCAGATATTGACATAAGTGGAAATACGAACATTAAGATTGCTGCTAAAAAAATTGCTACAATGGTAATTAATGAATCACCCATTTTTTATTCCTCCCCTTGCTTTTTGTTATTGCATAATATAAATAATTTCTAGTTTTTTATTTCCTCGTATTGTTTCAATCGAGTCTTCTCCATCGGTTAGTGTCTCACCACTTGTTGCAATTTCTATAAATTTTTCTTTGAATTGTTTGTTTTGATATTGCAATAAGTTTTTTCCATAGTATGTTACTTTGTAAGAACCATAATCTTTTACATAGGCTCCATTTGGAACCATATCTGCTTGAATTCGCTTTACCGTATCGGTATCTGGTTCTCCTACCCAAGGTGCTACTACTGTAATAATGTCTGCTCTATCATTGGTTTTTCCATAGTACAGTAAATTGTTATTTGATGTTAATATAGTAGCCTCATTTCCTATGTAGTCCATTATATTAACATTGGTTCCTAATTCCCTGTTTACAACAGATTGTACTTGCTCTAATCTTTCGGTTACTTCTTTATAAGTTTTTATTGCATCTTCCTTATTTTTGGCGTTACCACTATTTAAATTTTTAATGGTTTCATTCCAGTTTGCCATAAATCCTTCGGTATATAAATCATAACGCACGATTGGTTTTCCTGTATTATCAAATATGGTTACTGCATATTGTTCTTTGGCATAACGATGAATGGTTGGAATCATGGTTTCAAAACTCACAATTCGGTCTTTTTTGGTATTATAGCTTTCTTCTGTTGCATAATCATAAAAGTTTGTTTTATCGGTTGCTGTAAAAACAATATCTGACACGGCTCTTGCTTGTCCTATAACAGAGAAAGTTAGTGTTATGGCAATTACAAATACTAATAAGGCAAAACCAAGTTTTAATGCATCAGCAGCATTCTCCATAACACTTTCCTCCTAATCTATTATTTTTTAGCACCGTTTTTTGTTGCAACAATATTGTTTACTAATCCATATTCATTATATTCTAGTACAACTTTATAGGTTGCTCCTGTATTCACTTTTGCACTTGCAGCAGACATTTCGTTTGTATTTAAAGCTTCTGGTGTTGCGGTAATTGCAGTACCATCAATTGAAATTGATACTAATTTTCCGTCTACATCTTGGTTAGCACTATTATTAGAAATAGCTTGTCTAATTAATGCTCTTACATTAGACCCAGAAACTCTTTCTCCTTCATAGTTTGTAAATGGTTGATTAAACATCAGTTTTTCATTTTCATCCATTTTCGATAGTGCTCCTCCAATACTATTTTGAGCTCCGTTAAATACCATCATTCCTACACCAATTAATAAAATACAAATTAAAATTGCTCCTGCAATCAGTAAAGCTTTTGATGCGTTCTCCATAATTTTTTCCTCCTTTGAATTTTGTTCATTTTTTATATTAAATTAGATTAATTTTTTAATCTAAAAGTTAATAACATATTTATTATGATTTTTTATAGTAATCCGTTTGCAAAATCCTCCTATTGTTCTCTTCTATACTTTCCATTTACATTTTATTCTTCGATTTGTTCAAATACCAATTTTGCAACTCGTTTTGTTTGGTTGTGATATTCTATGTTGGTACATTTGAATTGGATTAAATTGAAGTTTTTGATGAAACCTTCGGTTCCTACTTTTTGTATGGTTTCCATTTGATAGGTTTTTAATTCTTTTTCGTCTTGTAATTTTATTTCTACTTTTATGGAATTGGTTTCATTTGGTATGAAAAAACCTTTTTCATCTTGCTTAATTTCATGTTTCAAGTTATGATCGGTTGCTTTGTGAATTACGCTTGCTACTTCTGTTCCAAACACTTCTTTTTCTTTATATGTTTCGTATTCCAAGTTTGCTTTTTGGATGTTTGCTAAGTTTGCTTGGTTTTTGGTTAGTGCAACACAAATAATCAGTAATATACTTAATAACAAAATACTTAATATTAGAATGGTTTTCTTCACAAAAAGGCTTCCTTTCCCATTATACTATCTTTTTTCAAATTTATCAACTCTTATTTTTAAGTTTTTAGCATGTTTCAACTGCTGTTTTTGATGGTAAATCTTACCTGCTTTTATTCCAAGTTTTTTAGTACAATTCGATTAATTTTTCCAGTTTCATTATCATATGTCATTTCTGTACATTCAAAATGTAGAACTTCATCTATTCTTTGTCCTCCTTCATTCCTTGTTACGGTAGAATAATCTTTAATAAAATCATAGGTTTGTTCATCATTTAATTTATGTACGTAACGGTATTTTGCTGAAACTCCTGTTACCATAATTTGTAATTGTTCGTTTTCCATTTTCTCATTATATTGTTTTGCTAAATTTCCCATGGAAACAATGTCTTGTACGGTAATATCTGACTTACCTCTATATTTTTCAAAATTGATATTAAATTCGGAGACATTTTTGGTTTCAATATTATCATCTACTGTTTTGGAAAATGTTCCCATCGCATGAAACATAAATACCATAAGAGTTAGTAGAAGAACACCAATTAGTATCTCTGCTGCTATGATTAACGCCTTTGATGCATTTTCCATTTAATACCTCCTTCGCATGTTTACTCAGTTACAATCCTTTCGGTAAAACAAATATAGTTTACTCTACCAGTTTCACGGTGATATCCGTATTTCTTTACAATCAAACACTTTTCGTTTAAACTCGGTAAAGTTCTCTGTGTTTTCCCTCATTTTTATATAATCTTCAATTGAATACGTATTTCCTTTTTGCAAATTTCCTACGGTTTCTTTTATTTCTAGTTTTACTTGCATTAGGTAATTTGGCTCATCGTATTCATCAGGACCATATTTTTGATTATTATCTAATACTTTATTAATAACAGAAATAACATCTACTCCACGTAATAATTTTCGGTTATACACTTCATATTGGTCATTAAATACTTTTAACTGCTTGGCTAACTCCTCCTTATTTTCGGTATCGAAGTATCCTCCCATTGTTCCAAAACTATACACTAATAGAGCAATAATTAGTATCGCTATTAAAACTCCTCCTGCCATTAGCAAGGCTTTTGATGCATTTTCCATTTTTTCTTCCCCCCTGCTATATTGATTTTGACATTGTATCAAATGCAGTTGTCATACTTAACATACCAATCACAACTAATGGTACAATTAGGTAACCTACAAATAAACATACCATAGGCGCAAATCCAATTAGTTTTCCAATTCTACCTTTTCTTGCAATTAGTCTTTCATTGGATTCTTTCCTTTTTTCTTGGTAATAGGCTCTTTCGGTATCTAGCTCATCAAACGCATCTTTAATTGGTATTTTTTCAACTGCTGCTTGTAAGCTTTCAATAATTCGAATCAGCTGAGTAAAAGATACATCATTTTTTAATTCTTCTAACGCTTCCCATGCTCCTGCTTCATAGTTGTTCACACATTTCGTAATTGGTTCTTTGAAGATATTGGCATATCTTTCTAGCCATTCTAATATAATTTCAACATTCACTCTCTCAATTTTCATTAACATTAAGATAATGGTCTGGAATTGCATTACTTCATCTTCCATATCTAGTTGTCTCATTTTAATTTGGAACATTAATACCCAAATTGGTGCCATATAGCCTAGGAAAGCAAACACAAGGGATAATAACATTTCAAACCATTGGAAGTATTCCCCATTGACCACTTTTAATTTGGTCATAATCGTTTCTGCATTGGTTGTAATTTCATCATCGGTTGCTGTTTCATAATACTTCGAATGTCTCATGGCATTTTCTACTTGTTTCTGGGTTGTATCTATTTTTCCTTTAAACATATTTAGAAAATAGTTATGTGCCTCGGTTGTTCTCATTGCCTTTTTTTCATCGGATTCAGACATTTGTCCTAACAAGTTGTAATCCGTGGTTGGCTGTTCATAAATGTACTTGATGGATATTCTATGTAATTGGTAAAATACAAAGATGGAAATGACGCAAGTTACTACTGCTAGTACAATACGATTCACATATAACCATTCAATTTTTGCTTTTGATGCTGCATCTTTTAGTAATCTTGTAATTTTTCTGTGGTCTTTGGTACCTCGTTTTGGCATAATAAAGTCAACTAGCTTTTTTACTAATTTGTTTCGATACAGTTTTGCTTGCCATGGGTTTTCTGTATTTTTCATATTGGCATTGGTAGACGAATTGTCTTTTACTTTTCGAATTAAGACATAACAAACAAAAGTTAAAATTAGTAGTAACGTTTGAACAATTAATCCACCTTTTCCATCATAGAATTGACTCGTAAAACTAAATTGTGATACAGCCCAATTTTTAACGGGTTCAATAAATAACATTGGTACTGCTGCAATGACAGATAAACTCTGGAATACATAGTCTAATTTATCTCTTTTTAGAATTTCAATTTGCATTTCTTGTGTAATATTATTTAGGTTCTTTAAGTATAAAGAAGCTCCATTTTGGTCTTTTCTATCACCAAATTCTCTTGTTAAATACGAAATTCCTGCAAATTCTTTTAGATAACTATTTGGTGCAATATCATAATATTTTTCAAGTTCTGCTTCTGGATCATCCGATATTAATACTTCATATATTTTATCAGCTTGTCTAGAAACTTCTAGTTCATCATCTTGTGATACTTGGTAAATTGCTTCTTCTACCATATTACATTCATGGTATGCATGCCTAATTTCTGAAAAGAAATCAATTTGTTGTTTTAGTAATTTGTTATCTATTTTATCTACCATTCCACCAATAATGGTTTCAATCATGAAAATTTCAAAAATTAGTAAAATGGACATTAGTAGTATATTGTTTTTGGTGAACATGATAATAACAAAGGTTAATGGAATAATAATAAGCAGTGCGTTTGTTAAAATTTTAGCACTTTGCCTTCTTGTAATATATTCATCTTCAATATTAATAATTTCAAGTCTTCTTCTTAGTTTAATTAAATATCGCTTTAATCCTGGAATTTTAATATAGATCATATATAGTTTTTGGTATAGGATATCTGCTGAAAAGCTTTTTGTTTCTACTCCTGCTTTTAATGCCATTGCTTGTTTTACATCTGAATGATTCATTCGTTTCATAATAATGACATACGCAATAATTACTATTAAAAATAGTCCTGCAACTCCTATTAATCCATAAAGCATAATATCATTTGACATTTTAACATTTGCACCTCCCTTATAGTATTGTTATTTTTTCATCCTTTCGGGTCGATGTGGGCATCGACCCCTACGGTTTTTATGCCTTGATTTTTTTGGTTGTTCTTTTGGTATTTTTCTTTGTACCCCAATTTTCTTCTACGAATTTGTCGAACGCTTCTAGGTCAGTATCATCCATGTTTTCACGCATTTCTTTTATGTTATGGTCTGAAATTTTATTGGTTAATACATATTCTCCATCAATATATTCCATAATATTGACATATTTATATAATTGTCTATCGGTTACTTTTGTGAAGTAATGGGTGGCATTATCAAAAAATTTGTCCATTTTTCCTTCTAGGGTCTTTTCTTTTCTGTGGTCAAAATTATATTCATTTTTATCTTCTAATGGAATACATTCGGTTACTCTTTCAATATATCTTCTTCCTCTAAAGTCTTTTACTAGGTGAATATCAAAATTTAATACTTGAATAACTTGTTCTTCTGCGGTTCTTTCATCATTAAATACACCTGTTCTTAACATAGAGTTACGAAGGGCAGTTACTAAGTTTGGAAATGTTTTTGCGTGGTGCGTAAATAAAGTGAATTTTGATGCAACTTGGGCTGCTTGTATCATCCAAGATGCAACAGGGTCTGTTGCAACCTCACCAATGATGTTTACCGAACCATCAGTTTTCTTTTGTACGTCTAGACCTTCTTGTCCAGAAATCGTTTCGGTTTCACGGAAAGTTAAGATGTTTCTAGTTGGATAGATTTTTCTTAGGTGTAACTCGAAAGCGGTTTCTTGAACCCTTATGTTCATGGTTTCATAAATATTTTCAATCATACCCATAAGCATGGTAGTTTTACCACAACCTTGCTCTCCGGTAAGAGAGATAATTCTTGCTCCTTTTACTAAGAATTTTAATAAGTCAATTGCTTGTTCTTTTCCTGGGAATACAATTAATTGTTCCAAGGTTGCACGTTTTACGTCGAATTTTCTTACGAAAAATGCCCATGTTTCTGAGAAAGATGGTCTTACTACAACAACACGAGAGCCGTCTTTCATTTCATTAATTTTATAACCATTGCTATCCGATAATTGTCCTGGGTTATTATATTTGTAAATATTTTGACATACTCTTTTTAATTCGCTTTCGGTTCCAAAAGAAAGGAAAGCTAAACGAATGGATTTACCTTGGAAAAAAATCCAAATACTATCACAAGCACGTGGTACTTTATTTTCTAAGACTTGGTCTAGATAATCTCCATCGGTTTGTGCAACTTGTGAAAGAAAAGATTCTGGAAGTCCAGATACACCACCAGACACACCGTCAATGTTCATATCTCTTACTTCATCAATACTACTATATCCTTTATAATGTTGATAAATTCTTTGTACTACTACATTTAATTTATCGGCAAAGGATAGTACCAATTGTTCTTTTTCAAAAATATCATTAATTTCTTCTCCTGTAATAACATAGCATGGCTTGGTTTCTCCTGATATGTATTTTAGAGTTGCTAAGTTATATTTCTTTATTATTTGTGTTAATGCTTCATAACCAAATTCTTTTTTGTACATTAAAATTAAAATATCAAATTTATCTTGGTCGGTTAATAGAGATGGAATATCAAATGGAATCGCTTTTGATATGTTAGTTTCATCAACTCCATATTCTTTCATTAGTAAGTCATAAATTAATTCTTTTACATATTTCTTATCATTAACATCTCCATAAGTACATCCTTTTAATGCTTTTTTTAATTCATATTTTTTCTTTTTTCTTCTTTTTAATTCTTCTTCCGAAAGACCTATATCGTACAAGTTTATCTTGGTAATTTCATCCAATCTTCTTTTTACGAATTCTGTCATTCTTTCCAAGGTATATGTTTTATCATTCTGTTCTACATCGTGTTCTACTTTTTGCTCTTTCTTTTTTGCAACTGACCTCATAAAAAGCATTCCTGCCCCTAATAGCACAATTACAATTAAGATAACATTAATTAGCATGTAAGGTCCTCCTCCTTTTTCTTAAGTTATATTCTCATTTGTAACTCTTGTAATTTATATACAATCTTTTCTGCTGCCTGTTTTACTTCTTTTACAAAAGTAGCATTTCGATCGATTTCATTTACTCTTCGAATTTTCAAAAATAGGTCTGCAACAGTTTCTTCACTTGCTGCTTCAAAATATAAGGTGTTGTATGGAATCACTGAAATATTCTTTTTAATTCCAGTATACCTAGAAATGTTTTTTACACTATATTTTGAAAAACTATCAAAACGTCCGATGTTTAAGATAATTCCTTTTTTATTTAATGGAATATCTTCTTTGCTCATTAAGTCATTAAAGTCATTTATCATGTCCATTTTTTGTTCCACATTTACAACTGTAATGTCTGATATTTTTAATATGTCCTTTGCTAAATCATCCTCTAATCCTTTGTCTAAATCCACAAATACTAAATCATAAAATTTATTGGCATTATTTACAATATCTTTATATTTTCCTTTTATCTTCAAGTATTCTTCCTCAGTTGGTCTTCCCTCTAAATCTCGATAACCATATAGTACCTCTAGCCTATTTTTATAGATAACATGAGTATAATTTTGTATTGATTCTGGTGTCATTCGATTGCTATATGCCATTTTCGCTAAACCTTCTATTCCATTGTCGACTGCCATCCCTGGATTTTTTACTAGCTTTTTTAGTAATGCTTTGTTTTTATCCATGGAACCAAAGCATAATTCTAAAGTATTATCATTATATTTGGTTGATACTATTAAAATTTTATAATTATGCTCAATTGCCATACTAGTTGCAATTGCTGCAAGTGATAATGTTTGTCCTGTTTGTTTTTTGGTATTACTCCAAAATGTTACGATTGGCATTGTATTACACTTCCTTTTCTAAAATTTTAAATGCTTTTTTTAGCTCTAGTTCTTCATTTTTTTCTAAAATATCAGCAGCAATATAATATAATCCGTCTCTAAATAAACTACTTAATTTTCGTATTCCAATTTTTTCTACTCTTTGGTTTTCAAAAATAATGTTTTGGTCTCCATTATCAAATGGAATATATACTCGGATTTCTTCATTCCATATCGCCTTTGTTCCTAGTGAAACATAATTTAGATAATCATCTTCTTCTTTTAAAATATCTTTTGAGTATAAGATTTTAGTTAATTCCACCGGTTCTTTAAAATCATTAATAATTTCAAGTCCTCTTTTTAAGGAATATAAATCAAAGGATGTAACAAAATAATTTCGTTTTGCTTTTTTCATATCAAATTTTTCAAAATTTTCATTACTATCAATATCGATGAAACAATAATCATATTCTAATTCTTTGTCTTCTGGAACACATAAATATTTTTTAATTTCCTCAAAATTACAAAAGCCTACTGAAACATCAATTCCTTCAAACTCTGTTACATATGCTTTTGTTGGATTAATGACTGGTACAATATATTTTGCTTTTTGTGTAACCGTATTATCAATGACAAGTACTTTTTTTCCTGCTGTTACAAGTACTTTTGCTACATATATAATTAAATCTGTTTTATCATAACTTCCAATAAAACCTATCTTTTCCATGTCTTATTTATCCTTCCTTTTATATTCCCGCATTTAGAGAATCCATATATTCTTTTCTTGCTTCTTTTGATCTTGTGATTTCTTGTTCCATGTTTGTTTCTAAGTTTGATCTAGCATCTTCACCAACCGCATTAAGTTGTGAATTAATGTCCTGTTCTCTTCTTACCATCAAACTAGAATATCTTGCTGCTAATTCTTGTCTTGCTTCTGCTACAATATTTGGATCGGAATTCATTAGATTAATTACTTCTGCTCTTGGAACAAAAGTTGGTGTTGCATTTGCTTGGATTCCTGGTTCTACGTAAGTGGTTGCATACAATTTAGAACCTGGCATCATATAAGCTTCTACAATCGCGTTACTCATAACTAGACTTTCTTGTTCGTACATATCAATCCAAATGGTATCTTCTGTAATTTGTTTAATACGTTTTTTAGATACAACAATATAGTCTTGTCCATTTGGTAATGTTAAACGAATATCAATATAACTATCTTGTTCTAAATATTGTGGTAAGATAACCATATTATATTGTTGTTCTCTTAAATCTGCTGTTACTTTTGCATCCGATTCTTGTATCATTGCTTTTGATAAAACAAGTCCTCTTGTTAAATCTAATTTTGCAATGGTATTTTCGGTAATATCTTCTAATGTAACGTAATCTGTTGGGATAACATCTTTTAGAGCACTTACTTGTACTAAATCGTCTAATGTAATATTAGTTCCTGATTTAATATCGTTCTTTAAAACATACGCTTGCCTTGTATTCGCTTGCGCTGTATCTATTTGTTTTTTATAATTGGTTGCTTGCATAAAGAAAAATGCAATTCCTACACATCCTATTAGTAGCCCTACGATAATTCCTACTAACATTGAATTTCTTGCTTTTTTTTGCATTGGATTTGTTGCCATTTTAAATTCCTCCTTACATGGTTATGACAAAATAACACTATTTCTTTTATTTTATAACAATTTATCTTGAAACACAACAGTTTTAAAGTAGTTGTCATGTAAAAATCATGCAGTTGTAACATTTTTGTAATATTCCTTTTTTCTACGTATCCGTAACTGCTTTTTTAATATTTTTCCTATACTATTTTAAGTGTGGTTATATATTTATCTATCGCTTCTGCTACTCCATCGTGGTCGTTATCTTTTACAATAACATCTCCTATTTGATTGGTAGAGAGCATGGAATTTCCCATAGCGATTCCAAGTCCTGCTTTTTCTACCATTTCTTTATCATTTGCATTATCCCCAATTGCTACCACTTCTTCTGGTTTTATCTTTAGCTTTTGAATTAAATATTCAATGGCAGACCATTTATTGGTGTTCTTTTTTGCGATTTCCGTATAGTAATATTCTACTGGAACTTCTTCGGTACCATCTTTTATGATTTTTCTTGACATATGCTCTACTTCCAAAACATCAATTTTTGGTATTAATTTTAATTTTTTTATAATACTATCAAAAATGATTTTATCATTATCGCAAATTGTCATTTTTAAAATTGGTAGATCTTCTTTTCCCTGAATATATTCATAAAGATGTGGTATTATATTAATGTTTGTTCTTTTTTCCATTGGTTTTTTACTATTTTCTTTATCGTAAAAAAGAGTATTGTAATTTAGCGATTTTGTTAATACTTCGTTCATGGTGTACAAATTATAATAAATGCTATTTTCTTCACAAATTTTCATAATGTTTAATACTTTTTCTTTTTCCATAAACGCATCGTATAAAACTTCTTCATTTTGTAAATCATAAATTAAAGTGCCATTGCCACAAATTGTATAACGATCCACACCAATTTCATTTGCAATACTTTTTACCGCTTGTGGCATTCTTCCGAGAAGCAATTACAACATAAATACCTTGGTTTATTGCTTTTTTTATTGCCTCTTTGTTTTTAGAACTTATTTCACCATAAGAATTTAACAAAGTTCCATCTAAATCAATGGCAATTAATTTGTACATGCTTTTCCCCTTCTTTCGTAGTTTTTCAATTTATTATACAAAAAAAAATCAAACTTTACAACAAAAAACACAATATTTTCACACATTTTACATATGAAATAATTTCCAGTTTATTTTTGTATTTATTGCACATTCTATATATCGAAGAAGCAAGAATGTTTTTTCAAAAATGTAAAATATTTTGCAGGAGGTGAAATAACGATGGCATCAAACAATAGTAATATAAAAGCTGTTCCAGAAGCTATGAACGCTTTAGAAAAATTCAAATATGAAGTAGCTAGCGAAGTAGGTGTTACTTTAAAAGATGGTTACAACGGAAACATTTCAGCTAAAGACGCTGGAAAAATCGGTGGTAACATGGTAAGAAAAATGATTCAACAAGCTGAAAACAACATGATTGGTAGATAGTTTTTTACTAAACTAGATTATCATAAATGAAGGTAGGAATGTATTTTTTGTTTTTTTACGTAGTAATACATAAAAAGGCAGGAAATGTATTCCTGCCTTTTTTAATCTTCTAATAACCAATCAATCACATTTTTATGAATGATACCATCTTGAGAAAAATCAAATTTATCCATCGTTATTACATATTTAGGATAATTATCTTCTATTTTTTTAAATGCCCCGAATTCTCTATCTACAACAGAATCATCTACTAGAATGTACGCAACTTGGATATATATTTTTTCTTTAAATCTTGTCGCTATAAAGTCTATTTCTCCATTTTCTAAATTTCCTACTTTAACATCGTATCCTCTAACTAGTAACTCATTATATACAATGTTTTCTAAGTATGCTCCTAATTGTGGTCTTTTTCCAATATTCATTATTTGTCCAAATCCCAAATCTGTTAAATAGTATTTATATTTACCATTTAATATTCTTTTGCCTCTAACATCATATCTGTCAGCCTTATTTATCATCATCGCTTTTGTCATGTATTCTAAATAGTTGTATAAAGTTATTTTTGCAACTTCTCTATCGTCTTTGTTTAAGAAATAGTTTGATAAACTTTCTGCGGAGAAATTCTGTGATGGTGTTGTAACTATATATTCTACGATTCTATTAAATAAATCCAAATCTTTTATATTAAATCTAGTTATAATATCTTTTACTAAAATAGAATTATAAATATCTGATAAATATGTTCTTGTTTGAATTTCATCTGTTAAAATAAATCTTTGTGGCATTCCTCCCCATGTCATATAATCCTCAAATGCTTCTTCTAAATCTTTTTTATCTGTTATATTTTTTAATTCACATACTTCTTTAAATGTGAATGGATAGGTTTTAAAACTTACATATCTTCCTGCTATATGTGTGGCAAGCTCTCCTGATAGTAAATCACTGTTAGACCCGGTAATAAAAATTGATACATTTTTGGATGCTTTAAAGGAATTGATTGCTTTTTCCCATTTTTCAACATTTTGTATTTCATCAAACAATAAGTAATACTTGTCTTTATTTACTATTTTTTCTTTGATATAACCATGTAAATCCATATCATCTTTTATAAATGCATAATCTTCATATTCAAAATTAATATATATGATTTGAGATTCGGGGATTCCTTTTTGTTTTAATTCATCTATTATTTGTAACAATATAACAGATTTTCCACATCTTCTAACTCCCATTATTACCTTTATTAAATCTTGATCATAAAATGGTCTAATTTTAGATAAATACTTTTCACGAATAATCACATTCCATTCCTCCTTTTCTATTTTATTATAAAACCTTTATTAGTATTTGTCAACAATTTTGTTTATCTTAATAAACAAAATTGGTATTTTAATAAATTCTGTTTACTATCTTTTTTCTTATTACATGTACTTTTTGTTTTTTATGTAGTAATACATAAAAAGGCAGGAAATGTGTTCCTACCTTTTTATTATACCTTTATTCTGGTTCTACAATACCATAATTTTTTGAATTTTTTAGTTTAAATACAACATTTACTTTATTGGTATCAATGTTAATGAACGTATAGAAAATGTCTTGTGGTTTTTCTTGCAGTTTTAAAATGGCATCTTCTACTGCCATTGGTTTTGCTTCGTAGTAAATGGTTTTTATAATTTCTTCTTCTACTTCGTGTTTGTCATTCATGTATAGAATTTCTTTTTGTTTAATGGAATCTTCTTTATTCATTTTATCTTTTTTGGTTTTGGTTTTTCTAATTTGTCCTTCTAAAATGTCAATGTCTTTGTCTATGGCAGCATATAGGTCTTTATGCGAGGTCACTGCTTTGTAGGTATCTCCATTGGCTAATAGTAATAGTTCTGCAATTTGTTCGTTTTTTTCGCATTTGATGGTTGCTGTTACTTCCATATCCTCCCCAAAATATTTTACAAGTCTTTCTACTTTTTTTGTCACATAGTCTTTTATGGCTTCTGTTGCAGTTAAATCTTTTCCTGTTATTTTGATATTCATAACACTCTCTTCCTTTCTTTATTTCGTATGTTCTTTTGTTTATGGTTTGATTATATACTACATTTTTAATTTTTGCAACAAGTTTTCAATGGATTTTAAAAAGGGCGAACACAAGGCTCTCCACTACAAGAATCCTTCTAATTTGTAGTCTTTTTCTAGTTTTTCGTTTAAATAGATTTTTGCTATTAATTCTAACTCTTTTATGCAGTTTTCGCTGATTTGGAAAGAGAATAGTTTTTTGGGTGGTGCTAGTACAATATAGGAAATAGCATCTTTGGTGGCTCCGTGATATTTGCATGACACTTTTATCGAATTTTGCGTGGATGCCACATTTTAATCCACTATCTCGAAAGCTAAAGTATAGTAAATCTTCCTTACTACCGGCATTCTTTGCAAGAAGAAATATGTGGTGTAAATCCTAAAATGCATAAAAGCCTTATTTTAAAAATTGCTAATACAAAATCCATATTTTTATCGGTTTCAGATAAGGTATAGAGTGTGTTTAAATATAATTGCAAAATTTTGTAGCTATTTTCATTTTCATTGGTTACATCACAAATGATTTTGGTAATATGGCTTGCATATTTCAATTTATCAAAATCGGTTCTTAAATGGTAAAACATTTCGATGGTTTCACAAGAATTTATGTGATAGGTGCTTGCTCCTTGGTATAACATATATTCTCCAAAGCATAAAAACTGGCTACCAGCAAGAAGTGCACTTTTTGCTCTTCTTGCTCCTTTGGCAGCACAGCTTATTTTTCCAAGACCCGGTGTTAACATCGTTAACATCTTGTCATAGTCTCCCATATTACTTTCTCGTATTACAATTCCATTTGTTTTGAATGTTCCCATTTTTTTCTTCACCATTTACATTATCTATGTTTTTTTCCATGTTTTCTACTTCAACTAATTCTAGGAATGTATTGATGTCACCTGTATTTTTAAATGTGTTCCATGCAATTTGTTTGATCACACCTATCATCTCCTTTTTTTGTTTTTATCTTTTGTATTTTTGAAAATTTTATTCATTAACTTATTTCTAAAGAATTGTTAATTTTTTAAGAACCCACAGTCAGCTTCGCTGACAGCCTCCTTAAGTAAAGGGGCCTTTTTATAGTCATTTCTTCGAAGAATTACCCCATTTAAGTGCTATTTGCATTTGAATACTTATGCTTTTTTCATTTTCTTAATTAAATTTAAAATTTTTCACGATGTTTTCTTTGTTTTGCCAGTCTTCACTTACTTTTACCCATGTTTTTAAGTTGACTTTTGTTTCTAGTATTTTTTCTAAATCTTGTCTTGCATAGGTTCCAATTCGTTTTAACATGTTTCCGTTTTTTCCAATAATAATCCCTTTATGTGAATTTCGTAAACAGTAAATCGTTGCTTCTATATCATATAGTTCTTCTTTGTTTTTGGTACTTCTTAAATTCATTTTTTCCACTTCAACATATAGCCCATGTGGTACTTCATCATCTAATAATTTTAACGCTTTTTCACGAATGACTTCTTCTACTAGTTGTCTCATAGTTTGGTCTGTATATTCGTCTATATCATAATAAGCAGGTCCTGGTTTTAATAATTTCTCTATTTCAATTAATACATCTTCTGTTTTATCTTTCTTTATAGCAGAAATTGGTATAACTGCTTGAAAATCATATTCCTTGCGGTAGGTTTCAATTAGATTTAATAGCGTTTCTCTTTTTACTAAATCTATTTTATTGATTATTAGAATGGTTTTGTTTCCCGCTTCTTTTATTTTTTCTAGAATAATTCTGTCACCTTTTCCAATATCTTCACTGGTAGCTTCTATTAGAAATAATACCACATCTACATCTCCCACACTACCAAAAGCGGTTTCAATCATGGTATTTCCTAATTTCGTTTTTGGTTTATGAATTCCTGGGGTATCAATAAAAATAATTTGCGAATGCTCCCTATTCACAATGGCACGAATTGCCGTTCTTGTGGTTTGTGGTTTATTGGTCATGATTGCTACTTTTTCTCCCACTAATGAATTAATGAGTGTTGATTTTCCAACATTGGTTCTTCCTATAATGGCTACAAAACCAGATTTAAATTCTTCCATTTGTTTCTTCCTTTACTTTGT
Source organism: uncultured Clostridium sp. (assembly GCA_948471055.1). Lineage (GTDB taxonomy): Bacteria > Bacillota > Clostridia > TANB77 > CAG-508 > RGIG8482. The sequence continues at coordinate 7,240 of CAOKQZ010000013.1, read as the reverse complement.
ATAAATGTTGTTTATTTTTAGCAATACTCTTTTTTATTATAACTATTTTAATTTGCTAAATTTGTCTTGATTGGTCGATAATTTTTATATTTTTTTCTTCCTTTTTTACTTGACAAATCTGTTTTCTTTCGTTAAGAATCCCCAGTCACGCTCCCGCGTGACTGGGGATTCTTCCATTCCTATTCAATCACAACATTAGCGTCAATTGGACATATTTGAATAAAGGTGTTTCCGTCATTTACCTTAATCTCATTTCCTTCTAAATCTTTATAAATGGTCTTTTCGGTTCTTGCGGATTTACTACATACAATTTCAATTGCTTTTCCGTTTGTAATGTAATATCCTTTTTTATCTCCAATATTCTTTAAGCCTTGTCTTCCCTTGTTTTCTTTGTCTGGCAAGTTATAGTTTTCTGCAAAGGTTATGATAATATTTTTAGTGGTAATATCTTGTTTGGTATTCCAATCGGTTTGTTTTACATTTCTTGCATAACGAGTATATCGTTTCGTTTCTACATCATAGGTATAGCTTACGACTTGAAGATTACTATATGGAATCACAATATGGCTTGCTTCTACTCCTGTTTCTAGTTCTACCTCATCTACTTGGTAGTTTAGTACACTTTTTGCATTTGATTGTGTTCGGTAGCCTTTTTCTCCTGCTATTTTTAGAATATTTCGCATGCTAGTAACTGCATTATGTGGTGCTTTTTTATCTTTTACTCTCCAGAAATCTTTTGAACTTTCTACTAGTCCATTAATATTGTTTACTTTTAAGGTTTTAATATCTGCTTCTGCTTGTGGACTCCAGCCATAATGAACATAGATGGCATCATTTTCTAAGGCATAGTCTAAGAAGTAATGTCTTGAACTACGGATTGGTCCAATTTTATCTAAACTCACTCCTTTGAAAATTTCCATTAATCTAGTTTCTCCGCCTTCTACAATGATTTCATACACAACATAGGCATCATTTAAACCAGCTTGTGGCCATGCTCCTTTGTGGTTATCTATCATAACCGCTACTGGACGATTATTGCCACGGTAAATTTGTGGTGTTTTTTCCTCTTTTACTGGCTCTTGTGGTACCTCTCCCATTCCGATTTCATTGGTTGGTTCTTTTGATTGGTTATCTCCTACTACTTTCATTGCTAGTAATACACCTGCTATGATTACTAATATGACTAGTATTACGACTAATGCAATAATTCCTTTTTTTCCCATTTTCTTTTCTCCTCTATATTATTTATTTTAATCTATTCTAATTTAGGTCATTTATTCTAAGCCATTATTTGTAATCGCCAAAGGCGATAACTTAGGTCATTTATTGTCTGATTTGAAAATTTTGAAAAATTTCTGAAATGGAGGCTAGTGAATTTATGTGTAAATATAAAATTGCTAATCCATATAACAAAATGACTACTAAAACACCTACACATGCCCCTATGATAATTTCTGCTTTGGTTCGTTTGTTTGTTTGATAACGGTTAATAGCAACCAAAAGTGCTAGTACCAATGCTAGTGTAAAAATAACTACATTTCTTGTGGTAAGCCATACAATGGTAAGTGCTGCAAACGCGACTGCTGTTTGACCACTTGGCATAAAATTTTCTTTGATGAATTTATGGTTTCTCGTAGCTGCTGCTTTTAGCGTAACAATGACGATAACCGTTAATAATACTGCTACAAATGCTAAATGGATTGGTGAATTTACAACCTCGTCTACCATTCTTAATCCAATGGTACTAATTTTTTGAAAAAATAAAAAATATGCTACAATAATTGCATTAATGGCTGCTATGACAACCGCTCCTGCTCCTACATCTTTTGCAATTTTCGCTTTTGGATGATAAAGGTCTGTATATAAATCGACTACCGTTTCAATCGCAGTATTAAACATCTCTGCGACAATAATTAGTACTACGGTAAACATTAAACATAAAAATTCTGCTCTTGATAAGTCAAAAAACAAACTTATTAGCATGACTGCTACTGCAATTAGTAATTGCTTTTTGATGTTGCTTTGTGTGGTAATGGCATAAATAATACCATCTAATGCATTTTGACAGGCATCTAAAAAATTACCATTTTTCATTTTATGCTCTTCTTCTTTTTTCATACTACCACCTATCTTAGTTTCTTGTTATTTTTAAATCTTGCAATATTTTTTCCTCTTTTGGTCGCATTTGTAATTTGTCTTTTTCTTCAATGTGGTCATATCCCATTAGGTGATAAAATCCATGAACTAGCATGTAAGCTAGTTCTCTTTCAAAACTGTGTTCATATTCCTTCGCCTGTTCTTCTACTCTTGGAATGGAAATAACAATATCTCCTAATACCTCATGGACCATATGGTTTGTTTGTTTTTGGATTTCTTGTACCTCTTTTTTTTCGAACATCGGAAAGGATAAGACATCGGTTTCTTTATCAATGTTTCGATATTGTTGGTTTAAGGTTCGAATGTTTTGTGGGGTTGTTAGGGTAATCGCAATATATAGGTTTGCCTGTAATAACTGTTCCTCAACAAAACATCGGTTAATTACCATTTGTATTAATTCTTCGTATTCTTTTTTTGGTTCTATTCCTTCATATTCGATTTGTACGATTTTTTCCATGTTTATGACCTCTGTTTTATTTTTTTAAGAACCCCCAGTCGCCTGTCGGCGACAGCCCCATTAAGTAAAGGGGCCTTTGTATAGTGCTATTTCTTTGAAGTATAGAAGAGTTCTATTTTGTTTTTTTACTTACGCAACCACTGTTTTTTTCTTGGTTGTTTTTTGTGGTAAGGTTTTGTAGGAATTTTTGATATTCCTCATAACACCTAATTCTACTAATTTTTGTTTGTAGAACTGGATGACTTTAACGTATTTTTCTGGTTTTGTTTCGACTGCTTTTAAGTCATTTCGAACAAATAGAATTTCTTTTTGTTTTGCATATTCTACTGGACTCGTTTCTTTTAATTTGGTTATTTCTTTATAGTTTTCCCAGAATTTTTTGTATTCTTCTCTTTGTTTTGGTTTGTCCCAATAAATTTTGGTTGATAATAATCGAATATTATAGTCTTCAATTAAGGTAATTAACATTTCATAAGCACGATTTTTCTTCTTTTCAATGGTAGCATTTACAATTAATGCTCTTGTATCTTTTAATAGTTTAATATAACATTGTTCTGCTACAATCAGTGGCAAACTGTGGGTAAATAACGTTCTACTAATTCCTAATAAAATTAGCTTCTTTTCAATTACATCTCTTTCATCTAATTTACCCGCTAAAAAGGTGCTAAATTTATCATACTGCGCTAAAATATTTTGGTAAGTATCTTGTGGCTCTGTTCTCATTTTAATTGGTAATATGGTTACAATATATTCCTCTAAGGTTTGGAAGATTTTTTCATAAATTTCATTTTTTCTTTCTTTCGTCGCTACATGATCTGCTAATTGAATGGAATAATTTTTTAATATTCCTTTATAAAGTGCCTCCATTTTACTTACATAAAATACTTCATAGCGTTTTAGTAATTTTTCTTTATTTTGTGCCCCAATGGTTTGATAATCTAATTCTAACAAATATTTTTGTTTGCGATATTTATATTCAATATATTGTGTTTCTTTTAAATGAACGACTGTATAATATTTTGATAGTGCATTTCTTTCAAATAACGTTGCGGTATCATTTTTCACCTTGTGGTAAATTGAATCCATAACATATTTATCAATCGATTCTAGGTAAAGAGCAAACATATCTTCATATTTTTTAAAGTTTACTTCTTTTTGATTGGTTTCATCATGATTATTTTCATTGGTATAATTCTCAAATGCTTTTAGCATATTGTTTCTTTTTGCGTATATTAATAATCCATTAATTCCTACTTTGGTTGGAATTAGTAATTTTGTAATAGTTCCTGTTATCTTTCCAAAGAAAGTTTTATCTTGTTCTAATACTCGTAATCCTCGTTCTGTCATGTTTCATCATCCTTTCACAACAATATTTTTTCGTTTGTGCCTATATTTTCAATCACTTCATAAATGAGTTCAACTTCTAGTTCATTTCCTTCACGTTTTACATTTACTTTTGTATCAACTATTTTTTCTTCATCTGGTATTTGTTTTTTTAATTCCTCCTCTAGTTTTTGAATTAGTATCTGTTTTACCTCTTCTTCCGTATAACTAACTTGCTTTTTTTCTAATTCTTTATAGGTTGTTTTTACAAATTCTATAGGGAAATAGAAGTTTGAAAATAATTTTAATTTTTTGCTCTCATTTATTGTATCATAATTTTCAAAATATGGAACCCCTTTCGGAAAATTTATTTCAAAATTATGAATCTTAATTCCGTAGTTGTTTTTTTCCTTTCCCGTTTCTGCTTCTTTTGTTCCCATTAATCCCATTTTTTCTTTTGCTGAATACCAAACCCTTGCTTCTATCTCGGCTTTGGCGTGTACGTATCTTGTACCTGTATATTTTCCCTCTATCCAGCCTCCTACTAATGTATTACCGTTTTGTTACAATATCTCCTACTTTTACTAGGGCTGTACCGTTTTGCACATTTATCTTTGTAATTCTTCCTTCTTTTTTGGAAACAATACTACAATATTCGTTTTCATCAATGATATCTGGTTTTTTATCGGCTTCTACTACTTCTACAATCATATTAGTACCAATAGATTTAATTCCAATCCATGCAATGTCATCTCTTTCTAGTCGCATTTTGCTAATAATTTCTTTTGTTTTTACACTGTTTTTTAATTTTCCTAAAACTAATCCGTATTCATTTAATTGTTTTAACAATTCCTCAGTTGGTATGGTATTGTTTCCTATAATTTCAATATTCCACACAAAGTTAGAAACTCCAAAAATAACCAAAAAAAGGGTTAGTAATAATCCTATAAATAGTTTTCTTTTTTGGTAACGATGTAGTAAAAAAGGAAGTCCCTTTTTCTTTTGGATTTTCACTTGGCATTTGGTTACTTTTGCCACTTGTCTTATTTTTTTAAAATCTTTTATGGCAATATTGGTAAATAAAAAACTCGATTTTTTTCGTTTCATATTCCATAAAAAGATTTGTTTCCCTCGGCAAATATTAATAAATCTTTCTATAAAATATCCTTCCACACTAATGGTTGCATAGCCGAATAGATAATACATAATGATTTTAAAAAACATTGGTCCTTCCCCTTTCTTTATTCGTCTGTAATACTTTCAAAATCGATACTATCTATCTTGCCAAATACCATAATGTCATCCCCTGTCATTTCTTTTAACCTTAAGTTAAATCCATTTATATTGACTGCACCAATATGGGTATTGATTTTAATATAATAATCTTCATACTCTAAAATCGATTTATAATTTTCAATTAAAACCTCTTCAAACCCCACCACGGTTATTTTAGGAGTATCCGATACCACCTCTTTCGGAAGTTCTAAAAATTTCTGAAACCTATTTTCTTTTCGTTTTCTTCTTTCCATTGTTTTCTTCACCTTCTTTTCATATATATGCAAAAAAAAAATAGTTCATGCGAAACTTACGCTAGAACCTTTTTTATTTTTTAGCAAAAATCTAGTAATTCTTTTTTGAATTACTAGATTTTGTTAATTACTCAATTTATTGCTCTAAAAATTTCTATAAGCTCCCGTATATTTTATTTTCCTATTGTGTAAGCTGTCTCCTCACTCATACCATCTCCTCCTGTTATCCTTATATTGTCAGATTTTAGAGAAATACAAGGACGAAATCCACTCTCATACGAATTTCCTTTCGTGTAACCAACTGAATTTAAATTGCACAAATAAATGTCTGATAGAGCACCTCTGTATGACACCTGACGCACACAAATGTTCATATTAATCGAATACACACAACGTGAAGCTAACCAATAAGTTATTCCTGTTGTCCACATATCAGCCTCTCTTAATGCTGTTTCATCTGTTCCATAATTCATATCTGTATTATAACATCCAGTATCTCTACTTGCCCATCCTGTTGGTAGTGTCCATCCCATTGGTACTGAAACAGTATCTATTATATCTCTTATATTTCCTTCGCTATCTCTTAGCTTGTTTTTATCTACAAACATTCCATTGCTTACAGTTGGTATACTTCCTACGCATCTTCCATCATAGGCATATTCTGTGTTTACATATTTTAAAGCTTTATCATTTAATGTTTTGATTGCTCCGTTATATGATGTCTTTCCTTCTTCCCATGTATTTCCTCCTAAAGTAACAACTTCTCCCGTGGTTTTATCCGATATAATTTGCAAGCCATATTCGGAATTTTTTGAATACAGTACTCTACATATCATTATTCCATTTTCCCCAAGAGTTGATACACCTGTATCATATTTGATATAATCTCCTGTCTTTAATGTACTAATATTTATTGTTGGCTCCTCTGGGTCTGTATTATCTCCTCCTTCTGGTGGCGTTGTGATAGTTCCTCCTCCATTATTTCCGTGTATAATATTTTCTGACTCTGCCCAGAAATTCGCTAATTCTTGTTCTTCTCTTTTGGTTGCTTCTTGGTAATTTTTTCCTGCCTCCTGTGCTCTTGTTATGATTCCTTTTTGTCCTATGGTTAAATTAAGTGTTATTCCTGATAAAATTAATAGAATAATAATAGTAATGACCAATGCTATCAAAGTAATTCCTTTTCTTTGTTTTTTCATTTTCTGTTTCTCCCTTCTTCTTTTAGTATGTTCATATTTCTTTTATTTATGATTCTAGTTTATATTAACATATTGATTCTTGTCAAGAAATTTTATATGACATTTGTGTGACAACTCTTTTTTCATCATTTACCTTACAAACTCATCTAACGATTTAAACTCATACCCCATATTTTTTACTTCTTTAATTATACTATCTAATATATTGGTATTATCTGTGGAATTTCCATGTAGTAAAATAACAGCTCCTGGATGAATGTTATCTAATATTTTCTTTTTTGCATATTCTTCTCTTCCCTGCTTATTTTCATCCCAATCGTCATATGCTAAACTCCACATAACATTTACATATCCTAAGCTATTGGTAATGCTAAGTGTTCTTTCACTAAATTCTCCTTTGGGTGGTCTTATATATTTCATTTCATAGCCAAATTTTTGGTATATAGCCGTATGTAAATTCATTACTTCTGTTTTTACTTTTTCATCTTCTAAATCTGGCATAGATTTGTGATTAACCGTGTGTATTTAAGCTATACGGATGACGCTTTTTTTTGTATTACTTGCTATGATTATTT
>CAOKQZ010000012.1 GCA_948471055.1 uncultured Clostridium sp. | reverse complement strand
ATGCTACTGTAGCTCAGTTGGTAGAGCAACAGATTCGTAACCTGTAGGTCGGCAGTTCGATTCTGCCCAGTAGCTCCAACGACGTATCTGTTCGAACTTTTTATAGAACAGAGAGATATGAAAATCAATCAGTAAATGGTTGATTTTTTCTATTTTGTAGAAATTTTCGACTTTTTCTCGCCTTTATCTTGAAAAAGAAAGTGCAAAACATGTGTAACGGATTTTAAGCTCTTGTCATTAATCGTTGTCATTCCTTTTTCAGTTTTCTTATCTCCTTTTCTTCTAATTCTTGTACTGATAAAAAACTAAAGTTGCCAAAAAATTGCAAAATTCAAAGTAAAAATGATATAATAAAAATAGTTACTTGAAAAAGCAAAATTTAATGGAGGTGTCTGTTATGTATCAAGAACGGAAAATTTGTGCAGATTTTGCCACAAGAAAAAATTGTTTTTATGCAAAAATAGTTGAAGAACATGGAGAATATCCTGTAATTACATTTGAAGCAGATGTAAAAGAAGAAATTCCAGACTTGGCTACAATGCATAATGTAAAGACAAGGGTTGATACAACACGTTTTTGCGTTTATTGCACGCATTCACATTATTCGGAAGAAAAATTTATTGGAACTGTTGAACCTTATTTTTCATGTTTTGCACCAAATGATTGTCCAGAATTATCAAATAAATGTAAAACTGCAGCTAATATTTTTCAAAGAATAAAAAATCTTCTAAAAAAATAACAAGGCATCAACGATGTGAATGATTTCTAATTTGAATTATTCACATCGCATTTTTTATAAAATAATAATACAGTCGATGAGTCAATTATCTTTTTGGCAAAATATGGAAGAAACTCTATTTGATATTTTGTATAGCATTTATAACAGTTAAGAACGTAACTCCTGTGTCTGCTAAAATTGCAAGCCAGATTGGGGCTATTCCTATAGCTCCTAGTATTAGTACAATGAGTTTTACAATAAGTGAAAAAATAATGTTGGCTTTTACTACCGTCATGGCACGTTTGGCGGTTTTTATGATGTTTGGTATTGTGCTTAAGTTATTGGAAATAAGAATTCCATCTGCGGTAATACTTGCAATATTAGCGCCTGCTCCCATGGCAATTCCAAAATTGCTACTTGCTAATACTGGGCTATCATTAATGCCATCTCCTACAAAAATTACTTTTTCTCCTCTGTTTTTTAGTTCTTCAATTGCTTTTAACTTATCTTGTGGTAAAAGTGCGGCTTTTATTTCATCCAAATTTAGCTCTTTTCCTATTTTTTTTGCATTTTTTTCGTTATCTCCTGTTAGCATAATGGTCTTCTTTATGCCAATATTTTTTAAATCTTTTACTAGGTCTTTGCTTTCATTTCGGATTTCTTCTGTTAAGGTAATATATCCTGCTATTTTTCTTTCTACGACCAAACAAATTGCATTTTGGGGTATTTCTTTATTACTTCTAATCATGCCTTGTTCTATTTCTGTACTATTTGCAACCATATTTTCAGATATTGCTTTGTCTGTTATAATTTGATATTGTTCTAATAGCTTATGATTTCCAAAAAGAACCTCTTTTTGTTCTATTTTTCCATATAGTCCATGTCCTGCTATTTCCTTATAGTCTTCTACTTTCTTTTCCTCCATGTTATCTTGGTAATCTTTAATTGCTGTTCCAATGGGATGGTTGGAAAGTAACTCTAAACTATACATATATGAAAGAACCTCTTTTTTCGTGTATTCTCCAAATACTTCCATTTGTTCAATTTTCATTTTTCCTGTGGTTAACGTTCCTGTTTTATCAAAGGCAAGTACACTTGCTTTAGCAAGATTTTCAATATGTTTTGTTCCTTTTACAATCATTCCTTTTTTGGATATTTTTCCAAGTGCAGTAAAAAAGGATAATGGAACCGATATGACTAAGCTACATGGACACGAAGCGACTAAGAAAATAAGTGCTCTTAATATCCATTCCTTAGTATCTAGTTTAAATACAAATGGTACAATCGCAATTAAAATTGCAATTACAATAACAATAGGAGTATATATTTTTGAAAATTTTGTCATAAATTTTTCTGTTTTTCCTTTGTTGTTAGTTGCTTCATACACTAAATCGACAATTTGAGAAGCTGCCGAATGTTCGACATCTCTTATTACTTTACAGGTAATTGCTCCTGTTAAATTAATTCCACCAGATAATACCTCGTTTTCTTTTGTAACATATATTGGTGTGCTCTCCCCTGTAAGGCTAGATGTATCAATTTTGGATTCTCCGTATAAAATAATGCCATCCACAGGGATTTTTTCTCCTGGTTTTATTAAAATCGTATCTCCTACTTTAATTTCTTTTACATCTACGGTTTCGATGGTATTATTAATAACACGATTTGCTGTATCGGCTTTAATTTTTACAATTTCTTTTATACTGTCTTCGGATTTTTCGCTTGCTCGTTCTTCTAGGAATTCACCAAGGCGATATAATAAAATTACCAAACCGCTTTCTAGATACTCACCAAGTGCAAAGGCTGCAATGACCGCAATGGTCATAAGAGTTTCTTCTTCAAAATTTAGGCGAAAGATATTTTTGATTCCATGAAATAGCATTTCATAACCAGAAAATAGAATGGTTAATGCAATTAGCTCTATTTTATAGGGTGCAAAAATGGGAATAAGAGATAACACAAAACAAAAAATGGCAATTCCATATAAATATTTTGATAATTTTTCTTCTTTTTCGCTATGATGTTCGTGTTCATGATGATGTTGATTTTCACAATGATGGCAACTCATTTGATTCTTCCCTCCTCTTCTCTAATATGTTCTAAACTTGTTGAAATAATTTGTTCAATATGTTCATCCTGTAAACGATAATAAATTTGTTTTCCTTCTCTTCGATATTTTACTAATTTTGCGTTTCGCAAAATTTGCAACTGATGTGATACGGTTGATTGATTTAGATCCAGTAACTCACACAAATCGCACACGCATAATTCCGTATTTAGAATACTACAAATAATACGAAGCCTTGTATTGTCTGCAAATAGCTTAAACATATTGGATACCATTTCAATTTCTTCCTCATTTGGTTCTTCTTGCTTTACTTTGCGAATTGTTTGATAATGTGGGCATTTCTCGCCACAGATATACTCTTTCTCTTCCATCCTTTCTCCTTTCATATGCATACATGTTCATATATTAATATATACCATATCATATGCCCTGTCAAGACTTTTTGTGAAAATTTATACAAAAGTCTTGTCAAAAGATACACCTTTTAAACCGAATACATAACAATTATTGAAATTTTATGTAAATAGTAGTATAATAAGGGTATAATCTTTTGAAAATCATCAACCTTGTAAGGTTAAAGGAGGGCACAAAATGAAAATTCAATTCGATTCACGCAACGGAGCAATGGCAGCAAGCAATGACTATGCTGTAAATGCTATTCCGTGGAGGGATGGTTCATTCAGCTACTACATGTGGAACATCACAATCCGGAATGTAGAAGACGAGGATAAGGTAAATAACTTGACAAGTATAGAACTCTACTGCCAAGATATTCCTATCTTAAAACTGGAAAAGGTGTTTGAATGGCTGACAGAAAGTGCCGAAAAGACAGCAGACGAAATAAAGCTGTACATTCGGGAAAATCTTTCTCGCCGGAAATGTAATGTGTACAAGGTGACAGGTGAAGGAAGCAGTATGAAAATTGTAGAAAAATCCAAAGGTGCTAAGGCACCTGTACTGCAGTATCCTGGAACTCGGCTGGATGAAATATCCGACTAAAAATAAGAGACGTGCAATGCGCGTCTCTTATTTTTTATCTCTTACATATTCCTTTCCCATTTGAGCAAGCCAAATTTGAAAGGCTCTGCTTTTGGACTTGGTATGGATTCGATGTTTCATTTGCATTTTTCAACATGTTTTGTCAAAAAAGAAATCATATCTCTATGATTTCTTTTTATCCTTATTCATTATCATATACAATGCTGGAACAAGATATAGGGTTAGCATGGTAGAATACACAAGTCCTCCTATAGTTACAATTCCTAATGGTTGTATCATTTCGGAACCTTGACCCATTCCTAGGGCCATGGTGGATAGTCCTAATATTGTTGTTAGGGCTGTCATTAGAATTGGTTTTAGTCTGGTTTTTCCAGTTTGTATTAGTGCCTCTTTTACAGGTAAGCCTTTTTCTTTTCGTAAATAATTAGCATAATCGATAAATACAATTCCATTGTTTACAACCACACCTGCTAGCATTAGAAAGCCTAGCATTGCAATTAAGCTTATTTCACATCCACAAATCCATAGTGCTAATAATCCTCCTGTGAAGGCTAGTGGAATGGTGAACATAACAATAAATGGTGATTTTAGGGATTGGAACTGTGCTACCATGATTAGGTAAATAAATACAATGGCTAGCAAAATCATAAGTCCTAAATCTTTTAAGGATTGATTGATGGTTTCACTTTCTCCTTGTAGTTCCACAGTATATCCTTCTTTTGGTGTATATTCTTTTAATTTATTTTGTACTTCTCTTCCTACTAATCCTACATTACTATCGGTTTTTACGGTTGCTGTTACACTAACGTAACGTTCTTGCTTATCATGCTGGATAGACGATAATCCATCCGTTTCTTCTATGTTCGCCACATCTGATAACGCTACTTCTACGGTTTCATTGTTTTTCTTACCCGATAGTTTAATCGCCCCTAAATTATCGGTCGTTGTTTTCTTTTCTTCTTGTTTTACCACAACAACTGGATAATCTTTATTTTCAATGGTAACGTCTGTTGCTTCTTTTTGGTTGGATACCTCACTTACAATGGTTTGGTAAATTCCTGCTACGGTTAATCCATATTCCATTGCCTTATCCTTATTTACCACAACATGTTTCTCTTTTTGTGTTTCAGAAACACCAGAATCGACACTATCTATTCCATCGATTTGTTCTATCATACTGGTGATTTCCTTTGCTATTTTTTGTAATTCTTCTGTTTCTTTTCCTTTTATTACAATTTGAATACCAGATGACATCATAGAAGACATATCCATATTAGAAGTGCTTACTGAAATTTCATAACCACAGTCTTTCGTTAATTCATAAATTCTTTTTTCAATTTCCTTATTTGATGTTTTTTTATCTTCTTTTAAAATAGCATATAAATTCATCGTATTTGCTGTACCATTAGATAGTGACATACTTCCCATAGCACTTGAATTAATAGCACCTATTGTATCAATTTCTTTAATGTTTTCTAATAATACTCCTACTATTTCATTTGTTTTATCTTGTGCTTCTTTTTTAGTTACTTCTTTTGGTGGTGTGATGGTAATTGACATTTGTGTTCCTTCTACATCTGGAATAAAGGCAGTTCCCATATTTCCTGCTAATATCGCACTAGTTATTAATAATACCACACAAAATATAATAACAATGGCTTTGTGGTTTAATGCTACTTTTAGAGTTTTTTCATAAGCCCCAACAAATTTATCAAATAATTTTGTTTCCCTTTGATTTGTATTTTTAAACATTTTGGATGCCATTGCTGGTACCAAGGTAAGTGCTACAATTAAGCTAGCAAGTAGTGAATAGCCAATGGTTAATCCCATATCCGTAAATAGTTGTCTCGAAATTCCCTCTACAAACACAATTGGTAAAAATACACATACCGTTGTTAAGGTAGATGCAGCTATTGCTCCTGCCACTCTTGCTGCTCCTTGAATGCTTGCTTCTTTTACACTACTTCCTTCTTGTCGCAACCTATAAATATTTTCAATTACAACAATGGAATTATCCACTAGCATTCCAACTCCTAGTGCTAATCCCGATAAAGAAATGATATTAATGGTAACCCCTGTAAAGTACATAAGTGCAATAGCAAAGGTTAAACTAATTGGAATGGATAATGCAATAATGATGGTTGGCTTATAATCTTTTAGGAAGAGTAATAAAATGATAACCGCAAGAATTGCTCCATAAAATAAGTTTTCTAATACCGTTCCAATAATTAAATCTATGTAAATTCCTTGGTTCATTAAAGTTGTAAAACGGACTCCTTCATTTTTTTGTTCTAGTTGTTCCATGGTTTGTTCAATTTCTTTACATACTTCTGCGGTTGATGCCGTACTTTGTTTTTGAAAACTTAGCATAATCGCGTTATTTCCATTTACTTTAGCATATACTTCACTCGAATTATCCGCATAGCCAATATCTGCTAAATCCTTTAAGGTTACCTTTTCCAGTCCTTCTATTTCAAAGGAAAGTAATGTCATATTTTCGATTTCTTCTAAATTTTCAAATTTGTCTCCTACTTTAATTAGCATTTTATCTTCTTCGGTTTCAATATACCCTGCTGGCATGGAAAAATTATTTGCCATTAATATATTAGAAACCATTTCTTGTGTAATAATTCCATCAATCGAAGCACTTTTTAAGGCTTCGTCACGTGCTACCTCAAATTCTTTTATTCCTTTTTCTAATTCTTGCTCCCCTTGTTCTAGTTTACTTGCCGCTTTACTTAGTTCAATGGTTAAGGTTGCCTTTGCTTTTTCTAATTCTACTTCTTTTTGTTGTAAACTTGTTTTTTGTTTGGCAAGTTCTGTTTTTCCAACAGTAAGCTGTGTAAGCCCCACCTCTACTTCTTTTAGTTTTGCCGTTGTCTCATTTTTCAACTTTTCTGTTTTAGTAATACTATTGTTTAAAAGCTCTAGTCTTGCTTTTTGCTCTTCGGTTACTGCTTCTCCTAATTTTACTAGCTGGGCTTTTTCGTCATTTAATTTTACAAGTGCTTGCTCCATTCCTTGAAGAGTAGTGGTTAACGTCGTTTTCGTAAATTTTAACCCTTCTTCCTTGGTAGCAAGTTCACTTTCTGTAGAAGCAATGGTAGAAATTCCTGTTTGAATTTGCTTTAGCCCATCTAACAATTTTCCCATTTGCTCGTTGGATTGTTTCTGAAGTTCCTCTTTGCCTTTGGCAAGTTGTGCTTTCGCACTATTTAATTCTCCACCTGTTTTCGATAACGTAGCATTCACATAGTCGGTTAATTTTGTATTCACTTCATCAATTTTTGCTTGATTTAGCTTAATTTCCAATTTTTCTTCCACAATTCCAGTAGCACTTACCGATGCCACTCCAGAAATTCTCTCTAATTCTGGCAAAATATTTTGGTTTACAAAATTCTTAATCTCTGCTAAATCCATTTCGCCAACATCTACTGCACTAATCATAACCGGCAACATATTGGGATTAATCTTACTAACAATTGGTGCTCCAATATTCGAATCGTTCCAATTTGCCTTAATTAAATCAATCTTTCCATTTAGTTCAATTAAAGCAGAATCCATATTCACATCATTCGAAAATTCCAAAATAACCATAGAAGAATTCTCCGAAGAAACCGAAGAAATATTCTTTACATTACTAACCGTTGCCATCGATTGTTCCATAGGCTTTGTCACAACCGTTTCCACCTTCTCAGGACTTGCTCCTACATATGTCGTAATAATTAACGCATATGGCAAATCCATCTTAGGCAATAAATCCGTCGTCATATTGGTAAATGAAATTACACCAAGTAACACAATCAAGATAACCGCCACAAACACCGTAAATGGCTTTTTCACACTATAACCAGAAATCATAAAAATTCAACATCCTTTCTAAATCTTACCTACTTTATATAAGTTTATTCTACCTCTGGTACAAATTTATTGCAAACGCTTCGGAGTAAACAAACGAACATAATAAGGCTGAATATCCTTCAAAATATCGCAAACCCAAATCACATTCCCATCCTTCCCCGTAAGCTTAATATTCGGAAAAGTCCTAAGCATCTTCTCATCCGAAAAATGCCTCATCGTAAAATTCTTAATATCCTCATTCTTATATAACTCAGCACACTCAAAGATATATTCATCATATGTCGCAAGTTCGATATTATGCTTCATGGCAATCCTCGTAAAAAACATCTTCAAAGCAAAACTACTAACCAAAAAATCCACAAACAAAAACAAAATCACACAAACACAAGCAACCTTCAAAAATTTAACCGAAAATTTCGCCTTCATCTTATCACTCACTCGGTCCACAATCGGATTAAAATGACTCATTAAATAAATCGCAAGTATTCCCCAGAAAAAAGAAAATGCGATACAAATTCTTCCCTCTATATTAAACGCCATATCCGAATAATCCCACCATTTAATATGAAAAATAATCTCTCCTAGCAAGCTAATCAAATATTCCACAATCGAGCCAATTACAAATCCCCCAAAAAACAAAGTATAATTATTCTTCTTAAAACACTGTAATAGTGGAATCATAATAACCGCTCCAAGCCCATAAATTCCGCAAAATGGTCCATACAAAAAGCTCTTTCTACTTTCAATTACCCCTTTTGTAATTAACCCAAACAGTGTCTCTAAAACAAATCCCACTACACTATAAATAATAAAATAAGCAAGTAATCGCCATATTGTAATTCCCATAATGGTAAATCTCTTCTTTACTTGCTTTTCTTCCGTTTTTTCTATTCTTTCTTCTTTTTCAATCGTTTCCTCCATATCGCTCTCCTTTTCACATATCTTCTATTATATCAAATTTCAAAAAATATGTAAACCAATAAAAGGTAGTTTTTTGTGAATTTTTGGTGAATTTTAGAAAAATAAAAAAAGAGCCCCATGGAGGCAGCTCATAATTTAATATCCACGATATCTACGTTTAAGTCAATTTATGTAAATTTTTGTGGTTTTATTCATCTATAATCCATGCTCCATTTTCATCTCTTTTTGTAAAGTGTATATTAGATTGTAAATAAACAATAGGGCGTATAGGCAATTCACCGCCTCCTTCCTTTAGTTTTATAGAATTGGCACTACATAAGCTATTCACATCTACTGTACCATCATTTACAATAAACACATCAAAATTCGTTTCGTCCGAATATATATCAATTCCCCTAGATGCTATCCAATAACACATTTCTCCATTTCCAAAAAGTACTTTATATTTACGATTTGATGCATTTGCAGTATCTTTTAAAGCTTCATATCGATATGCTGTAAAGGTCTCTTTTCTTTCTTTTGCTTCCTCTGATTTCCCTGTTTTTGTTTTCATTGTTGGATAGTATATGCTATGTGTATAGGAATCTCCATATTTGTATGCTAAATTTGCATTTTCAAAAGCAAATACATTTGGATTAAATTTTGTTACTTTATTAATATCTTCTACTGTTATACTTCTTGCTCCACTTCCTTGCATTTCACTTATTCTTTCCCCTTCAATCATATCTCCTATTTTATATTGGAATACTTTCTCTATATTAGCTCCTTTTCCGTATCCATATATTTTACAAATTTCATTTAATTCTTGCTCGGCATATAAATATCCAATTGCCCCATACATTGAAAAGTCACCTTTATTATCCATTTGTATTGGTGTTTCGCTAATAAGCATAATTTCTCCTGTTTCTTCATCCTTATTGAATATTCTCCATTTTATATTGTTATTTGCTGTAAAAGTTTGTTTCTCTTCTATATACTTATCACCGTTTCCATGATATAGTCCTGTTCCTACTGGTGAAGCATAGGTTAATTTACTCTGATCTGCCACCCCGAAAGTTGGATCATATGCCACATAATCCCCTATTTGTATTTCATTTGTCTTATTTTCTTTTGTAGATTTTCCCATTTGTCCTATCATTAGAATTGTAACTATTAATAAAATTAGAACTACCACTTTTTTTCCTTTTTTCATTTTCTCTTCCTCCTATCTCTATTTTCTAAAAATTTTTTTAATCTCTTCGTTTCTTGTATAATAATTTTTAAGTTACTCAAAATTTAACAATTATGACATTTTCATGATACATTCTACTTATTAACATTGTAGTCTTTTATCACCTTTACCTAAATTTCTTAAAATATTTTTATTCCTCTTAATAATTATAATATACTTGGATATTTTCTAAGGTATTATAGAATTTTTTAATAAAAATTTGTGGATATTTTTACGATCAAATTAAATTTGATTAAAAGCTTTTGACATTTTTTGATAAAAATGAAAATACTGACATACATTTTTCCTATGTCAGTATTTTTATATTACATTTTGTTTGTTTTGTCAAGTCTTTTTCCATTTTTTTCTAATAATTTCTTGTTTTTCTATAAATATTGCCAATTTCTTATTTATGATTAATATAGTTCCAACTATCCTTGCACATTTCATCTATGCCACGAGTTGCCACCCATCCTAATTCTTCTTTTGCTTTTTTGGGGTCTGCGTAGCAGGTTGCAATGTCTCCTACTCTTCTTGGTACAATTTTATAAGGTACTGGTTTTCCGGTTGCTTTTTCAAATGCGTTTACCATGTCTAGCACACTATAACCATTTCCAGTTCCTAGGTTATAGATAAATAAGCCTTTTTTCTCTTTTTCTAGTTTTTGTAGTGCTTTAATGTGTCCTTTTGCTAAGTCTACCACATGAATATAGTCTCTTACACCAGTTCCGGTCTTTTGTATTGTAGTCATTTCCAAATACGGACAATTCTGTTAGGGTTCCTAAGGCTACTCTTGCCACATATGGCATTAGGTTATTGGGTATTCCTTGTGGTTCTTCTCCGATTAATCCACTTTCATGGGCTCCCACTGGGTTAAAGTATCTTAAAATACAAATATTCCAACTTGGGTCTGATAGGTATATATCTTTTAAAATTTGTTCAATATATAGTTTTGATGTTCCATATGGGTTTGTGGTTCCTCCTGTTTTGCAATCTTCGGTAATTGGAATGGTTTCTGGGTCACCATATACCGTTGCAGATGAACTAAACACAAATGTTTTTACTCCATATTTTCTCATGGCATCTAATAAAACAAGTGCTCCAGAAATATTGTTAGTATAATATTCAATTGGTTTTGCTACCGACTCTCCCACTGCTTTAAACCCTACAAAATTTAAAACCGATTCTATATCATTTTCTTCAAATACCTTCTCTAACTTTTCTCTATCCAAATAATCCATTTCGTAAAATTTAAAATCTTTCCCCGTAATCTTACGAATTGCCTCTAATACCTCAGGCTTACTATTCGAAAAATTATCAAGAATCACTATTTCCTTTCCCTCACTTAGTAATTCCACTGCGGTATGGCTCCCAATAAAACCTGCCCCACCTGTCACTAATACTGCCATCTACAAAACCTCCTTTGTTTTTTGTTATTATACCGCAACAAAAATAAGTTGTAAAGAAAAATGACATATCTTTTTTTGTATATGCCATTTCACCTATTTTTATTTATATAATCTCTGATATATCTTATAATCTCTCACAATCTTCCTTACATAATTATTCGTTTCCTTGTAAGGAATATTTTCGATGTTGCTTCCGTCTTCTTTTAGGGTGCCTTGTTCTATCCAGCGTTTTAGGTTTCCTTTTCCTGCGTTGTAGGCGGTTAGGGCGAGTAGGGTGTTTTGGTTGTATTCTTTTAGTAAATCGGAGAAATATTTTGTGCCTAGTTTGATGTTTAGTTCTGGGTCGTATAGAGAGGCTTTTTTGGTAAATGGAATATCTAGTTTTCTTGCTAGTTCTTCTGCGGTAGCATCCATTAATTGCATAAGGCCTATGGCTTCGCTTGAGGAGACGACATTTGGTTTAAAGTTGCTTTCTGCTTTGATGATTGCAAAAATTAAAAGTGGGTCTATGTCGTATTCTTCGGCGTACTTATAAACATAGTCTGAATATTTTGTTGGATAGATTTTTGTTAATATGGTGGTGTGTACTTTGAAAACACCAAATAACAAAATAAGTATTATAATTACAATTGCAACAATGATTGTTATCTTTTTTGCCTTTTTATGCAAGGTTACCTCTCCCTTCTTTTAAATCGAGTAAAGGCCCCTTTACCTAAGGGGGCTGTCGCCGATAGGCGACTGGGGGTTCTCTACTTTGCCTCATACCAGTCGTTTGCTTCGGATAATTCTACTTTTAGTGGAATACGAAGTTTAATTGCATTTTCCATGGAGGTTTTTAGAATTTCTTTTACTTGTTCTTTTTCTTCTATTTTGGTATCGATGATTAACTCATCGTGTACTTGTAAAACAAGTTTTGATTGTAGACCTTCTTTTTCTAATCTTTTATGCACTTCTATCATGGCAATTTTCATGATGTCTGCTGCTGTTCCTTGTATCGGTGTGTTCATGGCTGCTCTTGCACCAAATTGCCTTACCATGTAGTTTGAGGATTTTAGTTCTGGAATTTGTCTTCTTCTATGAAATAGGGTTTCTACATATCCTTTTTCTTTTGCCTCTTCTACTATGTTCTCCATAAATTTTTGAATTCCGCTATATTTTTCTAAATATTGTTCAATATATTCTTTTGCTTGTTTCCTAGAGATGCCTAACTGTCCTGCTAACCCAAAATCGCTAATTCCATAAACAATACCAAAATTGACAGCTTTGGCACTTGACCTTTGCTCATGAGTAACTTCTTCAATTGGGATGTTTAATACCTTTGAGGCTGCTTGTTTATGAATATCTTCATCGTTTTGAAAGGCTTGTATCATATGTTCATCTTCTGAAATATGGGCAAGCACTCGTAACTCAATTTGTGAATAATCAGCATCTAAAAAAACGTGTCCTTTGCTTGGTTTAAATGCTTTTCTTATTTTCTTTCCCGCCTCTACCCTTGTCGGAATGTTTTGTAGGTTCGGTTCGGTAGAGCTAATTCTTCCGGTTGCGGTTACGGTTTGGTGGAAGTAGGAATGAATTTTTTGGTCTTCTTTATTAATATAAAGCAATAGTCCTTCTACATAGGTAGAGTTTAGTTTTGCCATGGCACGATATTCTAAGATTTTTTCTACCACTGGGTGTTCTTCTTTTATTTTTTCTAATGCATCTACATCTGTAGAATAACCACTTTTGGTTTTCTTGGCATAAGGTAATTTTAGTTTTTCAAATAGCACTTCTCCTAATTGCTTTGGAGAATTAATATTAAATTCTTCCCCAGCCAAGGTATGAATTTCTTTGGTTAAGGTTTCTAATTGTTCTTTTAATTGGTTGCCATAGGAAATTAACTCCTCTTTTTCTACTCTCATTCCAACAAATTGCATATCTGCTAATACGCTTACTAGTGGCATTTCAATTTCAGAAAACAAAGAAAGTGCATTTTCCTTTTGCAACTTTTCGGTTAATACTGGTTCTAATTTAGAAATGACATAGGCATATAGCATACCTTCCTGTTTTTGTTTATCTTCTTTTGGTGGCTTATTCATTTCAAATAAGTTTAATTGTTGCTTTTCCTCTTTTACTCCATTTTGTTGTAAAATCTCCAAAATGTCAATTCCAAGATAAGTTGCACTTAAAGCCTCTAGTGGATATTTCGAAGCAACTGGATTTAGTAAATAGGCGGCAATTTTTACATCAAAAACAATGTTTTTTGGAGTGATTCCGATTTGTTTTAATAAAATATAATCTCTTGCAAGTTCATAACCCACTAATGCTTTATTCTCAAATAATTCTTTAAAGTTTTTTACAAATTCTTGCTGTTTTGTTTCAAAAGAATAGTAATATACGGTATTTTCTAAATAGATACTGATACTGATTAGTTCTTTTGGAATAATATACCCCGTCTGTTCGGAATTATCCTTTACTACAAAAGAATAAATCAATTTTTCTTGTTTCTCTAAAAGTTTAATGAATTCTTGCAATTCACTTTCTGTTTGAATTTCTTTTTTCGTAAAATCTGTTTTGATTGTTTCCTCGTTTCTTCCTTCTCCTTGTAGCGAAAAGCGTTCAATATAGCGGTTAAAACGATATTTTTTAAATAATTCTAATACTTTCTTTTTGTCCCATTCGCTTAGCTTCATTTCCTCTAAATTCTCCTCAATAGGAGAATCGATGTTAATTCTTCCTAATTCTCTTGAAAGAAAGGCTAAGTCTTTGTTTTCTACTAATTTTTCCCTTAGTTTTCCTTTAATCGTATCGGTTCCTTGTTCTAATTTTTCATATAATTTATCAATATCCATATATTCTTTAATTAGTGTTAATGCCGTTTTTTCACCTACTCCTGGTACTCCGGGAATGTTATCTGAGGTATCTCCCATGAGTCCTTTTACTTGAATTAACTGCCATGGTTCTACTCCATATTCTTCGATTACTTTGTTTCTATCATAATAATCCGTTTCGGTTTTTCCTGCTTTGGTTCGTGGAATTTCAATAGTAACTTTATCGGTAGCAAGCTGAAAATTATCGCGGTCTCCGGAAAGAATGGTAACCTCTAAGCCATTTTTTTCACCAAAACGAGATAGGGTTCCGGATAATGTCATCTCCTTCATAACCCTCTTTTTCAATGATTTTAATATTCATGGCTTGTAATACATCTTTTATCATCGGCATTTGCATGGCCAATTCTTCTGGCATACCTTTTCTATTTGCCTTGTATTCTTTATACATTTCATGACGCTTGGTTGGACCTTTTTTATCAAAGGCAACTACCAAGTATTCTGGTTTTAATTCTTCTTGTACTTTAAACAAGATACTTAAAAATCCATATACCGCATTGGTATAAGTACCATCCTCTGTCATTAACATTTTACTTCCCATAATGCCATAAAAAGCACGGTTTAATATGCTATTTCCATCAATTAACAATATTCTTGCCATAAACATTATCCTTCCTTTTTATTTCTCCATTCTAATATATTTTTTATATAAATAATCACACTGCTCTTCTGTTATATCTCCATCTACCCAAGCTGAATTAATCGAGCCTTGTAATTCATTAATTAAGCAATCCAAATAACTCACTTTATTTTTTATACCATTTTTCAAATTTT
This sequence comes from uncultured Clostridium sp., assembly GCA_948471055.1. Classification (GTDB taxonomy): domain Bacteria; phylum Bacillota; class Clostridia; order TANB77; family CAG-508; genus RGIG8482. Next base: position 35,939 of record CAOKQZ010000012.1, on the reverse strand, counting down.
GTAAATCCCTTTCTAAATAACTTGGTAAACATTTTTCTAATATTACTTCATTCGGAAACATTTTCTTGTTATCCATTTACCTCACATCCTATTTGTTTTCTTTGACTTTTTCAATCTGCTTTTTATATCGTTCTTACTTTACAATAACTCATTAAGACCACAAATTATTTTAATTTTTTAATATCCTCTCCCATAATTTCTAAATAATCTTTTTCAGCTTGCGTTAAGTGTGACTCCATATATTTGTCATATTCTTGATATGCTTTTTCTAATGCTTTTTCATGTGATATTGTTCCTGCTCCGTTCAAAATATCTTTATGTGTCATTGTTAAAAATCCGTCTAGTTCTTTTATCCAGTCTTTCATAGTCATTGGGTGCATATTTAGAGCATTAATTTCTGCTACATCTAAATATGCAGATACCATTCTATTTAATAAATCTAATTCTTTTTCACTATCTACCCTGTTAAAAATTACTTCTGCTGCTGTATTTCCATGAACTGCGTAATGCATCTTGTTTTGAACAGTTTTAAAAAATTCTTTTGTTTTTTCATCTCTTGCATCATAATCAACACTTGTAGCATAGATATCTAATACTTTTCGCCAAAATACCTTTTCTGATGAACGAATATCTCTAATTTTTTCTAGTACTTCTTCAAAATATACTCCACCGCCATTATTTTTAAACCTATCCACATTTAAATTATATCCTTTAATTAGATATTCTTTTATAAGTTTGTTTGCCCATATCCTAAACTGAGTACCGCGAATTGATTTTACTCTATATCCCACTGCTATTATTAAATCTAAATTATAGAATTTCGTTTTATAAATTTTACCATCTGAAGCAGTTGTCAAGTTTTCCTTGACAACTGAATTTTCACTCAATTCCTTTTGTGCAAAAATGTTTTTTATATGTAGACTTACATTTTGTTTCGTTGTATCAAATAATTCTGCCATTGCATTTTGTGTAAGCCAGACATTTTCATCTTCAAGTCTGACTTCTATTTTAACTTGTCCATCATCCGTTGTATACATTATAATTTCATTTTCTTTCATAAGAACACTTCCTTTTTATTCTTACTACCTATATTTCCATTTATAAATTCCCTTTATTGTTACGAAATCATGTTTGCATTTTATAACATTCTATCTACCTTGTCAATATTTCTAGTAAAATACTGCAAATCAATTTCTTTACTTTATTGTATATTTTCTCTTGTCTTTTTCAATTTGCTTACCGTATCTGTCCTCCTCAGAAAAGATACACCCACAGTATTTTTGCATATATAGCCCTATTTCTCGTGCTTTTGTTTGTCCTTCTTTGAAACCTACTCGAAAATCGCGGTATAGGAAATTTAGTCCATATTGTCCCCCTAAATTTTCTCCTATTTGTTTTATTGCTTCATGGTTTTGGTATGGGCTTACAAGAAGGGTTGTGGTGAAGGTGTCGTAGCCATGTTCTTTTGCATATTTGGCAGTTTGTTCTAAACGAATTTGGTAGCAATAGTTTTGGCAACGATTTTTTAGGTCCCCTATTACGTTTTTACAAAATTCTTGTAGACCGTAGTCTTCTTCAAAAATAGCGTCTATGCCAATTTGGGTAGAATATTCTTTTAGGCAGTCTCTTCTTTGCTTGTATTCAGTGTATGGGTGTATGTTCGGGTTATACCAATATAAAGTTGGTTCTACTTGTTCTTTTCGCAAAGTATCGATACAATACACACTACATGGAGCACAACAGGTATGCATCAGTAATTTCATTTTTATCTTTCCCTTCTTTTTCCTTATATAAACTTATTTTGTGTTTTCTTTTTTATTGTTTATGCTTCACAATAGCTCCTGTTTCATTTTCGAATATTACTTCTGTATTTTCTAAGTTTAGTATATCACTATATTGCTGATAATAATTGCTACGGTTAAAATAGATTAGGTATTCATATGTGCTATTATTCCACTTATTGATATGAGTCATTGTAGTAGCATAATCTAAATTTTCTTTGAAACGATATTTTAACATAGCATAAAACCAATATTCTTGTCTTTGGTTACCAATGATTAATGTATTATTATCTTGTAATGGTAATTTATTTTGTTTTACATAGTTTAAAATTTCTAATTCTTGTGGTGTATAATCAACTCCTATATTTAACAATATTGTTTTATTAAGCCCAAAAATATCCATAACGTCAGTTATTTTCTCATGAGTATCAGTACTTTTATTAATATTAACAGTAGTATGGCTTAACATGAATATCATAATAAGAAAATATAGTGTGACATACAAGCCTGTTATCCATTTCCCATATTTTGTATGTTCTATCGTGTATACCATTCCTCGATAAAACCCGTACAATATAACTAGCCACATAACAAAATAGGTTTTATAAAAATAATATGTAGAAACAAGCCCTTTACGAGTTCCTAAATATAATATACACATATAAATAACCAAAACCCATGTTAATATTGTGTGAAAATTTATCTTTGATTGTTGTTTTAAGTAATATACAAAAAATGGAATAAATAATAGTAAATTTGAGAATAGATTACGATAAATGTATCCTTCTAATGTAATTTGATTGGTTGCTTTTATGGAATTTGCATTTTGGAAACTTGGTAAAATCGTATACAAAAACCCACAAATGCACGGAATTACTAATGTGATTATTGTATATATAATCATTTCTTTATTCACTATTTTGCCATGTTTTTTATAAAAATACAGTATGTAAAATAAAAAAATGGCTCCATAAATTGCTGGTACAAATAAATAATAGGTTAAAAATAATTCTAGGCAAAGTAAAAATAGTATCATCATTTGTGGAATATTTTTAAGTGTTTCTTGCTCAAAACTTTCCATCACAATCAGTATCGTACTAATGATTAGTACCCCTAATGGTAAATAGAAATAGCCAAATAGCATATTATTAAACGGATACCCTAGCAAATACAAAATTGCTACAATAATGGCAAGAAGATAGGTAAAATGATTTTTCGCATATTGCTTTATTGCCACATACAACAATATTCCAGACATTGCCAACATGAATATATCAAATGCAATAAATATTTTGTATAAATTCATTTCTCCTACAAATGGCTCTAGCACTTTAAACCATATCCCTACATTACTATAAGCCCCTGGCATCATTTCTGTTTTGTCTTTTTCTGCCTTTAATAGTAGGGTATCTTCCTCATAAAAACGATACGTTACTCCATAATGAACAGAGGCATCAGTGGTTAAGTATTTTATATTAAAGGGAATACCAAAATCGATTGTAGATAGTACTAATACCAAGGCACAAATTCCTATTATTACTACAATATCCCTTTTATCCCATTGATATTTTTGAATGCCATTTTTCTTAGTTTTCCAAACCAAGCATGCGCTAACAAATACATTGACAAAACTTAAGCTTTCTAAACAAATGGGAATGTTAATGTAAGTAAATACATAGCAGATAAGTGTATTATAGCATAAGTATAGCATAATACTAACAAAAATCGTTTTTATGGCATCAATTTGTTTTTCGCTTTTTTTAACCAGTATTGTCATAATAAACAACACTATCACTGAAATTATATAGATAATTGACATATTTTTTTCCTTTCTTGTTTTATGCTGTGAAAGATGATAGAGTTTTTTTATATTTTTTTATCATTTTGTACTTGCGTATTGCATACAAACTTCGAAGGTTTTACTGGAAGGCCCCTTTACTTAAGGGGGCTGTCGCGGAGCGACGGGGGTTCTTAAGAAATTATTGCCCATTCATAGTTATTATTTTTACTTATTTATTCTTTATACTGAATTGTTTCTAAAACCTCGTTTGCTGTTTTTTTCCATGAAAATGTTTCTTTTACTCTTTTATTGAGATTATTTGCTAATTTTTCTCTTAATTCTTTATTAATTATTACTTTTTCTAGTGTTTCTACAATAGATTTTACGTTAGTATCGCAAAACAATCCATTCTTGTTATCACTAATAATTTCTTTGGTTCCGCCTACTGGTGTTGCAACTACTGCACATTTCATAAGCCCTGCTTCTAATATGGCGGTTGGCATTCCTTCACTATAAGAAGGGTTAATGAAAATATCTGCTTTTTTGTAACATTTCATCATGTCTTCATGTTCCAATTTTCCTAATAAAATGACCTCTTTTTGTTTACGTATTTCTTCTTCTAGTGGTCCCTCTCCAGCTATTTTTAATTCAATGTTAGCATATTTCTTTTTTAGAATGGCATATGCTTCTAGTAACAGCAATATCCCTTTGTCTTGGAGTAATCTTCCGGCAAATAAAATGGTAATTTTAGAATTATATTCCTTTTTATCCAAAATGCCATTATCTACATCTTCTTTAAAATTCGTTACATAAAATTCCTCTTCTTTTATATCAATAGCATTATAAAAAACACCTTTGGCTTGAATATGGTAATGGGTTAACCATTCACAACAAGCTTTCGAAACGCCATAAAAATCACTTACTAATGTTTTCATTTTATTGGTCAAAAGATGTTCATAAATATGACCAAAAAAGTCTAATATGGGGTTATATACCGTAAAATGGCTTGTCCCATGTTCTAGGATACAACATGGAATGTTATGCTTTTTTGCAAACTTTGCTCCTACTAGTGAAGTTAGTTGAAACCTCGTATTTAACATAATCGAATCAATATTTTTCTTCTCTAATTTATGAAGAATTTCTCGAAATTTCTTATTTTTCTTTATAATAGGATATCTAGAAGAAAAGATTGCATAAATTGGCAATCGGAAAATCTCAATATAATCTAAGGTTTCATGTTCTAATAAATCTGGCTTATATTTCGTTGTAATCAATATTGTATGATATCCTTTTTTCTTAAATTCTTTTGCTAAATTATAGGTATAACGTTCAATCCCTCCTACATGAGGAAAAAAGTATCCTTGAAAAATGGCAATTGTTTTCATTTATATCGCTCCTATTAAAAACATAAATCTTATCATTATTTCATCCGTCCAGACCTGCCTATATCGTTTTGGATAACACAGCTTTTTTAGTTGATTTTGGTAACGAAATTTCTCTATATTAAAGAGTTTTAACATCTTCTGATTTTCTTTAGATAAATCCGCTAAAAAATATTTCGCATATTCTTGTATCTGTTTATGGATTGTTTTAAAATAATTTTCCTTAAATAAATTCTTTATTCGATGAATTTGTAAGGAAATAAAATTTTTTCCACATTCACTCGTATTACTTTCATGTAAACGATGTTTTGCTGTTATTGTCTCATCATATAGCACTTTCCCCATCCCTTCACAAATCATATATAACCACCAATCATGTCCTTCACAGAAAGACGGAAGATTCTTTATTGCTATGTTTCTCGCGTTTTCGTTAATTACAGTAGTCATCCCAAGATTAATGCATTCCACTAAGCAATTTAGAAAAGATGGCTTTTTTTTGTTTATTGCATGAGATTGGAAGGTCATGTTGGTATCATAAAAATCATAATTTGAGTAATACAAAATAGGAATACTTTCCTCTTTGTTTTCCTCTAACATGGTGACTGCTCTTTTTATTTTATCTTCTAACCACACATCATCTTGGTCGCAAAATGCATAGTAATCCGCCTTACCACAGTTCTTTAATAATGTAAAAAAGCTATGAATAAATCCTACATTTTCCCCTTGTAGAAAATGTATTTTTCCTTCTTTTTCATATTCTTTTAATATCAAAATAGTGCCATCTTTTGACCCATCATCTCTTACATAAATATCGATGTTAAGATAAGTTTGTTTAAAAATACTATCTAATTGTTCTTTTAGATATTTTTCTCCATTGTAAGTAGAGATTAATACATTTACCTTTGGAATCATTTTTTCTCCTTTTTTAAGATTTTAAACTTTTGTCCATTCACTTTTAGATTAAGAACCCTTAAGGGGCCTCCGGCGACAGCCCCTTAAGTAAAGGGGCCTTTATTGGGTCTGTCTTTGTAGTTTGTGGGATTTACTATCTATTTTTAATGATTGCTCCTTTTTCGTTTTCGAAAATGATTTCTTTTTCTTGTAGGTCTAGTATTGGTTTTAATTGTTTATATGGGTAACTATCTTTAAAATAGATTAGGTATTCGTAAGTTTTGTTGTTCCATTTTTCGACATCTTGCTTAGTAGTCGCGTAATATAAGTTTTCTTTAAACTTATATTTTAGAATGGCCCAAATCCAGAATTCTTGTCTTTGGTTAGCAAGAATTAGTGTATTGTTATCTTGTAAGGAAATGTCATGTTCTTTTACTTGTTTTAATACTTCAATTTCATCAGTGTAAAAATCAATTCCAGTTCGGAATATTAAAGTTTTGTTAATTCCATAAATGTCCATAACATCGGTTATTTTTTCGTTTGTATCACTACTTTTGTTTATTTTTACATTGCTTGTAAAAAGGGAAATCATTAATAAAATGACATATATTGACATGTATAAGATAACGATTTTGTTTCCGCTTTTTCTATTTTCTTCTAATGCCACAGCACCTTTATAAAACAATATCCATAATATAAGCCATAGGATGAAATGTAGTTTGTAAAAAAAGTACGTAGAAATGATACCTTTGGTCATGGCAAAATATACTATTACTGCGTAGTTTATAAAAATAATAGCAAATAGGGTAATAAAACTGGTTTTCTTTTCTTTTTCATGTCTGTATAAATAATAGATAGCAAATGGTAATAACAATAGCATATTGGTAATCATATTACGATAAATGTAACCTTCATCCTTCATTCCATTCACAAGCTGTGTTGGTACAAAAGAAACCATTTGTGGGAAAATATGATAGCTAAGTCCTATAAACATTGGTATTACTAATGTCATTATACCATACTTTAACATATCTTTATTCCATAACATTTTGTGTTTTTTCCAAAAATACAAAATGTAATAAAGTCCTAATGCTCCATATACTGCTGGAACAAATAAGTAATAGGAAAAAAATACTTGTGTGCATAATAGTGATAATACTGTTATTTTTATCCATTCTGGTATGGTTTCCTCTTCCCATGATTGCATAACAAGAACAATGGCTGTAATGATAGCAATTCCTACGCTTAAATAACTATATCCAAATAGCATACTATTTAATGGATAGCCAAGTAAATATATCATAGATACAATACCTGCTAAAATAGCGTTTTGTTTTGTTTTCGCTTTTGTTTTTAAAATGCAATACATTAGCATTCCATTTAAAAGAAGAATACCAATATCGAAGCAAATAAACACATTGTACAAGTTCATTTCTCCAATCCACGGTGCCAATACCTTAAACAAAATGCCACTATTACTATAAGCGCCTGGCATCATGTATTTCCCGTCTTTTAATAATAAAGCTTCTTTGTGGTAAAATTCTTCTGCTGCATCAAAATGTGCTGCTGCATCAGTCATAATGTATTTTATGTTTAATGGAATACCATATTGTAAGCACACAATAAGCCATATAAGGATAAGCATACAAGCAATTACAACGATATCTTTTAGTTTTATCTGATATGCCTGTATTTGTTTTTCATGTAGCATTTTTCCGAACGAAACCTATTATTATAATGCTATTGATGATACTTAAACTACCCAGATGAATTGGAATATGGCACATGGTAAATATATAGCACACAAATGTATTGTAACAAAGTAATAGTGCTATGCCTAGTACAAGTGTTACAACTATGTCTAATTTCTTTTCTGATTTTTTTACTAATATCATTGTGATAAACAATAAAATTACAGAAATGCTATACAATATTGACATTTTTTCTTCTCCTTATCTTTTGGTTTTTTTTTGTTTGGTAATGACTAATAATGGTAAGCAATGCACAATAGGTTATCATGGTTATGGCACAAGCAAGGCTTGCTCCTCTTACTCCTATTTTATTTATAAGACCATAGGATAATGCAAAAATCATAAGGGAACTAACTACATATACAAAAAACTGCTCTTTCATTTTTCGGTAAATGGTTAATAGAATGGTTTCTACATATCCCATTGCATAGAAAATATAGGCAAATAGTAATATTGCTAAATCTAGGCGATATGGTGTTAAATCCACATTATAAATAAAATTCAATACTGGTATTCCAATGGTATATCCTAAAATAATTGCAACCATACCAAAACCAATAATAAAAGATATCGATTTTCTTTTTATGTGTTTCATTTGTTTAATATTTCCATCTTTATATAAATCCGTTAATTGATTAATCAGTGGTGCCACAATAAATTGTGCAAATAGTGGCAAAATACTTGCTGGCATTAAAATAATACCAAAAACAGCTTGTATGTCTTCTGTTAAATAATTTTCTATGGCATATTTCGATGCATTTAATATATACATGGTAAAAAATGCATTTATAAATAAGAAAAACTCTTTTTGGTAAATATGCATAATATGCTTTTTTTCTATTCTTTCTTGTGGTAGTAAAATTTTTCTAATTTGCAAAAAATCATAGCCTATTATGGTAATAATGGAAGATATGCATAATGCTATGGTAGCATAAACTAGATTGTGTGTTAGCTTATTTACAATAAAAAATGAAACCATTCCTAGCATTGTTCTTAATATTAAGGAAATCCCTACTTTATATAACTCTCCATTTTTTTGCATGGTTCCATATAACACATCATTAAAGGCTTCAAGTCCTTTCCATATACACAAAAAGATTAATACTGCCTTTTTATGTGTATCATAATCTTTTATAATCACATAGAAAAAAACAAGTATTGCCATAATCAAACAAGTAATTATCCTACTTACAATATATTCTTTGTTTGTAATTTCTCCTTTTATATCAGTTATTTGACAATTTCTCCCTGAATAAACAGCAATAATATAGAAGATACTGGCAGTTGCAAAGGTAATGGTAAAAACTCCTGCTTCTTCTATTCCATTCATTCTTGTAATCATAATTAACAAGAATACCGAACTAAAAGAGGCTAAGGTGCTCCCTATCGTATTCCATATGAAATTCTTGGCAAGTTTCTTATCTTTTATCATCTTCTTCATCCGTTTCTTCTACTTTTTCTTTTAAAATGGCTAATTCTTGTGTGAGTTTTATTATCATTTTGTTTTGCTTTGTTATTGTAATAGTAATATGAACAATATAAATTCCCTCTATCATAATAGCAAATAGCAATAGTAAAATAGGTGGATAATATACTCCAAGTTTTAGTGCAATTCCCATTACCCAATCATGAAAAATAGATATGACTAAAATTCCTAATGAAAAGATAATCCATACAATGGAGTATTTTTCATCTAATTTATTTTTCTTTACTAAATTTAAAATAAATAGTAAGAATACAACCGAAAATGCCATTGCCAAATAATAAATCATTTTTTACCTTCTTTCTTTGTTTTTCACAATTTGCTTGTAAGAACCCCCAGTCGCTCCGCGACAGCCCCCTTGTTAAAGGGGCTTTCTTGTAATGCTTCGTAGTTTTTATGCAATAAGCAAGTTAATATTCTTTTAGTTTTAGTTTTGCCATTAATAGTGATAATGTTACTTTTACCATATATTTTACCGATTTTACTGGTGTAATGAATGATTTTCCTGCTATTCTTTTTCGCATTTCTACTGGCATTTCTAAAATTTTTTTCTTTTTTAAAATCATTTTCATATTGGTTTCTGGTTCTGGGTAATCGTATGGGTAACGTTTGGCAAATTCTTTTATGACTTCTTTATTTACTGCTCGAAAACCAGAGGTAGTATCATGTATTTTTACTCCTGTAATTTGCTTAATTAGTAAAGATGTGATATTAATTCCTAACATACGGAAAAAGGTCTGTTTGTAGCCTGTTTTTTGTACGAAACGAGAACCTATTACCATATCATATCCTTCTTCTATTTTCTGTACCATTTGACTTATATATATGGGGTTGTGTTGTCCATCTGCGTCTAATTGAATGGCAATGTCATAGTCGTTCTTGCTAGCATATAACATACCCGTTTGCACAGCTCCACCAATACCTAAGTTATTTGGCAAATCAATTATTTTTGCTTTTGTCAACTTTGCTTTTTGTAATGTTTCGTCTTTTGAGCCGTCATTAATGACCACAATATCTACCATAGGATTGGTTTTACGTACCTCGTTTACTACGGTTTGTATGTTTTCTTCTTCATTATAAGCAGGTATCACAACTAATACTTTGTTTTTTTCCATTTTTATATGATTCCTTGTATAACACAATTTAGGTTTTTCCTAAAGGTTTTACCTATAAACCTATTACCACATTTCTTTTTCTTTCGTATTAGGCTTACGCTTCGTAAGCAATTCCTAAATGCTTAAAGGCATCTGGCATTGCAATTCTTCCTCTTGGTGTACGAGATAAAAAGCCAATTTGCATTAAATATGGTTCATATACATCTTCAATGGTTTCTACTTCTTCTCCAATAGTTGCTGCAAGTGTTTCTAACCCCACCGGTCCTCCTTTGTATTTGGTAATAATGGTTTCTAGCATTTTACGGTCGGTTTCATCTAATCCTAAAGCATCAATTTCTAACTTGTTTAATGCAATTTTTGCAATTTCTAAGGTAATGGCTCCGTCTCCTAATACAGAGGCATAATCACGTACTCTTTTTAAAATACGGTTTGCAATTCTTGGTGTTCCACGAGAACGTTTTGCGATTTCAAAAGATGCTGTTTCGTCAATGGTAACTCCTAAAATAGTGGCTGACCTTTTTACAATTTCATTTAATTGGTCTGGTGTATATAGTTCTAGCCTACTTACAATACCAAAACGGTCACGAAGTGGAGTGGTTAGAGAACCTGCTTTTGTGGTTGCCCCAATGAGTGTAAATTTTGGTAAATCTAGGCGGATTGACCTAGCACTTGGCCCTTTTCCAATAATAATATCTAAGGTAAAATCTTCTAAGGCTGGGTATAAAATTTCTTCTACACTTTTATTAAGACGGTGAATTTCATCAATAAATAATACATCAAATTCTGAAAGATTGGTAAGGAGTGCTGCTAAATCACCTGGTTTTTCAATGGCTGGTCCTGAAGTAATTTTAATATTGGAATTCATTTCGTTGGAAATAATATTGGAAAGGGTTGTTTTTCCTAACCCCGGAGGTCCATATAGTAAAACATGGTCAAGAGGCTCCCCTCTTTTTTTAGCAGCCTCTATGTATACTTTTAAATTTTCTTTTACCTTATCTTGTCCAATGTATTCCTTTAACGTTTTGGGACGTAGCGAATTTTCTAGTCTTTCCTCCTCTACATCTTCTAATTCTGGACTAATAATACTGTTTTCGTCCATGTTGTCCCTCCTTTTTTGTTTTGGCAATGTATTTTTGGGTTGCATGATATGCAACCCCTACTGGCACATTTTTATTTTTCGATTACAACATTATATCCGATAAATAATCCGGTTTCTACAACCCCTATGATGGATTTTAATTTTTTCTCGAAGGTGTCGTCTACGTTATGAAATACGGCATCTAATATGGCGTTTCCTCTTTCGGTAACAACTGGTCCATCTTTTCCTTTTGCTAAACGTAAGGTGATTTCTTCTGCTCCCATTTGTAATAGAGCTTGTCTTACTAGATTGATGGCTTCTGGATGTACTTCCACTGGAATTGGAAATTTATCACAAATATGTTCTACCATTTTGGAATCATCTACTAAAATATAGGTAACTGGAGTTGCTGCCATGTTTAGCTTTTCGTGATACATCGCTCCACCTCTTCCTTTTATCAGCCAATTCCTAGGAGTTACTTCATCTGCTCCATCATATGCCCAATCTGGCTTTTGCACCATAAGGGTGGTGGTTGGTATTCCAAGGTTTTCGCATAATAATTTTACTTCGTATGAAGTTGGTATTGCTGTAATATGTAGGTTTTCTTCTTTCATTCTTTTGGCAATTGCTTTGGTTGCTACAAAAGAAGTAGAACCAGAGCCAACGCCAATGACATCACCGTCTTTTACTCGTTTTGCTAGTTTTTCTGCAATTCTTTCTTTTTCTGCTAGATTGCTAATTTCGCCATTCCATAATGATTTTTGTTTACCATTTTCATTCCAATTCATTTTTTCTCCTCTCCTTTTATTGATAGATTTGTTTTATGTAGGGGCGAGCATTGCTCGTCCATTCAATCTCATGGGTTGTATGGTATGCAACCCCTACCGGCACATATTTTTTACGTTATAAAGGCGGGTCTTGTGTCCACCCATTGTTCATATTTTTGTCATCTCTGACGACCAATGCAAAGCCCCTACATTTTATGGGTTTGTTTCGATGATGGTAGATAATTGTGCGTAGGTATCGGTGGATAATAATTGTCTTGATACCTCGGTTCCATTTAATTTTAATATTCGGTAGGCTCTGGATTTATAGCCTCCATGTCCTTTTTGAACCGTTTTTGTGGTGCCTTTTGGAAGGGCAGGGTTTACTCGGCGTTCTGTTTTCATTGGAATGGTTTGTAAGGTTTGTGATTGAATAATTACTTCGTATTCGGTCTCTTCTTTACAACCGTAAATGCTAATGGTAATTTTTCCTCCATTTACCGAAGATACTATCTTAATTGGATATTTTCTTGAGTTTTTAAAAGCGAATTCTGGTCCTCCCCAAGAAACAGTGGCATCGGTACTAAGTGGCACATATCCGGTTGCAAAGTAATGGTTGGAACGTTTTACAATTTGTAGATTTGCTCGTAATACGCTATTGTATAAGGTAGAGGAAACTTGGCAAATTCCTCCTCCAATTCCATTTTCTACTCGTCCATTTACATATACACCAGCAGATTTAAATCCTGCTGCTGCCGTTCTTTGCCCTACTACTTTGTTATAATAAAAGTCTTCTCCTGGTAATAATACTACCCCGTTAATTTTATTTGAAGCTAGTCGAATATTGGTAGCACGATTCGCATTTCCTGTTGAAAAGGTAGTAGAAAAGGTTGCTAATAAATCTGGAAATGCTTCTGTTCCAATATGGTTCGTGGTTACCGCTGGTGTTGTAATTTTTAATGGAATGGTAACATTTGCCTCTGTGGAAGCATTTACTTGGTTTTGTGCTTCTTCTATACTAACATTTAAATCTACACCATTTACATGTGGATAAATGGTAAATGGATTTTGTGTATAATATGCATTTTTTGGTTCTTTGTAGATTTCGTTTCGTATTTTATTTAAGTCGATTGGTTCTGGTTGTACTTCGGTAACTGGCATTTCAATGATATGTGCTTCACTAAAATCGATTCCCGCTTCAATAATCTGTTTTTTTAATGGTTCTACTTCTATTGCAACACCTTTTTCTCCTTTGTATATGTTTAGTTTTGAGCCTTCTATGGAATAACTACTTTGTTTAACAATGTCTGGTAAGTTTTCCTGTGTTCCAGCAAGAAAAGTTGTTAATAATTCATCATTATAGGTATACTCTGGGGTAATTTCAAAAACGTTCCATTTTGCATTTAAAATATCATAGTTATCTTTTAAAATATTGCCCGTTCTTCCTCTACTGTAAGCAAATTCGACTGCCTCTGACACTTTAAAATTTAGTTCAATTTGCTCTGGAGTTAGTTTTGTTTCATACTCGCCATGTTTTAACGAAATTTCCTTTTTTAGTTGCTCACTAAATATCTCATTTAATCGATTTTCCGCTTCCTCACGTGTTAAACCGCTTACATTAATCCCCTTTATTTGCACACCTTCTATTACTTTGTCACTACCTTTGTTGATAAGTGCAAACACGGTAGAAAATGCAAGCCCAATGAAAACAAGAATGGCTAATATAATGGCAAGAACTTTTGTACGACGATGAGATTTTTTCTTCTTTTCTGCCTTTCCTTCTTCTGTTGTTTCATTCTCACTTATCTTCCTATTTTCTTGCTCTTCCTTGTTTGCTTCTTCCGCTTTTTCTACAACTTCACTTTCTGTCTCATTTTTCTCTTTCTTTTGGTCTACTCCGTTTTTCGTCTCTTTTGTTTCGTTATTACCTACTATCTCATTGTGCATTGCTTCGTTCTTTTCCCTCTTATTTATTGCCTTTTTTGTTTTCTTGGTTATCTGATTTCTTCCCTTATTTATTTCTTCGTTCTTTGCTAACTCATTTTGTTCTTTATTGTTTTGTGCTTTATTCTTTGTTTCGTTTAGTTGATTTTCAGACTCTTGGTCTTTTTCTTTCCCATTTTCCATACTTACTTTTGCTTGTTGTTCCTCTGTCTTTTTAGTTTCTTGTCCTAGTATGGTTACTTCTGCATTACCCTGTAATATGGTATTTGGGACAGACTCTTCTTTCCTCGTTTCAATTATTGTGTTGGCTTTTAAGGAAGTTTTCTTTTTTGATTTTGTTGTTTTCTTCTCTACCATTTCTGGCTTTTTTTGTTCTACTTTTTCTTCCTTTGGTTGTATTTCTTCCACTTTTTTCTTTTCTTCTTGTTTACTTACCGTGGTTTCTTCCTTCTCATTTGCTTTATTCTCTAATTCTTCTTTCAATTTCAAAACTCCCTAAAATAAAATAAAATAAAATAAATCGTATTACATCTTATGCATAATACGACTTATATATAATATCACATAAACAAAAAATGAACAACATTTTTTCCTAATTTTTGACGGATTTTTACTAAAATTTATCTTTCTAAATTCAATATTGCCTTTGCAAAATCGGTTAGGTCTGTTAAATGGTTTTGTATAATATCGGCAAGTATTTCTTCATCAATTTGTTTATATTCATGAATGGCAATATTGCGAACTCCTATCATCTTTTGCATATTTTTACTAATTTCTTTTGAAATAAGCTTGTTTTCTTCTAGCTTTATAAATGCTTCTTTTTTGGTTTGTGGTACACCTAATTTTCGGTTTGAAATAATATACATTGCTATATCGATGCTTGCCTCGCATGCTCTTTGTAAGTTTAAGACAATCGGATCTAGCTTTTTATAGTCGTACAAATTTTCAATCTTTCCTTCATATTCTTCTTCGATACGTTTGATACATTTTTGTATGCTATCATATTTATTAATAATAACTGCTTCATTTTCCATTGTTTTCTTTCTCCTTTTTCATTTCATCAATAATGGCTTTTCGTGCCTCATTTAATTCTAAATATTCTCGGTAAGCGTCTAGCTTATATTGTTCAAATTTATCCTGATTTTTACAATAAATTGTAATTCCATTAATTAAAATTTCATATTTAAAGCCATCATTTTCAATCGTGTCCAGATTAACTAAGTCAATGTCTCGTTTTAGTTCATCTTCTAAAAAACTACTTATTTCAAATAATTCTTTTTTCGCTATTTCACCCTTTACTTTTATTGCAATATCAATGTCGCTTTCCTCGTTTTGTGTTCCTCTTGCAAAACTCCCAAAAATAACAATTGCTTCACAGTCTAGCTTTGAGCTAATAAGTTTCATTACTTTTTCTTTTATTTCTTCCATTTTCTCTCACCCTTAACAATTTGACGGATTTTTCAATTTATTTTTTGTATTTCTTCTTTTGTTAATCCTGTTATTTTTTGAATTAGTTCCATTGGCAATTTATTTTTCTTCATTGCTATTATCATTTCAATTTTTTCTTCTTCTTTTCCTTCCTCTTTTGCTTCTGAAATTTGACTATTATAATCCATTTCCCATTTTTCTCTTAATTCTGCTATTCTTCTTATTTCTTCTTTCCCTGTTAAATAATTCATTTCAACCCTTGCTTTTTCTAATGTTTTATTTTTCTTCTCTGCCATTTTAACCAACTCCCTATCATAATCATCTATAAATGCCAGCCACTGATTTAGTTTTTCATTCATATTGGGGCATATTCTTCGAAATTTTGGTAATTCAATAAAATACCATTTAATTCCTTTTATTGCTTCATATTCTCGATGTTTATCTAAAACAATTACCGTTTCAGATACATATTCATCAAATCCTAGCATTTCATAATCTAATATATTTATCATAATTACTTGTTTAATATCTTCATATTTGGTACCTCTTTTCACTTCTCTTGCAATTGTTTTAGCTCCATACAATAGTGTCCTATTTTTCATATTCTTTTGGTTACGAATTTGTAATTCAATATTAATGATAACTCCATTGTTCAATTTTGCTTGTAAATCTAATCTTCCACCTTTTTCATCCTTTGCTAATTTTTCTAAATTTACTTCTTCTCTTATTTCAATACTTGTTATTTCAATTTTTAAAAGTGCTTTTAGAAAATCAATTAAAAACTCTTCATTCCCCTTCCTACTAAAAAATGTTGCAAAAATCACATCATTCTTTAGATTATACGTCTTTTGTTCTGTTTCGCTTTGTGTTACGTTTTTCTTTTTGTTCATATTCTTCACCATAATTATACCAATTACTTTGTACTTTTACAAGTATTTTGGTACCCTTTCTATACATATTTCTAACTAACACAACTCCATGCAAAAAATTATTATTTTAAACTTAAGAACTACTTTTCCTAATTTTTTTATATTTTTATCTTATTGGGAAATTTTATATTCGATTAAAATCACTTGATATAAAATTAATATAGAAAAGCACGAAATGTGCTAAATAGATTGTCTTTGTTATAACACATTTCGTACTGATTGTAAAGATTTCTAAGAAACTTTTTTACTAAAATTTATCTTCCTATTCAAACACCGCATCAAATTCTTCTGCTGTAATGGTTTCTTTTTCTAATAAAAATCCTGCTACGGTGTCTAGCTTTTCTCTATTGGCTCTTAGAATTTCTTGTGCTTGGTGATAAGCGGTATCAATTAATGTTTTAATTTCTACTCCAATCACATCTTCCATACTTTGTCCAAATATTGCTATATTGTCGTTTTCTTCTAGTGAAATTGGGCCTAAGCGTTCACTCATTCCATAGGCTGTTACCATTTCTTTTGCAATTTCGGTTGCTACTTGTATGTCGTTTCTTGCTCCCGTGGAAATGTCGTTTAGGGCTAGTTTTTCGGCTGCTCTTCCTCCTAGTAATCCAATTAGTCTTTCTTCTAATTCCGTTTTGGATTTGTAGAATTTGTCTTCATTGGATTTATACATGGTGTATCCTCCTGCTACTCCTCTTGGAATAATGGAGATTTCTTTTAATGGGTCTGAGGTTTCTAAAAATTTTCCTACAATGGCATGTCCTGCTTCGTGGTAAGCGGTTAATTTCTTTTCTTTATCGGAAATCACTCTTGTCTTTTTTTGTACTCCGACCGTTACTTTTTTTACCGCTTCTTCAATATCTTCTTCGTAAATTGCTTCATGGTTATTGATGGTTGCTATAATAGCAGCTTCGTTTAAGATATTGGCAAGTTCTGCTCCTGTATAGCCTGCGGTATCTTCTGCAATGCTTTTTAGCGATACGCCATCTGCAAATTTCTTTTGTGCTGAATGGATTTTTAGAATTTCTTCTCTTCCTCGTACATCTGGTGGTGCAATGGTAATTTGACGATCAAATCTTCCTGGGCGTAGTAAGGCCTTATCTAGCATTTCTGGACGGTTGGTCGCTGCTAGTACAATAATGGTTTCGTTTTCTTCAAAGCCATCCATTTCTACTAATAATTGGTTTAAGGTTTGATTGTTTTCGGATTCTGCTCCACTGTTTGCGGTTCTTCTTGAACCAATCGCATCAATTTCATCAATAAATACAATACATGGAGCTAGTTTTCTTGCTTTTTCAAATAATTTACGTACACGAGAAGCACCAAGACCTGCAAACATTTCGATAAATTCGGATCCACTCATAGAAATAAATGGCACCCCTGCTTCTCCTGCAATGGCTTTTGCAATTAGTGTTTTTCCAGTTCCCGGTTTTCCATATAATAAAATTCCTTTTGGAATTTTGGCTCCCATATTGTAGAAACGTTTTGGTTCTTTTAAGAAGTCTACTACTTCTTCTAGTTCTTTCTTTTCTTCTTCCAATCCTGCAATGTCTTTAAAACGGACTTTACTTTTGTTTTCTCCTCCATCATAGATTTTGCCTTTATCTCCTAAACCTTGCATTTCAATAATTAAGATAACAACCACTAACATTAATAAGGTTGGTAAAAGGCTAAATAATACACTTGGTATTTGTAAAAATACATTTTTTGGCTTTTGAATTAATTCGATTTCATTGCCTTCTTGTACTTTTGTTTGAACTAACTCGATAAAGGCTTGTGTGCTTGGAACAACAGCTGTTTTTTCTTCCTCTACATCTTTTAGTTTTACTTTGACGGAGGTACTTCCTACGGTCATTTCTAGTTTTTCTACGGTTTCGTTATCGATTTCTTTAATTAAATCGGTATAAGCCATATTTTTTTCTTCATCATTATTTTTATGGTTAATTCCTACTAATAATGCTACGATTGCTCCTATTCCTAAGATAGCACACAAAATAATCATTGTGTACAATTGCTTTTGTTTTTTCTTTTTATCGTCTTTTTTTTCGTTCATATTGAATCTCCTTTCTTGTAGAACCCCCAGTCTGCTTCGAAGACAGCCCCCTTAAGTAAAGATGCCTTTTTCGTTACTGTTTTATTACTGTTTTTTGACAGTAGTATATCATATTACTCATTGTTTGGCAATTCTTCTACTCCTTGTGGGGCTAATCCATCGTCTAAACTTGGGGTTTCTTTCTTTTTTTGTTTTTTCTCTTCTTCTTTCTTGTCTTCTTTATCTTTATTATCTTTGTTATCTTGGTTTTGATTTTCTTCTTCTTTTTTCTTTTTCTCTTCTTGTAATAAGATTTCCCTACGTACTTTTTCTTGTTCTTCCATAATTTTCATAAGTTCTACTTGTTTATCGATAAAATCTGATTTTATCATAAAAATAGCTACAATGACGTAGATATATGAAATCGTAGTATACATCCAGCTAAAATTTTGAATGGTAAAACCAGTTAAAGTATTTACAACAATGTAAAGGATGTTTAATAAAATTGGTAGAGTTAGTGCATATATACCAATATTGAAGGTAGCTTTAAAGCGTATTTTCATTCCCGCAATACGACCAATAATAAAGCCTAATACGCCTAACATCATAATATCTACAAATGCGGTAGCAAGGTATACGGCATACACATAGATAAATACCACAAAAAACATACTTAATACTAAACTAACCATATCGATTTGTTTAATAAAATCCAAAACGGCTTGTTTATCAAATTCGCCAATTTCGTAGTTTTTGGTGATATCTTCATAGCGATATTCTAGGCTTTGTGTTAGTATTTCGTTTTTATAAACGACTTTATCTTTTAGTATCATCATTCCTGCCGCATAGCTTTCTAATTTTTGTTTATAATTATCAAATTCCTCTTGGGTAGCATTCGTGCTAATTACAATATACGGAATGGCCGAGGTGTCGTTTTGAATTTCGATGGTTTCCCCTTTGTTTACTTCTAATTGGTTATTGGCAAAAGATACTTCTTGTATGTTGTTTTCAAAATAGTGTACCGCATTTTGAAAATACGTATAAAATTGATAGGTAAACATACCTGCAACAATAACGGCAAAAATTATCATTATTTTTAATAAATATTTGATTGCTATCCATAAATTCTCGGCGGCGAAAATCCCATAATGCTCGAAATCTTTAATGGCTAGATACATTTTCTTAAAAAAACTGGTTTTTTTAACATTTTCTTCTGTCATTGTTTTTTCTCCTTTATTTTAGGTTTTTGTAACAATCATTTCATTTTTGGTGTCTTTTACAGTATACCCTCTTTTTACTAATTCATCACGTAATTCGTCTGATTTTGCAAAGTCTTTATCCGCTCTTGCTTGTTTTCTTTGTTCGATGATTTGTAAGATTTCTTCTGGAAGAGGTTCTTCCTTACTTGCCTTATCCATTCGAATGCCTAACACGGTATCAAATTTGGCAAGTAGGTCTGCTACTTTTTTATTTTTCTTTTCAAACCTTGCTAGTTCCCATACAAAACTCATGGCTAGTGGCATGTTTAAATCATCATTAATTGCTTTATGGAAGTTTTCTTCTATTTGGTTTAGTTTGTTATTATCGTCACTACTTAATTCGTCATTTCCATTTACATTAGCTTGGTAGCTATTTCGTAGTCTTTCTAAGGATTTTGCTGCTCCTTCTATACCTTCCCAAGTAAAATTTAATTTGTTTCGGTAATGGCAAGAATAACTAAATAACTTATATACAATTGGGTCATATCCTTTTTGTTTGATATCGTTAATTAGATAAATATTTCCTAACGATTTTGACATTTTTCCGCCGTTTATTAATAAGTATTCTCCATGCATCCAGTAATTTGCTGGAATTTTTCCACAGGCTCCTTTGCTTTGTGCAATTTCATTTTCATGATGAGTTGGAATTAAATCTATCCCTCCCGTATGAATATCGAATTGTTCACCTAAATATTTTTTTCCCATTGCCGAACATTCAATATGCCAGCCCGGATAACTTGGTCCCCATGGGCTATCCCATTTCATTAAGTGATTTTCGGGAGCCTTTATCCATAAGGCAAAATCATATGGATTTTTCTTTTCTTTATCAATTTCTACTCTTGCTCCTGCTTTTTGGTTTTCTATCTCCAAATTACTTAAGACTGGGTACTTATCTAGTTTGGATACATCAAAATAAATGGCGGTGGAGGTTTCATAAGCATAGCCATTTTCCATTAATTTTTGAACATACTCTAGCATTTCTTTAATATGGTCGGTGGCTTTACATACAATTTCTGGTGTTTCAATATTTAAGTCTTTTAAATCCTCAAAAAATAAATTGGTGTAGTACTCGGCAATTTGCATTGGTGTTTTCTTCTCTTCTCTTGCCGATTTTAGCATTTTATCCTCTCCGTCATCTCCGTCCGATACCAAATGCCCTACATCAGTAATGTTCATGGCATGTTTTATGGAATATCCATTGTACCTAAGTACTCGCCTTAATACATCTTGAAAAATATTAGTTCGCATATTCCCAATGGTTGCGTTTTTATATACGGTTGGACCACAGGAATAAATCCTTACTTCCTCTTTATCGATTGGTTCAAACACTTCTTTTGTTTTGGAAAGTGTGTTATAGAATTTTATTTCCATTGTTGTTTCCCCCTTGAATAAATTGGGAAATTAGAGTATCGTTTTTTTCCATGATACTCTAATTTTCTTTTTAAATTACTTATCTTGTTGTATTGGTAACGGTATTGGTATTACTATTATTTCCCGTACCTCCATTTGGTTTATTATCCTTGGTTGCTACCTTTACCGTAATGGTTTTGGTTGCTTTATTTTTTGCCGCATCTTCTACCGAATACGTAATCGTATAGACTCCTGCTTTGGAAGTATCGATTTTATCTACCACTTTACCATCTTTTTTAATTTCTACTTTGATATTTTTACTAATATCGCCATCAATATTATCCGTTGCGGTAGCTTGTGGTATGGTAAATTTTGCATTTAGTGTTAATTCGATAACATCTTTTACATCCTTTATGGTAATGACGGGTTTTTCCGTATCTGGCTTTTTGGTATGTGTAGTACAAGTCTCGGTTGGTGCCATATATTGTGCATCGGATGCCGATTGCCAAGAGGTATTTTCGGTACTGTTTGGTCTTGTAATATATACTCTTTCTTCTACATCTGCACAAAATTCATTTGCTATTTTTCCAGTTTCTTTACAAATTCTTAGTTTTACATGTGTGGTACAAGCATCTTTTGGTGTGGTTCCTTTTACAAAATATTCTGTATAAATTCTGGAACCTCTTGGGTCATGTTCACAATTTTCGCCTACCAATAAACCAGAATCTCTACAAATTCTTGCTGTTACAATACCACTTGGTTTTTCAAACTTTGCCGCTGGTAAATCCTTATGAATTTGATTCATAATACCGCCCCAACGTCCTGCTACTGTACCACTTCCCGGTACATATCGACTATTTCCTTCTTTTGCTTTGTCAAATCCAAAATTCATAGCTGCTGCATAATATGGTGTAAATCCGCAAAACCATGTAGCTGTTGTATCATTGGTGGTTCCTGTTTTTCCACAAGTTTGCATATTGGTAACCCTCGCTCTGGTTCCCGTTGCACCTGTTGCACCTGTTAATCCTGTTCCGGTTGGTTCGGTTAATAAAGATTGTACAATCCATGCATTTTCTTCTGATAATACACGATGTTTTTCTTGGTGTTTTTCCATTACCACATTTCCATGACTGTCTTCTACTCTAGTATAGAAGGTTGGTTCTTGGTATACACCTTTATTAGCAATGGTTGCATAGGCTCCTGCCATTTCTAATGGGCTAACCCCATTTCCTACTCCACCTAATGCTAAAGCAAGACCTTCATCACCTTCTGATAATGTTGAAATTCCCATCTGTTTTAAATATTCCATAGATTTTGCTGGTGTTAATTTTTGCATCATTTTTACTTCTGGTATATTTCTTGAGACTCTTAATATAGAACGAATATTCATAAGTCCTGTGTAGCCACCGCCAGAATTTCGTGGTGCATAAGAACCAACTTTTATTGGTGTATCATCCACTACTGTTCCTGCATTAATTAATCCCTCTTGTATTGATGGTGTAATTACTGCAATTGGTTTAATAGAAGACCCTGGCTGATGCGTTGCACTTGTTGCTCGGTTCGTACCCCATGGAGTCTTTTTCCCAATGACTCCTCTTACTGCTACTACATACCCTGTTTTATGGTCAATCACTGCCATACCAGATTGTAATTCAATTTCTTTTTTTACTTTTTCGCCATTTTCATCTGTTTCTGTAATGGTTTTGGTTTTAATCCAATCGGTATTACTTGTGTAAGTTTCATCTAATATGTTTTGTATATCTTTATTTTCGGTAATATAAATCTTATATCCACTACTTTGTACCCTTTGTAAAGCAACATCATATTTAAGGTCGTGTTCTTCTGCATATTGTCTTGCCACCTGTTTTAGTGCTTCTTCTTCGTGTTGTGTTAAGGAATTATAACTTGTAATGTTTCCTTCTTGGAAGGCAAGACCTGCATTTACTTCTGCAACTGCTGTATCGTATTGTTCTTGGTTTATTTTTCCTTGGTCTTTCATTTCGTTTAATACGGTTTTGGTACGATTATTAATTTTCTCCGTGTTTGGTGTTTCTTTAAATGGATTGTATAAGTTTGGAGAATGGTTAATTCCCGCAATGTAAGCACATTGTGCTAGCGTTAATTCTGCTGGTTGTTTATTAAAGTAGTAATTTGCTGCAACTTGCACACCATATACATTTTTTGCTCCTCCCCCCAGAGGAATGGTATTTAAGTAAGACTCTAATATTTGTTGTTTGGACATTTCTCGTTCAATTTGAAATGCTTTTGCAATTTCTTTTACTTTTCTCATGGAAGTTCTATCGTCTTCCCCTGTTGCATTCTTAATTAACTGTTGTGTAATGGTACTTCCTCCATGAGTAGATTGTTTTAACAAATATTTTATGGTTGCACTTGCTGTTCTTGATATATCTACACCACTATGCTCATAAAAACGCTTATCCTCTATAGCAATAAATGCCTTTGGTAAATATTCTCCCATTTCGGATAATAGAATAACTTCTCGATTTTCTTCTCCATTTAGTGTTGCAAGTACATTTCCGTTTAAGTCCATTAATACACTGTTTTCCATATTAATATTTAAGTCACTAACACTAATTTTGAATTCATCACCAAATAGACCAAAGAATAAACCTGCAAAAACACCTGCACCAATAATACATGCAATTACTACTAATGCAATGATAATTTTTATGATTATCTTCAAAGCTCTATGTTTTTTCTTATTATTGGCTTTCTTTGCCTTTTTCTTTTCTTTTTTCATCTTTTTCGTTTCCTCAACATTCTCAAATTTTTGGGTTGGTTCCTCTACTGTTTTCATCACTTTTGTTTGCTCTAAATCCGAACTAAAACCTTGCACCGTTTTCATTACCTTTGTTTTGTCTGAAACAGATGATGTCTGTGGTGTATCTTGCAAGGTTTTTATTGGTCTTGTTTCGTCTGTTACTTTTAGTGTGTTTGGCTTTTTCTCTTTGAGTGGTTTTACCACTTTTGTTTGGTCTGTCACAGATGGCTTATCCTTTTTATTATCTGGTACCGGCTTTACCACTTTTGTGTCATCTTTTTTCGATGACTTTTTGTTACCTTTTTTATTCCCCATTTAAATGATATCCTCCTTTGTAATCTATCTTTTGTTGTTCTTTTCTTTCTATTTTACTCCTTGTTAAAAATACATATGACAATTATATTACATTATTGAAAAAAGATAAAGGGTTTTAAGAAATTTTTAATGAAATATCGTTAAAAGCTAGTAATTCTTTTACTTGGAATTACTAGCTTAAAAAAATATACTTTATTCAAAAAAAGTGGAGAGACACGCTATTAATGTCTCTCCCTCCTTCTTTAAAAAGCCTCTATTTCACACAAATTCCACCAACAACTACTATTGCCCCCCGTAGTAAAAGCAAGGCGCACGATATTCTCAGGAATTTCCACCTCTAATCGATTATAACCTGGATTCTCCCATCTCGTTACATACAACAATGTAGCTTCTCCAGACTCGTCATACCCATACATGTAGCAACCAGCATTCCAAGCACCACCTGGCTGCGAATTCTCATTTCCACTTATATATACCGATTTTCCCCACATTGATGCATCGACGTTTAAATACCACCAAGAACGTCTAAATTTGTGACCTGTACTATAATTTGAATCATAAACACTTGACGGCACCGAATCTCCTCTCTGTTGCAATAATTTTGAAGATTCAGCAACAACAATACCTTTTCTAAGACTTCTTGCCTTAATAGTTACAGAGGATGTAACTTCTATAGGGCCTTCATATGGAGACCATGTAATTCCATTATCCAAACTATATTCATTTTGTAATCCTTTCTCATTATCATATGTAATCGTAGTAGTTCCATCCCATGCAATACCTGTACTCTTTATAGTTGGAAATTCATAATTCGATTCTATTTGCGGATCACTTGCTTTTATATTACTTATTTCAATTTCCTCTATTACTCTTCTTCCAGTACTTCCCTCTGCCATAAATCGATAAATTCCATTTTCTGTTACTGTATAATCAAACTCTGTTTGTTCCGTTGTTTCTCCATCTGGTTTTGTTATTGATACTATACTTCCTTCTGATATTGTAACTACTACTCTTATTGACAGACTGTCTATCACATCATCTGTACTTTTAGTTAATATTATCGATGGCTTTTCTCCTACTACTTTAGTTCCTATTGTAACTTCATAATTTTCATCAATTGAAAAATTGTAATCTTTATATTCTCCTACTGCAGGCACTCCTACAGAGTAAACTATTGCTTTAATTTCTGCTAAATCATATAAATCTTCTCTTGTAAATTCTTCATTATTCACTATTTTATCTGTTTGCAATTCTACTATTTTCATTTCTAATTCTGTTTTTAATTCAGCTTCTGTATAATCTTTTTTTCCTCTTAATGCCTGCTGTATAATTCCATCATCTCCTAATGCTAAATTAATACTAATAGCTGCCAATATAATTAGTATAATAATAGAGATAACAAGTGCTATCAATGTAATACCTTTGTTTTGTTCTTTCATTTTATTTTTCCCCTCTCGTTTTTTAGTATGTTCACTTTGCTTTTGTTTATGACTCTATTTTATATCGACACATTTATATATGTCAAGAGGTTTTGTATTACATTTATATGACAGTACATAAGCACTATTAAATGATTACTAGTAACGTATTTTTATAATTTTGTTAATATTGGTCTTGGCAATCACTTACCAATTAATGAAATAATTCTTCCACGCGCGTAATGCATTTTGCTCCTTGTTTTAGTAATTCGTTTGTTCCAAAGGAATTTAGGCTTGTAATATTTCCGTGGTACCACAAACACGTCTTTTCCTTGGTCTAGGGCGAAATCGACGGTATTTAGAGTTCCGCTTTTTTCTTTTGCTTCTACTACAATAACGCCTTTTGATAATCCACTAATAATACGGTTTCTTGCTGGGAAGTTTAGTTTGTTTGGTTTGGTGCCAATAATGTATTCCGATAAGATTAAGCCTCCTGTTTGTAAGATTTGGTTATGTAGCATGGCATTTTCTTTTGGATAAATCTGGTCTAAGCCGTTTCCTAAAACGGCAATGGTTTTCCCTCCTGCTTTTAGGCATCCCATATGGGAATAGGCATCAATTCCTTTTGCCATGCCACTTACAATGCACACATCATTTTTAGCAAGTTCATAGGAAAATGCAAGGCTAACTTCTTTTCCATAATTGCTACATTCCCTACATCCCACCATTGCTATTTTATAGGGATGTTTTAATAATGCTCTGTTTCCTTTATAGAATAATATGATTGGTGCATCATAAATATGTTTTAAACTTTCTGGATAATCCTCATCTGATATAGTGATTATCCCAATATGATATTTCTCCATATAATTAGAATATTGTTTTAAGTTTTGCCTATATTCCTCATTTACTATTTGTGTGGCTATTTTTTCGCCAATTCCTTTTATTTTGATTAATTCTTCTTTGGTTAATCTCCAGATTTTCTCCGGTGTGTGGTATTTTTCTAATAATTCTTTTGTTTTGATTGGTCCTAATCCTTCTATTCTTGATAACCAAGTCCAATATTCTTGTTCTTCCATATGATACCTCCTGATACACCAAAAAAGCCGAAGAGAGCGTTAAAGTCGCTCCCTTCGGCTTTTTTAGTATTTTTTATTCAATTTATTTTCTATTTTTTGCTGCTTTTACGACGTTTGTCATAAGCATAGCTACTGTCATTGGGCCTACACCGCCTGGTACTGGTGTTATATAAGATGCTTTTTTAGATACTTCTTCAAAATTCACATCCCCTACTAAGGTTCCGTCCTCTTTTCGGTTAATACCAACATCAATTACGGTTGCTCCTTGTTTTACCATGTTTGCGGTTACAAATTCTGGTTTTCCAATGGCGGCAATTAAAATGTCAGCTTGTTTGGTTACTTCTTCTAGGTTTTTGGTTTTGGAATGGCAAATGGTTACGGTTGCATTCTTATTTAGTAAACACTGGATTAATGGTTTTCCTACAATATTGCTTCTTCCAATAATAACCGCATGCATTCCTTCGATTGGCACATGATAGGTTTCTAGCATTTTGATAATTCCAAATGGTGTGCACGAAACAAAACAATCTTGGTTTAAACTTAATTTTCCTACATTTACTGGATGGAATCCATCAACATCTTTTCCCGGGTCAATAGCACGAAATGCCTCATCAATATCCAAATGCTTTGGAATTGGGCTTTGTAGTAAAATGCCATCAATATTCGTATCTTGGTTTAAGCTCTCAATCAAGCCAAGTAGCTTGTCCATGGTGGTTTCGGTTGGTAGCAAAAACTCCTCATATTCTACCCCTACTTCATTACATGCCTTGGATTTATTACGAACATACACAGCCGATGCCTTATCTTCTCCTACCATAATAACTGCTAATTTAGGGTGAATTCTATTTTTCTTTAAGTTCTCTACTTCTTCCTTTAATTCTGCACGTATTGTTTTTGCCAACTCTTTCCCATCCATTTTTTCCATTTTCTTTACCCCTTTGGTTTTTTCTTATTATATATAAAACCCCATTTTTTTGCAATCGTTTTTTAATAAATTTTTTGTAGTTCTTTTTCTACTTATTCTTTCCTCTCCTTCCAAACCTTCTCAAGCTCTTTTTCCAGATTTTCCACATTTCCGTCATTTACAATAATATAATCCGCCTTTTTTGATAGCTCTTCTTCTCTCATTTGAATACTTAGCCTCTTTTTCGCCATTTCTTTAGAAATGCCGTCTCGTTTGCAAATACGTTCTATTTTTTCTTCTTCTTTTGCTATAACACCAATCACAAAATCGCAAATTTGATCTAATTTACTTTCAAATAATAATGGTGCATCAATTACAATGCAATCTTCCCTTAAAGCATCAATTTTTTCTTTCATTTCTTGTACTACATACATAAAAGTAAGTCCGATTTAACTGACTCCTTTTTTCTTCGTCTTGATAAATAAGATTGGCTAATTCTTTTCGTCTTAGTTCTCCCTCTTGGTTAAGAATATCCTCTCCAAAACATTTTACGATTGCATTTAAATACATGGTTCCTTTTTTGGATAAACGTTTTGCAATTCGGTCAGCATCAATAATATAGGCTCCATATTGCCTATTTAATATTTCACACAAGGTGGTTTTTCCCGCTCCTGATGTACCAGTTACTCCAATAATTTTCATGTAACTCCTCCATTTTTATTGATATAATAAATATCTACCAGTATAAATTTCACGAAAGCCTCTTAAATTTTCAAAATCCTTTGGTTTTACAAAACATACTCGTTTTTGAAACTGATATATTTTCGCCTTTTGTAGTACAGAAGCAACAAAATAGCTACATACATATTTATTCTTAAACGTTAATGGAATACCAAAAAAGCGCAACACAATTCCAATAAAATCATATTGATATTGGCTACTATGTAATAGCATAGCATGAATAATATGTCTTACCTTTTCGTATTGTTCCTCTGTTACACTCACTTCATAAATGGTACACATCGTTTTATGGAAGGTTTTAAAAAATTCCCCATCTTTATATTCTACACAAAAACCTGCATCTAAAATAGAATGAAGCTTTTTCCTTCCAAAACTATATATCACATTACAATCCTTCTCTAACGCAATTCCTACATGACTATATTTGTAATTTGTCACTTTTCGAATAAGTTTGGCAGGAATCGTATTAGTATGCATTAATAGTATATATATTTTCTTCACCTATTTATTCCTCCTCACTTCATTTTTATTTTTTCATTCTCCAATGCTCATTAAGACTATTTATTCGTCACAGTCTTATCTACCGCACCTTTTTATTTTATCATATTCCATTCCTTATGTAAATATTTTTAAAATTTTTTCTGTTTTCTATTGTATAAACATGTGTTTGTGTGTTATCCTATATGGTAAGAATATTTGTTTGCATGTTCGATTTTTAGAAATCAATTGAAAGGACTGTATTTTTATGGAAACAATGTATAAATTAAAGATATTAGCAGACTCTGCAAAATATGATGTATCTTGTAGTTCGAGTGGCAGTAAACGCACGAATACGAAAAATGGAATTGGTAATGGTGAAGTCTCCGGTATTTGCCATAGTTGGGCAAGCGATGGTAGATGTATTTCTTTATTAAAAATTTTGATGAGTAATGCTTGTATGTATGATTGCAAGTATTGTATTAATCGTCTATCGAATTCGGTTCCACGTGCTACTTTCACGCCAAGAGAAATTGCAGACTTAACCATCGAATTTTATAAAAGAAACTATATTGAAGGATTATTTTTAAGTTCTGCTGTTGTAAAATCACCAGACTATACCATGGAACAACTCTATCAAACCATCTTCATTTTACGAAATGAATACCACTTTCATGGTTATATTCATGCCAAAGCAATTCCCGGTGCTAGTCCAAAATTAATTGATATGCTTGGGAATTTAGTAGACCGTATGAGTATTAATATTGAACTTCCTTCTAGTAATAGTTTAAAATTACTAGCACCACAAAAAGAAAAAGCAGGTATTTTAACTCCCATGAAACAAATATCTACCAATATTGCACTTACCAAAGAGGAAAAATCTAGTTATGCCAAACGTTTCGTACCTGCAGGTCAAACCACACAACTCATGATTGGAGCTACTCCTGAATCGGACTTAAAAATTCTTCGTTTATCAGAAAGTTTGTACCAAAAGTTTTCACTAAAACGAGTGTATTACTCTGCCTATGTATCGGTAAACCAAGATTCCAATTTACCTACTTTACAAACGCCTCCTCTTCTTCGAGAAAATCGCCTTTACCAAGCCGATTGGCTTCTTCGCTATTATGGGTTTAAATCCGAAGAGTTATTAGATGAAACACATCCTAATTTTAACCATTTATTAGACCCCAAATGTGAATGGGCGTTACGTCACTTGGAATGTTTTCCTGTGGATGTAAACCAAGCGGATTTTTACACCCTTCTTCGTGTACCGGGAATTGGCGTTACTTCTGCGAAACGCATTATTCGTGCAAGAAGACAATTTCGTTTGAATTTTGATAACCTAAAAGGTCTTGGAATTGTTTTAAAGCGTGCCATTTATTTTATTACTTGTAGTGGGACTTATTTTAACCATGCCCATTACCTAAATGCTTCGTTTATTGAAACCAATTTACTTTACCAAGAAAAACGCTCCCTTCCTGTGTTACAACAAGCAAAGCAACTATCTTTATTTGATACGCTAAATCCAACAAAGGAGGATAGAATAAAATGCTTGAGTGGAAATCTATAGATACTTGTTATATTTATGATGGTAGTTTTGATGGTTTACTTACCATTGTGTTTGATAGCTATCTTTCTAAAACAATTCCTTCTAGAATTGTTTCTTCGGAATTTGAAATGGATTTATTTTGTACATACCAAACCATAAAAACGAACGATGAAAAAGCAAAACGAATTTACCAAGGTATTGTAAAAAACATTTCTTACCACTGTTTATCTACTGCTTATCATGTGTTTTTATCAAATTTACCAAATAAGGAATTGGATATTGTTCATTTTCTCCTTCTTGGTTTTGAAATTGGCAACAAAATCGATCATTTTCTAACAAATGACCTTGTCCTTCGTATGGAAAAAACACGTAAACGAGTTTTTGGAGAATACCACCGTTTATGTGGATTACTACGTTTTATGAAATTAAAAAATGGCATGTTTTATGCCAAAATTCACCCAGATAATAATGTGCTAGAATTGCTAGGGCATCACTTTATCGCCCGTCTACCAAAAGAAAACCTTATTCTTCACGACCCCACACGTGAACTTGCCTTATTATACAACACAAAAGAATACACCATCATAGAAGCAAAAAACTTACAAGTTACCTCTCTTTCTGAAGAGGAACAATACTACCAAAATCTATGGAATTGCTTTTATCATGCCATTGGTATCAAAGAAAGAAAAAATGCTAAACTACGAATGCAATTTATGCCAAAAAAATATTGGCAAGATTTAATTGAACATGTAGAGCAAAACTCATTTTAATGTATTCCTGTAGTTGCTTTTTTATGTGAATCATTTTTGAAATGTTTTAAAAGGTTTAAACATTTATTGTTTAGACCTTTCTTCATTTTATATTTTAGTAATTGCCTCACGTGCCATTTCGTCACAGCGATTGTTGTATTCATTATCACTATGCCCTTTTACTTTAATGAAAGTCACCTCATGGGTTTTGGTTAAGTCGTATAATTCTTGCCATAATTCTTTATTTTTTACTGGTTCTTTGCTTGCATTTTTCCAACCGTTTTTTAGCCAACCATAAATCCATTTTTGGTTAAAAGCATTTACTACATAAGCACTATCGCTATATAGACTTACTTTGCATTTAAATTTTAGTAGCTTTAATGCCTCAATCACTGCGGTTAATTCCATCACATTATTGGTGGTATCTTTTTTCCCCCCTGAAATTTCTTTTTTATGCTCCCCATACATTAAAATACTTCCCCATCCACCGGGTCCTGGGTTACCAGAACATGCACCATCGGTATAAATAATTACTTCTTCCATTTTTCCCCCTAAAAAAATTTTTTTATATATTTTTCTATAATATTTGAAAAAAATTATTTCTTATGATATTATAACAGTAATTGTTTTTTTATTGCAATACGAGGGGGAAAAAATATGAATAAAGTTTTAGGAATTATCGCAGAATACAATCCATTTCACAACGGTCACCTATATCATCTTACCGAATCCAAAAAAGCAGTGAACGCTGGCTATACAGTTGCTATTATGAGTGGTAACTTTGTACAACGCGGTGATACCTCACTTACCAATAAATGGATAAAAACAAAAATGGCACTTCAAAATGGAGTTGACCTTGTTATTGAGTTACCTACCATATACAGTGTTTCGAGTGCAGAAAACTTTGCAAGTGGAAGTGTAAAAATCTTAAATTCCTTAAAAATTGTTGATTATCTTTCTTTTGGCACTGAACTTTGTGATGTCAATTTATTAAACGAATTTGCCGAAGTTTTATATACTGAACCCAAAGAATATGTATCCATTTTAAACCATGAGTTAGGAAAAGGCTTTTCATTTCCAAAAGCTAGAGAAAATGCTCTTTTAATGTATTTAAATGACATTCGTCGATATGCTAATATTTTATCTAGTCCAAATAATATTTTAGCTATTGAATATTTAAAAGCATTAAAACAAGAAAATAGTAGTATTATTCCATTTAGTATTAAGCGAAATAAAGTAGATTACAATAGTACCGAAATTGTAGATGGTTTTGCAAGTGCTACCGCCATTCGTAAAATAGCCTTAACCAATGATGTATGGAGTTTAAGAAAGGCAATGCCTATGCCTTCTTTCGACTTAATGTATGACCAACTACGTGCTGGAAAAACCGTTCCAAATTTATCACGCTTTGAACATGAAATTATTTATAATTTAAGAAAAATGACCTTAGAAGAGATTGCAGATTTACCAGATGTTTCCGAAGGTTTAGAAAACCTAATAAAAAATGCAGCAAACTCCTGCAATACCATTCAAGAACTTGTTAGTATTATTAAAAGCAAACGTTATACCGAAACCAGAATTAGAAGAATTTTAGTGTATTGCCTACTTAACATTACCAAAAAAGATATGCTAAATTCTAAAAAAATAAATCCATATGTCCGTGTACTTGGCTTTAACGTAAGAGGAAAAGAACTAATTTCCGCCATTGCCCACAGCAATCCAAAATTAGACATCATCACCTCTCCACGCCGTTACCTAGACGAATCCAACAACAAAGTACTAAAAGCCATGTTAGAAAAAGATATCTTTGCAACCGATATCTACACCCTAGGCTACGATTTCGACTCCTTCAGTAACCTAGACTTTACTACACCAGTCATTGATTTATAAGAAGTTTGTTGCTTGAACAATACACAAGACTTTCCTCTAGTATTATACTAGGGGAGTTTTTTATCACCTTTTCCCCTATTTTGTCATATATTGTAGTATAACCTAAAATAAGGAGGAATTATAATGCGTAGAAGATGTAATTGTCATAAGTGTTGTTTAAGTAATTATTCAAATTACACCGATGACCTTATGGAAAAAGCATGTAAGAACGTTGATAATACTGTTTGCGATTTCTGTGACAACGACGATTGTGGCTGTGGTTTTGATGAAGAAGAATCGGTATTCCCTACCAATCCTATGCTTGCCCAAAGCTATGTGCCTTGGCAAACCATGGACAAAACCTTTAAACCATGTGTTGGTTTAAAAATGGGAACCATTTTTCCAGAATTAGTTAGCCCATATGTTCCTTGTCAAGATATCGAAGAAATGGAATATATCAAACAAACAAATCTAATTGGAGAGGGGTGTAACAAATGTTAGAAGACATGACAGAAAATAGAAATCACTGTGAATGTGAATGCACATGTGAAAACGAATGTGAACGTAATCATTCATTACGAAGTGAAATGATGATGCAACTAAGAGCCTATAAATTCTCTATTATCGAGCTTGGACTATATTTGGACACTCACCCAGATGACGAAAAAGCACTTTGTTTGCACAAAGAATACTGCAAAAAAGCAAAAGAGTTATCCGACAAATACCAAAAAATGTTTGGACCTCTAACAATTTTTTATCCATGCAAAAAATGGAGATGGCTAGAAGAACCTTGGCCATGGGAAAGGGGGAACTTTTAATGTGGACTTATACAAAAGCACTCGAATATCCAATTAAAATAAAATGTGCAAATCCAAGACTTGCTAAATTCATTATTTCACAATACGGTGGACCAGACGGTGAACTTGCCGCTTCTCTTCGTTATTTATCACAACGTTTTGGTATGCCAGACCAAAAAGCAAAAGCAATATTAAATGATATTGGTACAGAAGAATGAGTTCCTTGATGTTGTCAATAGCTAAAGACATTGATTACAATTAGCTATTGACTGTAAAATACCACATTATTAATTTGCAATTTTATGTAAAATATAATATAATTAATATGTATCTAATATGCAATTTATGGGAGGAAATTCAATGAGTAAATTAGACATCATATTACAGGGAGATGAGTATATGTATAATCTCCATCAAAATCTTCAACAAGAAACACTTTGTCTCTTACAAAATCGGGTAAAAATGGAGTTGGCAGAAATATGGTTGTTAGAGATGGAGCAAATCGATTTTACAGAAACTTTTCAAACAGCTTACTCTCTGTATAAAAGAGAAAACTTCCTGATTCCTTATGAAGAATTTTGCGAGGAATTGAAAAGAGTAGTAACTACACTCTTGAAAAAATATGACTTGGATACTTCAAAATGGAATGGCAGTATTGTTATGTTGAGTTCAGTGTAAGGCACTGGACTCAATTATTTACATTTTAAGAGTCTTTGGATATATATGTAATTCAAAATTTGTAGGGTCTGAATCTTTCTTTATCGATTTTTCAGTTTTCATATATGTAACTTTTGCAATAATACTTTTTAATAGAATATTTTTATCTTCTGCAGTTTCTAACTTATCATATAAATCAATCACATTTTCTAATTTAGGTATCATAGTTTCTTTCTCATTTTGTATTTCAGCATTTTTATTTAACAGTTCACTATATTCTTTTAATTTACTTTCTAAATTTTCAATATTTTCTTTTATTGATTTAGAACGATTAATAAATTCATCTTTACTATAAATTCCGTTTTCTAAAAAATCATAGATTTTATCAAGTTTAGCATTTTCTTTTTCTAAATCTTTCTTAACCGTGGCAATAGATTTTTCAATTAGTTTGCTATTTTCAGCATTTGAATTGTCTTTAATATCATAATCCACTTTATAATTTTCAAGCCATATTTTTAGAGCCTCAATTATCTTGTTCTCTACTATATAAAGTTTAGAACTTACATTATTGCATTTCGAGTTAGAACATATAAGTGTTGCAGGCTTATCAGCTTTTGTATAAGGTCTTCTTTGCATAGGTTTGCCACATTTTTCACAAAAGACAAGTCCTACTAATGGATTTTGAATTTGATGGCTGTGCTTTACTTTAGGAGCATTTTGTTTTCGTTTCTCTTGAACTAAATTCCAAGTTTTATTATCAATAATAGGTTCATGTAATCCATCATAAATTAAATAATCTTGATTACGAAGTCTACTGATTATAATATGTCCATTTTTCGTTTTCTTTTTTTGTTTCCTTCTATTCCAAACAATTTTACCTATATATGTAGGATTAGAAAGAATGTCTTTAACAGAAGAAATCGTCCACTCATTAGAAATCCTAGGTTTTAAATTCATATCATTTAATTGTTTTACAACAGAGCCTATTGTATTGTTTTCAAAAGTATATAGTCTAAAGATTTCTTTTACAATAGGTGCTTCATCTTGATTGATAGATAATGTATAGCCTTTTGAATCTTTTAATTTTACTCTATCATATCCAAAAGGAGCAATATTACCTACAAACTTACCTTCAGAAACAGAAATTTCACGACCTCTTTGTAAACGCCTATTGATTGTTTTATATTCTCTTCTAGACATAAACAATCCAAACTCGAAATATTCCTCATCAAATTCATTATCTGGATCATAAGTTTTAACAGGAGTAATAATTTTTGTATGAGAATATTTAAAAGCTTTTGAAACTCTTCCTTGGTCAGCAGTATCACCACGAGCAAGTCTTTCTACTTCAACAACTAGAACACCAGTCCATTTTTCATTTTCAACATCTTTAAGAAGTTTTTGCATTTCTTTTCTTTCACTGATAGTTTCGCCACTTACAACTTCTCTATAAATTTTTGAAATATGTAGGTTTCGCTTTTCAGCTAAAGTAGTTAAAATTTTTTCATGTCTTGCTAAAGTTTCGCCTTCGCCATATTTTTCAGACTCTATATCTTCTCTTGATTTTCTTAAATATATTGCATATGTGCCATCTTGCACATTTCCTCCTTTCCTTGTAATTTGTCTTTAACTTGT
>CAOKQZ010000011.1 GCA_948471055.1 uncultured Clostridium sp. | reverse complement strand
ACAACGAAAGAAAAAATAAATCATATTCTAATATGAATGTTGATTTATCTCAAACACCAAACAATATACATTACAAAAGATGTGAAACCACCTACAATGAAAAGTTAAAAGAACTAATTGATAGTAAACAAGTATCATTAAGAGGTTTAAGAGATAATGCAAAACTATTTGATGAACTCATATTTGATATTAACTCTGACTATTTTGAAAAACATGGTGGTTATGAATTTGCAAAAGAATTTTACGAGAAAGCTTTTCATTTTGCTGAAGAAGAAATGGGAACTGATAACATTATATCAGCAGTAATGCATGCAGATGAAATAAATACAGCTTTAACAGAAGAATACGGAAAGCCTATCTATCATTATCATTTACATGTTGTAGCACTCCCTGTTGTAAGAAAAGAAGTAAAATGGACTAAAAAATGTAAAGATAAATCACTAATTGGAACTACAAAAGAAATAATCAATCAAGTAAGTCATAGTAACAAATGGAAATCGGAGCAACTATTAGATAATCAAGGAAAACCTGTATATGATAAAAAAGGAAATGCAGTTTTAATAAAATCATACAGCCTATTACAAGATAGATTTTTTAAGTATATGTCTGATAGTGGCTATAAAGACTTTATTCGTGGTGTAAAAGGTAGTAATCAAGAACATTTAGATGACCTACAATTTAAAATTAAAAAAGATACTGAAAGACTAGAAAATATTACAAATAAAGTTGAAGAAAAAGAATCTTCTTATAATGATTATATGAAATATGATAAGCAAATTGAAGAGATTTCTTCTTTAGGAAAACAAAAGAGATTTTCTAAAAAGATTGAATTAGAACAAGAAGATTACGAAAATTTAACCCAATATGCTAAAAAAGGAATTGTAGCAGATAAAGAAATATATGAACTTAATAATAGAATTGATAATTTAAGAAGTGCAGTAGATAAATGGAAATCTCTATATGATGATATAGTAGAAAAAACGAAAGATTACTTTCATGCTATAAAACTTGCCCCTCAAAAAGTTGCAAATTTCTTTAAAAGTCTATTTGATAAAGAAAAGCAAGATGAATTAGAAAGACAACGAATTGAACAAGAAAAAATACAAGCTCAAAGAAAAGCTCGTGAAGAAGCTAGAGAAAAAGAAAAACTTGAAAAGCAAAAATTAAAGAACTCTCCTGAATACAAGAAAAGGAGGGATGATAGAGATGCAAGATAATGAAAAAATATATAGAATTGAACTAACTAATGAAGAATATGAGTATGTAGAAAACTTAAAAAAAGAATATTATAAAAAATTAAGTCAAATGACTAAAGAAGAAAGATTACAATTTTTTAGAGATAGCTATTGTAATGAGCAAAAATTGAACTTTGAAAAAGAAATAAACGGCACTATATACAAAGTAAATACTCACTTTGATGAAAATGCTGAAGAAAGCATTTTAAATAAATTTTTTAGACTAACAAAAAAATCTTAAGAATCACTTGAAGTATAAAAACGAATATGATATTATGTGAACACTACAAATTAAAATTTTGTAATACTTTATATCTTATTCGGCTGTCTAAAGGAAAGGAGTTGTTATGGGACAGTCAAATAATGAAAAAATAACTGCTTTGTACTGCCGTTTATCAAGAGATGATGAACAGCTAGGAGAAAGCAATAGTATTAAAAATCAAAAATCAATTTTAAGTAAATATGCTAAAGATAATCATTTTATAAATACTAAATTATTTGTAGATGATGGTTATTCTGGAACAAGTTTTACAAGACCAGCATTTATGGAAATGATGGAACTTGCAGAACAAGGAAATATTGGAACAATTATTGTAAAAGACCATTCAAGACTTGGTAGAAACAGACTTATAGTAGGTCAATTATTAGAAGAAGATTTTGTTAGACTTCGGTATTAGATATATTGCTATAATGGACAATATTGATACAGATACAGGTCTAAATGATTTTCTTCCTATACAAGACTGGTTTAACGAAATGCATGCTAAAAATACAAGTCAGAAAGTTAGAGCAGTATTTAAAAATAAAGGTAATTCAGGTATTCCTTTGACTATTAATGTTCCCTATGGTTATAAAAAAGATCCTTTAGATAAAAATAAATGGATTATAGATGAACCCGCTGCAGAAATAGTAAGAAGAATATATGATTTATGCATTCAAGGATATGGAACTCATCAAATATGCAATATATTAAAACAAGAAAAAGTTCCAACTCCAAAAGAATATAAAGCAATCCATGGCTTATGCAATTATCATATATCTGAAATCAAATATTGTTGGCAGGATAGGTCTATATATGACATCTTATTCAGACAAGAATATATTGGAGATACAGTAAATTTTAAAGGCACAACTAAATCTTTTAAAGATAAAAGTAAAATTTATTTTCCAAAAGAACAATGGAAGATATTTAAAAATAC
Source organism: uncultured Clostridium sp. (assembly GCA_948471055.1). Taxonomy (GTDB): domain Bacteria; phylum Bacillota; class Clostridia; order TANB77; family CAG-508; genus RGIG8482. The sequence goes on along the minus strand of CAOKQZ010000011.1, from coordinate 50,883 downwards.
TCATGAGCCTATCATTGATAAAGAAACTTGGAATACTGTACAACGCATTCGAGAAAATAGACAACGTCCTACTAAGATTGGTAAAGTAAATATATTTTCAGGACATTTATTTTGTAAAGATTGTGGCTCAAAATTATATTATTGTACTTCGAGAAGTTATAAAGAAAACAGACATTTTTATAGATGCTCAAAATATAAAAATACTTCTTCTAAATCATGTACAAGTCATACTATTAAAGAACATATCTTAAAAGAATTAGTTTTAGAAAATATCAAACAAGTCCTATCTTATATCCGTTCTTATGAAGATTTATTTATAAAACAAAAACTTGAAACTTCACTTGAAGAACAGAAAAAAATAGATAGCACAAACAAAAAATTATTATTACAATATGAAAAACGAATAAAAGATATTGATAACTTGATACAGCATATTTACGAAGATAATATTTCTGGCAAAATTACAGATGAAAGATTTACCACTTTATCATTAAATTATGAAAATGAACAAAAAGAACTTAAAAGTAAAGTTAAAGAATTAGCTAATAAGCTCAACACAACTAAACAGCAAGAACTAGATTTAACATCTTTTGTTAGTAAAGTAAAAAAATACACTGAAATTTCAGAACTTACACCAGAAATTATAAATGAATTGATTTCTAAAATATATGTATATCAATCAGAAAAAGTAAACGGTAAACCAACTCAGCAAATAGACATTTACTATAACGGAGTTGGAATTATAAATATTCCACTAAATGAATATGAACTAGAAAATGCTTTTCAGGAAAGTATTAAAAAAATAAGAAGTGCTTAATTTTAAAGCAATGGAGCACATACCAATAATTGTCCTTGTTGGTAGTGCTCCTTAGGCACGGGTGTTCTTTTTATTCCCATTCAATAGTTGCAGGTGGTTTTCCTGTAATATCGTATACAATACGATTTACATGATTTACTTCGTTTACAATTCGGCTAGAAACTTTTTCTAAAATTTCATACGGAATTTTACTCCAAACGGCTGTCATGAAGTCTGATGTGCTAACAGCACGAAGGGCAATGGTGTAGTCGTAGGTTCTGTCGTCTCCCATAACGCCAACACTACGAAGATTGGTTAATACGGCAAAATATTGGTTTATGTCTTTATCAAGACCAGCTAGTTTAATTTCTTCTCTAAAAATAGCATCTGCATCTTTTAAGATGGTTAGCTTATCATCTGTAATATCTCCAATAACACGAATAGCAAGTCCAGGTCCTGGGAAAGGTTGACGATATACTAAATTTTCTGGAATGTCTAATTCCAAACCAGTTTTACGAACTTCGTCTTTAAATAAATCTCGTAATGGTTCAACAATTTCTTTAAAATCCACATAGTCGGGAAGTCCACCTACATTGTGATGACTCTTAATAGTAGTTCCTTTTCCTAAACCACTCTCAATGACATCTGGGTAAATGGTTCCTTGTACAAGATAATCAACGGTTCCAATTTTTTTGGCTTCTTCTTCAAAAACACGAATAAATTCCTCACCAATGATTTTTCTTTTTGTTTCTGGGTCAGTAACACCAGAAAGTTTTGCTAAAAAACGGTCTTTTGCATTAACACGAATTAAGTTAATATCGAATTGATTTCGGAAAATTTCTTCTACTTCATCGCCTTCGTTTTTACGAAGAAGACCATGGTCAACAAAAATACAAGTTAAATTTTTTCCAATGGCTTTGTGTACTAAAACAGCAGCAACCGAAGAATCTACTCCACCAGATAAAGCACAAAGTGCCTTTTTATCACCAATCTTTTCTTTTAAAGAAGCAATCGTTTCTTCTACAAAAGAAGACATTTTCCAATCTCCATGGCAACCACATATGTTAAATAAGAAATTCTTAAGGATATGAATTCCATTTACGGTATTGTTTACTTCAGCATGAAATTGAATACCATAGAATTTTTTGTCGGCATTTTCCATAGCAGCAACAGGGCAAGTAGCTGTTTTTCCAATTACCTTAAAGCCTTCTGGTACTTTGGATACAAAATCAGTATGGCTCATTAAACAATTATTTTTTGTATCCAAACCATTAAATAAGGAAGAAGAATTGTCAATATCTACAGGAACAACGCCATATTCACGTTTATCGGCTCTTGTTACCGTTCCTCCTAAAACATGAGTTATTACTTGTATACCATAGCAAATTCCTAAAATAGGAATACCTAACTCAAAAATAGCAGGGTCACATATTTTGGCGTCTTCTACATAAACACTAGAAGGTCCACCAGTGAAAATAATTCCCTTTGGATTTTTCTTTTTAATTTCTTCTACGGAAATATCATAAGGCACAATTTCAGAATATACATTACATTCTCTAACACGTCTTGCAATTAATTGATTATATTGACCAAAAAAGTCAAGAATTAAAATTGTTTCATTTGCTTTCAATATTTTATCCTCCTATTTACAAATTTACCTCTATTTTAACACGATTTCCTAAAAAAGTATACTGTTTCTTGTATTTTTTTAGGAAGCTAGTGTAATTATTCAGTGATAAATATTGCTACAAATAAGTTCTAAATAGTAATTAAAAGATAGGATAAATTAACGATAAAATATTGTAACTTAACGAAATAAATGATATACTTTGAGTAGTTTTTTAAGTAGATTGGAGAAATGATAATGGAAGAAATGATTGATGTTTTAGATGAAAATGGTGTGAAAACAGGAGAGGTGGTAACAAGAAAAGAGGTTCACAAAAATGGATTATGGCACAGAATAATTGTTGTTGCGATTATTGATAATAATAATCAAATATTAATGCAACAGCGTTCTTATACAAAAGATACCAATCCAGGAAAATGGGATATATCCGTAGCAGGACATGTATCAGCTGGGCAAACCTCTGTAGAAGCAGCTATAAGAAAAGTAGAAGAAGAAGTGGGAATTCATATTTGTAAGGAAAACTTACAATATGTTTTTACTTGCAAACATGAAAGTAGACCAAAAGAGAATTATATTGTAAAACATATTCATGATTTTTATGTTGCAAAAGTAGATAAAATTGATATGGAACAGATTACCTTACAAGAAAGCGAAGTTGAGAGTGCAAAATTAGTAAATAGAGAAGAATTTCAATACATGGTAGAACATGAAAATATGGTAAAAAGAGATGATATTTATGAGGCAATCTTAAAAGATTGGCTTAAAAATTAAGAAAAAGAGGGAAAATACCAATAAAAGGTATTTCCTATAAAAAACGATGAAATGAAAAGGAGGAGAAATATGTCAATATTTAATAATTGGCTACTGTATGTGGTGCTATATTTAGTTTTAGCAACCATTTTTACGCAATTTTTCAAAGTGGCAACAAAAACATTAAAAAAGGCAGGAGCATTAACTGTCTTACTACAAATGATGGCAGGATTATCGGCATTACTTTTATGCCCATTGTTTGAATTCAAATTTCCAACCGATATACGAGTATATCTAATGCTTGCTGTATCCATTATTTTTTATGCCATTACCGATAGGGTAAACACCACTGTAAGAAGTGGAATTGAGGCATCTACTTTTAGTATGCTAAAACAATTATCTACTACATTTATGATATTTGCAGGATTAATTTTCTTTAAAGAAGAATTTGTTTTAACAAAATTTATTGGTGCAATGCTCATTATTATTAGTAATGTCATTATCTTTTATAAAAAAGGAAAATTGGAATGGAATAAGTATGTATTATTAGGAATACTAGCCAACATTTCCTTTACCATAGCCTTATTCCTAGATGTAAACATATCCGACAATTTCAATTTACCTTTCTATGTAGCACTAACCTTACTTGTACCATCTATTCTAATTATGCTTTTTGAAAGAATTAAACCATCAGAAATAAAAGAAGAATTCATAAATGGAAACAAAAAAGCAATCCTAATAACAGCATTATCTTGGGCATGTTCAATCATTGTACAACTTAGAGCATACCAACTAGGAAATGTAACCGTTATTGCACCACTATGTGCTTTAACCGTTATGCTAAATGTTATTGTAGGATACCTCTTCTTAAACGAAAGAGATAACCTAATAAGAAAAATCATTTCTGCGATTTTGATTATTATTAGTATTGTGTTAATAAAGATATAACAAAATTCGACAAAAACTTTGTTTGTAAAAATATTGATTTATTATACTATATGTTATATAATTTTTTTGGCTAGAAAGGATGTATGCCAATGAATAAACAAATAGGAATAATAAACAATAAAGTGATAAGATTACTTAATTTGGATTATGACGATGAACTGCCAATTTATATAGGTGAGGACAATATAAAACATATGCAAAAAGAACATTTAGAGGATTATAATAAATATCGGAGACAAAATACAAGATATTTTAAATAATCCCACATATGTTGCTAAAAACCCAAATCAGGGTTCAATTGAATACATAAAAGAATATCAAATAAATAATGAATTTGTACTTGTAGCGGTAAGAATTTCGAATAGAGGAAAAATGTTTGCAAGAACTATGTTTGTTATGACCGAGCGAAAGAAAAATTTGTATTTAAATAAGCGGATATGCTAAAAGATACCAATAAAAACTTGAAAACTTTATAGATGTATGTTATTATAATATTAGCATATAATAGTAATAGAAAAGTTCTGAGGGCGGAACAGGCAGCCGCCACCCTTTGTTAGGAGATGCAGGAAGGTCACCCTGCCTAACTTTTCTAAACTAATATATAAGTGGGTGCTAGCAATAGCACTCTTTATTATTGCATATTTATAAAAATCCCAATAGAACCATGTGGCAAAATTTACATAATTTCATAATATATTAGTAAGAAGGCCAAAGAAAGGAGGCTATGTATTTTGAAATTAGAAGGTAAAAAAGTTGGTTTTGCTATGACTGGTTCTTTTTGTACATTTCAAAGCACAATTCCAAAAATAAAAGCAATTATCGATGAAGGTGCCGAGGTTATTCCAATTATGTCGTTTCATGCCTATGAATTAGATACGAAATTCGGAAAAGCACAAGATTTTATCGATGAAATCGAAGAAATTACAGGAAAAAAAATAATTCATACCATACCAGAAGCAGAACCCATTCGGTCCTAAGAAAATGACCGATATTATGATAATTGCTCCTTGTACAGGAAATACCATTGCAAAATTAGTAAATGGTATTACCGATACCCCTGTAACAATGGCAGCAAAATCCCATTTGAGAAATAATAATGCATTAGTCATTGCTGTATCGACCAATGATGCACTAAGTGGTAATGCATCCAATATAGGAACTTTATTAAATCGAAATAATTACTTCTTTGTTCCCTTAAGGCAAGATAACCCAATTACCAAACCACGCTCTTTAGTATTTGACCCAGAATATTTGGTAAAAACATTAGAATATGCCTTAGAAAAAGAGCAAATTCAACCAATTTTGTTATGAATATGAAAGAAAAAAATATATTATACTGATAGGTCAGTACAATATATTTTTTTTGCTAGATATGATATAAAATAATAGAATTGGGAGGGAAGTATGTATACTTATACAAAAATAACAGATTTAAAAGATATGCTTGAAAAATCTGGAGATGAATTTGGCGAAAAAATTGCTTATAAAATTAGAAGTGAAAAAGACCAATACCAAACCTTTACCCATAAAGACGTAAGAGAAATGATAAATTGCTTAGGAACCGCATTATACGATATGGGGCTAAAAGGAAAGAGAATTGCTGTTATTGGAGAAAATCGATATGAATGGGAAATTGCGTATTTATCGATTGTTTGTGGAGTAGGAACGGTAGTTCCACTAGATAAATCTTTACCAGAAAATGAATTAAGCGATTTAATTAAAAGGTCAGAAGTAGAAGCGATTTTCTATACCAAAAAATATGAAGAAATGTTAGAAAAAATAAAATATAAAGGAATTGGGAAATTAAAGCATTTAATCTCTATGGATTTACACCAACATAAAGAAGGTATTTATTCCCAGAAGGAATTAATTGATAAGGGAAGAAATTTAATTTTAAGAGGAAATGATAAATTTATTAATGCAAAAATTAATAACAAAGAGATGAATATTATGCTATTTACCTCTGGTACTACTTCTGCTTCAAAAGTAGTAGCACTATCGCATTTTAATATTTGCTCTAATTTAATGGATATAGCCTCTATTTTAGAGGTTAATTCAGATGATGTCTTTTTATCCTTTTTGCCATTGCATCATGTATTTGAATGTACAGTAGGTTTCTTATTTGCTTTATATAAAGGAGCACAAACTGTATTTTGTGATGGGCCAAAACATATTACCGAAAATATGAAAGAATACAAAGTATCGGTTATGGCATCTGTGCCAGCTATTTATGAAAGAATTTTTAAAAGTATCCGAAAGAATTTAGAAAAACAAGGAAAATTAGAGGAAATCTTAAAAAAAGAAGAAGAATACATAAATGCAAGTATGGAAGAAAAGAAGAAAGTATTTTCAGAGATACATGATATGCTAGGTGGAAATGTCAAATTATTAATTAGTGGAGCAGCAAGTTTGGAACGAAGCATTGAAGAGAGATATCGAAAATTGGGCTTAAACCTTGTACAAGGATATGGTTTAACCGAAACTTCTCCAGTTGTTGCAATGCGGAACTTTAGAAAATTACAAACTAGGTTCCATTCGGAAAAACAGTACCAAGTGTAAAAGCAAAAGTAGTAGATTGTAACCGTGAAGGGGTAGGAGAACTTTTGGTAAAAGGACCAAATGTTATGCTAGGGTATTTTGCAAACAAAGTAGCAACACGGAAATGCCATGAGTGGTAATTGGTTCCGAACAGGAGATTTAGCCAAAATTGATGAAGAAGGATATATCTTTATTTGTGGTAGAAAGAAAAGTGTGATTGTATTAAAAAACGGGAAAAACATTTTCCCAGAAGAAATGGAAAATCTTATTAATCGAATTGAAGGAATTGAAGAGTCGTTTGTGTTTGGAAAACAACTCTCAGAAGATGCCGAGAATATCAAAATATATGCCAAAATTGTGTATAATGAGGAAATTGTAAAAAATGTTTATAAAGTAGAAACCAAAGAAGAAATTTATACAGCCATTAATAACGAAATAAAAGAGATTAATAAAATGATGCCAAGCTATAAAGCAATTCGAGGAATTTTATTAACAACCACTCCATTAATTAAAACCACAACCAATAAAATAAAACGAGAAATGAATTTAGAGCAAATTATGAAAGAAGAAAACAAAGAATGGAACCAAAAAGCGATTTAAAAACAAAATATTTGGCAAGAGATGTCTATTATTATCCAAAAATTGATTCCACACAATTGGAAATTTGGAGAAGAATTGAAGAAAATACCATAACCAATGGAACCGTAGTAATAGCCGATATTCAAACCAATGGGAAACGGTACTCATGGAAGAGTTTGGCATACAGATGAAACTGGAAACATTGCTTTTTCTTGTTTTATAAAAACCAATTGCTCTCTTGACCAAATTGAGGGAATTACCGTAGAACTTGCCAATCTTATAAAAGAAGTATTTCAAGAATTGTATAACATTACTTTGGGAATCAAACTACCAAATGATATGGTGTATAATCATAAAAAAATTGGCGGTATTTTAGTGGAAACAAAGGTAAGTGGAGACATGGTAAAATACATGGTAATTGGAATTGGGATAAATACCAATCAAGAAAAAATGAAAGAAGAATTACAAGAAATTGCCTCTTCGATTCGAATCGAATTTCATAAGACGATTGATAACAATCAAGTCATAAAACGTTTTTTTGAATTATTGGAAAAAACATTATTGCAAAGAAAACTTTTAAGAAATCATGAAAAATAAGAAGAGTAATCTAAGAAAGGAAGAAAGTAAGAATGAAAATTGGATTTTTGTTTCCGGGTCAAGGTTCTCAAAGTCTAGGTATGGGAAAAGATTTATACGAAACATATGAAGAAGTAAGAGACATTTATGATAAAGTCGAAAAAATAACAGGGATTGATGTAAAGAAAATTAGTTTTGAAGAGGAAGAAACCTTAAACGAAACGAAATATACACAAATTTGTATTTTAACCATGAGTTTAGCAATTCTTTCCTTACTTGAAAAACATGGAATACAAGCAGACGTTTCAAGTGGGCTTAGTTTAGGTGAATATACAGCACTTATTTACAGTAAAGCCCTTTTGTTCGAAGAGGGAATTACGCTTGTAAAAAAAAGAGGTGAATACATGCAAAACCTTGCTCCAAAAGGAGAATGGCGAATGGCAGCACTTCTTGGTATGAAAGAAGAACAAGTAATAGAACTTTGTAAAAAAGTACAAAAAGGTTTTGTGGTTCCTGTTAATTTTAATTGTCCTCGGACAAATTGTAATTTCGGGTGATAAAGAGGGAGTAGAAGAGGCAGAAACTTATGCCAAAGAAGCAGGAGTAAAAAAGGTAAGAATCTTAAAAACCTCCGGACCATTTCATACCGAAAAACTAATCGATAGTAGGGATGCGTTGAAAAAAGAATTAGAAACAATAAATTTCCATCCATTCCAAACACCAGTCATAAAAAACCTAGATGGAACAACCTATACCAAAACAGATAATATAAAAGATATATTAGCAAACCATATTATAAGCCCTGTTCACTTTGGAAAAAGCCTAGAAACTATGCTTGCTACGGGAGTTGATACCTTTATTGAAATAGGTCCAGGAAAAACCCTATCTGGTTTTGTAAAACGAATTCCAACCGAAAAGGAAATTAATATATTACATGTAAACAATGTAGAAACCCTACAGAATGTAATTGAAATTGTAAAAAGATAATTTCTTTATGAATGGTGTGTATAAGAACCCCCAGTCAGCTTCGCTGACAGCCCCCTTAGGTAAAGGGGCCTTTGTCTAAGAAGCATAACCCTAAAAAGCCTCTTTTAGTTAAGGGAGGTTAAGATAGCTGTTAACGAACGTTAGTGAGTGTTACAGATATCTTATATGAAATGGCAGAGCGAAGCTCTGACGGAAGGTTCTTGCTACAAAGAAAAAGCAAAAAAGAAAGGATGATAATAATGAATAAAATAGCACTAATCACAGGCGGAACACGTGGCATTGGTAAACAAATCGCATTAACCCTTGCAAAAGAGGGATATGACATTGCCATCAATTATCGAACCCAAAATGACGAATTAGAAGAAACCAAAAAAGAAATTGCACAAAACAATGTACAATGTTTTGCCGTTCAAGGAGATGTCTCAAATTACGAAGATTGCGAAAAATTTGTAAAAGAAGTAATCGAACACTACGGTACAATTGATGTTTTAGTAAACAACGCAGGAATTACCAAAGATATGCTTCTTATGAGAATGAAAAAAGAAGATTTTGAAGATGTAATCGATGTAAACCTAATCGGAACCTTCAATGTTACAAAACAAGTCATTCCAATCATGATGAAAGCAAGAAGTGGAAGAATTATCAATATTTCCTCTGTAGTTGGAATATCTGGCAATGCAGGGCAAACCAACTATTCAGCCTCAAAAGCAGGTATTATCGGCTTTACCAAAAGCCTAGCCAAAGAAGTAGCCTCCAGAAACATACTAGTAAATGCTATCGCACCTGGGTTCATTCAAACTGACATGACCGCCATTCTAAAAGAAGAAATCAAAGAAGAAATTGCAAAAAACATTCCCCTAAAACGAATGGGAAAAGCAAAAGACGTAGCTAATGTTGTAAAATTCTTATCGAGTGAGGATAGTTCTTACATAACAGGGCAAGTACTACACGTTGATGGCGGAATGTTAATGTAACCAAAAGAAGCCTCTACCTTAACAAAAAGGATAAAGACTTCCATTGGTATCAATTAGCTATTTAGGCTGATGCCAAAGTCTGACATAGGCCTCAGGACCTCTTGATGTATAGCGGATCCTATCATCCAAAACTTCTAAGTCCATTGATAAAGCAGAGTATAATTCCTTTGCCACCTCAATGAACAGATTGGAATTATAGGGAGCTACATGAGTAAACTCCAAACAATCGGGAATACGGTCAATACGAAATGCTTCGGCTACTACTGTTGCCAAAGTTTTTACTTGTGCATCTTTGCAAATAACTGCATTTGCATTGTACTGTTTCCGAAGGGCATCTGCCTCTTCAATAAGTTTCATTACGTCAGGGTTCATAGTGTTACCTCCTTTATTGGAATTATGTAAATATTATATCATAAATTAACGTAATGTGCAAATAGAACAAATTAAAATATAGAAAGGATTTGAAAAAATGGAAAAACGAGTTGTGATTACTGGTCTTGGAGCCATTACTCCAATTGGAAAAAATGTTACTGAAACATGGAAAGGAATTGAAAATGGAACTTGTGGAATTGATAACATTTCGTTATTTAATGCCGAAACATTTAAAACCAAATTGGTAGCAGAAGTAAAGGAATATAATCCACTAGATTATTTTGAGCAAAAACAGGCAAAACGTTTGGATCGTTCCTCTCAATTTGCTATTATTGCTGCAAAAGAAGCCTTTGAAAATAGTGGAATTACAAAAGAAAACACGGATTTTGACCGAGTGGGGGTATTTGTTAGTTCTGGAATTGGTGGATTAAAAACCTTGCAAGACCAATGTGAAGTTAATTTCGAAAAAGGACATAACCGTGTATCACCTATGTTTATTCCCATGGTCATTACCAATATGCCAGCAGGAAATATTGCCATTGAATTAGGCTTAAAAGGAGAATCCATTTCCATTGTTTCAGCCTGTGCGTCCTCAACACATGCCATAGGAGAGGCTTACCGAACCATTAAATATGGTGCAGAAGATGTTATTTTTGCAGGTGGAACAGAAGCCTCTATTTGTGAAGTAGGAATTGCAGGCTTTGAGAACATGAAAGCCTTATCGGGTACAGAAGATAAAACAAGAGCAAGTATTCCCTTTGATAAGGAAAGAAATGGATTTGTTATGGGAGAAGGAGCAGGTGTGATTGTATTAGAAGAACTAGAACATGCCAAAAAAAGAAATGCCACCATATATGCAGAAGTAATTGGTTATGGTGCAACCTCAGACGCCTACCACATTACCTCGCCATCACCAGATGGTGAAGGTGGTGCAAGAGCTATGAAAAGAGCCATTGAGGATGCTAACATTGAACCTAAAGACATTGACTACATTAACGCACATGGAACTTCTACTCATTTAAACGATAGTACCGAAACAAAAGCCATTAAACAAGCTTTAGGAGATGTTGCTAGTGCTAAAGTAATGGTTAGTTCTACAAAAGGAAATACAGGACATCTATTAGGAGCAGCAGGAGCCGTAGAAGCACTTATTTGTGCAAAAGCAATGGAACAAAAACTTGTTCCACCAACCATTCATTACAAAGAAAAAGACGAAGAATGTGACCTAGACATTGTACCAAACACCCCAAGAAAAGCAGATTTAAACATCATCATGTCAAATTCACTAGGTTTTGGTGGTCAAAACGCTAGCATTATTTTAAAAAAATATATGTAATAAATAGATTACTTTTTAAGACTACGAAGGACTACAAAAAAGCCCCTTTAACAAGGGGGCTGTCAGCGAAGCTGACTGGAGGTTCTTCCAAGAAGCATTAAGAACCCTCCGTCAAGGCTTTGCCTTGCCACCTCCCTTGTTAAAGGAGGTTTCCTGTAAATTCTTCGTAGATAATAATGAGTTTTAAAGTATAAATGAGAAAGGAGAACCAACATGGAATACGAAAAAATTAAACAATTAATGGAAGACATGGGGAATTCAAAATTAACTGCAATCGACATTGATTTCCCAGATGGAACCAAAATTAGCATGAAAAAAGAAGCAAAAAACGAAACCATTATCGTAAATCAAACTGAAACAAAACCAATTGAAACACAAACAGAAACCACAATCCCTGTTTCTTCAAAAGAAACCAAACAAGAAGACGGAAACCTTGTAACTTCCCCAATGGTAGGAACCTTCTATATGAAACCATCACCAACCTCAGAAAGTTACGTAGAAATAGGAAAAACGGTAAAAAAAGGGGATACCCTTTGTATCATAGAAGCCATGAAACTAATGAACGAAATCGAGTCCGAATTTAACGGAACCATAACAGAAATTCTAGTAAACGACGGCGAACCAGTAGAATATGGTACACCATTGTTTAGAATAAAATAAATAAGGGGGGATATGAAAATCCCCACCTTACTGGAATTATGAATGGTACATTTAAATGAGAGTAATATCAGTTGATTTATCGGAGTATTTAATGTTTGCTACAAAGGATCCTCCAAGACAGCTATTCACAAAACCGATAACCGCTTCGTTATACTGCTCACTGACAGCCTGAACAGAAAAAGTCTTCGGTAAACAGAACTCATAATTAACGTAATTGCTTACACCAGTTGTAATAATCTGTTGTAAACAAGGTATTAATTCAGGAGGAAGTTTGTACTCCTCATCTAACCGATAGAACTCTCTCTCAGCTACACTTAAATCAAAAAAATAATAATCCATAATGACTCCTTTCTACTTCACTTGATAGTGTTATTGTATCATAATTATATTATAATATAAATTTATGTAAAATGCAAATAAATCTAACAAATACATGCCTTTAGTTTATATTAAAAAGAAAAGAGGATAATCAATGTTAAATAAAGAAGAAATTAAAAAAATCATTCCGCAACGAGAACCATTTTTGATGATTGATGAGGTGGAGGAATACATTCCGGGAGAAAGTGCAATCGCATATAAAACGATAGACGAAACGGAATGGTATTTTAAAGGGCATTTTCCGGGTAATCCTATTATGCCAGGGGTGTTAATTGCGGAAAGTTTAGCTCAAACAGGGGCTGTGGCAATTTTAAGTGTAGAGGAAAACAAGGGGAAAAATGCCTTGTTTGGTGGCATTGATAAAATGAAGTTTAAGAAAATGGTAGTTCCAGGAGACCGATTAAAGTTAGAAGTAAAGATTATAAAGAAAAAGGGACCTATTGGTATAGGAGAAGCCATTGCTACTGTTGATGGGAAAATAGCAGCAAAAGGAGAACTTACTTTTGCATTAGTATAAAGGAAGGAGAAAAACGATGAATAAAATCTTAATTGCAAACCGTGGAGAAATTGCAGTACGTATTATTCGAGCTTGTAAAGAAATGAACATACGAACCGTTGCGGTGTATTCCGAAGCAGACAAAAATGCACTACATACTCGTCTTGCTGATGAAGCCATTTGCATTGGACCTGCACCATCTTCAAAAAGTTATTTGAATGTAAAAAACATTATTGAAGCTGCTTGTATTACTGGTGCAGATAGCATTCATCCTGGCTTTGGCTTTTTATCTGAAAATGCTAGTTTTGCTAAAATCTGCGAAGAATCCAACATCAAATTCATTGGACCTACTTCAAAAGTAATTGATTTACTCGGAAATAAATCCAATAGCAAACAATTAATGAAAGAAGCTGGTGTTCCTGTTATTCCCGGTTCTAATGGAAGTGTTCGAGGATTAAAAGACGCTATTGCCATAGCACAAACAATTGGTTATCCTGTTATGCTAAAAGCTGCTGCTGGTGGTGGCGGAAAAGGAATTCGTATTGCAAATAATGCACGAGAATTAGAAGAAAATTATAATATTGTTAAACAAGAAGCCAAAAATTCTTTTAATGATGATGAAATCTATTTAGAAAAATTCATTAAAAACCCAAGACATGTAGAAATTCAGATACTAGCCGATGAACATGGAAACGTTGTACACCTAGGCGAAAGAGATTGCTCCATTCAACGAAAACACCAAAAAATCATTGAAGAAACCCCTTCTACTGCAATTGATGATAAAACCAGAAATAAAATGGGAAATGCTGCTGTAAAAGCGGCAAAAGTAGCAGGCTATACCAGTTTACGGAACCATCGAATTCTTAGTAGATGCGGATAAAAACTTCTATTTCATGGAAATGAATACTCGTATTCAAGTAGAACATCCCATTACAGAAATGCGAACTGGAATTGATTTAGTAAAAGCACAAATTAAAGTAGCAGGAGGAGAAGAACTACAATTCAAACAAAAAGATATCGAATTTCGTGGTCATGCGATTGAATGTCGAATTAATGCCGAAAACCCAAGCAAAAACTTTATGCCATCACCAGGCACCATTTCCGAAATCAACCTACCAGGGGGAAATGGAATTCGTATCGATACCGCTATTTATAGTGGTTATACCATACCACCACATTACGACTCGATGATAGCTAAACTAATTACCCATGGAACCACGAGAAATGAGGCAATTGCGAAAATGAAACGTGCGTTAGAAGAACTCGTTATTGATGGTGTTTCTACCAATCGAGACTTTTTATTTACGATTATTCGAAATCCAAACTTTATTAGAGGAAATTTTGATACCTCTTTTATTGAAAAGGAAATATTACGGAAAAGAGGAATAGACAATGATTGTTGATAAAATAAAGAAAAGAGAAATTGCAACCGCAAAAAATAAAAAATCCAAAGTGGATATTCCTATTGGTAAATGGCTAAAATGCGAAAATTGCAAGGAAATTGTGTATAAAGAAACGGTACGAGAAAACTTAAATATTTGTCCAAACTGTGGACATTACTTTCGTATGCATATTGGAAAACGACTAGATTTAATCATCGATAAAGATACTTATGAGCGTTTTAATTATAATATTGATACCACCAATCCCTTAGATTTAGAGGATTACCCAAAGAAATTAAAAGCCTTACGAGAAAAAACAGGATTAGAAGAAGCCGTTGCTTGTGGTACAGGAAATATTCATGGAGAAAAAGTGGTTATTTGTATTATGGATAGTGGCTTTTTAATGGGAAGTATGGGAATTGTGGTAGGAGAAAAAATTACCTATGCCATTGAACAAGCGATTGCGAAAAAATTGCCCCTTATCATATTTTGTGTTTCTGGGGGAGCTAGAATGCAAGAAGGAATTATTTCTCTTATGCAAATGGCAAAAACAACAACAGCACTTTCAAAGTTAAATGAAGCAGGATTACTCTACATTTCAGTCTTAACCGACCCAACTTATGGTGGTGTTACAGCATCTTTTGCCAGTTTAGGTGACATTGTACTTGCAGAGCCACATGCGATGATTGGTTTTGCAGGACCAAGAGTAATCGAACAAACCATAGGGGAAGCATTACCAGAGGGATTTCAAACAGCAGAGTTTTTATTAGAACATGGATTTATTGATAAAATTGTAGAAAGAGAACAATTAAAAGATACCATTTATCAGTTAATTCAGTACCATAAAACAGAGGAGGTTGAAGCATAATGGAAAAACAAACGGCTTGGGAAAAAGTAGAAATAGCCAGAAACCCAAAAAGAAAAACCTCTTTGGATTATATTGAAGCTATTTTCGATGATTTTATGGAATTACATGGAGACCGAAATTTTAAAGATGATAAGGCAATTGTATGTGGACTTGCACGAATTGGAAACCAAAATGTTACTGTAATTGCAGAACAAAAAGGAAGAACCACAAAGGAAAATATTGAACGAAATTTTGGAATGCCAAACCCAGAGAGCTATCGAAAAGCGATAAGGTTTATGGGGCAGGCAGAAAAATTTCATAGACCAGTGATTACATTTATTGATACCAAAGGAGCTTATCCTGGAATTGGAGCAGAAGAAAGAGGGCAAGGAGAAGCAATTGCAAGCTCTATG
Organism: uncultured Clostridium sp.; assembly: GCA_948471055.1. Classification (GTDB taxonomy): domain Bacteria; phylum Bacillota; class Clostridia; order TANB77; family CAG-508; genus RGIG8482. The sequence goes on along the minus strand of CAOKQZ010000011.1, from coordinate 35,224 downwards.
CTAAAAATGGCTTCTTTAAAAGTACCTATTCTTTGTATTGTTATTGGAGAAGGTTCTAGTGGTGGTGCATTAGCCCTAGGAGTAGGGAATAAAGTATTTATGTTAGAAAATGCGATTTATTCCATTTTATCACCAGAAGGATATGCAAGTATTCTGTGGAAGGATAGTACAAGAACAAAGGAAGCTGCTGAAAAAATGAAATTAACAGCAAAAGATTTATATGACTTAAAAGTCATTGATAAGATTATTAAAGAACCAAAAGGAGATTTTGAAACATCTTTTGAAAACGTATCTAAAACGCTACAAAAAGAAATTGCAAAAACAATACAGGAATTAAAACAAAAAACACCAGAACAGTTAGTAGAAGAAAGATACCAAAAATTCCGAAATATGGGAGAGTATCAAATTATTTCAAAATAAGGTTTTTATACATCAAAGTAAGACATAAAGATAAATTAAAAATAGAGGAGAGAGGAATATGTTATTAGAAAATAAGAAAATTTTGATTATGGGAATTCGAAATAAGTGGAGTATTGCCTTTGGAATTGCCAAATCCGCTTATGAAAATGGAGCAAAACTAATTTTTACTTATATGGGAGAAGAAAACAAGGATAAAATAGAAGAACTTACCAAAGAATTTAAAGGAAGCAAAGCTTATGTGTTAGATGGAGCATCAGAGGATGAATTGGTAAAAGACGTTTTTACCAAAATCAAAGAAGAAAATGGAAAAATCGACGGAATTGTGCATGCTATTGCTCATGCCAATACAGAAGATTTACATAGAGACTTTATCTACACAGGAAAAGACGGTTTTTCACATGCCTGTGATGTAAGCAGTTATTCTTTTGTACTAGCAGCAAGAGTAGCAAAAGAGTTAGACATGCTAAACGAAAATGCAAGTTTAGTAACCTTAACCTACCATGGTTCTACCAAAGTACTAGAAGGATACAATGTCATGGGAATTGCAAAAGCAGCCCTAGAAGCAAGCGTCCGCTATTTAGCAGAAAACTTAGGAAAAGACAACATGAGAGTAAATGCTATTTCAGCAGGTCCAATTAAAACCCTATCTGCAAAAGGAATAAAAGACTTTAATTCTATCTTAACGGTAGTAGAACAAAAAGCACCACTTCATAAAAATGTAACACAAGAACAAGTAGGAGATGTTGCAAGTTTCTTATTAAGCAGTATGGCAAGTGCCATTACAGGGCAAGTCATTTATGCGGATAATGGTTATAATATTATGGGAGTATAAGCGTTAACAGATAAAAGCATATTTAGAGTTTGACATAAAGTTGACTTTTTACGAAAAAGTTGTTACAATAAATGTATTGGAATGAACCATTGTAGAATAAACAATATAAGGAGGCTTACAAAATGAAGCAAAAAGAGTTTTTCCAAACACACATCCTTCCATATTTGGATGATATAATCAATTGGAAGGTGGTACTCTTCTTAGATGAAGAAACAGTATTAACACTAAGAGAACTGGGACTTATTAAGGAGCGGGAACCAACAGATAGGTTAGTCGATGACTTTATTGTATGTGAGGAATACAAAATACGATTACACCATCACTTTAATTTTATTTCTAAAATTCAAAAAGGTGATGATATTTTGTATGAATACGATGAAGAAACTGCTTTTAAAAAAAGACCTAAAATGGTTTATACCGCAGATACTAAGTCCGACAGCGCATCATCTCAGATTTGGATGCTGTAATCGAGTGATATGTTTAACTTTCACAACATTAGTACAAAAAAATCCCCTGATAATTGAAGAATTATCGGGGGATTTTTGGTTTAGTCTATTTTACTTTTACCATAACATAAACTGCTTCTACAATATTTAATACTTCACTAATACATAGAAAAATTCCAGCAAGTGAAGTAATGGCAAGTGCAGTTCCAAATGGATTAAAGATAATTAAAAATCCAAATAGAACCGTTAAAATTGAAAGTAGCAGAAGAATTACCCAGTTAGCAGTCTCATTTCCTTTCATATTAAAAGCAAATTGAAATTTAATAATTCCTTCAACAATAATCCATGCACCAATAATAAATGGTAGGAAGGAAACAATAATTTCGGGGTTAAAAATAAAGACAAATCCAAGAATGGTTCCTAAAATTCCTTGTACTAATTCAAAACTAAACATTCGTAATTCTGAAGAAGTAGAAAAGTAGGAAACAATATGGATCATTCCATCTAAAACTGTAATACAACCAAGTAGTATCATAATAAAACTTAAGGACTCTGCTGGTTTTAGAATTAGGAATAAGGAAAGTACTAATAATAATACAGAAACAATGAGTGTGTTAGCACTATATTTGCGAATAAATGAACTGTTCATATAAAAACCTCCTTAAAAATCTTTTGTAATACCATTACTATATCATAACAAAAAATGTTTGTACAATACATTTTTTGAAAAATGTAGAATAAGTTTGCGAACATTTTTTCACTTTTTTTGTAAAAAGTATTGACAAGAAACTTTTGTTTGTTTATAATGAATTCATAAAGAATGAATGTTCGTAGGAAAAAGAAATGCGATATTCATGAAAAAGGGGGAAATCACAATGAATTTAAAAATTGTAAATGGAAAAAAATTTATTAGAAGTATTGCATTTATTTTTGCCATCTTATTTGGAATTAGTTTTATGATTAGTAACCAAAGTTTATCTCATACAGAAATTCAATATAAAACCATCTATGTAGCAAAAGGAGATACCTTATGGAGCATTGCTAGGGAAGAACAAGAAAATAATCCATATTATCAAAATAAAAGTATACAAAACATCATAGCAGAAATTAAACAGGCAAATCATATGAAAAATAGCGATTTAAAAATACATCAGGAATTAAGAATACGTGAATAAAAAGTAGTCCAATTTGTAAAATAGGAAGTGACAGTTAAAGATGGAAATATTTATCCAGAAAAAGTCAAATAGCTTAATACTTGATGACAAGTGTTAAGCTATTTTTTTGAAATAATAAATTACATATCTGCTAATGGGTTGCTTTCTACAGCATTACGAACTTGTTCATTGGCAACATGGGTATAAATTTCTGTGGTAGAAATGCTAGCATGTCCTAATAATTCTTGTAGAGCACGGATATCCACATTTCCGGTATTGATACATAAGAGTGGCTGCTGTGTGGCGTAGTTTATGTACAGAATATTTATTCGTATCTAATCCAGCTTGTTGTAATTCTCTTTTTACAATATATTGTACCGTTCGATTACTAATACGTTCACGTCTTTCACTTAAAAATAAGGCATCCTTCGATTTGTAATTAATTCCTTCTTTGGGGCGAACTTCTAAATAATGAGCAATGGCTTTCATACATGCTTTATTTAAATAAATGGTACGTTCCTTATTACCTTTTCCAATTACCGTCATTTTACATTCATCAAACTGAATGTCTTTTATATTAATATTCACAAGTTCCGATAAACGCATACCACAATTTAAAAACAAAGTAGTAATGGCATAATCTCTTTCGGTATTACGATTATCTTCATTGCTTGCAACATCTAATAACCTTTTACTATCTTCTAAGGTCAAATACTTTGGAGTACGTTTATCTAATTTCGGTGTTTCTAAATTCTGTGCAGGATTTACCTCAATTAATTTCGCTTTTGAAGCCAAATACTTAAAAAAGATACGTATACTAGAAACCTTCCTAGCTCTTGTTGCAGACTTACTACGAAGTTCTGTTGCTAAATATGAAATAAAAGCATGTATATCATCCAACGTAATTTTCTGAATTACCTCAATTGGCAAATCCGAAATCACAATTTTCGAAAAATCATTTTCTTTGGTTAAACCAAAATGTATTTTAATAAACTTTAAAAAAGTAGCTAGGTCATAATTGTATTCCTTAATACTATTTGGTGACTTATTCAATATAGTTACCGAATAATCTAAAAACGAATTTAAATAATCAGGATTATTTTCACGACTTATCATAACAAAACCTCCACACCAATTATACAACAAAAGTTAAAAATTTTGTACAATGTTTAAAAAAACTATTGACTTTTTTATTCTGTGTGTATATACTGTATATGAACAGTCGAAGAAAGGAGAAAATATGGATATTATTATTAGTAACTCGAGCAATACTCCCATATATGAACAAATTAAGGAACAAATTAAAAATAAGATTGTTTCAAATGAATTGAAAACGGGGGAGTTATTGCCGTCAATACGAAATTTGGCGAAAGATTTAAGAATTAGTGTTATTACTACCAAAAATGCTTATGATGAATTAGAAAAGGAGGGATATGTTGAAACAATCCCAGGAAAGGGGACATATGTTGCAAATAAGAATATCGAAATTATTAAAGAAGAACAAATGCAAAAAATAGAAAGTTTAATTGATACTGCGGTATCAATCGCAAAGCTTAGTAAAATATCAAAACAAGAAGTGATGGATATGGTAAATATTTTGTATGAGGAGGAATAGGTAAAAAGATGGAAAATATATTAGAGGTTAAAAATTTATGTAAGAATTATGATAAGTTTAGTTTAAAGAATATTAGTTTAAATCTTCCAAAAGGAACCATTATGGGATTAGTTGGCGAAAATGGGGCGGGAAAAAGTACGACCATAAAAGCCATTTTAAATTTAGTACATACAAGTGATGGCATCATTAAGATTTTTGGGCTTGATTGTAAAGAACACGAAATGGAGATAAAAGAAGATATTGGTATTGTACTAGATGAAGGATTTGTATCGGAATACTTAAACCCCAAGGACATCAATACGATTATGAAAGATATGTATAAAAACTGGGATGAAGAATTGTATTTTAAATATTTAGCAGATTTTAAACTACCAGAAGATAAAATTTCAAAAGAATACTCGAGTGGTATGAAAATGAAACTAAAAATCGCAGTAGCATTGGCACATCATCCAAAGCTTTTAATATTAGATGAACCTACCTCTGGTTTAGACCCTGTTGCACGAAATGACATTTTAGATATCTTTCAAGACTTCATACAAGATGAAGAACACGGCATTTTTGTTTCTAGCCATATTACCTCCGACTTAGAAAGCATTGCCGATTATATTACTTTCATTAATAATGGAGAAATTGTATTAAGTAAAACAAGAGATGAACTATTGGATAAAATGCGGAATTGCTAAAATTTCCAAAGAACAATTTGAAAAAATTGATAAAAACGATTACCTTCGATATAAGAAAAATAAATACGAATACGATGTTCTTGTGGATGATAAGACGGCTTTTAAAACCAAATATAAAATAGAAGTAATCGACAAACCACGAATAGAAGATATCATGATTATGTATGTGAAAGGAGAAAAATAGTATGAAAATAATTCTAACCAAAAATCCAAAAATGCAAGGGCTTATCATGAAAGACTTATTACAACTAAAAACCTATAAAAGACCACTCATTAGCTTTATTCTAATCTTTAGTATAACAACCATAATTCAATTACTTAGTGGTGGAGGAAATGATTTGCTAAGTCTTCTTCCTGTTATGGTTACACTTGGTTTTGGTATGTTTAGTATTGCTAGTTTCAATTATGATGAAACCTCCAAAACAGACCGATACATTAGAAGCCTACCAATTAGCCTAAAAGAAATCGTTTTATCAAAATACTATTTGGCAGTTGGTTGCACAATAATAGGAGCACTCATTGGAATACCAATAACCATTATTCTTTCGGCACTTTTTACAAAAGGAGAAATTTTCATAAACCTATCCAAAATCCTATTTATATCTTTAGGTGGAATACTAGGACTTAGCATTGTAGAAGCAATACAAATACCTTGTATCTATAAATTTGGAGCAGAAAAAGCCAGAATGCAAATTTTTATTATTATGGTAGTATTATTGGTTATGCTAGCACTTTTAACAGGAGGAATTCTCTATTGGTTAGAAAGATGGTCGATTGATATAAATAGCTTAAAACCATTTATTCCTTTTGTATTAGTTGCATTAATCATACTGGTTTATCATAGTTCCTATAAGATAGCTTATGGAATTTATGAGAAGAAAGAGTTTTAATATTTATTAAGAAAAGGAAAAAAAGTTAACTCATATTGAGGTAGCTTTTTTCCTTTTTAGAAGTTTTCACTTAAATCCATATGAGGGTGTGATCATCATGTGTACTTACATGTTTCACAGACACATTCATTTCCTTAAATACTTCAGAAACTTCTATTTCTGTTGCTGAACAACGCATATACAGCATTGTTATTTTAGAAGCAAGATATTTACCGTTTCCATTATAATCTGGAGAATAAGTATCAATACCTTGAAAGTCAGAAGCGATCCGTTTTAGTTCCTCACATAGTTCACTTGTACCACTTATTGAATGAATTGCATTGCATAATTCACCCCGTGTCATAATGCATATACCTCCTTGTAATTTATATAATAATTATAGATTCTACTTTACAGTTTGTCAAGTTTTTGGCTAGTTATACCAAGGACATCTAAAGTTATATAAACTATAAAAAGTGTGAAATTTATTTGACTTAAATCAATTTTGTGCAAAGTTAATTTATAATATAAATTTTTCAAAAAACGAACACTTGTTATATTTTGTTTTTTATATATGAAATTGATAATTTGTATTAATATTTTAAAATTTACTATTAGATCTTGTAATAATATATTAGTAAAATATTTTATATTTATGAAGCTCTAAAATTGTTTTTAAGACATTTTTATATTATTAATTTATATATAATAGAAATTTACTAAAATGCTATAAATTGTTGACTATAAGTAGTTGTATTAAAATAGCTAAAAAAGTGAAAAAAAACGAGGCACGAGAATCGATTTTAAGCCGTTTTTTAAAATTAGACATATAGTTTGTTGTCTGTAAAAATGGTGTAATTATTGAAATATAAGTATTTTGCAAATTTTAGAAAAAATTATTAAAAATACTTATGAAAAATTATATAAGTAATAATATAAATATATGATAATAATACCTGGTATAACTAAAAATAAATGAAGCTCCAGAATCGATTTTAAGGCGATTTAATTAAAAAGTAGTAAGTTTATTGTTGTAATAATAAGCTGAAACAGGCTGTATTAAAGGAATAGCAGAATTTCAAGAGTAGGACTATATTCGTATGGTTCTATTTTGATCCTATTCTTCTTTGCACAAAATTTACATTTTGCGAAAACATACTTTTATAAATCATAAGCAGAAAATTACTATCTATCCTTTTCTCTGCTCATCATTTATAAAAATATATCTTATCTCTATTTAAATTGTTTTAAGAAAAATTCCATTCTTGTTAGGAAATCTGCATTTGTTTTGGTTGAGGTTAGTTGTGCAATTAGTTGTTCGGTTACTTCAGATACTGACATGGATGACATGGCTTTTCTTAATGCAAATACGGTTTCTTGTTCTTTTGGGTTTAGTAGTAGATCTTCGCGTCTGGTTCCAGATTTGTTTATGTCGATTGCTGGGAAAATTCGTTTTTCGGATAGTGAACGGTCTAGGTGTACTTCCATGTTACCAGTTCCTTTGAACTCTTCAAAAATAACTTCGTCCATTCTGCTTCCTGTTTCGATTAAGGCAGATGCCAGAATGGTTAAGCTTCCTCCATGTTCTATGTTTCTTGCTGCACCAAAGAATTTTTTTGGTTTGTGTAGTGCACTTGGGTCAAATCCTCCTGATAAGGTTCTTCCTGAAGATGGAATAACTAGGTTGTATGCTCTTGCTAATCTTGTAATACTATCTAATAAGATAACAACATCTTTCTTTTGCTCAGTTAGTCTTTTTGCACGTTCTAATACCATTTCTGCAACTTTTACATGGTGTTCTGGTAATTCATCAAAGGTAGAATAAATAACTTCTCCTTGAATGGAACGTTTCATATCGGTTACTTCTTCTGGTCTTTCATCAATTAACAATACAATTAATTCTACTTCTGGATTGTTTTTACTAATACTATTGGCGATTTTCTTTAAAAGAGTAGTTTTTCCTACTTTTGGTGGAGCAACGATCATTCCCCTTTGCCCTTTTCCAATTGGTGAAATTAAATCAATTAGACGCATAGCATATTCATTTGGTATTGTTTCTAATCGTATTCTTTCTTGTGGATAGATTGGAATTAAGTCATCAAATCTGGTACGTCTATATGCCATTTCTGGTGCTTCTCCATTTACTTCTCCTACAAAGATAAGGGCTGGGAATTTTTCTCCTTCTTTTGGTTGGCGAGAAATTCCTTTAATACGGTCTCCTGTATCTAGGCGAAATCTTCTAATTTGAATTGGTGAAATATAGATGTCATTTGGAGTGGATAAGTAGTTATCTCCTCTTAAAAATCCATATCCATCAGGTAATACTTCTAAAATTCCTTCTGCAATTTGGTCTTCTTCGTTGGTGATTTTATAAGAAGAACCATCATTTTTGATTGTTTCTGTTTTTTCTATTTTAGGTAAATTAACTTCGTTTTTGTTCGATGATATTGTCGTTTCTTGTGTCTGTTTTAAAACTTCAATTAACTCTTCTTTTTTTAGTTTTGAAATGTTTTTAATTTCTTTTTCTTTTGCAATCTCTTTTAATTCAGTTAGTGACATATTTTCATATTCCATATATATTTTCTCTCCTTTAGTATTTTTTAACAACTATATTGTATCATACAATTACGTTTAACACTAGTAAATTTTATATTTTATTTTCCATTTTAGTTTTTGGAAGTTGTTTAGGAATAAATTGATTCATAGAACAATAAATAAAGTACAATCCATAAAGTAACGGACTCTATGGATTATTTATTCTAATACATACAATGATTTGTAAATGGTATCATCACTTACAAATCATTTGTTAACGTCAATATAAACTCTTTCATTTGGTAAGTACATATCTAATTTTTCACGAGCTAATTGCTCAATATATTCTGGTGAGCTAATATTTTCTTTTATTGCAAGTAAACTTTTATGATATTCTTCTTGCTTTTCAATTTTCTCTTTTAATGCTATTTGCTCACGGTTATGCTTATTTAATGATTTTTGTTGATTAATGAAAGTAATGGAAACATACAGCAAAATGCCAAGTACCAATAACTTTTTTGTTATCTTTTTTATTTTCATATGTATATAACACTCCAATTTTCTCGAAAACAGTACAAAATCCTTACGGAAATACCTTCTTTATATATTTTTCTACATAAAAGTTAAAATTCCCTTTTGGTTTGTTCTGTTTTTGTTGTTTTTTGTAATTTTTTTAAGTTTTTGATACTTTTTTTCAAAAAACTTCGTAGATTAATGCATATAAAAGAAATTGGTCGAAATAAGATTTTTCGTAAAATACCAAATACTATTTTTAATGGATAGGTAATGATATGGATTGTTTTTTCAATGATTGCTTTTAAAAATGTAACAATTTTGACACTGACATTCATAAAGAATTTGCTAATGGTTAACATGTAAAATAAAATCCCTAACAGAATTCCTAGAAAAATGTAAAAACGTATTTCGCCGGTTATTGTATATAAAAATAAAATATAATGTTATCATTCCTGCTATTATCCAAAAGAAAATATCTTCTATATAGGTAACAAAATCGGAGGTTTTGAAAGATTTTCGTAATACTCGAAAACAATCAAATAATAGTCCAATGATGAGACCATTTATCATAAATAATAAAAATATATATGCTTGATTATTCAAGTTTCGCTCACCCTATTTTCTATTTAAAAATTTTTCCTAACAAATTACTTGATTTTTTTTCAGTATCTTTTTCGCTATATCCCATATTGTAAATATCACCTTCTACAACAACTTCTGAGGTATCAATACTAAGTTTATTAATTCGTAAGTCTTCCCCTTTTATGGTTAATAATCCAAGTTCTGTTTCAATAATAACAATTTGGTCATCAAAACTTAAAACATCTAACACTCCAGAAACACTTAACTTTCCCCTATTCTCTAATACAAGGTTCTGTACAATATTATTTGTCATTCCTTTTCTCTCCTCTAACGTCATAACGCTTCCCCCCCATTCATACTCTTAGCTTTTTTAATCTAAAATATATATATTCACAACTTGACCATACTAGAACCCCTTTTCTTTCAAATTTACAAAAAGGACACAAAAAAAGACTGTTCCTAAATAGAAACAGTCTTTTTCATAAATTTATTGTGTATTGCATTTAATGCAGTTTCTGCCACATTATGATTAACTAGAACCGAGATTTTTATTTCAGATGTGCTTATCATGTGCATGTTGATATTATTTTCGTATAAGGTTTCAAATAGGGTTGCTGCAACTCCTGGATTGTTTGCAATTCCAATTCCTACAATGGATACTTTCGACATTCCTCCCCAAGATTTAATTTCTTCTATATCAAATTCGCTTGCATGTTCATGTAAGATTTCTAATGTTTCTTCTAGGTCGTGTTCTTTTATAGTAAAGGATATATCTTTTGCAATATGTTCCCCAAACGCTTGCACAATAATATCTACATTAATATTGTTGTTTGCAAGTAAACGAAATATTTTATAGATTCGACCTATTTTATTGGTTTTTCCAATGAGTGTGATTCTTGCAATATGGTCTTCTTTTGCTACTCCACTAATACATAAGTCTTCTAGGCATTCTTTGGAAGTAACTAGGGTTCCTCTACTTTCTTCTTCAAAAGTAGATTTCACATAGATTGGTATATTATATTTTTTTCCTATTTCGACACAACGATTGTGCAATACTTTTGCTCCAAGGCTTGCAAGTTCAAGCATTTCATCATAAGAAATTGTTTCAATTTTAGAAACATTTTTTATGATTCTTGGATCACCAGAAAAAATACCATCTACATCGGTATAAATATCGCATTTTTCAGCATTTAAGGTTGAGGCTAAAGCAACGGCAGTTGTATCCGAACCACCTCGTCCTAAGGTAGTAATATTCAAATCTTCATCTACCCCTTGAAAACCTGCAACAACAACAATTTTTCTTTTTGCTAAATCACTCTTTATACGGTCAATTGCAATCTCTTTTATTCTGGCATTTCCATTGATAGAATTTGTTATAATGGGAAGTTGCCAACCTGTATATGAAATTGCTTCATATCCTTGTTTTTGTAAGCACATAGATAGTTTTGCAATCGTAATTTGTTCTCCCGTTGATACTAATACATCATGTTCTCTTTTATTTGGTGTACTTGTAATTTCAGCTTCTTCTTCAATTAATTTATCTGTGGTTTTTCCGCTGTGCTGATACAACAACTACAATATCATTTCCTTTTTCATATTCCTTTATAATATGACGACAGACTTTAAATAATTTATCTGTGTCTGCTACAGAACTCCCTCCAAATTTTTGTACTATAATTGCCATTTATGGCACCTTCTTTTTCTTAAAGTGTAGGTGATATTTAAATTTAAACATCGCCATACTATAGTATATTATGTATTTTGCGGAAAGTTTCGTAATTTTAGATAGCTTTCTATAAATTCGTTAATTTCCCCATCCATAACAGCTGTAATATTTCCTGTTTCAAAATTGGTTCTATGGTCTTTTACCAAGGTATATGGACAAAATACATATGAACGGATTTGACTTCCCCATGCAATTTCTTTTTGCTCTCCTTTTAAATCCGAGATTTCTTCTTTGTGTTCTTTTTCCTTTAAATCAAGTAATTTTGATTTTAGCATTTTCATGGCAGTTTCTTTATTTTGAATTTGTGAGCGTTCGGTTTGGCAAGAAACGACGGTATTGGTTGGAAGATGTGTAATTCTTACTGCAGAATCGGTTTTATTAATATGTTGTCCGCCCTGCTCCGTGAGGCACGGTAAGTATCAATTCGTAGCTCTTCTGGGTTGATTTCAATATTAATGTCGTCTGTAATTTCCGGTAATACCTCTACAGAAGCAAAAGATGTGTGTCGTCTTCCTCCTGCATCAAAAGGAGAAATACGTACCAATCGATGAACACCAATTTCCGATTTTAAATAACCATACGCATTTTCGCCACTTACTAAAAAAGTAACACTCTTTATTCCTGCTTCTTCACCTTCTAAATAATCTAGTTCTTTTATATGGTAGCCATTGCTATTGGCAAAACGGGTATACATACGATATAGCATTTCTGCCCAATCCTGCGACTCGGTTCCACCTGCTCCTGGGTGCAAGGTAACAATAGCATTATTTCTATCATACTTTCCAGAAAGCAAAGTAGTAATTTCAAACTTTTCAAAATCATGTTTCAATAATTTTGTATTTTTCAATAAGTCTTTCCCAAGCTCCTCATCTTCCTCTAATAAAAGTAATTCATTTAACTCCTCTAAATTAGCAATTTCTCCTTTTATCCTAGAAAAACTTTCATACTTCCCTTTCAAAGTCTTCAATTCTTGCAAAACAACAGAAGATGTTTTATTATCATTCCAAAACCCCTCTTGCATTGTTTTACTTTCCAACTCCTCTATTTTCTTCGCCATACTAGCAAGGTCAAAGAGACTCACCCATACTTTCTACTCTTTTAGAAAGTTCCATTAATTCTCGTTTGTTATCCTCTAACTCAATCACGTATCTCATCTCCTCTTATGGTATTGTATATTAGTTTTTTTGTAATGTCAAACTTATTTTTACAAGGTCAGGCACTTTTTTATTTTTGAAACATATAATCCTGTATAGTCAAATTTTTGGAGGTGCTTGTATGCTTGCCCTTACTCTATCAGGATTTTTCGCTTTTTTGAAAAGTGCTATTTTTGTAGTTGGATATATACAAAGTAGTAATTTGTTTCCAGAGCCATTGTCTAGTGAGGAAGAAAAGAATTGTATTGAAAGAATGAAAAATGGTGATGATGAAGCTCGTAATATATTAATTGAAAGAAATTTACGACTAGTGGCTCATGTTAGTAAAAAATATGCCACTACCAATATTGACCAAGATGATTTGATTTCGATTGGTACAATTGGTTTAATTAAAGGAATTAATAGCTTTAATCCAGACAAAAATATTCGACTTGCTACCTATGTTGCAAGATGTATTGAAAATGAAATTTTAATGTTTTTACGTTCTAGTAAAAAGACAAAATCAGAAGTATACTTAAATGAACCGATTGGAAAAGATAAGGATGATAATGAAGTTACTTTAATGGATGTATTAGAAACAGAGGAAAAATCAGTAGAAGAGGAAATTGACTTGAAAATGAAAGTAAAGAAACTCTATCAAAAAATGAAAGAAGTGTTAAAAGATAGAGAAAAAGCTATTCTCGAACTTCGCTTTGGTTTAAATGGTGGAAAACCAAAAACGCAAAACGAAATTGCCAGTATGATGGGAATTTCTCGCTCCTATGTTTCTAGAATTGAAACCAAGGCAATTGGTAAATTAAATAAGGAATTTCAAGAATGAGGAAAGCCCGGCAAATCATGCCGGGCCGTGGCTCGTTTTACGAAAATCCAGCCAGCCTGTTCCCAATCCAGTGCACAGTTACAATACATCCCACAGGATAATAATGTTTAATTTCTTTTAATGGTACAAATTCTCTATTTGCCACTAAAAAAATATCATCAGTAGGAGAAAATTCTAAACAAAGATGTTCGTCATTCATCGCAAGATGTAATTTTATCTTGTCAGCAGAAGTAGAAAGCTCTATAATCTCATAGGTTTTCTCAGATGTTTCAATATAAGCATCCAAAATTTTCATATGAGAACAATCCAATACTACAGTATCCCCTTTAGCCAATCCTCCCCAAAGCACATCAAAAACATCATTGTAATGATACCTCTCATCCGTTTCACAAATGGAATATCTTGTGCCGCCAGAAAGTGTAAGCTTTAATGTCCGTACGGGTTCTTCTACTCTTTCAATCTTTGCGATAGCCCGTTCAGCACATTGAAAGTCTATCCCCTGATTTGTGGGCGGTTTGGTTCGCATGTAACTGGTGTAATTTGTTTTTCTTTTCGCCATGTTGTTGTTTCCTCTCTTTCATTTTTTTAGAATACTTATTCTTAAAATTACTGTTTCAAACAAAACTATTATACACTATTTTACGTAACATCGCAAGTTTTACTAGCAAATAAAAAGGCCCCTTTACCTAAGGGGGCTGTCGCCGATAGGCGACTGGGGGTTCTTTACATACTCTATATATTCCACATTACTCTCCCTACTCCTCTTTACCATACACTCATACACCTTGTCTCGTAAATCCTTTTGTTTTTCTTTTCTTCCTAATTTGTCATCTGCAAAAAATGGACCATCAATGTAGGTTACAATTTTTACTTTGTTTTTCTTTTTTCCGTATGCTTGGTAGGTGTTTGTCATGCAAAAAGTTGGTGTTCCGAAGTGCGATTGGGTATTGGAAAGATACTTCTTTAAAGGGTCTTATTTTAGTGTAGTAGGGCCAGATGTGTGCTTCTGGATATATGGTAATGGACGATTTTTCTAAAATTCGTTTTTCGATGGCTTCTAGAAAATGTTTCATAGCGGTTTTGTTTCCGGGAACTGGTATGGCTCCTAGCATTTCGATGATAGTGCCTGAGCCTTTCATAGAAATGTTTTCTGGGTTTACGATAAAGAAGTTTCGTTTTGGGTAGTTGCCTATGCTTGGAATAAAGGTATCTGCAAATATTTGGGTATGGTTGGCATAGATGAAATACCCTTGCTTACGATATGGTTTTAGCTTTTCTTTTCCTATGTATTGTATATGAAACTTGATTTTGGCATACCCTACTTTGATTGGCATACTAAGCACATTTTGCAATAAATACGACATCATATTCCATATGGGATTTTTACGAAGGTACGGATACGTTTCATCTATTTTTCTTGGTATGATTTTTTTGGTAGAAAACTCATCGTTTAATTCATCTTGGTAATAGATTGTTTTTCTTTCCATTTATGAAACACCTATTTCTTCTTTTTTTGTGGTATATTCTAATGGTATATGATAAAACTCCTCATACACTTCTTTCCAAACTTGATAGTTTTTCTCTCTCATTGCTTGGATGTTCTTTTTTGCCATTGTATTTTTGCTAGGGTAAATTGGTTTCCCAATATGAACGGTATATTCTTGTATGTAAAATCCATTTTCATCAAGCCTGTCACTATCTTCCATTGTAATAAAGATTGGAAGAACTGGCACATGGTTTTTAACCGCCATATTATAGGCACCATCTTTTAATGGCTTTGGTTTTCTATAATTCCACCACATACTTTGTTCTGGATACATTAAAATAAAATCGCCTCTTTGTAGAATGGTATCTACTGCCTTTATAAATGCTTTCATTGTTTTTTTGTTTGAACTAAGTGGTAAGGTATCACAATTTCGAAACAAAAATCCATAAAATCCAGAGAAATTTGTGTAATTTCCTTCTCGAATTACTTTATATAGTGTTTTATTTTTGGCATGGTTTGTTCTTCGAAAAACGGTTTCAACTGTAAAGCAATCATATGGATTAAAGTGGTTACAGGTAATAATTGCCCCTGTTGATAGGTTACTTAAGTTTTCTAATCCTCTTATCTCTTTAATGACTAGTTTTTTATCTTTTAGTAATTCTTCTACAAATTTTTCGGCTAAACGATTGGCAAATATCGCTTTTAGTTTACTTGTGCTTTTGGTTTTTAAATAATCCACATGCTCGGGGGTTAAAGGAATGGTTGGTGGATCATCTTCTACATCGATATCAAATTTTCCTTCTCGCTCTAAGTTTTCAATTTTCTTTAAGATAGCCAAGCGTTCTTTGGATGGTTCGACTACTTGTTTGATTTCTTTTTTATGCATACGGTCATCTCCTACACAAGAGCTCTCTTTTTGTGCAAGAACTACTAATTTATCATACGCTTCTAAATCAATCTTTTTTTCTTCTTCGGAATAATTTGCTTTAATCTCATTAATTTCTTCTAAAAATTCCGTTTTTATGGCATATTCCCAAAAATATTCTTCATACAAAATATTTTCAAAATGCCATGGTTTATACGATAAATTGTAATGGATTAAATGTAATTTATCTCGTCTTACCGTATCTCCTCCAATTGGCATACGGTTCCATGTGTTTTCAAACAGGGTCACTCTTCCCTTACATAAATGGTTTAAGTAGTCTTGGTCTTGTGCCACAGAGAATTTGATGGTTTCTAGTAAATATAAGAATTTTTCTTGAAACTTAAAGTTTCGAAGTTCCTTTAAATTCATTAATAAAATTCCAGCATTAAAGTAGTTTTGGTAACGTACGACTCCTACTACTTTTTCGGCATATTCTTGAAATGTCTCAATGGTTTGAATAACGTCATCTGGTGCTGCTGCTACTAAATTGGTTCCCATTTCAGTATGAAATAATTCAGAAATATCGGACAATACAGCAATATCACTATCTAAATATAATACCTTGTCATATTCTGGGTATAATTCTGGAATGAATAAACGAAAATAGGTTGTTTTGGTATAATAATCTCTAGTATATAATTTATCTTTTACTTCATCAATATAGTAATTCACATCTACAAATTCGATATGAATATAATCTTTTTGGTATTTTTCAATCTTTTTCTTGTTTTCTTCTTGAATATTGGTATGTAATATTTTAATTTCATAATAATACTGTTTGGAAGCATGCTCAAACATCGATTGCAAAGCTACTGCTAGAAACGGTATGTATTTGTCATCAACTGCAAAAAAGATTGGTATTGTTTCTTGTTTCATTTTCTTTTTCCCCTTTTTCCTCTTCAAATTTTTGTTTTAATTTTACATATTCTTGTAAATCGTCTTCAAATGCGTAACATTTTAGTTCTCGATGGATATCATCAATTTGCCATTGTTTATAGTTTTCGGTATGTGGGTATGGTAATAGCATAAGCCTTTTACAAAAGTGACATATGATGGTATCTTCCCTTTTAAAACTAGATTGCTCATTGTATTTTCTTGGTAATAATAACTTTTTGGTAGTAGAACGATAAATTGCATCTTGGTCAGCAAATAACATCTTTTTGGTTTTGATGAGATGTCGTGCTTTTTCTAGTAATTTCGTTTCTTTTATTTTCTTTATATTGAGTAATAACATACCTGCATTAATATAATCTGGCCAAATGAAAATAGAACCATATTTTTCTTTTACTGCTGCATATTCATAATTTGAAATATCGGTATGGTATAATTCAGAAATATCCCCTTTTGCCATCATATCGATATCCAAATACAGAATTTTATCTGGTATTTCTGGAATTACATCGGCAAATAAGCGAAGTAAAGTATATGGCGTACAATAGGCTCCTTCATTTTTGCATTTTCCAAACTTGGTTTCGTATAAATTGGTAATATCGATTCGAGTTACTTGATTTTCTGGATGTTTGGATTTGACCACTTTGTTTAAAAATTGAATTTGTTCTTCGGTAATACAGGTATATTCTGGTTTTATCCTAGAGACATCCATGGTAAGAATGTACCAATGGATGATTTCTTTGGTTTTGTTGGTAATGGATAAGCTTTGTGTAAGTGCTCCATCAAACACTTTCTCATTTCCACACAATAATATATTGATCATTTTTATTTCCCCTATTTAAAGTTATTTCTAACTTATTTGACATTATAACCTATTCTTCAAATTTTTTCAACACTATCTTTGTTCCTTAATCTCTTTTCTTGTTGCTGTTACAGTTCTTTTGGTAAAATAATAAAATTCTTAAAACCCCCAGTCGCCTATGGCGACAGCCCCCTTAAGTAAAGGGGCCTTTTAATAGTCATTCCTTCAAAGCCTTTTTCTTGTCTCTAATTGTGTTTATTATTACAATGATTGAACTAATGATAACAAACAAATAGAAATTGATTCCTCGGTTTAATAGCATGGCACTTTTTAATAGGTCTTTTGTAAAGATTGAACTGAAAATGGCAAGAAAGCCTCCTTCACTTACTCCAATTGCTCCCGGTGATGGAATGCCAGATACGGTAGCGTATAATACCGATTGTAGTGTGATAATTTCAAAAGCATTGTGCCCTTGTAGTCCAAAAGAGCAATATACCCAGTAGGAAATACTATAAAATAAAATATACTGTACATACGTAGTAAGAAGGGTTTTTAAGATTAGTTTTGTATTCTTTTTTAAGTAGTTGGCACTGCCTTGGTATTTGGTTAGTTCACTTTCAAAACGCTCTTGTTTTTCTTCGATGTTTTTTACTTTAAAAAAGGTTAGTATTTGAAGGGTAATTTGAATTATCCAATTGGTCATTCTTTTTGAAAAGATAGATATTAGTAGTAATGCTAGAGCGGTTAAGTTTAATGTTATCCCTAGAATTAGAAACCAGATAAGTACTGTGTTTAAATATTGGTAATTGAAAATAAGACTAAATAAAGCAATAGAAATGGTAACAATTTGAACACAGCTTAAATTGATTAATAGTGTTAATGTAGAATTAGCAATCGAAATGTTATCTTTGTGCATATAATAGACTTGCATTGGCTGTCCTCCACTTGCTGCTGGCGTAATGGAACTAAAGAAAAATCCAATAAACGCAATTTTCAAGGCTTTTGGAAAGGATAGATTTTCATTTAAAGTTCGTAGGGTTCTTCTAATATTAATCGCTTCACAAGAAAGATATAGTATCATACAAAGAACGGCAATCAAAATAAATTCCTTTTTGACACTAAATACGATATTTATGATTTCTGTAATATCTTGGTCTTTTAAAATGATGTAAAAAGTGATAATGATTAATATAAGAAATAAAATGAAATTTTTTACTAACTTTTTGGTTCTTTTCATAAACGTGCTTCCTTCCCCTCTCAATTATCTATTATCTTCCTTTTTGCTCATTTCGTCAACCACATTTTTCTTAAAATTTTATTAATACGTAAGAACCCCTAGTCCACGAAGAGGACTGGGGGTTCTTAATACTAATTTTATCATACTGTACATACAATTAAAAAGGGGGTTTTGCAAAGTGAGTGTTTGGTTTCGTTTTATGATTGGGATTTTGATTGGTGCTGGAGCTATTTTGCCCGGTATTAGTAGTGGGGTTTTGTGTGTTGTTTTTGGAATTTATGATAGGTTAATTGAAAGTGTATTGGGATTTTTTAAGGATATGAAGAAAAATACCTTATTTTTGTTTCCAATTGTAATTGGGGTGGCAATTGGAGTGGTTTTATTGGGGAATGTTTTAAAGATATTATTTGAAAGTTATCCATTTCAAACAAAGTGTGCTTTTTTGGGGTTAATATTAGGGTGCATTCCTAATTTATTTCATATTGCGAATTCCAAAAAAGGTTTCCGATTGCATTATATTGGTTATACTGTTTTATCTTTTATTTTTACACTTATTCTATTAGGTTTCGAAAATGCTCTACCAACAAATACAATGGCTACCACTTCAAACACATTATTTTTGGTTCTTAGCGGTTTTGTTATGTCTGCAGGGGTAGTTGTCCCCGGGGTTAGTAGTACGGTTTTATTAATGATTTTAGGAACCTATGAAACTTACCTAAATGCTATTTCTACGGTTAACTTGTCTATTCTATTCCCCATGGGAATTGGACTTACAATAGGGGGATTGCTATTTCTAAAATTAATCCAATTCCTACTAAAAACACATTTTTCAGAAACATATTATACGATTATAGGTTTTGTACTAGGTTCTACACTAATCCTAGTCCCTAGCCTAAAATTTAATATTACCAGTATTTTTTCCATTGCTATACTTATTTTTTGTTTTTGGCTTGGAAAACAATTAGAAGCAAAAAGCGATTCCTAAGTATTGTAACAGTGCTACTATAACACATTCCAATCCTTATGTCTACTTTTTTCGCCTTAAAATCCAGTCTTTTTTGACAGGAATTGGCACGTGAATTTTTACGGTTTGTCCTGCTTTTCCTGGGTTAACAAATTCAACTTCCTCGTCTGTTTCGGAATCCCATAACTGGTCAATCGTAAAACAGTACGACTCTAATTGGTTTGGAATTAGAATTTCTAACATATCTCCTATTTTTAAGCGGTTTTTTACCTCCATGACTGTTTTTTCTGAATGATACGAAATAATTTTACCACCAAATTCATAGTCTGGATTATATTGTTTACCTTCATATTCTTGAAAATCTTTATTGTTTCTATCATTAAAATAAAAAGTCGTTAAACCTCTTGTTTTTACCTTTTCAAGTTCTTTTACATATTTGCTACCATCATAAGTTTCTGGAGCCTTTATATAATCATCAATTGCATTACGATAAGTATTAATAACCGATGCCAAATAGTATTCCGTTTTTAATCTTCCCTCAATTTTTAAGCTATCTACTCCCATTTCTATAATTTCTGGTAGTTCCTTTACTAAGCATAAATCTTTTGAAGAAAAAATATAAGTTCCTTTTTCATCATGCTCCACTGGCATTAGATTTCCCGGATTATTTACTTCTTCAGCATACACATTATATGCCCATCTACAACTTTGAGCACAGTCCCCTAAATTAGCACTCCTAGAAGCCAAAAAATCACTTAAAAAACATCGTCCTGAATAACCAAAACAAATTGCTCCATGAACAAAGATTTCGGTTTCTAATGGTATGGGAGTATGATTAATAATTTCTCGAATTTGTTCCCCATGCAATTCACGTGCTAAAATAACACGCTTTGCCCCATTTTTATACCAAAAGTTAGCACTATAAGCACTTACTACATTAGCTTGTGTGCTAATATGAATATCAATATCAGGAGCCTCCTGTTTTACAACATCGACAACTCCCCCATCTGCTACAATAATGCCATCTGCTTTTAGTTCTTGTAACATTCTAGCTTGTTTACGAATTTCCTCATACATCGTATCCCAAGCATAAATATTAATCGCAACATATACTTTTTTCCCTATGCTATGGGCATAACGAATGGTATTTGCTAAATCATCATCTCTCATTTCCGCACGACTTCGTAACGATAAAGAAGATGTACCTGCATATACCGCATCTGCTCCATATAAAAATGCAATTTTTGCTTTTGCAAAAGACCCTGCTGGAGCTAATAATTCTGGCTTTTTCATATATCTCTACCTCTTTTACTTCATATTTCGACACCATTATATCATGTTTATGTATCATATGGAAGAAGGTTTTTTATAAATTTCCTATCGTTTATTGTATTCAATACACTTTTCTTCTAATAATTTAAGATCACAGGTTCTTTTGGAAATTTTTGAGAATTCATTTTTAGACTTTTCGTGGTATAGTTTAGTTGCTTTATAAGAAATTGTATCAGCATTTTTTCGTAAAATAGCTAATTCAATTTGTAGAAAATAAATATATTTCTTTTTATCAGTGAAATTACAAAATTGTCGATAATTGTCAATTTCATCATACTTTAATGGTTTTGCATTTTTTGATTGTATTGGTATCATATTATTCAAATTTAATACCGATAAAAGTCGATTATTATTATCATAAAGTTTAACAATATCAATATCGTCTTTCATTTTTCTATACTTTTCAATTTTTTGGGGTTTATTTCCAACAGATGAAATTGGCACATAATAGTCAAAGTCATGAATTGTTAAAACAATTCCAATATATGGTTTTAATTTGTTACTATATTCACTATATTGAACTCGATTATCTGCCTTTCTTAAATATCTTACATATTCTTTGTCTACAATGTACCATTTTAAAGTTTGTTTCATACCTATTCCTCCTTTCCAAAAAAATAAAGTAGGAAGTTTTTTATATAACCTCCCACTTGTTTTACAACTGTTTTTAACCGGATACAGGAAAACCGCTTTATATGACTGTTTTTGATTGGATACAGGAAAACCACTTTATATAACTGTTTTTAACTGGATACAGGAAAACCGCTTTTAATACATTTCTGTATCTCCTTTAGTATATTCATCATAGCATATTTTAACCACGTTTTCAAGTTTTTTTTGAAAAATAATTTACAATCCTCTACAAATTTGATATGATTTACCTATATTTTATGGAGGATTTTTTAATGGAGAAAATTGATAAAAAAGATACTTATTTAGTGAGCATACGTTATCTTTTATTATACTTTTTGATTTATGCTATTATTGGTTGGTTATTAGAAACTGTGTATGCATTTGAAACCTTGGGGCATTTTGTAAAAAGAGGATTTTTGTATGGACCTCTTTGCCCTATTTATGGTTGGGGAGCCATTATATTAATTAGTATTTTGAGAAAATATAAGTCAAAACCATTAAAACTGTTTTTCTACTCTGTAATTGTATTTTCTGTTTTTGAATATGTAGCAGGTTTTGCATTAGATGCCTTATTTGCCGACCGTTGGTGGGATTACACAAATGATTTTATGAACCTAAATGGACGAATTAGTCTCTTCTTCTCTTTTGCGTGGGGGATTATTGCTCTTATTTTCATCCATTTTGTCCATCCATTTATTGAAAAGATTGTGAAAAAAGTTATAAAGAAAATACCTGCTCATGTACAAATTATCGTTATTAACATCGCCTTTGTTCTTCTTGCTGTTGATACGGTATTATCTAGTATTCGATATTTAAATTTGTTTTAATAAACTTACGCTAGCAATGCAGGATCCTGCATTGCTAGCTTTTTATGTGGATATATGATATAATGGAGGTATGAGTAAAAGAGGTGATATTATGCTAATGGATGAAAAAGTAAAAAATAGATTAATGAAATGGAATGATGATGAACCAATTTTTAAGCAATTTGAAAGAAAGTGTGCTACATTAACGAGACTTTCCAATTTAATTATTGACCCTAATGATTATCAGTTACAATATAATATACACGAATCTTCATTAGATGATTTTATTCAGTTACAAACAGATTTATATGGTTTTTTATATGAAAAGTATCCCCATTTAGATTTTGGTATGGCTGGTAGATTTAAGTCTCCTTTTTCGCATTATGAAAAAGTAATCCGAAAATTTATTGACTTATTTCAAAAAGACGATTTTCAAGCAGTTGAAATAATGGATGATTATGCAATTAAAGTTTTTTTATTATCCCTTAATTATCCAATTAATAAAATAAGTATCGATAGTGAAGGAATTTATATTGATTCTGGTCCAGATGAATTTCGTATCATTGATGGCGATTGCTTCGAGATTCCTTTTGAAAGTAAGAAACTTAATATCTCTGTTCAAGAAAATGCTCGTAATGTATGGATTGATAACAATACTCCATATATTTGTGCTAATAGAAATGGGAAAGATATTTATTTGCCTTTAAGTACCGCTACCACTTACAAAAAATCATCAAAAGAAGATTTAGTACCATATTGTAATGATTTTCAAAAAGATATTGAAAGCTTTTATGAAAGTCAAGGTTTTGAAACAAAAAAAAGAAAAGATTATATTGCTCGTCCAAAACCTTCTGGATATGCTTCTTTACAATGTTCTTTTTATTCAGAAGAACAAGGTTTAGGGCTTGAATGCCAAATAAGAACCTATGATATGGAACGTTTTAATAATATGGAAAGAGAATATGGATACAAACCAAACGAACATACATTATCGAATAATTCTTTAAGTAAAATTCCTCGTTTTGCACTAACTACTAAGCTTGCAGATGGTTATCATACTTATCGAATGACAGATGCAGAATGCTTTGAATACATTTATGGAATACCATTAAAAGAATATCGTAAACAAATAAAGCCTACTTTACAAGAAAAGAAATCAAAAGCAAAAGAAAAAGCTGATGAAGGTAGATAACTTCATCGGCTTTTTCTTTTGCTTACTGCAAGCCCATCTCCTACTTCTAAAATTTTTGTTTCTAAATTTGGATTTTCGTTTACTTCTTTTAGGTATTCTCGTAAATTTCTTACTGCAGTACGTTGTTTATGTTTGTTATAATCGCTCATAACATAGCCTTTATATAGCACATTATCCGCTAAAATAATTCCATCTTTATCTAATAGACGTAAGGCTTGGCTTAAGAAAAAAGGATATTTTCCTTTTGCGGCATCAATAAAAATCATATCGTATTTTCCTTGAAAAGTTGGTAAGATTTCAACAGCATCACCAGAATATATCTGAATTTTTTCTTCCACTTCTGCCCTTTTAATATTTTCTTTCGCCTTTCGTACTCGTTCTTCTTCTCTTTCAATCGTATCAATTCTCCCATTTTCTTCTAAAAACTGTGAAAAGCAAATAGCCGAATACCCTACTGCTGTTCCTATTTCAAGAATATGTTTTAATTTACGATTTTTTAGTAATATTGCAATTTCTTTTAAGGTATCATCCATAATAATAGGAATATGCTCATTTAATGCTTCTTCTTTAATTTTTTTTAATTCTATTTCATTCATTTTCTATACACCTCTTGTATTTTATATCGTTTGTAATATGTTGTATTGAGTTTTCCGAAAAGTAGGTAATTTTATCTTGATAATCTATAGCGAGCCGAATGTCTTATACATACGGCTCGTTTTCTTCTATTTTCGTTTTGCTCTTGCAGCAATTTCCCTGTCTTTACTGCTTAAAATTTTCTTCCTTAAACGAATGCTCTTTGGTGTTACTTCTACTAATTCATCATCTTCAATAAATTCAATCGCTTTTTCTAGTGAAAATTGAATTGGCGGTACTAAACGAAGGGCATCATCAGAACCAGAAGCTCTTGTATTGGTTAAATGTTTTTCTTTACATACATTGATGGCTAAATCATCATTTCTTGAGTTTAACCCTACAATCATTCCTTCATATACTTCGGTTCCTGCTCCTATGAATAAATCACCTTTATCTTGTGCATTGTATAATCCATAGGTTACAGCTTTTCCTGGCTCAAAAGCTACAATGGTTCCACGTACACGAGATAATACCTCTCCTTTATATGGTTCATAACAATCAAATACGTGGCTCATAACACCAGTTCCTTTGGTATCCGTTAAGAATTCAGTTCGATAACCAATTAATCCTCTTGCTGGGATTTTAAATTCAATTTTGGTATGTCCATCTTCTGCTGGCTCCATATTAATCATTTCAGCTTTTCTTTGTCCTAGTTTTTCAATAACAGTTCCTATGGCATCATCTGGTACATTTACCGTTAAACGCTCAATTGGTTCGCATTTTTGTCCATCAATTTCTTTTATAATTACTTTTGGACGAGATACTAATAATTCAAACCCTTCTCTTCTCATGTTTTCAATTAAAACAGATAAATGTAGTTCTCCACGCCCAGAAACTTCAAAACTATCTGGTGAATCAGTTTCTTTTACACGTAGGCTTACATTTCTTTCTAATTCTTTAAATAAACGGTCACGAATATGTCTTGAGGTAATAAATTGTCCTTCTTTTCCGGCAAATGGACCATTATTTACACTAAAAGTCATCGATACTGTTGGTTCATCAATATCCACAAAGTCAATTTTTTCTGGATGGTCGTAATCGCAAATGGTTTCTCCAATATTAATATCTGGAATTCCTGCAATGGCAATAATGTCACCTGCTTGTACTTCTTCTACTTCTACTCTTTTTAAACCAACATGAGTATATAGTTTTGCAATTCTTCCATTAGTTACTTTGTCGTCTTTTTTGCAAATCGATACTGGCATTCCTAAGTTTACAGTTCCTCTTTCTACTCTACCTACCGCAATTCTTCCTACATAATCATCATAATCGATGTTTGAAACTAACATTTGCATTGTTCCATCAATGTCACATGCTGGTGGATTAATGGTATTGATAATGGTTTCAAATAAACAATTTAAATCGGTAGTTTCTTGTTCTAAATTCATTTTACCAATTCCGTTTTTGGCTGATGCATATACCACTGGAAAATCTAATTGATCATCATTGGCATCAAGTTCAATAAATAGTTCGATAACTTGGTCAACCACTTTTTCAGGGTTTGCTCCTGGACGGTCTATTTTATTAATGACAACAATTGGTTTTAAGTTTAAGGCAAGCGATTTTTTTAATACTTCTCTTGTTTGAGGCATTGGTCCTTCAAAAGCATCTACTAATAATAAAACACCATCAACGGTTTTTAATACCCTTTCTACTTCTCCACCAAAATCGGCATGTCCCGGTGTGTCAACAATATTGATTTTGATGTCTTTATACATAACAGATGTATTTTTAGAAAGAATGGTAATTCCTCTTTCTTTTTCAATATCATTGGAATCCATAACTCTTTCTGCTACTTGTTCATTTTCACGAAAGACATGGCTTTGTTTTAGTAGTGCATCTACTAAAGTGGTTTTTCCATGGTCTACGTGTGCAATAATTGCAATATTTCTTATTTTTTCGTTATTCATGTGTCATTTCTCCTTTTTAGAACCCCCAGTCGCCTATCGGCGACAGCCCCCTTAAGTAAAGGGGCCTTTTTGGTACAATTTTGATGCCAAAGTACGACATATGTATGGAGTTCTTATACAATTTAATTTCTTTATTAAAAATAATAACTTGTAAATTATACTACTTTTTCCCTTATTTTGTCAACTCCATAATGGAATCCATAATTAATTTGCTTACTTCTTCTAAGGCTTGTTTTTCGGTTTCCTTGTTTTTGTACATTTCAGTATAGTTTGATAGGTCTAGTGGTTTTCCATATACAATTTTTACTTTTTGGAATTTTTTTAGTCCACCTGATATTCCTACTGGAATAACTCTTGTGTTGGTTCTTAGTGCGAAAAAGGCTGCTCCGTCTTTTACTTTTTCTCCTTTTTCTAGCCCATTTCGAGTTCCTTCTGGGAAAAGTGCAATACTTTCTCCATCTTTTATTGCTTTTAATGTGGTTTTTAGTGCTGTTACGTCTTTGGAGTCTCTTTTTACGTAGATACCATCAAATACCACTCCTAAGAAAGCAAAAAATGGATTTTTTCTTAGGTCTTCTTTTGCCATAAAACGAATATGCCTACCAACGGTTGCTACCATTAGTGGTGGGTCAAGATAGTTTCTGTGGTTTCCACAAAAGATAAAGTTTTCGCCTTTCGGTATGTTTTCTTTTCCGATAATTTGAGCTCTATGAACAATTTTACAATAAAGGTAAATAGCTCCTCTTACAATTGCTCTTGCTATTTTTTTCAAAAATAATTTCATGGTTTTTGTATCCTTTCTGGCTTTGTTATTTCTTTAAATGGACATATTTTTCTTAAGAACCCCCAGTCAGCTAACGCTGACAGCCCCCTTATTAAAGGGGCTGTCTTGCAACGCTCCGTAAGGCTTGTTAAATTTAATATATTCATATAAATATCATCTTCCTAATATGCTTTTTACACATTTGTACTTATTCATTACATACAAACTTCGAAGCACTCACAGGAAAGCCCCTTTAACAAGGGGGCTGTCGCGGAGCGACTGGGGGTTCTTAAAAAATAGTTCAATCCTCTAAACGGTTTTTCATTTTTTCTTCAATAATCTTATATACAACATTCGCACATTCTTCTACACTCATATTGGTGCCATCAATATATATGGCATCTTCTGCTTTTTTTAATGGTGCAAGTTCTCGTGTTGAATCTAGTTTATCTCTCTTTTTTACACTTTCTAAAACTTCTTCATATGACATATGGATTCCTTTTTCTTCGTTTTGTCTTACACGTCTTCTTGCTCTTTCTTCAGAAGAGGCATCTAAGTATATTTTTACATTGGCATTCGGAAATACAGTGGTTCCAATATCTCGTCCTTCCATAACAACATTTTGTCCTTTGGCTAAGTTTCTTTGTAACTCCAATAATTTACTACGTACTATTTTCAAAGAAGAAACACCTGAAATAAAAGCATTTACTTCTGGGGTTCGAATTTTAGAGGTAACATCTTCCCCATTTAGAAAAACCTCCAATTCTTCATTTTCTTCTTTTAACTCAATTTGTATATCGCTTAATAACGCTTGTATTTTTTCTTCTTCCTCAAGGGCAATGTTTTGTTGTAACATGGCAAGTGTAACACAACGAAACATTGCTCCTGTATCCACATTTAACAATCCAAATTTCTCAGAAACCAATTTTGCAATGGTTCCTTTTCCAGTTCCTGCCGGACCATCAATTGCAACTATAAATGACATTTTTATTCCTCCTTTTTTACTGGTACTTCAATTCCTTTTATGACAACATCTATTTTTTGAACATTCATGGCGGTTAGTTGTTCAATTTCTTTTTTTACTTTTTGCTTAAATTCTTGTACACTGGTAATTAAGTTATAGCCATAGCAAATAATGACTTCTAAATAAATATAGGGACCATCGCTGTCCTTGTCTACCCTTGTTTTGGCAATTTTATAAATTGCTGGTGCCTTATTTGCCATGTATTGAATAATTTGCCTAAATACACTATCAGAAATGGTGAAATTTCCTAGGTAACTAAAGGTTGGTCTTATAATAGATTTTTCTGAAATATATGGTTTTGCTCCATTTCCTTTGGATTTAAAAATCTGTAAAGGGTCTAAAATGTAACCTGAAAAATCCTTTTTTAATTCAAAAGTAGGTACTGGTATGACATGTTTTCCTTCTGTTACACGAATACGTCTTGCGGTTTCCATTTCTTCTTTGGTAGCAATATCGGTAATGTAAATAAACTTTGAAATTTCTGGTAATTCTAAACTTGCAGCTATTTTTTTTACCATATTGTCAGAAGTTCCTAAAATTAAAATTTTATCTGGTTTATGTTTTTTAATTGCTTTTATTACTTCATCTTTTTCGCCACCTTCAATAAAGAGAGCCTGTTTTACGGTTTCAATTTTGGTAGGTGCTTTTTTAGCAGAATTTCCTGCTATAATTTCATTATCTTTAATAAATAGCCCATCATCAATAATATAACTAATCCCATATTCACTTGCTACTAGTCCTGCTCGGTAGCTTTTTCCTGTTCCCGAAGGGCCTACAAATGCGTATACTGTTGTTTTGGCCTTTGGTTCTAGTACATGATTAATAAGCATCTTTAACCTCCTTATAATGTCTTGCTAAGTTTTGACAATTATGTTTTAATTATTATACCATTATATTCATGAATTGGAAAGAAAATTTTGAAAGGAAAATAAAAATATGAATACTGTTATTGTATCTGGCGGAGAAATTCATCTTGACCTATTAAAGGATATTTATGAAACCCAAAAACCGCAAATTATTATTGCTGTTGATAAAGGTTTAGAGGCACTACATACCTTGCATATTATGCCAAATCATATTGTTGGTGATTTTGATTCGGTAGATAATATTGTTTTAGAAGAGTATCAAAATAATTTGCAAATTGAGAAACATACTTATCATCCCGAAAAAGACTATACGGATACGGATATTGCACTAAAGCTTGCCATTCGCATAGCATCTTCTCATATTACAATACTAGGGGCTCTTGGCAGTCGTTTCGACCATTCGCTTGCTAATATTCACATTTTAGTAAATGCCTTAGAAGCACAAATTCCTTGTGAAATAATCGACACCCATAATCGAATTTATTTAGTAAATAGGTCTCATACCATAAAAAAAGAAGAGGCTTATGGAAAGTACATTTCCCTAATTCCTCTTACTTCCTCTGTGGAAGGCTTGACTTTAACTGGATTTCAATATCCTCTAAACAATGCTTGCTTAACCTTTGGAAAAAGCCTAGGTGTTAGTAATGAGATAGTAGAGGATACTGCTTGCATTCATTTAACGAACGGGGTCTTGATTGTTATTGAAAGCAAAGATTAATCTATTAGACTATAGCTTAATCCTCTATTTCTTGTAAGCTTGTAAAAGTTCCTATTTTCCATATCTAAAAAGTTATTTTGTATTTGAGAAATAACTTTTTAGGAACTGACATTTATAACAAACATGTCATATAAATTGGTAAATATACAATTCCATTTTCTTCTTTTAAATCTCCAGTATGTAGAACATAAGGAAGGTATAATTGTTCTTTATATTTTGCAATAAATTTTTTTAGGGATGAAATTGTATAATTTTTGCCGGATTTAACCTCTATTGGAGAAATATTGTGTTTGCTACTTATTTTCGATTTTGCAATTAAGAAATCGATTTCCATTCTACTAGAAATATCTTCTCTTGAAGGGTTTGAATAAAAATATAATTTATGCCCAAATGCTACTAACATTTGTGCTACCATGTTTTCCATTATCATTCCTTCATTAAATTCTAGTTTATCGAATAGTATTTTTTTATAAATTTCTTCCGTTACAATTCCATTTTCATCAAAAGAATGCGATATTAAAAGCCCCGTATCTGCCATATAGCATTTTAAAGTCATAAAATCTGTATTTAGTTTTAATCCTATACTTGGTTGTGTTGAATTATAACAAGGATTCATTATCATAGCATCTTTTAGCCAAAACATAGCATCTTCATAATCTCTAAATCTTGCATCCTTACTAATAGAAGCTAATCTAAATTTTTTTTCATGTTTTTGTAGTTGGGCTGGTATTTCATCAAAAATGCTTTCGACTTTTAAATGGTATCCTTCTGCATGTTTCCCTATGTCTTGGCGATACAAATTTAAAATATTTCTTTTAATTTGGTCAACCTTGTTAAAATCTTTTGTATTTATATATTCTTCTACTGCTTGTGGCATACCGACCTACAATCATATATTGTCGAAAGTAATCCATTACTTTTCTATGCATGGCTTGACCTAGTGGCTTTTTTTCCTCATAGCACTTTTTCACTAATTGCATAAGACTATCATTTCCCATAGCCCATAAAAATTCTTCAAAGTCCATTGGATGCATTTCAATGTGTTGCTCTTCAGAAGGGATTAATATGTCTTTTACATTCTTTTTAATTGACATTAATGAACCAGTTTCTATATAATCATATCTTCCATCTTCTATTAAATATTTGATAGCCGATCTTGCTTTTGGGTATAATTGCACTTCGTCGAATACGATTAGACTTTCACGTTCATACAGTGTTATATTAAAATAATTTGATAAATATAAAAACAAATTATCCATATCATTTAAATAATATTCAAATAATTTTTTTACATCATCTGACACTTTGTTAAAATCTATCACAATAAAACTTTTATAATTTTCTTTTGCAAATTTCTCTACAATATAACTTTTCCCAACACGTCTTGCTCCATCTATTAAAATAGCAGTTTTTCCATTGCTATTTTTTTTCCAATCCATTAATTTCTCATACACTTTTCTTTTCATAAACTTCTCACCTCAACATGGATTTTCACGAAAACAAGATTTTAATTACTTGCTTTTTTCACGAAAACGTATTTTTTATATATTCATTTTAACACGAAAACGTACTTTTTGCAATATTTTTTGCTAAATAATTTCTATCTCATGTTTCTTATAAAATTAATTGTTTTCTCTAACAATCAATCTTCTCTAAATGTTTATAATAAAATTTCAAATTTATTTCATGTCCACCATAATATTTTAATATCTTTTGCATTCTTTTTGAACTACCGAGAAATCCTCGACAGTTGAATTCTTATCTTTCAAATACATGCCCTCCTTAAGTTTAAAACATTTCTATGTTTTTTATTCCATTTGATAAATATCACATGCATTCATTCTTTGTATGTGTTCATAGCCTGTTACATTTAGTGTTTCTGATATTTCTTTTAAGTAGGTTTCGTGTTCAAGTCCTTCATTGATGATGACAAAGAAGCCATTTTTGAAATTGATGTTTGTAAATATCTCTTTTAGTTTTTCTTTGGAAAACTCTTCTTTATCCATAATATACGATTGGTCACTTATTGTAAATAGATATAAATCATCTAAAAAACGATTTTGTTCTTTGTTAAATATGTATAAAATTGGCTTATCTTGTTCTTGCTCTATTTTTGTAACAATCTCTTTTTTGTCTTTGTATAAGTAATAGAAAGGAATATCTAGTTTTATGATACTTGGTAAAATTAGCATAACCACAAATATAGCAGATAAAATATAGTATGTATTTTTCTTTGAAAATACTTTTTCTAGTAGTACTTTTAATAGGTAAAATCCTCCAATTACCAGAAGTGGGCATACTGGCATAATGTACCTAAGTTCTTGGTATGGTGAAACAAGTGCTACCATTGTAAAATAGATAACAGAAGGAATAAACATTAACCAAAATTCTTTATTTTCAAACTTGATACTAAGTTTCTTATTTTTTATAAAGTGATATACTACTACTGCAACACTAACTAATACCATAAATAGTAATATTCCATTAAAGACATTATCGCAAAGAATGTTACAATAAGTTCTAAAGGAATTCCACATTTGATTTATATTCGTCAAACTAGAAATTGTCCCAGTTCCTCGATACCCCATAAACATATGAACAAACGAATATGGGAAAATGGCAAGTGAAATGATAGCAGAAATTATTATCATACTAACATAGCGAAGGATATTTTTTGTGTTTTTCTGTTTGATAAATTTTATTAGATACATTATAAACAAAATAAACAAGAACACAAGGTAATAGTAATGTGTTAAAGAACCAATAATTATGGCAATCGACATTATCGCTAACTCTTTACATGAAAGTTTACCCTTGTTTGTATTTTTAATATGTAAGTATGCAATAATTAGCAAATTCAAAGCATTTAGTGCGTACATTCGAATAAAGATGGTGGTATCGATAGAAGCTAAGGTGAAACCATTTACCAATACCATAAATACGGCATAAATTTTGCTTTTGAATATTCGGTTGGCAATTAGGTATATGAAAATACTTGTTAGAATAAAGATAACAATATTTAAAACAATACCTGTCCATTTTGAAAAAGAGCCTATGGTAAAACTAGAAGCAATTCGTAATAACAAATAATAAAATGGTGGATGAACATCATTTTTCTGGTTTTCATATACAGGAGTAAGATCCATCGCTTCTTTGCTTGAAATAGATAAATAATCCTTATAATATTCGCTTTTATGCCATGTATTATAAAAATCTTCGTTGTCCATAATATCAATTTTGTCGTAATTCATTAATCCATATGAATAACCTTCATCAATATGAAGATATGCCTTCTCAAAACCATACTCGATACGAAGAAGAACTTGTAGTAGAATGATTACCACAAGTAGAACAAGCAATATTTTGTTTTGATTACGTTTCACAAATTCTTTTAATTTTTCCATTTCTTCTCTCCCCTACATAAATGACCTAAGTAATCGCCTTTGGCGATTACAAAAAATGGCTATGCGTTAGAATAAAATAGAGATATAGCAAAATATATCTCTATTTGTATTAGGCAACATCGTTTATTTTGATATCGCGTACGTGTTCAATTTTCTCCCAAGTGGTATCTTTTTTGAATAAGCATTTAAAGTTAATTAATAACCACGAGCCCAAAAATAGTGGGTAACAAATTAATCCCTTTATCATTGGTTTAATTGGCTTTTTATCTAATAACATAATTAAAATAGCGGTTCCGATTGGTAATAAAAAGGTTGGAATTAGGTATCTTAGGATATTGATTACAAGTTCTGTAGTATTAATTCCATTTCCTAAGTACATAATAAAGTTAATAGCAAGCAATACTAAGGTTAATACAAACATTGGTATACTTCCAATAATGTATAAAAAACCATCAAAATTCATTAAGGTTTTCTTTTCCTTTGTTGCAACTGCAAGGTCTTTTGTGTAGTTTTGAATACATTGTATATGCCCTACTGTCCACCTAGATCTTTGTGACCAACTTTGTTTAAAGTCTACTGGTTGTTCATCATATACAATTGCATCAGTTGCCCAGCCTAATTTTTTTCCAGCAATAATTCGTTTTAAGGAAAATTCAATATCTTCGGTTAACGTTTTGGTATCCCAACCATGTGGTTTTACGACATCAAATTTTACCATAAACCCAGTTCCATTGATTAATGGTGATAAGCCTAAATTGTATCTTGCTAAATGATAAAAACGGTTCATGGTCCAGTAAAAAATAGCATAACCTGCCGATACCCAACTATCGGTTGGATTTTTAATATCACGGTAACCTTGCACCACATCTTCTCCTTGGCAAAGTTTCTTATTCATATTTTTTATAAAGTTTTCGTCTACTATGTTATCTGCATCGAAAACACAAAACGCATCATATGGTGCATCTTCTTCTATTTTTTGATTTAAAAACCAATTTAGTGCATGACCTTTTGTTTTATTTTCTTCATCAAAACGTTCATATACAATGGCTCCTGCTGTTTTTGCAATTTGTGCTGTAGCATCTGTACAGTTATCGGCAATCACATAAATATCAAATAATTCTTTTGGATAGTTTTGTTTGTTTAAACTTTCAACTAAGTTTTTTATTACCGATTCTTCATTATGTGCAGGAATAATTGCCATAAAACGGTTTTGTTTTTCTTCTAAAATTGGTTTATCCTTTAGTTTTACTAAAGAACAGATACTAACAATTAATTGGTATAACCAAAATATCGTTACAATCCATACTAATGCTTGTTGAATGATATATAGATATTCCATCTTTTTCCTCACTTTTATTACTTGTCTTTTTCTTATATAGTGTATTTTATTGCTTGTTATATTATACTATTGTTATTGATTTTTTTCAATGTTTTGGACAAAATTCATAATTTCTTAATGTTTTTATATGTTTTAATCTTCGAAGAACTCACAAGAAACCTCCTTTAACAAGGGAGGTGGCAGTCCGAAGGACTGACGGAGGGTTCTTAATACTTCTTTGAAGAACCCCCAGTCAGCTTACGCTGACATCCCCCTTGTTAAAGGGGCTTTTTTGTATGTCTATGAAGCCTTTCTCTCTATTCTTCTTTGTCCTTCTCTTCTAAATCCTTCATTGTTAAATTAATTCTACCTTGGTCGTCAATTTCGTATACTTTTACGTTTACAACATCGCCTACTTTTAAAACATCTTCTACTTTTTCAATTCTTTTATGTGATATTTTGGAAATGTGTACTAATCCTTCTTTGGCTCCTCCTAGTTCGATAAAGGCTCCAAATGGCATGATTTTGCTTACCGTTCCTTCGTAGATAGCACCTACTTCTAAATCTTTTCCAATGTCTTCTACCATTTTTAGTGCTTTTTGTCCATTTGCAACATCATTTGAGTATATGAATACTCTTCCGTCTTCTTCAATATCGATTTTTACGCCTGTTTCTGCAATGATTTTGTTAATCATTTTTCCACCTGGTCCGATGACATCTTTTATTTTGTCAACATTGATGATAGTTTTAATAATATTGGGTGCATATTTTGATATTTCTGCTCGTGGTTTATCAATTTGTTTTAACATAACTTCTTCTAAGATATATTTACGAGCATTTCTAGTTCTTTCAAAGGCTTCTTTAATAATGTCGTAGGTTAATCCATCAATTTTAATATCCACTTGAATAGCAGTAATTCCTTTTTCGGTTCCTCCTACTTTAAAGTCCATATCGCCAAAGAAATCTTC
>CAOKQZ010000010.1 GCA_948471055.1 uncultured Clostridium sp. | reverse complement strand
TTCTTTGATTTCTTTTTGTTCTTGTCTTATTATTTTCTGCTCTTCTTTGATTTCTACAATGTCTTCTTCCATTTTTCTTTGTTTGTCTTTAATTTCTACAATATCCTGTTTCATCACTTTGTGTTCTTCTCGATTTTCTTCTTTTATAATATAAATTTCCTCTTTAATGTCTTTTAATCCATCTAAAATTTGGACTAGCATTTTTTCCATATTATCCTTCCTTTCTTCTTTCTTTTTTCCCTTTATTTTTTTGGTTCCTAACATAAAAAATACTATCCTCCTTTTAAATGAATTTCTCCCTTGTGAATAAGTATACTAAATTACAAAAAGAAAATCAATCCTTTTTTGACAAAAAGTTTGATTTTCTTTCGACAATCTTTGCTAATTTTTTCACGCTATTTTCCGTAATTCTGAATCTCTTCTTTTATCGTTTCCACAAAGGCAGAAACTTTTACTGCTCCAATATCTCCCTCTTTTCTTGAACGAACCCCTACTGTTTTTTCTTCCATTTCCTTTTGTCCTACCACTAACATATATGGCACCTTTTCTAGCTGTGCTTCACGAATTTTATAACCAATTTTCTCATTTCGGTCATCTAGCTCTACTCGAATTCCTTCTTTTTGCAATTGCTCGCAAACAGATTTTGCATATTCCATATGTGCATCGGTTATTGGTAATATTTTTACTTGCACTGGTGCAAGCCACATTGGAAAAGCACCTTTCGTTTCTTCAATTAAGAACGACAAGAAACGGTCAAACGTACCAAGAATTGCTCTATGAATAACAACTGGTGTATGTTCTTTTCCATCTTCGCCTATATAGGAAAGTTCAAATCTTCTTGGTAATAAGAAATCTAACTGACAAGTTGAAATGGTAACATCATGTCCCAAGGCAGTTTTAATTTGTACATCTAATTTGGGTCCATAGAAAGCTGCTTCCCCTTCTGCTTCATAGAAATTAAGGTTTGCTTCTTTTAAAATCTCACGTAGTTGTCCTTCTGCAGTATCCCACATTTCATCATCATCAAAATATTTCTCTTTATCATTTTTATCTCTTAAGGATAAACGAAACGCATATTCATTAAATCCAAAATCTTGGTATACCGAAAGAATTAAATCGACCACTCGTTTAAATTCTTCTTTAATTTGATCTGGTCTTACAAATAAATGAGCATCGTTTTGGCACATTTGACGAACTCTTTCTAATCCGCAAACATTTCCACTTGCTTCATAGCGAAAATCTGGTGCTAATTCACCAATTCGAATTGGTAAATCACGATAAGAATGCATTTTGTTTTTATAAATTAACATATGATGTGGGCAATTCATAGGACGTAATACCATTTCTTCATTTTCCATTTTCATGGTTGGAAACATATCTTCTTTATAATGGTCCCAATGTCCACTTGTTTTATATAATTCTACATTAGCAAGAGATGGTGTATAGACATGGTTATACCCCATTTGTATTTCCTTATCTTGGATGTATCGTTCCAAAATTCTTCTAACAGTTGCTCCTTTTGGTAAATACATTGGAAGACCCGATCCAACTAAACTATGTGTCATAAACAAGTCTAATTCTTTTCCTAGTTTCCTGTGGTCTCTTTGCTTTGCTTCTTCTAATAATTGCAAATGCTCTTCTAAGCTACTTGCTTTTGGGAAAGAAATCGCATAAATTCTTTGTAACATTTTGTTTTTTTCGTTTCCTCTCCAATACGCACTAGAAGAAGTTAAAATTTTGACTGCTTTTATTTTTCCTGTACTCATTACATGAGGTCCTGCACAAAGGTCTGTAAATTCTCCTTGTTTGTAAAAGGAAATCTCTTCTCCTTCTGGTAAGTCTTCAATTAATTCTACTTTATAGGCTTCCTTTTGTTCTTTCATAAAACGAATGGCATCTTCTCTTGGCATAGAAAATTTTTCAATCGGTAAATCTTCTTTGATGATTTTTTTCATTTCTTCTTCAATACGTGCTTTATCTTCATCGGTAAATGGAGTTTCTACATCAAAATCATAGTAAAACCCTTCATCAATTGCAGGTCCAATAGCAAGTTTTACCTCTGGGAATAATCTTTTTACTGCTTGTGCCATAATGTGAGATGTTGTGTGCCAATAGGCTTTTTTTCCATTTACATCGCTATCAAAAGTTAAAATATTGACACTGGCATCCTCTTGCAAGATAAATCTTAAATCTTTTATTTCGCCATTTACCTCTGCTACCGTTGCTACCCTTGCTAATCCTTCACTAATGCTTTTCGCAAGTTCTAATACCGATATTCCTGCTTCTACTTCTTTTTTCGTTCCATCTTTTAATGTAATGGTAATCATAAAAATTCCTCCTTTTTTCGAACAAAAACACCCCTAGGCATTTTCGTTTCAATACCTAGGGGTGCATATTACACGGTTCCACCCTATTTTTTACTTCATTTCAGATGATAACGGAATCACCGTCTAGTTTTTTCTAGAAACAATGAGGTAGTTTTTCAAAATCGTTTTCTTGTCACTGCTTTCAGCCTAAGGCAAATGACTCTCTAAAAGAAACCTTATTTTTACTTTGTCTCATTTTTGTTTTTCCTATCTACATTATTATCATATACTCTTTTTTCTTATTTGTCAATTGATTTTATGGTAATTTTCACAAACTCTTTTTCTTCGTCAATTGATACATTTTCTAAAAACTAATTTGATTCACTTGTTTTTGTAACACGGTTACTTGTTCTTGTAATTTTGTTACTTCTTCATTTTTTTCAAAATTGTGCACAAAATATCCTACGACAAATCCTAATATGAACATTCCTACTACTAAAAGCACACTTTTAATCCATTGTTCTTTTTGATACATTTCTTTATCATATATTTTCATTTCCATATTCATTCCTTCCTTTTCCCGCTTTATTCCAAAGGCGATTTTTATTTTTTCTATTTTCTCTCATAGCCTGGTTTTCCAAGAAGTCTAAACATGTTTTTTTTGTATTCTTCTACTCCTGGTTGATTAAACGGATTAACTCCTAATAGTTTACCAGAAATGGCACAGGCTAATTCAAAAAAGTAAATTAAACTTCCAATTGTTTCTTCCTCTAATTTCTCTAAATGAAGGATAATATTGGGTACGCCACCTGTTACATGTGCTTCAATCGTTCCTTCCATTGCTTTTTTATTCACAAAATCTAATGTTTTCCCTGCTACAAAATTCATACCATCTAAATTATCTTCATCTTGTTTTATGGTAATATCCATTTCTGGTTCATCTACTGCAAGTACTGTTTCAAATAAATTACGTCTTCCTTGTTGAATATATTGCCCCATAGAGTGTAAGTCTGTTGTAAAATCAACTCCAGCTGGAAAAATTCCTTTCCCCTCTTTTCCTTCGCTTTCTCCATATAATTGTTTCCACCATTCGGTGAAATAATGTAGCTTTGGTTCATAATTTACTAATATTTCAATATTTTTGTCCTTTTTATATAAAATATTACGAAGTACCGCATATTTATAGCACTCGTTGTACTTTAAGTTTTCTTCTTTGTACTTATCCTCTGCAATTTTAGCTCCTAACATTAATTTATCAATATCCATTCCCGCTACAGCAATTGGAAGTAGCCCTACTGCCGTTAGTACAGAATATCTTCCACCTACATTATCTGGAATAACAAACGTCTCATAACCCTCCTCATTTGCTAGTGTTTTTAAAGCTCCTTTTTCTTTATCGGTTGTTACATAAATTCTTTTTCTGGCTTCTTCTATTCCATATTTACTTTCTAAAAATTCTCTAAAAATTCGAAAAGCAATAGCAGGTTCTGTTGTTGTTCCCGATTTTGAAATCACATTAATAGAAACGTTTTTATTGCTAATCTTGTCAATCACATCGTTTAAATAGTTTGGGCTTAAGTTATTTCCTGCATATACAATTTCTGGGCAATTTTCTTTATGATGACAAAACGAAGAAGTTAAACTTTCGATTACTGCTCTTGCACCTAAATAAGAACCACCAATTCCAATGCACAATAAAACATCCGAATCTTTTTGTATCTTTTTAGCTGCTTGTTTTATTCTTGTAAACTCTTCTTTATCATAAGAAGTTGGTAAGTGAAGCCACCCCAAAAACTCCTTTTCATCGTTTGCTTTTTCATGAAGTTCATCATGAATTCTTTTTACCTCATCACGGTACTCTAAAATATCTTCTACTGGAATACTGGTATTTGTATCTTCTAATTTAATGTATGACATTATTTTCTCTCCTTTACTTTTGTAGTATATGTCTATTCTATAATATCTATTTCGCTTATGCAATATTTTTTCAAAAAATCACTTTCTTTTTTTTCTTTCTTAACATATAATGTAGGAAGTTAGAACATATAATTATATGTTCTAAGATACATAAGCTTTTAGGAGCGTGTGAATATGAAAAAAATTTTATTTGAAGGTTGCGCTACTGCAATCGCTACACCTTTTACCGAATCGGGTGTTAATTTTGAAGAATTCGGGCGTTTGATTGAGTTTCAAATTGAACAAGGAATTGATGCTTTAGTGGTTTGTGGAACGACTGGCGAATCGGCTACTATGACAGATTTAGAAAGAAAAGAAACATTTTTATTTGCTGTTAAAAAAGTGGCTAAACGTGTTCCTGTTATTATTGGAACTGGTAGTAATTGTACCAATACTGCCATTACCCTTACTCAATATGCCGAAAGCATTGGAGCGGATGGAGCACTTGTGGTAACCCCTTATTACAATAAGGCTACACAAAAACGGTCTTATCGAACATTATACGAAAATTGCTTCTAGTACTAATTTGCCAATTGTTGTGTATAGTGTTCCAAGTCGAACCGGAGTTAATGTGCTACCTAGTACTTGTCTAGAACTTTCTAAAATTCCAAATATTGTTGCCATAAAAGAAGCAAGTGGTAATTTATCCCAAGTTGCTGAAATCGCATCTTTATGCGGTGATAATTTAACAATTTATAGTGGTAATGATGACCAAATTTTGCCTGTTCTTTCTCTTGGTGGAAAAGGGGTTATTTCGGTTCTTTCGAATATTGCACCAAAGAAGACTAGCAAAATGGTTCATGATTTTCTAGAGGGTCACTTAGAAGAGGCTAAAAAAGCACAATTGGAAGCAATTGGTTTAATAAAAGCTTTATTTTCGGAAGTAAACCCAATTCCTCTAAAAGAAGCATTAAATCTACTTGGCTATTCTTTTGGTATACCAAGATTGCCTTTAACTCCATTATCAAAAGAAAATAGGAGCATTTTAGAACAAGAAATGAAAAAATACGGGGTGTTATAACTTAAAATTTTATTAAGGTAAAGACACTTCCTGTTTTTTATGCTATAATAGAAGAGTAAGAATAATTTACGAAAGATTTTTAGGGGATGAAATTTTAATTATGTTATTACAAGAAGATAAAAAAGAAATTGAAAATCAAACCGAATTTGATTTTATTATACAAGATTTGGTTTCTAATGAAACCGTACAAAAAATGAAATTATACAAACAGCACTATGACACCTCTTGTTTTGAGCATTGTAAACAAGTTGCTTATTATAGTTATTTACTTTGTAAAAAGTACCATTTAGATTATACTTCTGCTGCTCGTGCTGGTATGCTACACGATTTATTTTTATACGATTGGCGACTTCGCCAAAATGGTAGAAAAGGGCTTCATGCATTCACTCATCCACAAACTGCTTTAACCAATGCTTCTAAACTGTTTACCTTAAACCAAAAAGAAAAAGACATTATTGTAAAGCATATGTGGCCAGTTACCTTTTTTCACTTTCCTAGATATAAAGAAAGTTATATTATCACACTAGTAGATAAATACTGTGCTATACAAGAATCTGTTCATGCTTATCGTTCCAAAAAATCAATTCAGAAATTATATCGTTATGCATATGTATTCTTAAGCATGCTTGTTATTTTAAGATAGGATAGTTAAAAGAAAGGATTTGAAATTGAAATGATAAAAGTATTAATTAATGGATGCAATGGTCGAATGGGTCAAGTTCTTGTAAGTGAAATTGACCGTTTCCCAGAATTACTATTAATCGGAGGATTTGATATTCATGATGAAGGTAAAAATACCTTTCCCGTTTATTCTAATATAAACGATATAAAAGAAAAACCAGATGTCATTATTGATTTTAGTATTCCTGTGTCTACTTTTAATATCTTAAACTATGCAGTAAACCAAAAAGTTCCTATTGTCATTGCCACAACTGGTTTTACAAAAGAACAATTAGAAGAAATTAGAGTAGCCTCTACTCTAATTCCCATCTTTCAATCTTCTAACATGTCCTTTGATATTAATTTAATGAAAAAAATAGTAGCCGAAGTTGCTCTTAAACTAAAAGGAACCGATATTGAAATTACCGAAACTCATCATAACCGAAAAGTAGATGCGCCAAGTGGTACTGCTATTTTACTAGCCGATGCCATAAATGAAGTTATGGAGGAAAAATTGGAATACAATTTTAATCGCCATGAAGTTCACGAAAAAAGAAAACCAAATGAAATTGGATTTTCTTCGATTCGTGGTGGTAATATTGTTGGAGAACACACTGTACAGTTTTTTGGTGAGCATGAAACATTTGAAATAAAACATACCTCTTATTCTAGAAATGTATTTGCCGAAGGAGCCTTGAAGGCTGCTATTTTTCTTGCAAAGCAAGGAAACGGATATTATGGAATGGATGATTTAGTAAAATAAATTTACTAATATTGCCATCCACTTATTTTTGAACCATATTTTTCATAATGTGGTTCAAATTTTTTTATCATTTCATAAAATCCTTTTGTATGCGTTTTGTATTTTAAGTGACAAAACTCATGTAATACCACATATTCTATAATATCTGGATGATATTTCATTAATTCTGGATTAATCACAATGGTTTTATCTTGTGTACATTTTCCTAGCATATTTTCCATATAGTCCACTTCATAATTTTCAGGAGCAAAGCCTAGCAAAATTCTTGTCTTTTCCATGGTCTGTTCCATCATCTGTTTTGCTAAAACTTTATAGATTTTTTCAATGAGTACCTTCATCATTTCTTCCTTTGGTACTTTTTTGTATTTGTTTGGTAGTTCTATTTTCATATGATTTTCCTTTGTTACGATATTCAGTTTTTTTCTGTTTTGGTAACAAATATCTACCACAAAGTCTTCTCCCCATATTTTAATGTTTTTACTATTTTCATTGCGATATTTTTTTGGTTTTCCTTCATATTCTTTTATTTTTGTCATAATCCATTTCTTTTTTTCTTCTACTACTTCTTGTATTTGATTCCTTGAAAAATACCAAGGTGCACTTACTACTACCTCTCCATTTTGTACCGAGATATACAAGTCCGTTTGGATACTTTTATCAATTGTATAGGTAATTACTCCACTCTTATTCTTTAAAAATCCCATTTTTAAATCCCCCTTTATTCAAAAATATGTTCTTCAAACTCTTGTTTGTTTTATTCTATCTTTTTTTGTTTTCTTTGTCAATATATTTTGTGAAAAAATACAAAATTTTTGTTCGTTTTTTGTGTTTTTCCTTTTATTCTAGGATTTCCTATATAAAATTCCAAAAAATGGTTGAATTTTTTTGTTTTTTATTATACATTATAGATAATATTTTTTAGAGGTGAAATAATTTATGAAAAAACAAAAAACTTCTCCCCTTATTACACACACAAACAAACGCTATCGTTTTAATATTCAATGGATACTTCCTATTTTTCTTATTCTATTAATTTTCTCTTATTGGGGAATTCGTTTTATTAAGAACTTAACATATCAAAATGTATATAATAATATTTCAGAACTTAGTGAACAAACCACTGCACAATTAAATCTTTCTATTTCCGAACAAATGAAATTTGTGGAAATTATGGTAGATTCCATTAACAGTGGCTATTTTAAATCCATAAATTCTATTTTTGAGCGTTATGAACACGATTTAGAAGATTACCATTTT
The DNA here is from genome assembly GCA_948471055.1 of uncultured Clostridium sp. Taxonomy (GTDB): domain Bacteria; phylum Bacillota; class Clostridia; order TANB77; family CAG-508; genus RGIG8482. Next base: position 46,253 of record CAOKQZ010000010.1, on the reverse strand, counting down.
ACAAGACTCGTGGTATTAGATAAACACGGAAATGGTACAACAAGTGACGGTCATATCGTAGAAAACTATGCTAATATTGAAGAATTTTTTAACCAAGATACCGTTTATCTATCGGAAAATAGACCTAGTACCGTTTCGGATAACCAAGTTAATATATATTCAAAAACGTTTCGTTTTCAAAATCAAGACTTGGCACTGTTTGCAACGGTTAATACCGAAGATTACAAAGAAATTTTGCTTAGACGATTATTTCATGGTGAAGGCGGTACCTACTTAATTAATAATTCTGGCTCTGTATTAATCGATTCTTTTGGTGAAATTAATCAAAATAATGTTAATTTATTTGATTTTTTAAAAACAAAATATGATTTATCCAGTAATCACGAAATAGAAAAATTAGCACAAATGGCAAAAGATATTAAAAGTAGACAAGTAAACACCTTTGATATTCATTTTGATAAAAATACTTATTTCATTCATTACGAACGCTTAAATGTAAATGATTGGTATGTGGTAAGCATTGCTCCAGACGATACCATTGCCAAAGAACTTACTACTTTTATTACCATATCTCTAATCACTTGCCTTGTGATTACTTTTGTTGTGATTAGCATTTGTGTATATATTGATTTTTCAAACCAAGAAAAAAACCGCAAACTATACAATATTGCTTATATTGACCCTGTCACTTCTCTTGGAAATCAACTTTATTTCCAAGAAAATGGTGCTCGTTTTTTGCAAAGCCATGACAAACATTGTTACATTCTTTCACTTGATATTAATAAATTTAAAGCATTAAACAGTCTTTATCCTTATGAATTTTGTAATAATATTTTAAAATGTCTTGCTGAAAAATTAGCAACCATTTTGCCACCAAAACACATTACCTGTAGAATTTCAAACGATGTTTTCGCTAGCCTTTTTTATTATGAAGGTTCCATTGAAACTCTACTAGATACTATTCTTCAAGATACCTCTACTTTAAATATTGATGGTACTATGGTTCACATCAATCTGTCTATTGGTGTTTATCAAATAAAATCTATGAAAACCGATATTAATAAATTATTAGTAAAAGCCTATATGGCACGTGCTAAAATAAAGGGATTGTACCATACGCATTACTATATTTTTGATGAACTCCTTGCTAACCAGTTAATGGAAGAACAAGAAATCGAATCTTCTATGGAATTGGCTTTAAAAAATGAAGAATTTATTGTTGTATACCAACCCAAAACTCTTACTAGTACTGAAAAGCTAATCGGTGCAGAAGCCTTGGTAAGATGGAACAAAAACGGAAATTTAATATCACCAAATAAATTTATTCCATTATTTGAAAAAAATAAATTTATTATGAAATTAGATTTATACATTTTTGAAAAAGTTTGTAAAGATATTGCCACTTGGAAGGAAAAATACGATTATGCCCCTATTATTTCTATTAATGTATCAAAAGAACATTTCGTAAATGAAAACTTCATTGATACCTATGTCGATATTTGTAATAAATATCATATTGACCGAAAGCTAATTGATTTAGAAATTACAGAAAGTGCAACAATCGATGAAAAAATTGATATTTTAAAAATATTGAATACCATAAAAGAAAAAGGATTTACCATATCCATTGATGATTTTGGTACTGGCTATTCTTCTCTTAGTATGTTACAAAATATGCCAATTGATATTATTAAAATTGATAAAGTATTTGTAGATAAAGCAGATTTAAATAGTCCAAACAATATTATTAATTATATTATGCTACTTGCCAACCGTATCAACGTAAAAACCATTGTAGAAGGTGTTGAAACAAAAGAACAAGCCGAATTTGTAAAAAGTTTAAAATGTGATATGATTCAAGGTTACTACTATTCCAAACCACTTCATAAAGAAGAATTTGAAGATTATTTTAATAAAAATAAATAGGTGTTGTAAACAATTAAAACTACATTTCTTTACTTAAAAAAGTCCTCTAAGAATATTTCCTTAGGGGACTTTTTTAAGTTTCAATCGTCTTAAATTATGTAAGATAAAAATAATCCTAAAATGGTAATTGCAATCGTAGTTTAAATTTCCAAAACGGCATATCGTTTGAAATATTTAATCTTGGAATTTTGTAGTTATCCTCTTGTTTCGTCACCTTACGGTGTTCTTTTCCCGGTCCAAACCCAAAAGCTAATTGATAATTATTTTCCTTTAAGACTTGAATTACCTCTTCGTTATAATTCCCATATGGATAGGCAAAATACTTTGTTTTTATTACCGTTTCCATTTTCTCAAAATCTTCTTTTATAGATTCGATTCCTCTATCGATTGCGCCTTGTTCATGTAAGCCATAAGAATGAGAAGCAAATGTAATATTAGGATACTCCCTTTCTGCCTTTTTTATGGTTTCTAAATCCATATAACCTTCATAGCCTGCCTTTACATTTTGCCCTATCACAAATACCACCGCATTCATTTTGTATTTTTGAAGTAATGGGAAGGCTAACTCATAATTAGACATATACCCATCATCCATTGTAATTAGTACACTCTTTCGAGGAATTTTCTCTTTTCCTTGTAAATAGTTATAAACTTCTTCTAAGGTTAATGTTTTATAATGATGTTTTTGCAAATATTTCAATTGCTCCTCGAAATACCCTATATCCATACTTAAATTATCGTCTTTTAATTCATTTTGTTTTGCTTCTTTCGTAGCAAAAGCATGATACCCAAGAATCGCTATCTTTGGTTCTTGAAATAGCATAATTCCCATAATTATTAAAATAATTAGAATTAAAACGCTACCTATTATTACTATCCCTTTTTTCATTTTCCTACTCCTTAATTTTTCTAATCTCTTTGTCGTATCATTATTATTTCTTTCTAGAAAAAAAAGGAAGTAATTTTGCAACTACTTCCTTGGTGCCTCGAACGGGAATCGAACCAGTGACACAGGGATTTTCAGTCCCTTGCTCTACCAACTGAGCTATCGAGGCATATAATAAAAATGGCGACCTGGAACGGGCTCGAACCGTCGACCTCTAGCGTGACAGGCTAGCGTTCTAACCAACTGAACTACCAGGCCGTAAAAAATGGTGGTCGCTATAGGGCTCGAACCTATGACCCCCTGCTTGTAAGGCAGATGCTCTCCCAGCTGAGCTAAGCGACCAATTATCTTTTCGACAATGCTTAGTATACTAAATTTTGACAGAGTTGTCAATAGTATTTCTCAAATTTTTTGTAATTTTTTTGTGCTACCATTACATTGGAATTTAAGGTACGAGATAAAATCTATTTTTGCCCTTATTTCAATAATATCAAACAAAATAGATTTCACTCCTACCTTTATTTTTTAACTTTTTCTCTATTTCTTTAATATTTCAATTGCCTTTTGTAATTGGGTATCCTCTTTTTCTTCTAGTATTAATTTTGTTTTTGCTTCTTCACTTAAATGAACTTCTACATCTGGGCTAATTCCTACTTTGTTAATTTTGTTTCTATGTGGTGTAAAGTATTCGTTTGTGGTTATTTTTAATCCACTTCCATCGCTTAGGGTTAATAACTCTTGAATAACACCTTTTCCATAGCTTTTTTCTCCTACTATGGTTACTTTTCCATTATCTTTTAGCGCTCCTGCTAATATTTCTGATGCACTTGCTGAGCTTTCGTTGATTAATAATACCATTGGCATGTTAATGATTGGATTTTCCTTTGCTTTGGTGATTTCTTCTTTTTCATTTTTATCCACGGTAATTAGTAAATCCGAACCTTTGTCTACAATATAATCAGCAATGTCTATTGCTTCATCTACTAAACCTCCACCATTGTTACGAATATCTATAATAAGAGAAGTAATATTCTGATTTTTCAATTCTTCTAATTTTTCTTTAAATTCTTTACTACAGCCTTCATCAAAGGAATTAAACTCAATGTATCCAATGTTATTTTCTAACACTTTACCTTCTACATGGTTTACTTTTATATGTTGCCTTTCTACTTCAAAGGTTAGGGTTTCGTTTCCTCTTATAATTTCAAGAGTTACTTTTGTTCCTTCTTCTCCTTTTATTTTGTTTGATGCTTCGTTTAATTGTTCTCCTGTATAGGATACACCATCTACTTTGGAAATAATGTCATTTGGCAATATCCCTGCTTTATGGGCAGGAGAATCCTTTATGGGAGAAATCACAATTACAGCATTTTTTGTCGTATCTTTTGTTAAATAAATTCCAATACCTGTAAAATTCCCCATAACATCTAAGGTAAACTCTTCCATTTCTTCTTTTGTCATATATTCGGTATATGGGTCATCTAACCCTTTTACATATCCTCTAATGGTTTCTTGTAGCATTTTATTTTCATCAATTTCACCTAAAAATTTTTTATCGATAATTTTTCGAAAACTGGCAAGAGTGGATGAAATATCACTATTTTTACCAGATGTTGTAACATAACGAATATTACTTCCCATGTATTGCGACATAAAAAGAGTCGTTGCAATAAAAGTAATCACCGCAACAATGACACTTAGCATAATAGCTTTATAAATTTTTTGTGTTTTTTCTGAATTCATTTTTCTTACATACCTCGTATTCTATATTTAGGTTTTTATAAAGGATTTACCTATAAACCTAGTATCCGCATTTAAGTTTTTCATAAGGATTTGCTTATAAATCAGCTTTACATAGCTGTTTTCAAGCTCTTTTTGTAATTTCTATTAATTATTATACTATTATTTTAAAATTTATAGTATAATTTCATGAAAATTTCACACAATATAATTAGACTTTTTCATAAGTCTTTTGTTTCCTCTTACATTTTATAAATAAATGAGAAGAAATTAGAACGTTATTTTTCATTTTCCGTTCTAATTTCTTTTTTTATTACGAAAGTAACAAGGTTTGTTAAGAACGTCTCCCACAGGCTTTGCCTGTAAATAGGTCAGGTTCTTATACAACTATGTAATATATGGTAATGGATTTACATAGGTACCATTTAATAATACGCCAAAGTGTAAATGGTTTCCTGTGGAATATCCAGTAGAGCCAACCGAAGCAATCTGTTGTCCTGCTGATACTTTTTGTCCATTCGAAACATTGATCGATGCACAGTGTCCATATAAGGTTACTAATCCATTTCCATGGTCAATCATCAAATAATTTCCATATCCTCCACCACAACTACATTTGGTGGAAACTTTCTTTGGGTAATCGTGTGAACAAGTATTAGATACTTTAATAACGGTTCCACTGTCAGCTGCAATAATAGGGATTCCATGAGAACCTGCTAAATCTAATCCTTTATGATTTCTTGAACCAACTCCTCCACCTGGTGAAGAACGAACACCAAAGTAAGAAGAAATTCTAGAATATGCTGGACATGGGAATCTTAATTGCCCATTAAATACTGCTCCTGGTTTTTTATTGGCTGCGGCTAATGCTGCAAGTCTTTTCATTTCTGCTTCTGCTTGATCCATTTCTTTTTGGTATTCATCTATTTTATCTTGTAGTGCCTTTTCTTCTGCTGATAATTGTGCTACTTTACTATTTTTCGTTGTTTTTGCATTTTTTAATTTTACATTTTCTTTTTCTGCATTTGCCTTTGCTGTTTTTACTTTTGTTTTTTGTTCATCTAGCTGTGTTTTCTTTTCCTCAATAGTTTGCTTTTCTTTTTCAATAGACTCAATTAATTGATTATCATAATCCACTATTTTTTCAAACATAAATAAACTAGAAAGAAATTTTAGTGGACTTTCTGGGTTTAATAAAATATCCCAATATGAAATAGAACCTGATGTATATTGAGCCACAATTCTATCTTCTAAGGCTTTTTGTTGTTCTTCTTGTTTTGCCTGAGCTTCCTCTAATTCAGTTTGAGCTTGTTTGATGGAAGCCTCTAATTGTTTTACTTCTGCATTTAATCGGTCTAATTCTTCTTGGCTTTCCGATATTTGTGCATCCAATTCTTCAATCGCAGATAATGCATCAGACTTTTCTTCTTTTACATCTTTTAATTGATCTTTAGCATCTTTCATCTCATTTGCTGCTTCATTTTTTTGGTTTTGTAAATCCGTCATTGAGGCAGCAAAAATACTTACATTTAGACTTACACACATCACTACTATCATCATAATTGTTATTATTTTTCTTTTCATCTGTTTTCCTCCTTTTATACCTCTAAATATTTTCTCATCGATATACTACTTCCAATTACACCAATTCCCATACCTAAAATTAAATACACCATAATGAGTAATCGGAACATATCGGAAAAAGTAACAAATGTAATTTCTAATTTTTTAATAACTTCAGATTGTTCTGCATTTGGAATCACTCCATTATAAATCATTCCTACAATTAAAATAGCAATTCCTGCTGCAATCAATCCGATTAGAATTCCCTCTACAATAAAAGGTCCACGAATAAAACTATTGGTTGCTCCTACATATTTCATAATGGAAATTTCTTTTCTTCTTGCATGCACAGTAAGTTTAATGGTATTAGAAATAATAACAACCGCAAACAAAATTAAAATTACCAATAATGCAAATGTAAAATAACGAATTCCTCTTCCTATTTTCATAATGGTTGCAATGGTTTCGTTACTACTACGAATTCCATTTGCATGCATGTCCTCTCCTACAATTTCTGTAATCTTACTTTGTATTTGTTCATTTAATTCTAGGTTCGATAATGTAATACGGTAGGAATCTGGTAAGAATTCACTAGACATTCCTTCTAAAGCACTTGCATTGTTTTTCAAATTCTCTTTATATTCGTTAAATCCATCCTCTTTGGAAATAAACTGAACACTATTAATTCCTTCAATTTTTTTAATTTCTTCGCCAATTTCACTAATACGTTCTTCGGTTGTTCCTACTTTAAAATAAACTTGTACCCCTTGTGCCTCTTCTACTGTACTCATAATATGGTTAATATTTTCTCCGATAATAAAGAATACACCAAAAATAAGCATACACAAAAACATAACTGTTATTGCTGACATGGTTGATTTTTTATTCTTAAATACATTTCGTATTCCTTCACCTATAAAATAGCTTACTACATTATATTTCACTGTCATACCCACCTTTTTTATCATCTCTTACGATATTACCTTTTTCAATCTGAATAACTCGCTTTTTCATTCGGTCTACAATGTCTTTTGCGTGAGTTGCAACAATAACCGTTGTTCCTCTCATATTAATTTCATTTAATAACATCATAATATCCCATGCGGTATCTGGGTCTAAGTTTCCAGTTGGCTCGTCTGCAATTAGCATCGAAGGGTTATTTACAAGTGCACGAGCAAGTGCCACTCTTTGTTGCTCTCCTCCTGATAATTCATTTGGATACATTTTTGCTTTTTGACTTAGGCCTACCAGTGATAGTACCATAGGTACTTGTCTTCTTATATGCCTTGGTGATGCTTTTACAATATACATAGCAAACGCAACATTTTCATATACGGTTTTATCGGGTAATAACCTAAAATCTTGAAACACAATTCCCATACTTCTACGTAAATAAGGTACTCGGTTCTTCTTTAAGAAAGTAGTATCTTTTCCGTTAATAATGATATTACCAGAAGTTGGTTCTTCTTCTTTTAGAATTAACTTAATTAAGGTAGATTTTCCGAGAACCCGATGAGCCTACTAAAAAAGCAAATTCTCCTTTTTCGATTGTAAAATTGGCACTATGTACAGCCTCTGTTCCTGTATCATACTTTTTCATTACATTTCTAAATTCAATCATGTTTTTTCTCCTATATAAAGTTGTCCGATTATATATCCTCTCTAATAATACCAGTAAAATCGTTTTATTGCAATACCAAAATAAGAAAAAAATACACAAATTCTTCTTATTATAAGAATTTGTGTACTTTTGGGGAGATTATTAAATTTTTGTGACGTTTTTATGACAGTATTTATGAAATCATTTTTATATTAAAAAGAACGTTATCATCTAAAAATATAACGTTCTTTTTAATTTTTTATTCTTCTTTTGCTGTATTAATTCTTAACAGTTTAAATATTTCCACAATTACAATTGGGGCAAATACCAAACACACTACTTCTATGATATTTTCGACAGGTAATGCCCAAATGCTAAATATCGTTCTTAGTGCTGGGATTAGTAAAATGGTTATCATAAGCATTGCCGATACCGCAATTGCTAGAATTAGTTTCGTATTATTAAATGGTTTTGTTTTAAAAATCGAATGTTTATTATCTCTTATATTAAACACATGAACTAATTGCGATAAGGCTAATACTGAAAATGCCATGGTTTGACCAATCTCTATTTTTACATGTTCTACGTATTCTGGTGTTCCTTGTATATTTGGTGTTGCAAGCCCAATACAAAAGGCAATTAACGTTAGGGTTCCTATCATAATTCCTTGGTAAATCGCTCTCCATACCATACCTTTGGTAAAAATCCCTTTTTTCGTATCTTTTGGTTTACGGTTCATGATGTCTCCATTCGCCGGGTCAAAGGCTAGCGCTAGTGCTGGAAGGGCATCGGTTACTAGATTAATCCATAGAATATGGATTGGAAGTAGTGGTTCTAGGGCACTTATATTGGTAATTCCAAACCATTTTGCTAGAAGTGGTGTTAGTAGAATTGCTACAAATAGTACAATAATTTCTCCTACATTGCTAGATAATAAATATTGAATTGCTTTTAGGATATTATCATAAATACGTCTTCCTTCTTCTACAGCAGATACGACAGTTGCAAAATTGTCATCGGTTAAAATAACGTCTGCTGCTTCTTTTGCTACATCGGTTCCTACCATTCCCATGGCACAACCAATGTCTGCTGTTTTTAGAGCTGGTGCATCATTTACGCCATCTCCTGTCATGGCAACAATTTCTCCTCTAGCTTTCCATGCTTTTACAATACGTACTTTGTGTTCTGGCGATACTCTCGCATACACTGAATAATTTCGAATGTTTTTGGTTAATTCCTCGTCTGTCATTTCTTCTAATTCGGCTCCGGTTATTGCCTCTTCTTCTTTTTCTAGTATCCCCAATGCTTTTGCTATAGCAATAGCTGTAATCTTGTGGTCTCCTGTTATCATAACGGTTTTTATTCCTGCTGTTTTACATTTCTCTACAGCAACTCTTGCTTCCTCACGTGGAGGGTCTATCATTCCTACCATTCCCACAAAAATGAGGTCTTTTTCCATCGTTTTCATTTCTTCCTTTTGTGGCATATGGTCTAATTCTTTATAACCAACTGCTAATACTCTTAGGGCATCTTTTGCCATTTTCTTATTGTTCGCTTGAATTTGTGGTTTGAAATTCTCTAAATCTTCCTTAATTTCTCCATTTATTTGATATTTTGATGAACACGATAATAACTCATCTACTCCCCCTTTGGTGTATACCAAATATTTTTCATTCACTTTATGCACTGTAGTCATTAATTTTCGGTCTGAGTCAAATGGAATTTCTTCTACACGTGGCATTTGTTCAAATACACTTGGTTCAAATTGTAGTTTAAATGCCATATCTACTAAGGCAGTTTCTGTTGGGTCTCCTTTTAGGCTTAAATCTTTATCTACTTTGGTATCATTACAAAGCATGCTTGCAAGCACTAATATTTTTGCTTCTTCTTTTACCTCACTAATATCTTCTAAATTTAGTATGGTATTATTATAATATACTTTTTTTACGGTCATCTTATTTTGTGTTAGAGTTCCAGTTTTGTCGGAACAGATTACGGTTGCACTACCCAAAGTTTCTACTGCTGGCAGTTTTTTAACAATCGCATTTTTCTTTACCATTCTTTGTACTCCAATGGCAAGAACAATGGTCGATACAGCAACCAATCCCTCTGGAATGGCTGCCACTGCTAGGCTAACGGCTGTCATAAACATATGGATTGGTTCTTTTCCATAGAAAAGTCCGATTCCAAAAATAACAGCACAAATCACTAATGCGGCAATTCCTAACGTTTTTCCTAAACTATTTAGTTTTTCTTGTAATGGAGTCGTGGTTTCTTCGGCGCTATCTAACATACCTGCAATTTTTCCTACTTCAGTGTTCATTCCGGTTTCAACAACAATTCCTTTTCCTCTTCCATAGGTAATTAAGCTAGAAGAAAATAACATATTGGTTCTATCTCCAATTCCTATCTTTTCTTCTTTTATTTCGTTTGTCTGTTTTTCCACTGGAACCGATTCTCCCGTTAAGGCTGATTCTTGGGATTTTAAGTTGACTGCTTCAATAATTCTCAAATCTGCTGGAATAAAATCACCAGTTTCTAGTACCACAATATCTCCTGGTACTAGTAGTTTCGAAGCAATAACCTCCATTTTTCCATCTCGAATGACTTTCGAGGCATGGTCGCTTAATTTTTGCAAAGCTTCTAACGACTTTTCTGCTTTTGACTCTTGTGCCACTCCAATAATCGCATTTAAAATGACTACAATTAAAATAATGATGGTATCCGTAATTCCTTCTCCTTCAGATACTCCAACAATACCAGATACAATGGCTGCTACAATTAAAACGATAATTGTAAAGTCTTTAAATTGTTCTAAAAATTTTTGGAATAAGGATTTCTTCTTTTTGGCTTTTAATTCATTTAATCCATATTCCCCCTGTTTTTCCTGTACTTGCTTTTGTGTTAAACCTTGTTTTAAATCTGTTTGCAATTCTTCTACTGTTTCCGTCACTGTTTTTGAAAACCAATTTTTCTCCAAAACACATCTCTCCTATCTTTTCTTTATTTTTACTTACTACCGCGAAATTATACAAAAATGGCGGGACATTTAAATAAATTTTTTAACAAAAAACTTATTTAAAAGTCTCGCCCACTTATCTTCATAAGCTTGCTAACCAGATATTTCTATCGCGCCTGTTGATTAGCAATCCATTGGCTACTCCCTTTTAATATACGTTGGCAGGGGTACTAAGACTCGAACTCAGACTTGTGGTTTTGGAGACCATCGTGCTAACCATTGACACTATACCCCTATGTGATTTATAAATATTATATTAGCACAAAATCCATTTTGTTGCAAGTACTTTTGAAAATTATTTTTAGAGCCATCCTCATTTGATTTTTTATGTTGATTGTTGTATAATATGGTTAACTTATATGTAAGGAGGGACTATGATGCGGTGGTTAGGTAACATTGTTATTTCTATTGCTGTTGCAAATCTTGACGAAATCTATTCTTACGCTCCAATTGATATGATTAGCCCTTTGGTCCGTGACTCAACTATTGCTATTCTTCAAAAATCGTTAACAATATTTGATTCTGACATTCCTGTTCTTTATCATTGTGGTAGAACGATAGTTGTGGAAATGTATGGACATTCTAATTATGTTAACGGTATAAGAATAGACTCTTGTCTTGATGTTGATGAAACAGAAGCTATTATGAAAAAATTTCTCGATGCAATTGAATAGTTCTTCTACCGACAGCCATTATAGTCGGTCACATCTATTAGCCCACTTTTCGAAAGAATAGTGGGCTTGTCTTCTTTTTTATTATTTTTAAAGGGTATAAACATGGTGGAGGCGAGGAGAGTCGAACTCCTGTCCAATTATTCTTTCATATTCGCTTCTCCGAGTGCAGTTTGTTATTTGTTTTCCCAATATTATTCATTAACAAACAAACGGATGATATTGGTAGCTTCGTTTTTACCCACTATTTTTGAAGCAAAAAATAGTTTTGTTTCCTACTATTTTGACACCCTTTATAAGCCGTAGGTATTCCTATAAAACGTGTAGCCGCACCTAGGCAGCTAATGCTACTTCGTTATTTCTAGCGTTTATATTTAATTTCTCGTTTTTTTAAGTGGATCCTACGAGAAGCCACTACTCGCTACGAATACTGCTAAATAACTGTCGAAACCAATTACGCCCCCATATACGTACTATTTCATTATACAACACTTCTGTCTTTTTTACAAGATATTTTTCTTGACTTTTTTATTTTCTTGTTTTATAATAGTTCAGAATACAACTTGTGGGAGTTTGTATGTTTTGGGCTACATTTATTTTGATTGGAGGAATCGAAAATGAATCGTAGCTTTTTTAAACCCTTTTTTCTTTATTTTATCATTATCATCCTATGTTGTGTCTTCTTTGTTCCTGTTTATTCTTATTATCCAGAATATTTTACCAATACTTTAGATTTCACTTTATTTGACCCTTCTTTAGAATTTATTTGGCCAATTCCTGGATATACTACCATTACTTCCCCTTATGGCAAACGAACCTCTCCTACCGCTCGGCGCCTCTTCTTTTCATAAAGGAATGGATATTGGAGCTCCCGAAGGCACGAAATTATATGCCGTTTGTGATGGTGAAATTACCTTTGTAGACTTTTTGGGCGGTGGTGGTTATACCATTACCCTTTCCAAAGATACTCTAAAAATTACTTATTGTCATGTATCTCCTGATTTTCTCGTTTCAGTTCGGTGATTTTGTAAAAAAGGGACAACATATTGCTAATGTTGGTCCAAAAAATGTATATGGCATTCCCAATAATCCATATAAAGATAAAGACGGTAACCCAACCAATGGCGCTACTACTGGTTGCCATTTGCATTTAGGAGTTCGAATGAATGGACAATATACTAATCCTTTAAACCTATTCCCAAACCAAATGATACCATAAAAAGAGAGGTCGCCCTCTCTTTTTACATATCGTCGTCTTCTTCATTATCTTCTTCTATCTCATCAGTTACCACTTCAATTTCTTCTACCTCTTCTTCATGTTCGCAACCACCACAGCTTCCACAATGACCACCACATTCATCTTCTCCTTCTTGGTTCCAGTCAAGTTCAATGGTATTATGGCATTCTGGGCATTCCACTTCTTTTATATCACTACCAATATCGGATACAAATTCATGGTTACAATATGGGCATACAATTTCAAAATCATATTCTTCTTCACTTACAAATAGTTCTTTTTCCATATTGTTTAGTGCCATTTCTAATTCTTGTTGCTTTTTTTCTAGCACTCGTTGGTTTTCTACTACTTGATTTACTCTTCTTTCACTAAGGTCCATTACTTTGTTTAATTCATTAATGTATAACATCGAAATATCTGCAATTTGTTGCTTTAAAAAATTTAGTAACTCCTCATCCGTAATTCTTTCCTCAATCTTTGCAATAATTGCATTAAAATCTTCTTGTAGTTTTGACATGCTTTTCAATCTTCCTTCCTAAATTAAACTCTTTCCATGTATTCACCAGTTCTAGTATCAATTTTAATCACATCACCAATATTGATGAATAATGGCACACTAATTTCATACCCATTTTCAAGGGTTGCTGGTTTTCCAGAAGTGGTTGTGGTATTTCCACTAAATCCTGGTTCGGTATAAGTTACTTCTAACTCTACAAACATTGGTGGTTCGACTGCAAATACATTTCCTTTAAAAGATAGAATTTTAACACTCATATTTTCTTTTATGAATTTTAAACTATCACCTAATTGTTCTTTATTTAGTGGAATTTGCTCATAGGATTCATTATCCATAAAATAATATAAATCACCATCATTGTATAAATATTGCATTTCTCTTTTTTCAATTTCTGCTCCTGGATATTTTTCAGATGGATTAAATGTTTTTTCTAATACTGCTCCTGAAATTACATTTTTTAATTTGGTACGAACAAAAGCTGCTCCCTTTCCTGGTTTTACATGTTGAAATTCAACAACCTTATATACATTTCCTTCCATTTCAAATGTCGTTCCATTTCTAAAATCTCCTGCCATATATACTTCTGCCATTTCATTTCCTCCTTATTATTTCATTATTGTTTCTATTTTATACCAATTTTATGATAAAATCAATATTTTTTTTAGCATTTTATATGAATTATCGTATTTTTTTAGAGATACTCTTTTTTATATTATTCCACTAGTTAGTTCGTTATTGTTACCATTATCCTTTTATGACAACATACCCTTTTGGGGAATTGGTTAATGTTTTAGCTCCTTTTTTGGTAATTAATACCGTATCTTCAATTCGAACGCCAAATTTACCGTGGAAGATAAATTCCTGGTTCATCGGTAATCACCATATTTTCCCTTAAGATAAAGTCATTTACCCTAGGGCTTAATACTGGTCCCTCATGAATATCTAAGCCCACTCCATGCCCTAACGCATGAACAAAGTCAAAATGGTTAAATTCAAAATCGTTTTCTACCATTTTCGCTACTATTTTAGCATTCGCCCCATCATACAGCTGATTTAAAGTAAGTTCCTGATTTTTCAATACCAAATCATAAACTGGTTTTATATTGTCTTGTACAAAATCGACAAAAATGGTTCTTGTCATATCAGAACAATATCCTTTATATTTACAGCCAAAATCGAGGGTAATTATATCTCCTGCTTCAATTTTTCGCTCAGTTGGAACCGCATGTGGAATAGAGGAGTTCGTTCCGTGAGGCAACAATCGTATCAAAGCTTGTCCCTTCTGCTCCATGAGATAAGAAATATCGTTCAATTTCCCATGCAATCTCTTTTTCGGTCATTCCTTTTTTGATAAAAGTTTGTAGATGAGTAAAGCAATCATCGGTTATTTTACATGCCATTTTGATATTTTCAATTTCATTCTCTTCTTTTAACATTCTTTGCTTTTCAATCATATTTTCGGTTTCTACAAAATTGTTAATTTTATATTTTCTCATGTATTCTTTATATTTGGCATAGGTTACATGATTTTCTTCAAAACCAACATTTTCGCAAAATAGAAAGAAATTCTCATATTCATCTTGTGATATATCTGCTACATTGGTTACAATAATTTCATCATCAATCGTTAGAGTTTGATTGACTAATTCAATATACCTAGCATCTGTTATATAGATAGTTTCTTTTCTTGTTAGTAATAATAATCCTTCTGCCTCCACTCCGCATTAAATAGCGGATGTTTACTGGGTTTGAAACAATCATTCCATCCATATTCATTCGGCTAATTTTATCTCGTAACCATTTTATTCGTGGGTTCATAGGATACCTCCTTGTTTTTATTTGGGTTTAGAAAATACATTCTCCCCATCCTCTCTTTCGTTTTAGGACAATATGGAATTGCCCCTTACATTCTTCCATACATTCCTAAGGTAAACACTTGCATTAATACTTCTACTAATACACCAAATGGAACAAAGGTTGTTATCATGGCAGCCATTACAATAAATGGTCCAAAGGGAATATATTCATCTGTTTTTTTCTTTTTGGTCGCAATTAAACCAATACTAATAATCGCTCCTAGTAAAAAAGCAATTAACGAAATAACAATAATTCCTCCAAAACCAAAGTATAATCCTAATGCTCCCATTAGTTTTACATCACCAAAGCCCATGGCTTCTTTGCCTGCAATTAATCCACCAACAAGCGTAATTAGTAGAAAAATGCCTGCTCCTGTTACCATTCCTAGTAACATATCGGTTGCAATATTAATATTACTAATTCCATAAATAAAAGTAATCAATAATCCTATTTCAAACATGGTTAAATTCAATCGGTTTGGTATAATTTGAAGCCTGTAATCAATCACAAAAGCAGACAATAACATAGGAATTAATAATCCAAATTTGATGAGTGGTAAATTAGCGTAAAAGCTTTCGTGAACTCCATAAAAATACACCAAAGCAACATAGGATACCTTTACCGCCAAAATAACCCAACCGTTTTGTTTTCCTCTATTTTTCTTTTTTAATATTTCTTTTGAAAATATCGACTTTTCTTCTGGTAAGCGGTCATTGGCTACATTTACGAGCCAACCCACGATACTTGCCAAAATAGCGGCTCCTACATAGTATAAAATATGTACATCCTTTATATACATCTTTTATTATTCCCCTTTCGTACTTTTCCTTTTTTGATATTGCTTCTTTATATACTCCTCAATTGGTCTTTTCAATTTCGTAATCCAAATATCTTTTTCTTCAATAGGGTCTACTAGAATTGAAAACATCCCCATTCGGTTTGCACCTAATACATCCGTAAAAATTTGGTCTCCCACGACTGCTATCTTCGTAGGTTCGATATTCATTATCTTAGCAGCTTTTTTTAGTCCTGATTTTAATGGTTTTTTCGCAAAATAGATATATGGAATTTCCAAACTTTTTGCCACCATTTCCACCTTTTCTTTTTGATTACTATTTGATGCAATGCAAAACTGAATTCCCTTTTGTTTCAAACTTTTACACCACTGTGCAACACCTTCAGGCATATTTCTATAATAATCAATTAAGGTATTATCTACATCTAAAATTATTCCTAAAATACCATTTTGCTTTACCATTTCAAACTTAATCTCTTGTACCTTTTTCAAATACATTTTGGGATACGCTTTCATACCATTCTCCTTAAGCAATTATTTCACTATTATCTTATCAATATCTATGATTTTTGTCAATTTATATTCCAAACTTATTTACAAAGATTTTGACGTATTATATAATAAAGAAAAAAATAATGGAGAAAATGAATGGAAACTAGCAAAAATACGACAAATATGTCGGATAATATGAAAATCTTCCCTTTATACAAAGCACTTGCTTGGGATACCTTATTTTATTATGCCATTGAATTTTTATTTTTAACAGGAGTAAAAGGATTAAGTGCAGCACAAGTATTATTTGTTGATGCATTTTACCCCCTATTTAAATTTATCCTTGAAATTCCAAGTAATATCATTGTTCAAAAACTAGGAAAAAGAAGAAGCCTTATCTTAGGTAATCTATTTGTTGTAGCCGACTTACTTCTTCTCATTCTTGCAACTAATATCTACATGATTATTCTAGCCTGGTTTTTCTCTGGCTTTGGATATGCCTTAAAAGGACTAACCGAGTCCAATTTACTTTACGATTCTATCCCAAAAACAGATAAACGAGGAGACATTTTTGCAAAAATAGATGGTAGAGCCAATTCAATTTATTATTACTTTGACGCCATTTCCGCCATTTCAACTGGTTTTTTATTTGTAGTAAATGGCTATTTACCAATGCTCTTATCTCTTGGTGTTTGTATTATTTCCTTATTATTATCCCTTCGTTTTAAGGATGTAGACACTAGCCCAAACCCAGATACCCAATCACATGCCACCTCTACGAAACAAATCTTAAAAGACCTAAAACAAACCACCAAATTTATCATAAACTCCAAACGCCTTCGAAGTCTTGTGATTTTTAACGGATTTTTCTGTGCCTTTTTAGCCATGTATTCTAGTTTAAGAAGCAGTATTTTAACCGATATTGGCTTACCAGAGCAATACTTCGGATTAGTATATGCCGGTCTTCAACTCATCTCCGGAATTGCCTCTTCTAAACAAGATAAATTCCATAAACGCTATGAAAACCGAACCCTAAGCATATTTGCCACACGTACCACTATCTCATTTATTATCTTAGGTCTATCCACCATGATTGGACTAAACTTCGCCTTAACCCTAGAAATCATCCTAGTAATGATGGCAATCCAATATGCCATAAAAGGCCCATTCTATACCCTAATCAAACGCTACTTAAACAACTTTACCACCTCTAATATGCGAACCAAAATATCACTAGTAACCGACCTACTATACAGCATCCTTAGCGCACTCCTTCGCTTATTTTGCTCCTTCCTACTAGGTTTCACTACCACTGCATACGTCTATGTCATCCTAGGTTGCATTTTCACGGTGTTTTTCATCTTCCTACTAGACTACATGAAAAATACCGTCGGACTAAAACCAGAACAATACCCAGAAAAAGAAATCAAATTCACAGCCTTACACTAAAACCCCGCTATTTGCAAAAGCGATGCTTCCCAATCGTAACCACATGAGGTCTCGACCAAATCCACTTATTCGTAGCCGTAGCCGGATTAAAATAGTAAATCGACCCATACGATGGGTCCCACCCATTTAACGCATCCTGTGCCGCCTTCTTCGCTGTACTATTCGGCGACAAATTAATCTGCCCATCATCCACAACATTAAACGCACCCTTTTGATAAATCACCCCAGCAATCGAATTAGGAAAATTCGAATTACGCACACGATTTAACACCACAGAAGCCACAGCGACTTGCCCCGTATACGGCTCTCCTCTCGCTTCACCATAAACAAGCCTTGCTAACAAATTCAAATCATTTGAATTAGAAGAAGACGAACTACTACCACTAGAAGAAGAAAAAATCCCCATAGCTTCTAAGGTATTCTTACCTGCAATACCATCCACCGCAAGCCCATTCTTCCTCTGAAAATACTTAACTGCCTCCAATGTCTGGCTTCCATAAATACCATCTACATTCCCCTTATAATACCCCCAACGCTTTAACTTTGTTTGAATTTGACTAACCTCACTCCCTCTAGAACCATACTTCGACAAAGCCAAAACAAGGTTATTACTAAACATATGGTATAAAATGAGCACAAGAAAAGCTAGCCCAATACAAATAATCGCTTTTTTATGATTATCCACAATCTTTATCATTCTCTTCAAAAAAAATCACCCAACCTCGAAATTCATATTTTTCTAATATGTTTTCCAAAACTGGGTGAATTTATACCAAAAGCTTATTTTTAAATTTTATGATAATACTTGATAGGCAAAATACATATTGAAATATGCATTTTGCCCAATTTTTGATTCCAACTTATATGGCTTGGAGTTTCCAAAGATTTCATTCCAACTTGCATGGCTTGGAGTTTCCAAAGATTTTTCTATTTTTAGGGTATAGAAAACCCAATAAAGCAATTCCTTTAAGTTGTCTTTTTATTATATTCATTATAATGAAATATATTCATTTTGTCAAATTATTCAGCAACATTTAACAACCATTTTCTTTGTAAAAATACCATTAGTCCATATAAACCTATATAATAGATAGTTGGCACAAAAAGAATATATCCATACTTCTTCGAAAATTCTTTTTTAAATTTTTCTTCTTGTTTTTTCTTTATGTTGCTATACATATCAGAATAACTTCCATTACTTTCATATCGTTTCTTTACTTCATCTACTATATCATTCACATCATGTCCACCTGCAATACTATATATTTTTGCCTCTTTTTGCATAAATTTTTGATACGAATTATAATTCGTAATAAATCCTATTATTATCATAACTATAAAAAAGATACTTATATTTCTAACTATTACCATAATATCTTCTTTTCTAATAAAATATCTTTTTGTTATATTTCTTGAACCTACCCAAACATATAAGAAAACTGTTATAGTAGATAAAACTATTTGTATAATTAACTTAGAAGTAGAACTTTCCACATTTTTTGTAGAAAATCCAATAATAAAATAACTTACAATACTAAATATAAAAGATGCAACTATATATTCCCAAATTAATTTTTTTGAAATATCAACTGCTGATAAATCTTTTCTTTCCATATTTCTACCCCTTCTTTTTCCTCTTTAATATTAAAATAACTACTAATACTATTATAATTGCTAAAGCTATTACACCAATAGTTCCAATTTTTTGAATAGTTTTTTGTGTTCTTTGACCTACATCTATTATTGTATGACTATCCGTCAAGTCGTTTTTAATTTTAGGTGCAACTTGTTTCAATGCAGTTGGTTCTAACATAAAATACCTCCTTTTTTTCTTTTTTAAAAAATCCCAACAATATTTCCTTTCTCATCAATATCTATACTCTCGGCTGCTGGGACTTTTGGAAGTCCTGGCATGGTAAATATTTTTCCTGTTAATACCACAATAAACTCTGCTCCTGTTTTTAAACGAATTTCTTTTACATGAATAGTAAATGGCTTATCACAAATTAAATTTTTAGGGTCATCGGAAAAAGAATATTGTGTTTTGGCCATGCATACTGGGAAATTGCTATATCCCAAATTTTCGATTTTTATAATCTCATCTTCTGCTTCTTTGGAATATTCTACTCCCTCTGCACCATAAATATTTTTTGCAATCTTTTCAATTTTGGTTTTGATGCTATCTTCTAATTCATAAGCATAGTGTACCGTCGTTTCTTTGTTTGTTAATTCCACTACTTTTCTTGCTAAATCTTGGGCTCCTTTTCCTCCATGTTCCCATGCTTCTACTAAACTTAATTCAATTCCTGTTTCCTCTAATTTTTGTTGTAACAAAGCGATTTCTTCTTTGCTATCATCCACATATTTATTAATTGCTACAATCACATTTAACCCAAAACCACCCTGAAGGTTGTCCACATGTTTTAACAAATTGTGAATTCCTAAATTTAGTGCCTCTAAATTTTCTTTTTTGATGTCTTCTTTTTCTACTCCACCATGGTATTTTAACGCTTTTAGAGTAGCAACAATAACCACCGCATCTGGTTTGATACCTGCCTTACGGCATTTAATATCTACAAACTTTTCCGCACCCAAATCGGCTCCAAAGCCAGCTTCGGTTACCACATAGTCCGAAAGTTTTAATGCCATTTTGGTTGCCATTACACTATTACATCCATGGGCAATATTGGCAAATGGTCCTCCATGAATTAGTGCTGGGGTATGTTCTAAAGTTTGTACCATATTTGGTTTCATGGCATCTTTTAATAAAACCGCTAAACTACCTTCCGCTTTTAAATCTCTTGCATAAATTGGCTTGTCCTCTTTATTGTATCCAATTACAATATTTCCAATTCTCTTTTTCAAATCCTCTAAATCGGAACTTAAGCATAAAATTGCCATAATCTCAGAAGCAACCGTAATATCAAATCCGTCTTTTCTTGGAACTACTGCTTTTTCTCCGGAAAGACCACATTCAATCTCACGAAGTTGTCTATCGTTTAAATCGACTGAGCGTCTCCATACAATTCGATCAAACCCTAATTCATTTCCAAAATAGATATGATTATCAATTAAAGCAGCTAATAGGTTGTTCGCTGAGGTAATCGCATGAATATCTCCAGTAAAATGTAAATTAATATCCTCCATTGGAGCTACTTGTGCATGTCCTCCACCAGTAGCACCACCTTTTACGCCAAATACTGGCCCAAGGGATGGTTCTCTTAAGGCAAGCATCGCTTTTTTCCCAATATAGGATAAACCATCAGCAAGTCCAATCGAAATGGTGGTTTTTCCCTCTCCTAAAGGAGTAGGATTAATTGCCGTTACTAAAATTAATTTTCCATTTTCTTTGTTCTTTACTTTATCTCGTAATTCTTCCGATAACTTTGCTTTGTACTTTCCATAACACTCTAAATCTTCTTTTTGAATTCCTACTTTTTTTGCTACTTCTTCAATTGGCTTTAAGGTAACACTTCTTGCTATTTCAATATCTCCCATTTTACTACCATTCCTTTCTTTTTATAGTATTAAGCCTGCTATAATTCCTATGATAGCTCCTACTAATACTTGTATTGGTGTATGCCCTAATACTTCAATTAGTCTTTCTCCTACTTGTACTCCGCTTAAACCCGGTGTTTGCACTAACTTATTTAGTAATTTTGCTTGTTTTCCAGCAGCACGCCTTATTCCGACAAGCATCATACATAACCACAAAAGCAAAAATAACAGCTAATGCAAAAATTGGTGTTGTTACTCCTTCCTGTTTACCAATTAAAGTAGCAAGTGAAGTAACAACAGCTGAATGAGAACTTGGCATTCCTCCTGCTCCCATAATACGCTTAAAATTGAATTTCTTTGTGGTTATCAAATCGTAAATCACTTTGAATGTTTGAATGCCAAACCACATTAAAAATGGAACATATAAGTATTTAAAATCCGTTATGTTCATATTCCAAATCCTTCCCTTCTATTTTCTAAAAAGCACCCACTTTTAAGATACCTATCTCAAATATGATAATTAATATTTATCTTTCTTGTTTAATTTTCTACTTTAAATTCCTCTTCCGAAACTTCGTCTCCATTTTTTATTAAAATAGAAATTCTCTTTTCGGCATCTTCTAAAATATCATTACAGATTTTGGATAATTTCATTCCTTCCTCAAATTTGGCAACTGATTCATCTAAGTTTAAATTTCCTTTTTCTAATTCTCCTGCAATTTGTTCTAAGCTTTTCATTGCTTCTTCAAAATTCATTGTATTCTTTTCTTCCAAAATAATTCCCTCCTATATTACTTTTGCCTTTTTCTTACCATCTACAAAACGTAATTCGATTTCATCTTCTTTTTTCAATTCTTCTGCCGATTTAATAATCTTGCCTTGTTTTTGTGTAATACTATAACCTCTTGTTAGTGTTTTTAGTGGACTTAGGGTATCTAACTTCGCTACTAATTTTATCATTTCACTTTTACTATCTTTATATTTACTTACCACTGTATGTTGCATATTTTTTACCATGATATCCAAACGAATGCGTTTTTCATTAATCTCTTGTAGTGGCTCTTTCAATACTCTTCTTGCCATACATTTTTCATACTGTAAACGCATAAGCTCCACTTTTTTCTTTAATGCTAATTTATATCTTGTTTTATATGTTTCTAACTTTATTTTCAAATCTCCTGTATCGGCTACTGCAAGTTCTGCTGCCGCTGATGGCGTTGGTGCTCTTAGGTCTGCTACAAAGTCCGAAATTGAAAAATCGGTTTCATGCCCTACGGCTGAAATAATGGGAATCTTGGACTGGAAAATAGCTCTAGCTACTACTTCTTCATTAAATGGCCATAGGTCTTCTAAAGAGCCTCCTCCTCTTGCTAAAATTAATACATCTGCTAACTTCTTCTCATTCATAAATTGTATGGCATTTGCAATCTTTTCTCCTGCCCCTTCTCCTTGTACAGGAACTGGAAATAGTCTAATATAAACATTCGGATTTCTTCTAGTACTAACATTAATAATATCTCGAATGACTGACCCTGTTTGTGAAGTAAGCACACCTACTACTTTTGGCATAAAAGGAATTTTCTTTTTGTATTGGTCTGAAAATAGCCCTTCTTTTTCTAACTTTGCTTTTAGCTCTTCATAGGCTTTATAAAGGCTTCCCATTCCTTCTTCTTGCATGGCTTTACAATAAATTTGATACACACCATCTCGTTCAAATACACTAACGGTTCCAAAAACCATTACTTTCATACCGTCTTTGGGAACGAATTTCAAATTCTGTGTAAATGATTTAAACATAATGCATTTAATTAAAGAATTGTCATCTTTTAACGTAAAATATAGATGCCCTGTATAATGGTGTTTAAAATTAGAAATCTCACCCTTTACCAAGACATTATTTAAATATTCATCTCCTGCTACTTTATCCTTAATATACTTATTCAAATCCGTAACAGAAATCGGCTCAATGTTCATATGTTTCCCCTTTCTTTAGCAGTAGACTTTTTAAAGCACATAATGTAATAATTTTAACGTAGTGACCGACGAGCAGTTGGCGTTAGCCAACAAATGGGAGGCGAAGACCGACCAGCGCAGGAATGGAACGAAGTTAAAATTATTACATTATGTGCGATAGGCACAAATCTAAGCTTGCAACTCACTTTTCACAATACTAGCCAATACGCCATTAACAAACGAAGCACTATTATCCTCTCCGTATTTTTTTGCAAGCTCAATCGCCTCATTAATCGCTACTTTATATGGTATTTTCTTATACAACAACTCATAAATTGCAAGCTTCAAAATGGAAAGATTTACCTTCGATAATCTCTCAATATTCCATTCTGCCTTCAAATGCTCCGAAATCTTCTCACAAATCGCCTTTTGATTTTGCTTTACTCCGTTCCAAGAATTCCTTACATATTTTTGTATTTTAGGATCCTCTATTTCATTATTCGCAAAATACAACTCTATTTGCTCTTCCTCATTTCCTTGTTGTATTTCCATACTATACAATAACTTAAAAGCCTCTTCCCTCGAATTTGCTCGGTTCATACTATGTTATCCCCTTATCCTTTCTTTTTGCCATTTTCAAAACTGCTTCTACATCCTATCGATTAAATCTTTTAGTTTTTCCTTTACTTCATATTTGTTCCTTTGTACATAATTTCCAATAAACATCCCTATAATAATTAAAATAATTCCTACAATTAATTCATAAAGATGTGTTAGTAAAATAACTAATGCAACAATGGCGCCAATAATCGCACCTGCATATTCACTTACAAACTTTTTAAATCCATCCATATTGTTCTCCTTTCCTACCCTTCTACTATTTCTTTCGGAGCAACATTTTTCACTTTAATATTTACCTCTTGCACGTCCACATCAATCGATTGTTTAATAACTCCTTTAATCTTTTGTTGCAATTCGCTTGATAAATCTTTAATAATAGCATCTTGTGTTACAAATAGAGTAACATCAATATTAATGTGGTTATCACTTGTTAAAACAACTCTTGAGGTAACATCTTGTGTGTTTTGGAATCCCTTTACCACACCACTTACAATATTTTGAATGGTATCTCTTGAGATAAGTAATTTTCCGTTTTCATTCTGAATTAAAATACCATGATCCATATTTTTATCCTTGTCCTTATTGGAATCGGTCGAAAAAAAGATACCTTTTACTGCAAATAAAATAAGAACCACTAAAATTCCTAAGGTAATATTGCAAGCGGTTTGGTCATTTAGTAAGTCTTTCATATAGATGGTAACAACATCTAAGTGTATCCAGCCAAATATCATGAAACATAGTAATACCGATACAATTAAAATAATACTCGAAAATAAAACTAATGCTATTTTATCTAATACTTTCATATAATTCCTCCCCAATTTTTACGTTTTGTTCTACATTACTATCCTGAATTTAATTCTCTTAAAAAAACCTCCAGTCAGCTTCGCTGACAGCCCCCTTAAGTAAAGGAGCCTTCTAGTATGTCTTTGTATCTTTATTCTTCTTTTGGTTCTTCGGTTTCTACTGGTTTGTTATCTGTGCTAACTCCTTGTACATGTACATTTACTTCTAATACTGTTAGACCTGTCATGGTTTCAACTGCTTTTTTTACTCTGTTTTGAATTTCAAAAGCAACATCTGGAATTCTTGTACCATATTCTACAATAATATTGACATCAATTTTGGTTTCTTTTTCTCCAACTTCTACTTTAATTCCTTTGGATAAATTCTTTTTACCACTTAAAACCTCGGTAATGCCTCCTGCAAATCCTCCTGCCATTCCTGCTACTCCTGGTACTTCTGAAACTGCTACACCAGAAATAACCGCAACAACATCATCCGATATTTTTATTCCATTACTATCCCCTGTTTCTACTGAAACCTCTTTTACTTCATTTTCTTCGTTTTCCATAATTATTTCCTCCTTTAAATTTTAAAAACTTCCTATCTTCATATTGTATGGAACCTTTTCTTCTTTTTTATAAAAGTTCCTACAATAAAAAATTGATATACCTTGGTTGCTACCTTAGTATATCAATTTTTCCGAAAATTTACAATATTTTTTGAAACATTTTTTTATTTCAATTGGTTCATAACTTCTTCTGCGAAGTTTTCTTCTTTTTTCTCAATTCCTTCTCCTTTTTCAAATCTTGCAAATCTTACAATTTTTGCTCCTTTTGATTCTAACAGTTTAGAAATTTTCATATCTGGATCTTTTACAAAGTCTTGTTCTACTAAACAGATTTCTCCATAGAATTTTCCAATTCTTCCTTGTACCATTTTTTCTGCAATTTCTGCTGGTTTTCCTTCATTCATTGCTTGTACTTTTAAGATTTCCATTTCTTTTGCTACACGTTCTTCTGGAACAGATGCTCTATCTAAGTATTCTGGTTTTGCTGCTGCAATTTGCATACAAAGGTCTTTTGCAAGTTCTGAATTACCATTTTCTAACTCTACTAATACACCAATTTTTCCATCTCCATGGATGTATTTTTCTACTAATCCTGTGGATTCAAATCGTTCAAAACGACGAATGGTTAGCTTTTCTCCAATGGTTGCAATTTTTCCAGTTAATACTTCCTCTACTGTTTTTGTTTCGTCTTTTATGAATTTTTGTGCTAATAAGTCTTCTACACTTGTTGGTGCTTTTTTTGCAATTTGTTCTGAAATATCTCTTGCAAAACTTCTAAATTCTTCGTTTTTACCAACGAAGTCTGTTTCTGAGTTAATTTCTACAACACTTCCTATTTTTACATCTTCTGTTACATATGCCGTAACAATTCCTTCTGCTGCAATACGGTCTGATTTTTTAGCCGCTTTTGCAATTCCTCTTTCTCTTAATAATTCAATGGCTTTTTCTATATCTCCATCGGTTTCGGTTAATACTTTTTTGCAGTCCATCATTCCTGCACCTGTTTTTTCTCTTAAATCTTTTACCATCGTAGCACTAATCATTTTTCTTCCTCCTTTTAATTTTTATTTTTCCCATGTCAGTTTTCCCCTTCATGCTCCTTTTATCTAACGTAGCTCAATATCAATTTTCTGTTTACAGGTCGATGTAGGCATCGCCCCCCTATATTTAATGGGCACGGCCTCTTCCCGTGCCCACACAAATATTATTCTTCTATGTTTTCGGTGGTTTCTTCTGCCTCAGCAACAACTTCTTCCATACTGGTTGGTTCTTCGTCTTCTACAGTCTCTTCCGTTGCAATTGGCTCAAACGCTTCTCCTTGTTTTCCTTCGATTACAGCATTTGCCATTACGGTTGTAATTAGTTTTACAGCACGAATTGCATCATCATTTCCAGGAATAACATAATCAACATCTTCTGGGTTACAGTTCGTATCGATTAATCCTACTACTGGAATATTTAATTTTCTTGCTTCTAATATAGCAATTCTTTCTTTTTTAGGGTCTACTACAAAGATAACTCCTGGAAGTTTGTTCATTTCTTTAATTCCACCTAAGTTTCTTTCTAGTTTTTCCATTTCTTTTTTTAACAAAATAACTTCTTTTTTTGGTAATACTTCAAAAGTTCCGTCTTCTGCCATTGTTTCTAAATCTTTTAATCTTTGAATTCTTTTTTGAATGGTATCAAAGTTGGTAAGCATTCCACCTAACCATCTTTGGTCAATATAGTACATACCACAAGCTAATGCTGCTTCTTTTACACATTCTTGTGCTTGTTTTTTTGTACCAACAAAAAGAATTTCCTTTCCTTCTTCAGATGCTTCCTTTACAAATTGGTAAGCCTCATCAATTTTCTTTGATGTCTTTTGTAAGTCAATAATATGGATTCCGTTTCTAGCTTGGAAAATATATTCTGCCATTCTAGGATCCCATCTTCTTGTTTGGTGTCCAAAATGTACACCTGCTTCTAGTAATTGTTTCATTGCAACTACTGCCATTTTTTATTCCTCCTTTAGTTTTTACATCCATAAAGTATCTTCATTTGCACACACACCTTATTGTAAGGCACTAAAAGCAAACTCCCTTTATGTGTATATTTTTTAACTTTAGTATTATATCAAAAAAGTATTGCTATTGCAATACTTTTTTATTATAATTTAATAATTTTTATACTCACACACGAAACTTCCAGTTTCAATTGAACCTACCGTAATGCTTCCTGCTCCTCCATTTCCGCCAAAAGCTTCTATTCCTATAGCCTCTCCACCATTTGCTTCTATATTTCCTTGTGAAATTAGATGATGATAAAAAATATTAATGCTTCCTCCTCCTGATGCTCCTCCTGAACCACATTCATCTTGAATCATATTGGTTATCCCATTTGCCTCTATCTTGTTTTGGTTATTAAAATCATTCGCAAATACAATTAGTAATCCTCCAGTTCCATTAGCTCCACTATCTGCCTCTATATGTTGACTTCCATCCCATCTATCGCTTTGTCCCCCTGGATTTCCTGCTCCTCCTGTCGCTGACCAAGGGTATTTCCAACCTACGCCAGCATTTCCACCTGTTCCTCCTACATCAGAACCTGCTGTTGCATTAGCATTTTGATCTCCATGACCTCCTCCGCCTCCTGTTCCTCCTGAATACGAAGTTCCTGTTCCTCCTGCACCAGAATAAGCTGATCTTGCTCCGCCAGCTCCACCTCCTCCTGTTTTACGATCTATCCCATCATTTCCTGGATTTCCATTAGTATTATACCAATCATTAAACACTCCACTTCCTCCAACACTTCCAATTGCTGGAATATATTCAAAACTTTCATCTTCATTTTGCCATAGATACACATTTTCTCCTTCTGCTCTTGCTCCTCTTGCTGTCATACTTATTGTTCCTTTATTTGTTATTGTACCTGTACAGTATATCAACATTCCCTTAGGGCCACCATATCCTTCTTCACTTTTACAAGCTGTTAAAGTTACTCCTTCTTCTATTGTAAAATCACCATTTACTTTTAACACTACCATATTTTTCGCATCTTCAACTTGTGTTGCTACATCGGTTTCTTTATTTCCAAATTCATATTTTTTATTATCTAATATCCCCCTTGGTATCTGTATTTCTCCATCTAATACTAAATTATCATTATAATTTATGACATCCATAGTATATACAATTTCTTCTCCTTCGTTTGTAGTAACTTTTATTTCATGGTATCCACTTGTTTGTATAGTTGATATTTTTCCAATTAGACTTTTATTATAATCCATATTAGGGATATCCTCTTTTAAAAAAACAATTTCTAATAGATTTCTGTCTATTTGAAACTGCCAACCTTCTACAGTCACATTATCTCCAGTCACCATCATTCCATTTTCTTGTATTTTTTTATTTACATATTCCTTTTCATTATAACTTATATCTACTATTTTATCTGCTTGCAATTCCAATAATACATGTTCTAATTTTTCTCTTGCCTGTGCCTCACTATATTCTTTCCCTGCCTCTTCTGCTCTTTTAAGTATGCCTCTTTGTCCCATTGTAATACTAATTGTAATTCCTGCTAAAATAAGTAAAATAATGATTGTAATCACCAAAGCTACAAGTGTAATTCCTTTCCTGTTTCTCATTTGTTACCACCTTTCCTATTTTCCTATATAAAAGACACAACGAAATCCTATACTGTTGTTGGCTCCTGTTTCACTATCACAACCACGAATACCTGCTGGAAAATTATTCCTATCATTTCCGAAATTTCCTCCCCTATGTGTACAGGAAAAATTTTCTCCAATACAGTTCTCTGTTGTCCATTCACTTACATTCCCTCCCATATCATAAATATGATTTACTGCTGTTGTTTGTCCTGTATTTTTTAACTCCCCTGAATAGTTTCCCTGTGTACTATTGGTAGCATATCCTAAATAATTTATTTCGATCGATTCTAATATTGTATCCCATGCATAACTACTACATAATCGACTTATTACTACATCATTATTCGAATACATTCCTTCTGCTACTTTTTTTGCCATGTCTCTTGTAATATAATTCCAAACCTGTACATTTTTTTGTACAACTGCTCTTCCATTATGATATCCTGTCCATTCTTTCTCATTATTGATATTACTTGTTACTATATTGGTGGTATCATAGTCTACTATTCCTACCTCATATCTTCCTATGTAAAATCCCCCATATTGTTTCATACTGTTTAATTCGATCCTTGGCATCACTTCAGTAAAACTATATGTCATACCATAAGCACTCCATGTTATTTCTTCTGTTTCTTCATTTTTCGTTTGTGAAAATTCCCAACCATTTTTCGAAAAAGCATATCGATCATATTTAATACTTCCATTTTTTCCATCTTCTGTACATGGTATCCACACAAACTCATTTCCATTGGTACTAGTTGGTTTTCCTTCTTCATCTACACTAACATCTTTTATCACAAATCCATCTTCTTTGGTCCCTTCTATATGTTTAAACCCATTTGGTACTGGCACTCCATCTACCATCGTAATTTTAGGTTCGTCTAATGTGCTATTTCCCATTATGATATTATCTAGCTCTCTTAATTCCTCATCTTCTTTTCTTTCTGCTTCTTGGTAATTTCTTCCTGCTTCTTCGGCATGTTTCAATATGCCTCTTTGTCCTATGGTGAGGCTAATTGTAATTCCTGCCAAAATAAGTAAGATAATGATGGTTATTACCAAAGCCACCAATGTGATTCCATTTCGGGCAGACACAAATTCTGGCTTTACATGTGGATTGTTCTTTTTTTCTTTTGACATCATTCCTATTTTTCTCCTTTTTGTTTCATTATATCTTTGTGATCTTCCTTTTACAATAGCATTGTGGGTTTTAAGGTATTATAAATATACATAATGCGACAAATTTATTCTTGCTTTAATGTAACACTATTTATGTTACAACCACTGAACATATTCTTTTCTTCTGTGATTTTCCATTTGTTACTCACTAAAACACTATTCAATCCATTACAGTTTCCAAATATATTGCCCACATATGTTTCATTTGACGTATCAAAACTACTTAAATCCAATGTTGTTAGACTACTGCATCCCATAAACATCGTCTGCATAGTTGTTACTTTAGATGTATTAAAACTGCTTAAATCTAATGTTGTTAAGCCATTACAGTCTCTAAACATATCTTTCATAGTTGTTACTCGAGATGTATCAAAACTGCTTAAATTTAAGGTTGTTAACCCACTACATCCCCAAAACATATCTTCCATAGTAGTTACTTGAGATGTATCAAAACTGCTTAAATTTAAGGTTGTTAACCCACTACATCCATCAAACATATCTTCCATAGTAGTTACTTGAGATGTATCAAGATTGCTTAAATCTAATGTCGTTAGTCCCATACATCCGAGCAAACATCCAATTCATGTTGATTACATTTGATGTATCAAGATTACTTAAATCTAATGTTGTTAGATTACTACCATAAAACATACTTGACATATTTGTTACGTTTGATGTATCAAGATTACTTAAATCTAATGTTGTTAGATTACTACCATAAAACATACTTGACATATTTGTTACGTTTGATGTATCAAGGTTAGTTAAATCCAAATTAGTTAAAGCTGTACAAAGACAAAACCAACCTGATGTGCTAATCGGAGATATTTTATCTACAATCTTTACTTCTGCTAAATTTTCATTAGCATAAAACGTTCCTTTGTATTTTTCATAGTCTTCAACATATTCATGTAACCAAGGTGGTATTGTTCCAACCATTGTACTATAGCCGTCGTTACCTACCCAATGCACTTCTAGTTTTACCTCATATTTCTTATTCCCCACATCGCCATAATCCTCTTTTAACGTAAGCCCACTTGATGCTTCTACATAATCTGCTCTACTTGATAATACTAGTACTTCTTTTCCTTCTGCATTTGTATACATTTTTGCATATACCTCTCCGCCTTGTACCTCTTCTGGTTTTTCGCTTCCGTCGTAGTTTAGTAAATCTCTTAACATTTCGTCTTCATCTCTTGCTGCCTCTTGGTAGTTTCTTCCTGCTTCTTCGGCTCTTTTTAAGAGCCCTCTTTGTCCTATGCTTAAATTAATTACAATTGCTGCTAAAATTAACAAAATGATGATGGTTATAATAAGGGCTATTAATGTAATTCCCTTATTGGGGTCGATGTAGGCATCGACCCCTACATGTGTTTTGTAATTCTTCTCCTTTGTTTTTTCCATTTTTCTCTTTCTCTCCTTTTCTTACCAAATGATTTGGTACAATTTGCCCAGTGGTACATCTAATGCATAGGATAATCGAACCATCATTGAAAAACTGGGTTCTTTTACGTTGTTTTCGATGTCGTTTATGTGTGTTGTGGATATCCCAGTTTTTTTGGATAGTTGTTCTAGTGTATATTTCTTTTCTTTCCTTATTTCTTTTACTAAAATCACTACTTGCATTTCCCCACCATTTTGGTATTTTTTTTAATTAAACCATACATTCCATCCGCTTTGGCGGAAATGTCGTATTTTGGTGTGTTGTTTTATTGCCAATTTTAGTTTATCATATTGTTTTGTTTTTGTATAGTCTTTTTGACTGTTTTTTGTTTTAAAAAAGCACACCTTACCAACTTTTGTTATTGATAAGATGTGCAATTTATTTTATTTTTATTCTATTTTGCCACTTTTTATATCACTTTTGCCACTTTTTGCATGTTTATATATTCTCCTCCCTCAAGCTATCAATAATATTTTCCTTTTTCATTTTTCCGCTTGCATATAGCATGGTAATAAACACCACAAAATACACACTCACAATGGAAATAATGATACTGCTCCAAGGTAGGCTAAAGGCAAATTCTATCGCATTTCCAAAACCTTGGTTTAAGAAATAACATATGATAATTCCAATTGGCAAACCGAGTAATAGTGCTTTTGTTCCATAGAAAATACATTCTAAATCTAACATTTTCTTAAAGCCTTTTTCGGTCATACCGATGGACTTTAACATAGCAAATTCTCGTTTTCTTAGTAAAATATTCGTAGAGATGGTATTAAATATATTGGCAATTCCAATGGCTGAAATTAGGGCAATAAATCCATATAAGAAAATGTTAATTACTAGTTTTAGGTTACGCTGTTGTTGTATTTGTTCTTTTACATTTTCTACCAATACCATGAAATTGGTTGGCATTTTTTCAATTTCTTTTAATTCCTCTTTTAGCCCTTGTTCGTCTTTTGCTGTAAATACCATACTTGTAAACATTTGGTCTTCAAAGCCTTCTAGTGCCTTTTTATTGGTAATGGCAATTGCGATTGGATTATCTTGGTTAGTAACTCCAAATGGCATTTTATCGGTTACTTTTGCAATTTTAAAAGCTTTCTTTATGGTTTGATATTTTGGTTCTTCTTTAGACTTATCTGCATTTTCCCTTACCTGTATACTAACATCTATGTCCTCATTTGCTTTTAAATTCGTTAAATCTCCTTCTATTTTTGCCGACATTAACATATCAACATAATTAATCAAAATGACTTCATTTTCCCCTAATTTGCTTATTCCTAGCTGTTTTAAGTATTCTTCCATTTGTATATCGTTTAAGGCAATCAAGTTTACTCCAACACGATATTGACCATTTTCTTCATAAAAATATTGTCTTACTCTTTCTTTTTCCTTTATGGCTTTTCTCATATTCGCATCTAGTCTTTCTTCTTTTAGCTCTGTATAGGAATATACTCGGTCAATCACAGATAGCTTATCTACATTTTTTGAATTTTCAATTCGATTTGTAATTTTCTCCTTTTGTTCTCTTTTTTCTTTTGTATCGCTTCCATAAATCTGAATGGAATAATCATAATCCACACTTTTATAAAGGGAATCAAACCCATTATACATATACCCAATAAATCCACTAACCGATATAAATAAAATAATACTAATCATAAGGGAAATAACGGTGGTACGATATTTTTTCTTACTTCTTTTCAAATTCTTTAGTGCCAATTCTCCTTCTATTCCAAATAAAGTACGAAACCACTTTGGTGTTTTTAACTTCTTTCCATTTATTTTGATATCATCATTTCCACGAATTGCTTCAATTGGCGATATTTTACTTGCTCGTTTTGCTGGAACCATAACCGATAGGTAAATTGTTAGCGCAATGAAAATTAACGCAATTAAGATTGCTTGGAACGATACCACTAAGTGTAAATTCCAATTTTGACCAGACTCTGCCATCATTGGCTTTAATAACTCATTTACTACCTTTAAGGTAATCCCAATTCCCCCTATTCCAAATAAAATACCAAGTGGAATCCCAATTCCTCCTAAAATAGCTCCTTCTTGCAATACCAAGCTTCGTATTTGTTTTTTCGTTGCTCCTACAGAAGATAAGCTTCCAAATTGTTTTTTCCTTTCGGATACGGAAATAGCAAAACTGTTATAAATTACTAAAATGGAACCTACCATAATAACTGCAATTAAGATACCACATACCGAATATAACATTGCTTGGAAACCACCAGTAGAGTTAACCCCTTTATACATTAATACATAGGTATTGTATTTGATATTATATACCTTTTGTCCGTTCCTCTCGTATGGTATACACTCCTAGTTTATCGGCAATTTCCTCTGCATCGTCATACAAATTCTTTGGATTTTTGGAAATTACACCAATATCCACGCTTTGGTGAGTAATCGGCTTTGTTTCATCTAGCAAAGTAACTCCTGAAGTATAGTGATCTTTTGAGGTCTCAAAATCTGGTCTTTGGATTTTTCCACAAACCGTATAGGTCTTTGTCTCTTCTGTTATAAATGTCTCATTATCTACTTTAGCTTCTCCAATTAGTTCTTCCCCATCACTCATTCGCTTTCCCATTTCAAACGTAACGGTATCTCCAATTTGGGGTTCTTTTTCTTTTCCATCAAAAAAAGTATTGCTTAATACAATTTCATTATCATTCTTTGGTAATTTTCCTTCTATTAAACGAATTTTCATATTTTCCAACGCTTGTTTACTATATGCCTTTATGTAGCAAAACTCATCCTCTGAATAGGTATTTTTTGCCATTCCTACTGGTGCCATTACCATCACATTGGTTAATCTTCTATCTTGTGCAAACTCGCCAATATCTTCTGTTTTTACTCCTCGAAACATCGCCTCCCAAGCACCATCTTGGCTAATCTCCACATCTAACAAAAAACTCTGAAAAGAAACCGCTAAAGTAGCTACTGCTGTAATCATAGCACCAGATAAAATAATTCCAATAATCGTAACAATCGTCCTTTTTCGATTTTTCTTCAAATAATTGGTTGTTAACTTACTAAATATACTCATTTTCTATTACATCCCTTCTTAATTCAATCTTACCTGCACACAAACTCCGAAGCCCCACAAGAAAGCCCCTTTAACAAGGGGGACGAAAACGGAGCGACTGAGGGTTCTAATTCTTCTCATCCGCTACAATCTTTCCATCTTGAATTTGTATCATTCTGTCTGCTTGTTTTGCTAAATTTAAATCGTGTGTAATCATAATTAACGTTTGATGATACTTTTTGTTCGAATATTTTAATAATTCCAAGATTTCTTCAGAATTTTTACTATCTAAATTTCCTGTTGGCTCATCCGCTAAAATAATGGCTGGGTCATTCATTAAGCTTCTCCCAATGGATACACGTTGCTGTTGCCCACCAGATAATTCATTTGGCAAATGTTTCACTCTTTTTTCTAATCCTAATGTTTTTATAATTTCTTGTAATCTTTCATTATTTACCTTTTTCCCATCTAATAACACTGGCAAGGAAATGTTTTCTTCTACATTTAAAATAGGAATCAAATTATAAAACTGATAAATAAGTCCTACATTTTGTCTTCGGAATACTGCTAAATCATTATTATTTAAGCTATACACATCTTTGCCTTTAATGTATACTTTCCCGAGAAGTCGGTCTATCAACACCACCTAAAATGTGAAGCATGGTAGATTTTCCGAGAACCAGATGGTCCAATAATCGAAACAAATTCTCCTTCTTCTACTGAAAAAGAAATATGGTCAATTGCTGTTACACTTGTTTCTCCTTTTCCATAAATTTTTGATAAGTTTTCTACTTTTAATATTTCCATATAAGATACCCTCCCTTGTTTTTCTATTCCTATTATATCGTCTTTTTTTAGCTTCATAAGAGATTTAATAATATCTTAATAAATGTTAAGAAGATGTTAAAAAAATCCAACTCCTATACGAGTTGGATTCTTTAACATAAAAAGATTTGTTTATTTCTTATTACATACGTTTTCCTTGTATTTTGAAGTTTCCTTTGTTGGTATTCGCCATTAATTCTAGCATGTTCCCATTTACCATCACATTTGCAGTATAATCAATATTGCCCATTGGTGTATTAAAGTTTCCTTTAAAATTAGCTGTATTTTCGTTTGTCTTCATGCCTTGAAATTGGTTTTTCATCCCCATAATTTCTACAATTCCTTGTACTTGGTTTCCATTGCTCATTAGTGTAATCACTCCATTAATGGCTCCCATAGGAGTATTTAATGAAGATGTGTATTTTCCGTCTAGCATAATTTCCCTCCTCTTTTTTACTATCTATATGTTATGCTTTATTTTTGTATTCGTGAATTTGGAAGGAGAATTTTTTTCCTTACGTCCCCGAAAAGCGTCAAAAGTAAAAATACGTACCTATTACGATACGTATTTTTATTTGTTATGGAGTTGTGTTTGATATTACTTTAATATGAACTGGGTCTGCTCCTGGATAAGAAATCGTAATTGTTTTTCCTATCATATCACTTTGGCTTGCTCCAAATAGTGCAATTCCAAGATAATCTACTGGATTATTTCTATCATTTTCCTCAATGGTTCCATCTGAATGTATCATATAAGCTTGTATTGCATAATCTTCTCCTGAATGTGTAATAACAACATTATGTTTGTATGGTAATCCTGTCATATCTCCTTCTACATATTCACCATCACTTGGTTCAGATACTACTATTTGTGGTCCATATACTTTTGTTTCTACATCGTCATTATTAATTCTAATTGGAATTAGAGTATAGATAGAACCATCATTACCTTCTTTTACCGTAGGTAAACTTGGGTCGGTTTCATATAGTCTTATTACATACTCTCCATTTTTTTGTTCTACACCACTAACATAGCCATTTACATTCATTACCTCAATCGAAATATTTTCCTTGGTATCAATTGTAATGGTAGGTAATACTTTTCCTTTTACGGTTAATGTAATGCTTGCACCATCTAAGCTATTTGCTAATAATTCGATTTGTGTAATTTTTCCAGTTGGTGCACCTGCTGCATTTAGTAATCTTGCCTCTACACCATTTTCTTGTTTTGCTATATCGGTATAATTAACATCAATTGGTTCTCCATATTTATTTAAGAATTGGATGTTTCTTTTGGTTTTTCTTCCAACTGCAATGGCACTTGTATCTGTTATAACTGCACTTGCTACTTCTGGATGTGTTTTGGTTTCAACAGTTTGTGTTAAAGAAACACGATTTCCTGCAACCATTACCCAACAAGTTACCATATATTTTCCAGATTTTCTTGCTGTTACTTTTAATTCTACTTCTCTATCTACGTTGTTGTATCCGAAACTAACTTCCACTGTTTTTTTGCCATCTGGTAATGTTTGGTTTGTAATATCATTACCTGCTAAATCTTTTACCGTATAATTTGGTGTTGTTCCCGTATAGAAATCGGTTAGGGTAACATCTTTTTGTCTTGGTCCAGATTTAATACTTCCTACCATAAATTCTTCGTAATTATATCCTGTTGGTAAATTGCTTACATCATCTACATTTTGTGTTGTAATTAACAATTCTCTAATTCTTAGTGGTTCTATTTGTATGGTTAATTTTTGCGAATTATTTAGAGCATTGTAGTAATCAATGATTAACTCTCTATCTAATAATTCTTCTGGTCCTACTCCATCAGCCAGTGCAATACCTAAATATTTCACTGGTTCATCTGAACTAACAGGCTCTTTGGCATCGGTAAATAAATGTGCATCAATTAATGGTGCTGTATTTGCATTGTAGCCTGTATAACGAACACCTAACTTTTTGTTGGTTGTTGCATTTCCTATGCAAAGGTCACTACCTAGTAAAGGAACATTATCGCCGTCTTCATCTACAATAGAGATTTCCATTAGTGTATACACAATTCCTGTATTTTTATCGGTTACAAGATTGCTCATATCCACCAATTGTTCTTCTTGGTATAGGCGAATCGTATCCCCTAAGGTTGTCCCACCTACACCAGTTAATCCAATAATTTTCTTTGCTTCTGGTCCAATTACTGCTCCTGCTAATCGAATGGATTTTTCATTTTCAGTTCCTTTGTTTACCGTCATTCGAATAAAGGTAGCTCCTTGTTCTTTACCAGTAATACGTACCATGTCAATATTTTCTTTATTACTTGTTACTGGATGTCCATTTGTCATTTTCGTAAAGGTTAAGTAAGCATCCTGCGTAAATTCTACACTACTTGCTAATACTTCATCGGTTAAAATATCATCATGGATATTTTTAAATGTAATGGTTCTTTCTTTGCTTTTTGCTTTTCTTACATTAATTTCTACTTCCGTTGGTTCTAAAATACTAGCACTGGTTACAATTGGATTATAGGTAATATGTAAGGTTTGTTCTTCAGATTTAATTTTACTATCTGCAAAATTATCTCCTACATAGAAGGTAAGCCTATACTCTCCTTTTTCTTCAAATGTCAAATTAATTGGCATTTCTCCATTTTCATTTAAGTCTAGTTTTTCAATTCCTACTTGATTGGTTATTTCATTTCCATCTTTATCGGCAATGAATAACTTAACTTTTTCTTTGGTTAATAATTCTTCTTGTTCTCCAGAAAGAATCGTTCCAAAGGAGAATTTTTCATGTGCATATCCTTCTACTTTTTGTGGTTTTACACGAATATTTTCTAAGTGTTTTAATACAGTAATTTTATGAGATGCTGAAAATGTTTTTTGCTTCCCATCAACCGTATTTTCAGTGTCATATTCCATTATTATCTGTGTCATTCCAAATACAACCGTTTTATTGGCTGGTGTAAACGCTACATCATCCATTGAAATAGTATTATCTACGCCCTCTACTTCAACAGCCATCGTCTTTTTTAGAATAATTCCATTAAAATCAATTGCATCTCCATCTGTATATATTTTCTTTGCCCATGTTGCCACTTGTAGTTCAATTCCTGTTACATAATTTTCTACAGTCACTAATAACTTATCTGATTGTCCATCATAAGATACTGTAAGTTCTTGACGTCCCAATTGATTTTTGTTATAACCTTCTATTTTATAATCTTCTGGTGTAAGTATTACTATTCCAGCTTTTTTCATTTCTACTTTTACAACCATGCCAGTCAAATCTAGTTCTTGTCCATATTTTTGCTCATGTTGCTTATCTGGCGTATTTACTATCTCAAAACTATTGTCAATCGCATAGTCACGTACTTCTACAGTTTCTTCGGACTCAAATGTTTTCTCATCACCTTTATATTTTATAGTAATAGTTTGTTCTCCTATTTCTTGCTTATTGAATACACTATAGTCAACCATATCTATTTCTATTGGTTGCCATTCTCCTTTATTTCCTGTTGCCATTACAGTTCTTACTTTAGCATCTACTAAATAAGCTTTCAAATATTCTTCTATTGTTTTTTCGTCATCATATCTAAATATTCTATTTGGAATATCTACTTCAATTCCTGTTTGATAGTCTTTTACTTCTACTGTAAAAGTAGTCGATTTTCCTTCAAAAGTTCCATCTTCACTTTCGTAAGTTACGGTAATGGTTTGTGGTCCAAGTTTTTCTGGATTATATCCCGTTACTTTATACTTCGAAGCATCAACTGGTACCACTGCATCTCCTGAAGATTTCATTTTTGCCGTTACTTTCATACTACTTAGGTCTAATTCTTTTCCATAATTTACTGTCTTTGGTGCATTGGTAAGGGTTAAGTCTGTTACATAATCTCTTACTTTTACTTCTCTTCTTACAATTCTTTCATAGCCATCTGAGTCAACTGCTCGATACGAAACATAGTAAGTTCCAATTTTACTAGTATCTACTTCTTTACTATCAATTTCAACTTTTAAGTCCTTATCCTTATTATCACTAACCGTCGCCCCTGCCTCTTGGTAGGTTTCGCCTAAACGTACATATTGAGGGTCATTTCCTTTTAAGGTAATTCTAGGATATTCAATATTTTGTTCAATCGTTGAAAGTGGTTCTTTTACAACTAACTTTGATTGTGAACCAATAACAAATTCAACAATTCTTAATGCATCAAAACTGTCAACAATATCATCACTATTTTCTACATTTGCTGTTATTCGAAATAATCCTGCTGGTTCCTTATCTCGAATAACATGTTCTACGATTTCTAATGCATCAAAACTGTCAACATATCCATCACCGTCAACATCACCATAGATTAAAACTGTATAGGTTTTATCTGCTGTTTTTATTTCATCACCTGTTACAATTCTATCCTTCAAACTTGACAAATTTTGAATGGTTTTTCCTGCTTTTCGAAACTGTTCTACCAAGTATGTTTTACTAATTGATTGGTCTGTATTGTCAAAAATAAATGGTAAAATTGTCTTTCCCTCTTTTTCAAGTTCAAAAACATTATCTAAAACGGTATTCGGTTTATGGTTATATGCTTGAATATCTATTTTTTCGTCTGGCTTTTTTAATGTTTCTGTATTCACACAATTTAATGCAATTGTTCCAACTGTTGCAACCGTCAAACTAGATAGTAATAGTACTTTTCCTATCTTTTTCATCCTTTTTTCACCTCAATCTATTTACTTCTTTTTGCTTTTTGTCTTGATAATCGAATAATTGTGATTGTTTCAATTAAAATGATACATAATAGTACGATAATAGTAATATGTAAAATCTTTACATTGCC
This sequence comes from uncultured Clostridium sp., assembly GCA_948471055.1. Taxonomy (GTDB): domain Bacteria; phylum Bacillota; class Clostridia; order TANB77; family CAG-508; genus RGIG8482. The sequence goes on along the minus strand of CAOKQZ010000010.1, from coordinate 6,097 downwards.
AAGGACTTCGTTTACTTTTTCCATTGCCGTTTGTCCCCAAGTTTTTTTTTCTGGTGTTTCTACTAATGCATAATTAGCAAGACTATTGGTCGTAAATGTATAATAATTTCCTTGGATTTGTCCCTCTATTACTTTATACGTTCCATCTTCATTCATTTTATAAGCAACTAAACGTTCCTTATTATAGTTTTCTGGAATTGGAAGAAATACTGTTACATATCCGTTTGGTGTTACTGCTTGTTCAGATTGCACCATTTGTCCATCTTGCTCGGTTTCTACGATTTTTAGTAATTTTAAATCAAAGTATGTTTTTATTCCTTCAATATCTTTAAACATATCATTTCGCGTTTGATATGCCGTATCTCCTTCTTTTAGTCTTGTTACATTTAATTTTGTACCATCTTCAAGCGCAACTGGTTTTGCTTTTATCATTACTTTTGTTGGCTCATCAATCAATGTTTTTACAGTTTCATCTTCTAATTTCATTAATTCATTTGGTGCTGGTTCCTTTACCACTGGCTCTTGTACTGGTTCTTCTACTGGATCTTGTACTGGCTCCTCAACTGGTGTTTCGTCTTTTTTATTTGTATTTTTGTTATTATTTTTATTGGTATTCTTATTTGTAGTAGGTTTTGTCGTAGTAGAAGGTTTATTATTCGTCGATGGTGTCGTTGGCTGTGTTGGTTTTGGCTCCTCTTTTACCTTCGCCGTTACTGATGCTGATGCATTAGCTATTGGATAAGAAGGTATTTTTTGACCTGCTGTTGCAACTTTCAAATTCGATATTGTAAAATTTGTGGTTCCTGCTGCTTTTGCTTTAAAAGTCATAGTGATACTCTCTGTATCTGCATTTCCTTCTCCATTTACATATGAAAATTTTTGATTATATTTACCTTTTGAACAAGATACATAATCAAATTTTGTTTTATCATAATTTATACTAAATTCAATCATTTTGGCTTTTTCACCAATCGATATTGTAACTCTTACAGTCTCTCCTATATTAACAGAACTTGCAGAAGCACTAACTCTTGCGGAAGCAGCATTTACCACTCCTCCTAGTACTCCTACTAATAAAAAAATAATGATTGTCATGATTAATGATTTTTTCATTGTTTTTCCCCCTAGTTAAACATTTTTATCCACATTACTATTATACTATTTTTCTTCTTATTTGTAAACATACTTTTTGCATTTTTATGCTGTTTTATGTTATTTTTGGTAAAAATTTTCCACCTTGCTTTTTCTTCTAGGCAAATGTAAAAAACGCCATTTTTCTTTGATATAAAAGGCATTTCAACATTTTGTCTTTGTATTCTACTTATCTTCTCGTTTTCATTATTTCGTCATCATTAAGTTTACATTACATTTATGTATCAATTATTACTTTCTTGTAACAAAAAAACCCCGAAGGGTTCTTTCTATTCTCCTTTTTCCTCATACAAAATCGTAATTGGCATAATTCCATTTCCGTACTTGTCTTCTACTTCTAATACATACGCACCTATTTCATAGGCTATTGTATATTTGTTGGTTTCATTTTCTAGTAGATATTTTTTCACATCGATTACTTCATCGGTTTGTTTATTCGTTAAGGTTGCTTTTTCTACATCCTTTACATCCGCAAATGTAACCGTTTGTGCTTCTGTGTATTTTCCTGTTCTTACTCCCGTTACTTTTGGTGGAGCAGAATCCACAACAAAATTACGTGTGATGGTTTCTTCTTTTCCTGTTACCACTACAGTATATTTCCCATCTTCTAATTTTCCCTCTTTATATTCTGTAGCAATACCATCTTTTACAACACTAATTTTTCTACCTGCATATTTAATTTCTGGCTGATAACGGAAAATATCTCCATCATTTAAAATCGTGGTTAATCCATCTTTTTGAGGATCTTCATAATATACCACTGGTGGAGCATCTCTTAATTCTTCTTCTATTTTCTTTAAATTCTCATCTTCTACTCCCATTCCTTTTCCAAATTGACTTTTAAACATATCTAATGACATATAAATAATAAATCCGGTTCCTGCTAGAATTAGTAAAATACTCATAATTATAACAAATTTTTTCATATTTTTTCCTCCTTCGTAATCTTAAGCTAACCCTATTATACCCTTATTCCATTTTTTTGTAAACACCCTTTAAACAAAGAATAGGGAAATTTCATGAAATATTACAAATCTTATATGCGTTAGAATACAAAGAACCCATAAATCTTTTACGATTTATGAGTTCTTTTTTCTATCTTATTTTCGATAGATAATGGTATAAACTTCTTCTGGTCCGTTTTTTGGTGTTACTTTTAATAAGTATGTAGCTCCTGCTTGATATGGCATTGTGTATTCACTATTACTTAATAAGTGTTGTTTCACATCTGCAATTTCATTTCCTTGTTTATCGGTTACAATTGCTTTTTCAATGCTTTGAATGTTGCTAATTGTTATGGTTGGTGCTTGTGTATAAATGTCTTTTTTCTTACTGCTAAGTCCTGTAATCTCTGGTGGTCTTGTTGCTACGGTAAAGTATGCAATTGCTCTTGTACCATCACGATGTCCATTTTCATCAACACCATAAACCATCATTACGTATTCTCCATCTTCGGTAATTGTTCCATTTGCTGGCATTGTATAAGGTTGTCCGTCTTTTGTAATAACGATTTCTCCGCCTTTTCCTATTTCTTCTCCTCTTGCATATTGAATGGTTGGGTAATAATAGAATGCTTGTGGTTTCTCCTTTGTTGTGTCTTTTAAGTCAGTAACCATTCCATCTAATGCTGGATCGTTGAAGTAAATAGTTGCAGGTCTATCTGTTATCATTACGGTTCTTGTAACTTCTTCTGAGGTATTTCCTGAAGTATCTGTTGCTGTATAAGTAATTGTATATTTGTTTCCTACTACTCGGTAATCAACGGCTCCTACTTCTTCGTTTGTTCCTACTAATTTGATTACTTTGTTAATCACTAGAGCTGACTCCACTGTGTAGTTATCTTCAAATACAACTCCTGGATCTACAAATGGTGTATTTACTTCTACATACATAGTTTCTTCCCCTTTGAATTCTACAAATGTTGGTGCTTTTGTATCTTTTACTTCAATTGTCTTGTATACAGTTTCTGCACTGTTTCCTGTAGAATCTTTTGCAGTATAAGCAATGGTATATGTTCCTACTCTTGTTGTATCTAAGTTTTTAAGGTCTACTTCTACTTTAATGTCTTCTCCTGAATTATCTGTTGCACTTACACCTTTTAATGGGTCGAATGTACCATTTACTTCGATGGTTTCTTGAAGATTTTCTACGTCGATGATTGGTCCTTTGGTATCCACTACTCTAACAATCTTTCTTACTCTTGCTTCATTTCCTGCTTCATCTACTGAGATAAATGTTACGGCATATACTCCTGGTATCGTTACATCAATATCATCCTCAGTTGTTACAGTTGTTACTTTATTGGTATAAACATCTTTTGCGGTTGCTCTGTATGTTGGTTTTGGTTCATTTACTTCAATTACATAAACATTGTTGTCATCTGGTGTAATAACTGGTGGTGTTGTATCTTTTACATGAACAGTTCTTACCACTTGTGTTGCTTCTTCCCCTGTTGCTTTGTACACTACATCATAAGTTACTGTGTAAGTTCCTTCTTTGTTTACATTCACTTTCTCTTCTTCATTTTTGTCTTTATCAATTTTGATTTGATTTGAAATATCAATGTTATATCCACCAACTCTTACATAAGCTTCTGCACCTTGTTCTACATACTCAGTTCCTAGTTCTACTGTTACTTCTGCATCTCCATTTAAGTTAATAACTGGTTTTTCTGAATCTACAACAGAGATGGTAAAGATTGCTGTATGTCCATTGTATCTTACTGTAACGTCTTTTGAACCTACTGTTTTAAAGTCTACTGGATCAATTGTAATCTCATTTGTTACGTTTTCTCCTGCATTACCAGAAGCATTTACAGTTTCTACTCTTAATCCACTCTTAGCAATTTCAGTATCCTTAATGGTGTATACTCTCTTTGTAGGTACAGATACAATCTTAATTCCTTTTACATAATCCTCTACTAAAACGGTAAAGGTTTGTGCTTCATAATCTAAGTATTGTACTGAAATGGTTTGTGCTCCTAATGATTTACTATTATATCCTGTTACGCTACATTGTCTTAATTCCACTTCACTTGTTGCACCAGATTTCATGTGTAATGTTACTGTTAATCCTGTTAAATCCATTTCTTCACCATATTGATAGGTTACTTTATTTGGTTTAGTTATGGTAATACCAGTTGCATTGTCCGTAATGGTTACATTATAGATTGCTGTTTTTCCTTCATAAGTTACTGTTAATTGTTGTGGCACACCAATCTTCGTTTCATCCTCACTATCAAATCCGGTTACCCAACTTGCTTGCATTTCTTTTTCTACTGAAGTTTCATTATCGTAAATTACTCGAATCATTCCACCAGTTACATCTAGTTTTTCTCCGAATGAATAACTTGTTTTTGGTACAGTTGCAATTTCAATTCTTGCAATTTGTTTTTCTACAAGTATTTCATCAATGTTAATGCTTGCTACAATTCTGTCAAAATCACTTTGTAGTTTTTGGTCATTTGCTTCTTTGATGATTGCTTCTACTGCTTGCCAACTTTCGATGGTATATTCATCTGGATTTCTACTTGCAAGTTCATCGCGAATTGGGTTTAAAGCTACATGGTTTACAGTTCTTGGGTTTAGTACATACATTTTTGCTTCTTCAAATTTTTCGTTAAATTTGCTAATTAATACTTGTTGTTGTACTTCTTCTAGTTTCTCTAAGAAACCGTCCCAGTTTGTGTAATCGGTTGGATATAATTTAGCAACTCTATCTAAGTATGCATCAAATTCTTCTTTATTAATTGGTTTTTTATTTAATGTATATTTTTTAACTTGAGCAAATACTTTATCTAATTCTGTTTGTACAATTTGTTGTCTTGCTGTAGCAACTAACTCAGCTAATCCTTCAAAGTTTGTATAATCTCCTACTACTAGATTATCAAATCCAATACCGTCTTCCATTCCTGCTAAGTATTTATTAAATTCTGTAAAGTCTGCTCCTAATGCTACCCAAATATCTAATTCCACCTCTGCTACATCTCCATAGTTTGGATTTTTTGATGTATAAGATGCTTTATGAGTTGATTGTCCTAATACTACTTCTTCAGTTCCATCAATCCAAGCCCAACCTTCTGGTAAGTATCCTTCAATTTGTCCAATTGTAGTATCTGGTTGATAAATCATTGGAGTATCTTTAATTTGTTGTCTCGTTTCAATATATTCTGGGTTTAATTCTCCTGGTGCTTTTGTAATCATGTAAGTTCCTTCTGTTACAGTTATGTCATAGTTTTGGGCTGTTGCTGTTCCTGTAATTGGATATCCTGCTTGGGTTACATCTGATTTATCAGTTGCTGTTGTTGTTAAGTTTGCAGTAATAACATCCTTTGTATCATCTCCTACTAGTACATCATCTGCTATACTAAAGGTTAATTCTACAATACTGGTACCATATACACTTTCTTTATCATCTGCTGTAATTGTGATTGGTTTTTTCGTAATAGTATAGGTTCCTTCTTCAATCTCTACATCATAGTTTTTGTTTGCTACAGTTCCAATGGTAATAGGATATCCTCCCTCTTTCACTGGTGATGTGCTTGTTGCTGTTGTACTTAATGTAATTCCTAAGTCATCTTCATCAAGTAATGTTCCTTCTGGTGATGTAATATCATATTTTAATTCTGCAATTTCTTCACCATATACACTTGTTGCATTTTGTGCTGTAATTTTAATTTTTCTTCCAGTAATTTCATAAATTCCATCAACAAATGTTACATCATAGTTTGTATTACTTGCTGTTCCTGTAATTGCATATGTTCCTACATCTGTTCCTGCTTCTTTACTTAATGTAATTCCTAAGTCGTCTCCTTCTTTTACTTCTCCTTCGGTTACTTTTGATGTTAAGGCTACAAGTTCGTCTCCATATACACTTGTTTTGTTATCAATCGTTACTGTTACTTCTCTTACTGTAATTGTATATGTTCCATCTACAAATGTTACAT
>CAOKQZ010000009.1 GCA_948471055.1 uncultured Clostridium sp. | reverse complement strand
GTCAAATATACCTCCTTCCTCAATTGCAAAAATAAACTTCGTCTGACTACGTTGACTACATATCGAAAATCCTCGATGTACAAACGTACACCTTTGGTCTTCTCATTTGTCTGCCTTGTCATACTCGTTTCTTTTTACAACTACATCTTATGCAATTAATACTTACCAAATTTTATATAAATAAGCTAAATTAAGTCAAGGTTGAAGTAAAATTCTTCTTACTTTCCTCAAATAGCAATTTATCAAGCTTTTTTGATACTCTCTTATACTTTTTTTCATCAATTGCACCTTCTACATATAATATTCTGTTAATAACTCTTTCAAATTTAAGCTTCATATATCTATCTTTCACTAAGTCTCACCTCTATATATTTATTAAGAAAGACCTTGTACTATTACAATAAATCCTCTTAATATATATACATGGGGTAAGTCAAAAAAATTCTACCCAAAGATAATAAAAAGAGTAAAGTTTTTATAAACCTTACTCTCAAATCGATCTTATATATCTATATATAAGCAAGTACCACTGCTCGTGGAAAATATTTACTATACTATTTACTTTGCAAATCATTCAAATATTTCTCTACTAATTCTATTAACTCTTTAGCTGTGGCTATTTGTAGAACAGTAGCTTCGGAACTTGGCTCATATTTTTCATCATAGTCACTATCTTCTCTTACCTTAGATGCCATTATGATTCTTCTTCCCATTTGTCTTGGAAAGATTTCTGTTTTAACATAATTTTGATTAAAATATGCTAATACATCTTTATGTCTTTTAAAATCAATCTTCTCCATGGCAAGTATTGCTCTAATTGCATAAAATATTGAATAATATGCCCTATTATTGGCAACTAACAATTTATTTTCTTTATATAATAACTCTGCTGTTTCACATTCTTCTTTTGCCCTTTCTAATCTATATAAAGCAAACTCTTTACTAGTTTTTTTCTCCAACTAATACAACTCCTTCATTTATGATATTCATATAAAATGGTTTCACATCCGACCACTCTTCAAAATGATCAATATTTCTTATTAATGGAGAAATAACAATTCCTTTATCGATTTCTATATCAGCACTTTTCTCCCATATTTTCATACTATATTCACTTATTTCTTTATCTGACAAATCTGTTAAAATCATTATATCAATATCGGAACTTTTATTATAATCGCCTCTTGCATATGAACCATATAATACTATTTTTTTTAATCGATTGCCTAATATTAATTTTACATCCTTCAAAAAATCATTCAGTATTTTTTGAATATTGTTTGGCATATAAATCACCTCTAATTCCTTTATAGTATAACACATAATTTAGTAATTTTAAACTTTTCCCACTAATTTTATAAAATTAGTGCTACTAGTTAATACTTTAATATTCTTTTTTATGAAAAACTGCGTATGTGCATTCGCGGATACACATACAACTGATTTTGAACAACTGCAATTATTTAAAGTTCGTATTTATATTAACATATTATTTTATATTTGTCAAAATGTTAAATTTCCTTTCTTCTTAATTTTTTAGAAATTTTACATATCCATTTTCGCATTCGTAGCATAATTCTTTATAGAATTTATTTGCTCCAATATTATCTTTATTTGCAATTAAACATATAATCTCACAATTCATGTCCTTAGCTATATTTTCGATATACTCAAATAATCTAGTTCCTACTTTCTGTCTTCTGTATTCTTCTTTTACTCTAACACTCCAAATTGTTATAAAAGGGTGATTTTCTTCAAAAATGTCATGATGAATCGTTACTTTTACAAATCCAACAATGCTAGCATTATGTTTTACTGTAATCATCTGATAGTCCTACTTCTTAATCAAAAACTCGTAATACATATCCAGCATTATGTTTTACTGTAATCATCTAATAGTCTGAATTATCCTTAATTTTTGCAAATGTTTGCTTCATCTTAACACGATTTGTAATAATTGGTCTTTCTGCATCATATAATTTTGCTACTTCTTCTAATTCTTCCTCTTTTAATCTATCAAAAGTTAATCCTGATTTTTCATTCATTTTTATTCTCCCATATTTAAATCTAAATGACATTCTTTCACTTCTATTTGATTACCTTCTATATCGACTTCAAAATACACTCCATCTGGTATTCCATCATCATGTATATTTTCTGTTAATGAGCCTACTACATAATATCTTATTCCATCTTCTACTTTCTTTTTAGTCCAATGTTGATGTCCTGAAAAAACAGCTAGCAAGTTTTTATCTTTTTTCAATATCTCTTTTACTTCTTTACGATTTCCTAAAAGAGCATGGTCTGGAGATTTTGCAAACCACCAGTTTCCTTTCATATCATCTTCTGCAATTCCAAAATGAGTAAATATGACAGATGGTAAATTATTTCTTTCTAAATCGTTTTTTAACCACTCTAAATCTTCCTTTGATATAAATTGTGTCTTAAAGATTCCTCCAAATTCTACTCCTAAGGTTTCATTTACATCTAATCCTAGAAATACAAAGTGATATCCTAACATATTTACTGAAAAAGTAGAATGTTCATATCCCATAATTGATTCTACTTCTGTTCTTGAACTCATGGAACGTAAATCATGATTACCTACTAAGGAATAAAAAGGTACTTTTATGTTTTTTAGCATTTCCCAAATGAAGTTCAAATTAATAATATCTTTATCATGATCATTAAAATCTTCTACTAAATCTCCTAAATTGATTGCTATATCTGGTTTTATGTCATTGTTAATTTTATCTGTTAATTGTTCTAATAAAGGAACAGCATATTCCATTAATTTTCTATCAATAATTGAACCATTATTAATTGGTTTTTCTGGTGCATAATGTATGTCTGAAAAAATAACTAATTTACATTTTGATTCTTGCATTATATTTTAAACCTCCTTAGAAACTAACTATGTATTCCGTTAATCTAATAACTTATTAGTTTTCCAATTGTATCACACATGTACCATAAAAGTAAACGAATTTGCCCTCGAAATTGTACTATATCTTAAAAATTTATTTCTAAATTTTTAAGAGGCATAGATTCCCTATCTTTCGATAGTGACTCTATACCTCGACACGCCAAAGTAGAGAATGAAAATCCGAAAATAATTGATACTCTATGTTTTGGTAATTTATATACCTGTCGCAAAAATTTTCTTAATATTCTTTAAAAATGCGACACTTTTTCATACCATAAAATATACATATTTACAAACTTTTGTTTTGAAAACTCTTGAAAATTTCGTTGCTTTTTGGTAAAATATTCGTAATCTATTTTAACAAGGAGGATATCATGTATATTTTATATGCTGATGAAAGTGGGAATACTGGAACAGATTATGATAATAAGGAACAACCTATTTTCGTATTAGGCGGACTAATTATTGAAGATAAAAAATGGCATGAAATTAATAAAATATTTAATGAAGAGAAAATTAAAATTTGTCCAGAATTAAGCTATACCGAAATACATGCCAGTGAATTTTTTAACTCTTCTAAAAAATCTATTTTTGATAAATATGATTGGAAAGATAATCTAATGACAGTAGAAAGATTAATCGATTTAATTTTAAGCTTAGACATTTCATTTCAGTATATTGCTATTGATAAAAAGTCTTTTAAAAGAAGCATCACTGATATGTTTGGAAATTCTATAAAAATAGATCCATATATTTATGCTTTTGGTATGTTATATGACAAGATTTCTATTTATTTAAATAATCAAAAGAGTAAAGGTCTTATCTTTTTAGACGATATACTAACAATTCCTGAACAACTGCAAAATATCTATCCTGTTTTATCTAAAAATAATACAACTATTATTGAAAATGCGATGTTTTTAAAATCTAAAGATACTAATTTTATACAAATTGCTGATATTTTTGCTTTTTACATTAATAAATATATTTGTATTAAAAGAAACTATAAAAAATACAGTGAAACCAAAGAAAAACACTGTATTGATATGTATGAAAAATTAAGTTCAAAGACTAACTTTATAAATTCGGAGATTTTAGTAAAATATATTCCTTTTAAAACGAAAAACCACTATAAATAAAAAATGTGCAAGAGGCGATTTTTAAGGAACTCCACTCGGGGAATCCACTGCCTCCTGCTTTTGCTAACTTTATTATATCATTTATAATAAAGTTTTGTCAATATTATTGACACCATTAGTATATGAAGAGCAATAAATTTTTATGTACGCTATTTTTTTGTCTGTATATAATGCTCTAATACTAAATGCATTGGTATAAATCCTTGATTAACTGTATTTTCATCTGTTTCCATGTTCTCTACACCAGCCTTCACTATTCCTACCACTTTATTAAAAATATCTAGAACTACTCCTCCACTCGCTCCATGACATATTGTTCCATCAACTGTATAAAGAATGTTTCCTAAAAAATTCTTTATCCCACTAATTCTTCTTTTTTGTATATTGTAACTATCACCTTTTTGAAAATTAGGATATCCTATTATTGTAACTTCATCTCCTATTTTTAGTTTGTTAGAATCTCCTAATTCAAGATATCTTCCATCTTTCCTATTCTCATATATTGCATAGTCAATTAAGTAATCGCCACTAAGGCAATTAATTTCATTAGAAATTATAGTATATTTTTCTTTTTTATATGAGTCATATTTATATACATTATAAAAATTATTATCCTCTGTAACATGATACGAAGTTATTATTCCATAATTTTTTAACAAAAATCCTGATCCTTGTCTGTCTTCATCTTGACTTTCTATTATAACTACATTTTCTAAAATATCATTCAATTCTTTTTGTTTTTCTATATCAAATATTTCTTCTTCACATATTTTATTAAATTGCTCAGCATATTTTAGAAATATTTTATCGTTTCTTCCTCTAATAAAAGCAATATGATTCAACTTTCCTTTTAAAACTTCTTTAAACCATTCTATAATTATTTTTTTATAATTAGCATTATTTACATTTTTTTCTATATTACTATTTTTGCAGAGCCCCTTTTTGATATACACTTTAGCTGTTTCATATATACTATCTTTCTCACATTTATTTAATATTGCTCTAATATTTTTAATATATTCTCTCTTGACATTTATCTTTTTATTAACTATAACCCCTGTTACTTCTTGTCTTGTTATATATGAATTAAAAAAAGTTTTATCATCATTAACATCAAAACCATTTCGTATAATTATTTTTTTTAGTTCTTTTCCTATTATTACTTTATCACTTTTTTCATCTTTAATAACAATATATTCGTTAAATCTTGTACTATAAGTAGAAAATGTAATGTCATCTGCATATCTACTATAAATGCAATTGTATTTCTTTGCTAAAGACATTAATTGATTGTCTAATGGCTTACAAATCATGTTAGTTATTACTGGAGATGATGGCGCTCCTTGTGGCAATATACTCTTGTCACATGCTAATTGGGCAATATATCTAGCTGCTTCTTCTCCAACTTGGTATGGTTTATTTACAAGCATTCCTTTAATTCGTCCAAAATGTATTTGTGAAAAGAAATCCTTTAAATCTATATTCAAAAGATTCCTTTGTTTTACATGATTTATAGAGTTCGTTTTTATACTTTTTCCTGCTATAAATCCATTTGCTGACATTTTAGGTTCATAAACTTTTTCTAAAATATATGCCAATTTTTTTTGCAAACACTTTAGTTCTTTAACTGGTGCACTAATTTTCCTTACCCCACCTTTTTTCTTCGGAATCTCAAATTGCATATACTTATTATTCTTTCCATATGCAAAATACCTTAAACTTTTAAAATTTATTTCTAACATATCTGCTACATCTTGTCCCGTTTGCAATTTATAAAAGGCTTCGACTATTTCCATATCACTTTTTTTAAACATTTTAATACCTCATAAATAAAAATGTATAGAAGAGTTCAACATTATGCATAATTAAATGATAAAATATAATAAATAGTTTAAATTCCTTTTCAGTGAGTAAAATAAAGCATATATTTGTAACTTTATTTTTTCTGTTGCGTATCGCTAACAAAAAGCAACTCTTCTATACAGTATATATTCTATCATATTTTGTCAAATTTTGGAAGAGGTTTATTTTGTCGAATATTTTCTTACTTTTTCTACTTATTTCCACTTGAATAACAAAAGAAGGCAAATTTCTTCACCTTCTTACACTTTTACATCTTCAATATTATCTCCAACGCATCCATAAATCCTACCATATAATACTTCTTATTGAAATACTGCAAACTGTCCAATACATCTTCCTCTAACTTGTCCAATTCTTTCTTAGCGAAATCATGCATTCCTCCGTCTACACAGTTCAAAACCATATCTACACATTTCTCAAAGTCATACATATGCTTCTTATCTTCCTTGCTTAGTCCACATTCTAATTCTTCCTCCCTAAATTCAAGCCATCTCTCCAATACATTTTTCTTCTTTTCCATAACTAAATTCTCCTTTTAAAATAATTTCGTATTAATTGCATAAGGATAATTTTATAATCTAACATATACACCAATTCTCACATCAGTAAATCTTGTAATCCCACATTTATCAATGCTTTTCAAAACCACCATTTTGTCACTACCATGTGCATGGGATTTGGTTGTAATGCTGCACGGAGTTGTTGGGTGCAGAATTATCGATTCTCCTCGTGAGCGATTGATTGCCATTCTTACCAATGCTTTTGTCCCTTGTAATGGTCGATTTCCTTTTTTGATTACCATCTCTAGTATTTTTATTGGCAGTATTGCTACTGGTTTTCAAGCCTCTATGTTATCAACCCTTACTGTACTATTGGTCATTTTACTCGGTATTTACCTTACTTTAGTGGTATCGAAAATTCTATCTAACACCATATTAAAAGGCATTCCTTCTTCTTTTATTTTAGAACTTCCTCCTTACCGAAAACCTCAAATTGGTAAAGTGATTGTTCGTTCCCTTTTAGACAGAACCTTATATGTTCTTGGAAGGGCCATTGCCGTTGCTACTCCTGTTGGTATTATTATTTGGTTACTAGCCAATATACAAATTGGTGGTATTAGTTTACTTGGACTCACAGCTACCTTTTTCGACCCTTTTGCAAAACTCATGGGGCTAGATGGCTATATTTTAACTGCTTTTATTTTAGGAATTCCTGCTAATGAAATTGTTCTTCCTATTATTTTAATGAGCTATATGGCAAAAGGAAGTTTAGTAAATCTTGAAGATACTCAAATGATTGGTACTATTTTATTACAAAATGGTTGGACTCTACTAACTGCCATTAATGTTATGATTTTTACCTTGTTACATTTCCCATGTAGCACAACCTTACTTACTATAAAAAAAGAAACCGGTAGCTGGAAATGGACTATTATTTCTTTTGTTCTTCCTACTATTTGTGGTATTGTTATTTGTATGGCTACTACTCTTTTGTGGAATGTGTTAATATAGAAACAGTTCGTGAAAATAGACCATTTTTTAAAAGTAAAAATGGTCTATTTTCATATCTTATAACATATCAATTATTCTATTTCAATCGTCTCATCATTTTCTAATATTTCATATTCCACTTCGTACCTATCAAACATTTCTTTAATAAAATTATAGTCTGGTGGAAATGCTGGATTATCCATATGAATTGGTATTGTTAAAACTGCCCCTACTTCTTTTGCATATAATGCTGCTTCAAATGCTGACATGGTTAATCCATGTCCTGTTACTGGAATACATAGGATATCTGCTTTATATTCATTCTTAAAACAGATTGTATCACTCGTTGTATATAGTCTGTTATCTCCATCATCTATAATATATCCCACATTTTCATATACTTCTTTTCCACCTTTTAATAGTGGTTGATACCCATGTATTGCATGTACTACTTCTATTTTTATATTGTCTAATTCAATAACGTCGTTTTCTTTTACGATGCTTATATCTAATGTCTTATTTGCCTCTTGCACTTCACTAGTTGAATATATTACTATATCTTTACTTAGTTTTTCTAATACTTCTGTATTGCAATGGTCTGGATGCTTATGTGTTATTAGAATAACATCTACATTGTTCCATATTTCAAAATACTCGTCTTTATATTTTAATGTTCCTGGATCAACTAATATCTTTTTTTCTTTTGTTTCAACTAATAAACATGACTGTGGAAATTTTGTAATTTTCATAACGAATACCTCCTAATTTTTCCTTATCATATCATAACTTAACCAAAAAATAAAGAAGCATCCTTATAAAAAGATACTTCTTAAACAAAACTATATGAGTTCCCATATATAAGTGAGATCTAAAATCTCAAATTAGATTAATCCAATTATATAATATGCAATGGAATAAAATATATACAAAAAAGAGTAAGGTTTTAAAACCTTACTCTTAAAATTGCCCTTATATATTTCTATATAAGTAAGTACCACCTTACGTGGAAAATATTTATTAATTTAATTATAACATACTTTTAAGCAATGTCAAGATTTTTCAAAAGTCTTTTTTCTAGTCTGTGTATGAAATTACTAGATAACTCTCCTACTTTATAAATTAAACGTGCTTTGTCTATGCATGTAATTTGTTCTGCTTTTGCTTTTGAAGGTAGTTTGTTTAATTTTCCTTCTATAACATCCTCTTGCAGTATTTTTTCATGCGTATTATACAATTTAGGTGAACTAGAGATTGGTATTACTACTACTGTACTTGAAATACTATTCTTAATCGAATCTTGCATAATAATTCCCATATGTGTATTACATAGTTCATTACCTATGTTTTGTCCAAATTCAATTAAATAAATTTCACCTTTTCTTGGTCGTATTGGATGTAATTTATTTTTTCTACTAGCTTCTAAAGTTTGGGATTTATCTATTAAATCAAATTTATGAATAAACCATTCAAAACGTATTTTAAAATTCTCTCTATTTATATATTTCTTAACACTTTCTATTACATAATCTAGCATATTTCGTTTCCCTCATTCCTTAAATTATTATACTTATATAGTATAAAACATATGTTTGTATTTGTCGATTGTTTTCATTCGTTTTTTCAAAAAATTATGCAATCATAGAGGGTATCTAACATATCAATTATTCTATTTCTACTACTTTTACATCAATTATTTCCTTTTATTATTAGTAATTTTTGATATTTCTAACTTCTATACTAGGAACTGTAATTTCATGTGGTAAATCAAATACAAATTTTACAGTATTTGCAACATCTTCTGTTGTTAATCCCGTATTCATTACATTTTCTGGCAATTCATTATTGGCCCTTTTATAAAAGTCCGTTTGTATTAATCCTGGGCATACATCTGTTATCTTAATATTACTTTGTGCTAAATCATTTTGAATTGCTTTTCGAAAAGCATTGGCTCCTGTTTTTGATGCGTTATATATTGGAAAAGGTGGTTCACACATTACTCCACTTTGAGAATTAATATTGATAATTTGCCCATAGCCTTGTTCTTTCATAATTGGAAATATACTTTTAATCATTGCTATTGTTCCAAATACATTTGTGTCAATGACTTTTTTTATTCTTTCCAAATCATTCATTTCTTTATAAATAGGCTTATCCATTTTTGATAAATCGCCAGATATCCATATACCTGCACAATTTATTAAACAATCTATTGTTTTATATTTTACTTCTATTTCATTAATGATATTTACTATTTCTTTGTCATTTGAAACATCACAAATATAATATGTTGCATTTGTTTGCTTTGCTGTTCTTTTTCAGAAGTTAATATCCCTACAATTTTATTATTTAAGATTGCTACTATATAGTAACTATTTGTATCCTTCAATTTTAAGTTATAAATCTCTTTAAATTTCTCATATTTTAATTTGCTTTCATATAATTCATTTAGTAATTCAAATACTCTATCTAAATCATTTAATTCTATTTTTCTTATTTCCATATCTATGTCTCCTTATTTAATATCTGTTTCATAATTTAACTTTAAATGATTTTCTTTTACCTCTTTCCTATTTCAAATTCTAACATAAAAATCATAAACACGCAAATTGGTCTGTTTAATTCTAACAAAGAGTAGGCAATATTTCCTACTCTTTGTTAATTATTTTTTATTTCTCTACTAACTGAATTTTTGCTTGTACATCGTTTAGGCTTACATTTAAATATATTTTCTTATCTAAATCCTGCTTTCCTATTCCAAATTTTGCTTGTATTTCGTTTTTATTTTTAGTTGTGCCCATGTCCGTTGCCATATAAATATTATCTTCTCCATCCGATAAATAAAATGCTGCATCTCTTAATTTATCAAATTCCTTGGTATCCATATCTTTTCCTGACATTAGAAAATTTCTTAAATCTTTTATATTTACTTTTATGGATAGACCTGTTTCGCTTAATTGTGCTTTGTTAAGGGTAATGCCTTCAATTTCTTGGCTTAGCATTAATTCAATTTCTGTTCTTTCGTAAATCTTCTTTGGTACATCTATTTCAAATTGCCATTCACTATCCGATAAACAAACATTTCGTACTTTTCCGCTTTTTTCCAATATATCATACCCAATATCAAAAATACGAATATATAATTTTTTACTATGTGGAAATCCAGTACTTGAACGCATTTCAATTCCAGAGCTACTATTACTTCCCAAATCGCTTAATACATTATTTAAGTTTGATGGTATTCCTAATTCTTGCTTTAACTTTTTCCAAACATTATTCTTTTTGTTTACCTTTGACATTCTTTGTGAAAAAGCATAGATATTATTATTTTCATCATATATTGCATAACCATAGGAAATTTTTTCTGGTGTTTTTGGTAGCTTCATATCTAGTCTAATCTCTACATAGTCATTTGTCATCATGAGTGATTGTACTTTTATGGCAATTTCGTCTTGTACTAAATATTCCATAGAAAGATTTTCTAACTGTCCTTCTTTTTGTGCTTCCTCCATAGCAATATTTCTCGTAATAACGTTTCTGTTTTGATATTCTTTGTATTCTATATTCCATGCAATGTTTGCATATATCGTTTGTGTTACAAACCCAATTGTTACTATCATAACAAAAATTGCTGCTGTATTGATTACTTTCTTTTTCATACTCTTTCCCCCTTTTATTTTCTTCATAATTGCCTCATAATTTTTTTGTTTATCATATTCCTTTTCGAAATACTCTTTGATGATTTCATTTTTGTTCATATTCCTCCCCCTCTTTCCAAAACGTTCTTTTTAATTCTTTTATCGTTCGATATAAGTAGTTTTTTACTGCTGATTCGGTTAAATTTAGTTGGACTGCTATTTCTTTAATTTTCATATCAAGTCCATAGTAAAGATAAAATATTTTTGCAATTTTTACATCTTTGTTTTCTAATATTTCCCAAATTTGTGCCACATTTTCTTTGGTAATAAATTGCACTTCTAGGTCTATTTTTTCATCGGTTGCTTCTAATCCTTCTAGCTCTATTATGTTACTTCGTTTTTGATAATGAAAGCGATAATATTTTTTGATAATGTTTTTTGCAATTCCAATCAAAAAAGCTTGACTCTTCTCTACCTCTATTTTTTCAAGTCTCTTCAATTTTTTGTAAAATTCCACATACGTTTCTTGTATTAAGTCATTGACATCTTCTAAATTATTACAATGGGAAATCATATATTTTAAGGTTTCTTGGTAGGTTTGTTGATAAATTTCTTCAAAATTTTTTAGTTTGATTTGAGTACTCATTTTCTATCCCCTTTCACCCTATACGTGCACTATTTTTTTAAAAAAGTTTCAAAATTAATTTACTTTTCCATTATTTTCTCATATCAATCACTTTTATCATATCTTTTTCTACGATTCTATACCATTTTAAGAAAATCTTAACTCTTTTTCATAATTTCTTAAAAACTGAACTAAAAAAATTGGCTATAATAATTCTGAGGTGAAAATATATGCAAAAAAAGAAAAAACATAAAAAATCCTATTCCCGTCTAAAATGGATTTTTCTTCTTATTATTTTTTTACTTGGTGGAGTTTATTTACGATATCGTTTTTTTACTGATGATACACAAACGATTTCCTTTACAACACCAGTTGTTTCCAAAAATGAACATTATTCTGGAGTTGGACAGAGTTATGTGCCTGATGGGAATGGGTATTCTACTACTTTTACAACAGCAAATGGAAAAACATATAAAGAATATAAACAAAATGGAGATAGCCCTTGGGCAGAGCGTTATTATTGGGGGGGTACCATGGCTGAAAATGGTTGTGGTATAACATGTCTTGCTACTCTTGCAAGTGGATATGGTATGAAAGATACCCCAGAAGATTTGCGAAAGAAATATACTTCTAATAAAACCTCTCATCTTGCTGGTGAACGTATGTCTGTGGAATTAGAAAAATATTTTCATCTTGTTAATTCCGATTTTCTTTATGCAGACACTTATTTTCAAAAAGATTATATTTTTGATTGGTTAAAAGAAGATAAACCGATTTTAATTTGCGTTTGGGACAAGCCAAATAGTAAATGGACTACTTCTTCTCATTATATGTTATTACTAGCAACCGATAATATTTCTAAAGTGTATGTATCTAATCCAAATGGAGAATTTGGTGGAACAAAAATGTCTCGGTTGGTATGAATATACGGATGTACTTCCCTATATTGCAAAGGCATTGTTTATTGAAAACATGTAATGTAAGGACAGCCTCGTTCTTACCCAAAAAAACTAATACCAAAGGCAGACACATGGTCTGCCTTTGGCAATTGTTTTATCTTGTTTTTACTACTTTTTCTATCATTTCTACGGTTTTTTCTATACCGAATTTGTCTACATTAACACTAATATCATAATTGCTTACTTCTTTCCATTCTTGTCCTGTGTAATGATTATAATGCTTTTGTCTTGCTTTATTGATTTTCTCAATTTCTTTTTTTGCATCCTTCTGTTCGATTCCATAATAGGTCGTTGCTCTTTCTATTTTTCCTTTTTCATCACTATATAAGAAAACCTTTATTACATTTTCCTCTTCTTTTAAAATATAATCTGCACATCTTCCAATTATCACACAAGAACCTTTTTTTGCAATTTCTTTTATTGCGTTGGTTTCTGCTAAAAATAAGTTATCATCATTGGTTAAATTATTGTAATATTGTGAATTGAAATTGGCTAATAGTTGGTCTTTTCTTATTTGTTCGTTTTTCTCTATGTAAGAAGCTGATAGCCCACTCTCATTTGATATAAGCGAAATTAAGTTTTTATCATATAAACCAATTCCTAGTTTTTTAGCTAACAATTCTCCTACATATCTTCCACCAGAACCATATTCACGGTTAATCGTAATAATTATATGTTCTTTTTCACTTTCCCTACTTTGTACTTCATTTTTTTCTATTTTCTTTGTTTCTTCTTCTGGCTGATTTAGTTTTTTAACTTCAAATAGCAGTAGAATAATGGCAATCAAAAAAGCGAATCCATCTGCTACAGGACCTGCATATAATACTCCCATTACACCATAAAATTGGGATAAAATAATGGCTACTGGTATATAAAATAAAATTTGTCTTGATAACGTAATAAAAGCTGATTTTGTTGGTTTTCCCACTGCTTGGAAAAAGATACCAGAGGAAATTTGAACTCCATTACATATTGTCAATAATAAGAAAATTCGAAACGTTGCACAGGCAAATTCATTGTATATTTCATCCCCAGAACCAAAAATACCAATCAGTGCTTCTGGTATAGTTTGGAATAAAATAAACGATACAAAAGATACAATTGTACTTAACATTAGCACCCATTTTAGTGTTTGTTTTACTCTACCATATTGTTTTGCTCCATAATTATATCCTACAATTGGCTGGCTTCCTGCTGCAATTCCAATAATAATACTCGTTAAAATCATATTGATTTTCATCACAATTCCATGTACGGTAATTGGAATTTCAGTTCCAAATTTACTACTTGCTCCATATAAGTTATATAATGTATTTTCTACGGTAATGACAATCACAATTGCCATTTGTGTAATAAAAGAGGAAATACCAAGCATTGCAACATCTTTTATACGTTTAAAAGAAAGGACAAAACTACTTTTGGTAATGGTAATTGTTTTAAACTTCTTTAGATACCATATATTCATTGCAAAAGTAACCATTTGACTAATAACCGTAGCAATCGCTGCTCCTTTTATCCCCATATGGAATCCAAAAATAGCAATTGGGTCTAATATCATATTTAAAACGGCTCCTGTTATCATCGAAAACATGGCATATTTAGGTGAACCATCTGCTCTTATAATGGAATTTAGGGTAGTTCCTATCATCATAAATGGAATTCCTAATGCAATGATATAACCATAATCCATTGCATACGTTCTTAATTGGTCTGTTCCACCAAATAATGTAATTAGTTTTGGTAGAAAAATGAGAATAAGTACACCTAATATTACCGATAAGATAATCGAGGCTAAAATTCCATTTCCTACTCCTTTTTGTGCCTCTTTTTCCTTTTTCTCTCCTAATTTTAAACTTAAATAAGCAGATGTTCCATCGCCAAACATAAGAGAAAATGCTAAACATAAAACCGTAATTGGAAAAATAATATTGGTTGCACCATTGCCTAAATAATCCACACCCCAACCAATGAAAATTTGATCTACCATATTATAAATGGCATTAACTACTAGTGAAATAATACATGGCACTGAAAATGCTAACAGCAATTTTCCTATTTTTTCTTTTCCTAAATCTAGTGATTTCATTTTCTTCCTCCTTTTTTTTATTGATTATCACTAGCACATACAAAAACAACACATTTAAATGTGTTGTTTGTTCGGCATGATTTTTATCATGTTCGTTTCCATTACTTGTGCTAAGTTTTCCAACAGAGTAATTTATTATACCTTTTATTTGAATAACTGTCAAGACATCTATCGACATTTTTTTCATCCATTTTCCTTATAACTCTTGACTTTTGTATTTGATTAGAATATGATGGTAGCAGTATTTTTATAATTAAGGAGGATTATGTAATGGAACTAAAAGGTTCAAAAACAGAAGCAAATTTAAAAGCTGCTTTTTCTGGAGAGTCAGAAGCAAGAAATAAGTATACCTATTTTGCAAGTGTCGCAAAAAAGGAAGGATATGAGCAAATCGCTGCACTTTTCTTAGAAACTGCAGAAAATGAAAAAGAACATGCTAAAATTCATTTCAAATATCTAAATGGAATTGGGACAACCATGGAAAATCTTGCAGACGCAGCAGCAGGAGAAAATTACGAATGGACCGATATGTATGCTCGTTTTGCTAAAGAAGCAGAAGAAGAAGGATTTAAAGAGATTGCGAATCGTTTTCGCCAAATTGGTGAAGTAGAAAAACACCATGAAGAACGTTATCGTAAATTATTAGAAAATATTCAAGATGGTACTGTCTTTAAAAAAGGAAGTATTGTTGTTTGGAAATGCCGTAACTGTGGACATATTCACGTTGGCTTAGAAGCACCAGAAGTTTGCCCTGTATGTGCACACCCAAAATCATTCTTTGAAATAAATGCTGAAAATTATTAGACTATATGTTCAAACTTAAAGATTGGAGAAGTTCTAAAGTTTTTCTTATAAGAACCCCCAGTCGCTCCACGACAGCCCCCTTGTTAAAGGGGCTTTTTTGTAAGGTCTTTGAAGTTTGTTTGCAATCAGTAAGTATAAAATGATAAAAATTACATGATAAGCTTTACTTTATTTTCCCTATTAAATCATAATCTTTCACATCAACAATTTTGCAATTAACAAATTGCCCAATCTTATCGGTTTTCTTGGTTTTATTTTCAATTAATACAACCCCATCACAATCTAATACATCCATATATGTTCTTCCGATATAATACTTTTTATCAAAAGAAATCCCTTCTATTAGTACTGTATATACCTTTCCTATTTTTTCTTGCAATTTGGCTTTTGATATTTCTTGTTGTAGTGCCATAATTTGATTATATCTCTTCTTCTTTGTTTGAGGATGAATGTGTCCATTTAATTTTTCGGCTGGAGTTCCCTCTTCTTTGGAATAGGCAAATGCTCCTAGTTTATCAAATTTTACTTCTTTGATAAAATCATATAATTCTTCAAAATCTTCTTTGGTTTCTCCCGGAAAACCTACCATAACCGTAGTTCTTAAGATAACATCAGGAATTTCGTTTCGTATTTTATTTATCACATTTCGTATGCTTTCTCCATCACTATGGCGATTCATTCGTTTTAAAACTGGATTTGCAATATGTTGAATGGGAATATCAAAATAATGGCAAATTTTCTTACTATTTTTTACGGTTTTAATCAGTTCTTCTGTTATGGTTTCTGGATAGGAATACAAGAAACGAATCCATTTTAGTTTTGAAATTTTCTCTAACTCTTTTAATAAACTAGCAAGTCTTGGCTCACCATATAAATCGATTCCATATTTAGTAGTATCCTGTGCAATCACAATCAATTCTTCTATTCCTTTATCCACTAACATTTTTGCCTCTTTTACAATTTCGTCTTGTTGTCTACTAACAAAAGGGCCTCGAATACTTGGAATAGCACAATAGGTACAATGATTACTACAACCTTCTGCAATTTTTAAATAGGCGGTTTTATCTCCTGTTGTAATTCGGCGTTCTTCATATGTTAAATTACCTTTCTTGTTTATATTGGGTAATACACAAGAAACTTCTTTCCAAAAGTCTTCATAATCGTTACACCCAATCCATAAGTCCACCTCTGGAATTGCTTTTTTAAGTTCTTCTTGATAGCGTTTTACCAAACACCCTGTGGCAATCACATATTGGCAATGTTTCTTTTTATATTCACACATTTCTAAAATCGTATTAATTGCCTCTTGTTTGGCACTCTCAATAAAGCCACAAGTATTGATTAATATGACATCTGCCCTACTTGGTTCATTCACCGTTTCAAACCCATTTTTTTCAAATAAACCAATCATCATTTCTGTATCGACTAAATTTTTACTACACCCAAGTGATATATATCCTATTTTCATATTATGCCTCCTTAGAATAATATTATTTTATCACATTTTGTCGCTTTTTTCTAGACTATTTTGTGGGGTTTCTATATACACGCATATTTAAGATTTTTTTGCATAAACTATTGATTATTAGCTTAATTCATAGTATAATTAAGTTAATAATTAATTATTAGAGAGGGTATGTGCTCCCTATGGAGTGCACCACCCTCTCGCTTTATTTTCGTTTAAATATATTTAGCACTTCATTATCTTTGAGTAATATAATCATATTTACCCACATTCTATTTTTAGCATTATATATTTTCTCTATTTGTAATAAGGCTTGCTCTTTTTTCATCTCTGTTTTAGTAATATCAAAAATAAAGTTGTGTGATTGCTTTTTCTTTTTATTGATAGCAGTATCTAATGTATTTTTTCCATTTCCAAAAATTTGTTTTAAATCAAACTTTTGATTGTTTATGATATAGTCTGGTGTTTGTATTCCTTTAGGTTGTAGTACAACTGGAACAAGATTAACCTTTCCTCCAAATGTTTTGCCTAATACTTTAGCTACCTCCATTTCGCTTTCTGTCGTTTTTAATATTACCTGTCTACCATTAACTCTATATTTATTTCCATCATCATCTATAAAATACTTTCGTTTTTTTACTTGATATTGCCTTTGTTCCTTATATTGATTTGTTATATCTACATATTGCATATCTTTTACCTCTTTATTTTTATTTAGATACATTTTATCATGATTACTTAAGTTTTGTCGATTTTCTATAGACTATTTTATAAAATTTGTTATATAATAATGACATGCAAGGGGCGATTCTATATCGACCCAGAATTTAGGAGGTTTGTTATGACACCACATATTGAAGCAAAATTTCGGAGAAATTGCAAAAACCGTTTTAATGCCAGGAGACCCTCTTCGTGCCAAATTAATTGCCGACACTTATTTCGAAAATGCAAAATTGGTAAGTTCGGTTCGTAACATTTATGCTTATACTGGAACCTATAAAGGAACAGAATTAACCGTAATGGCATCTCGGTATGGGAATTCCAAGCATGGGGATTTATTCTTATGAATTGTACCATTATTATGGAGTAGAAAATATCCTTCGCCTTGGTTCTTGTGGAGGATATACAAAAGATTTAAAAATGTTTGACTTGGTTTTAGTGGACCATACCTTCACAGAAAGTAATTATGCTCTTTCCATGAATAATAAAAATTGCCATTATATTGGTTCTAGCAATCAATTAAATGCCAAAATTGAACATACTGCTAATACCTTATCTATTCCAATCGTAAAAGCAAATACCTTATGCGGTGAAGTTTTTGACCGCTATATGACCGATATGGCAAAAATGCAAAACCGCATTCCTCAAGAATACAACATAACAGGAGCTGAAATGGAAGCATTTGCCTTATTCTACAATGCACATTTGCTTGGAAAAAATGCAAGCTGTCTTCTTACTGTTGTTGATTCTTACTACTACCATGAAGAAGCTACTGCAAGTCAAAGGCAAGAATCGCTAAATCAAATGATATTGTTGGGATTAGAAAGTGCCATATTAGAACAATAATTTACAATATTCCCTACAAAAAGTGATAAAAACCTTGATTTTTTATCACTTTTTTTGTATCATATTAGTTAGATTTTTATTAGAGGAGAGATGAATATGAAAACACTTATTTTTGGACATAAAAACCCAGATACGGATTCGATTTGTTCTAGTCTTGTGATGGAAAAATTTGATAGCAATTTAGGTTTTGATGTAGAAGCCGTAAGACTTGGAGATATTAATAAGGAAACACGGTTATGTGTTAAATTACTTGAATATAGAGGCTCCTAGGTTTATTTCTGAAGTTTCAGAAGGACAACCTGTTGTTTTGGTTGACCACAATGAATTTGCACAAAGTGCTACTGGTATTGAAAAAGCAAAAATTGAAACCGTTGTTGACCACCATAGAATTGCTAATTTTGAAACCACTGAACCTTTATATTATCGTGCCGAACCAGTAGGATGTACTGCTACTATTTTATATAAGAAATTTAAAGAAGAGTGCATGGAAATTGAGAAAAAAGAAGCAATTTTAATGCTTTCTGCTATTATTTCGGATACATTACTTTTTAAATCCCCTACTTGTACGAATGAAGATATATCGGCTTGTG
Organism: uncultured Clostridium sp.; assembly: GCA_948471055.1. Classification (GTDB taxonomy): domain Bacteria; phylum Bacillota; class Clostridia; order TANB77; family CAG-508; genus RGIG8482. Next base: position 43,774 of record CAOKQZ010000009.1, on the reverse strand, counting down.
AAGAACTTGCTAAAGTTGCTCAGATTGATATACATACTTATGGTTTGGATATGTTAAAAGCAGGAACCGATTTAAGCGACTTTACTGCTGAGGAATTAATTAATATTGATTCCAAAGAATTTGCCAGTGGAGATTATAAGGTTCAAATTGCACAAGTAAATACGGCTTGTATTGAAGATGTATTACAAAATAAAGAAGCAATTGAAAAGGCAATGGCTAATTTTATGAATGAACATGGCTCAAATTTATTTGTTTTATTAATTACCGATATTTTAAATAGCAATTCACAAGCAATTGTGTTAGGAGATATTCCTGTTTTTGAAAAGGCATTTTCTAAAACTGTAGAAAATAATATGGCATTTTTAGAAGGTGTAGTTTCTAGAAAAAAACAAGTAGCACCTGTCATTATAAATGTGTTATAAATTGATATAGAGGTCGATGTAGGCATCGACCTCTACAATTTATTGTATTGTTTCTATTAATTTTTGTAATTCTTCTTTTGTAAAATGATATTTTTTGTTACAAAAATGGCATACGGTTTCAATATTTACGTTTGTCTCTATCATATCTTGTAATTCTTTTTTTCCAAGCGAAATTAATCCTCTTTCTATTTTTTCCTTGCTACAATCACATTCATATAATGGCATAATACTATCTTCTACAATTTGCACTTTGTCATCCCCTGTTAAGTCTTTTGCAATTTCAAGTAAGCTCATGCCCTCCTCTAGCATCTGGCTTAACGGTTTTGCTTCTCTTATTCGATTTTCTAAAATGAATAGGTCCTCTTCGGTAGCATCTGGCATAGGTGTTACAATATAGCCACCACTTTTTCTTACTCCATTTTTATCGACCAATACTCCCAAATTAACGGCAGTATTCGTTTGTTCGGAAGTTGCAAAATAAGAGACAAAATCCTCTGCAATCTCTCCTGAAACCAATGGTACCATTCCAGTATAGGGTTCTTTTAGCCCAATATCTTTTACTACATTTAAGTAGCCTTCTTTTCCAACAGCTCCTCCTACATCTAATTTGCCATTTTTTAATGGTAAACTAACCACAGGGGTTTGTACATATCCTTTTAATTTTGGAAAGTTATTCGAAACAATTAACATTCCACCAAGTGGGCCATTTCCTTTTATTTGAACCGTTAATTTATCCTTTTCATTTTTCATCCCCACTGCCATTAAAGCACTTATGGTAAGTGCTCTTCCAAAAGCAGCCGTTGCCACTGGGCTTAAGTCATGGGTATTTCTTGCTTTTTCTACTAGCCTTGTGGTATTGGCACATAGAATATTGATTCTTCCATTATAAGCTAACATCTTAACAATTCGATCATGATTTTCCATTCTTCATTCCCTCTTTCTTCACAAGCAAATTATATCATACCATAGTAAAAATTGCAAAGAAAAGCCCCCTTTACTGAAGGGGGCTGCCTGCGTAGTTGACTGGGGGTTCTTAAAACCAAATTATAACTACTTTACCTGAATTGTAACCCAATCTTTCCTATTTTATTCTTCTTCAAACATATCTTTTCCTACTCCACATAATGGGCATACCCATGTATCTGGTAAATCTTCAAATGCTGTTCCTGGTGCAATACCATTATCTGGGTCTCCTACTTCTGGGTTATATTCATAACCACATGCTAAACATTTATACATATCTTCACCTCCTCTTAATTTAAACATATTCTTATAGCCGAGTGCAATAACGGCTATTACAATTAATGCAAAAGAAATTGCTTTCCAAATACCACTTTCTAATAGGACAATGGCAAACATTCCAAGAGTTGCACTAATTCCATATAAAATTAATACTGCTTCTTTTTGAGTAAATCCGTTTTTTAACATTTTATGGTGCAAATGACCTTTATCTGGCATAATTACTGCTTTTAAAGATTTCCCTTTTATCACTCTTCTTACAATAGCAAATAAGGTATCAAATACAGGAAGTGCTAATACAATAAGTGGTGCTACAATTACAATTAATGTATAAGTTTTGGCAATTCCTAAAATGGAAATGACGGCTAGTGAAAAGCCCAAAAAGTTAGAACCAGCATCTCCAATAAAGGTTTTGGCAGGATTAAAATTAAATGGCAAAAATCCTGCAAGCGCACCAGCCAAAGCCGTTATCATAAGTATGGCAATAATTGGCGAACCATTTAAGGAAAAGATAATTAATAGCGATAAACAAGATATTAATGAAATTCCAGAGGAAAGTCCATCTAATCCATCAATTAGATTAATTGCATTTGTAATTCCCACAATCCACCCTAAGGTTAGTATGGTCGAAAAGATGTGATTTAATTCCGTAAATCCTTCTTCATCGAAAAAAGGTATGCTAATATGTTCTATACTAATTCCACTTTTCATAACAATAACGGCTGCTACTATTTGTGCTACTAGTTTTACTAACGCTGGTAAGCCTTTTACATCATCAATAAAACAAGTAATAATAATGACCAATGCGCCTAGTAAAAATCCCGATAATTTAATATTATAGCCATCTGCTCCGTAAATTAAGACTTCCTTCAATTCCTAAAATCGCAATTAAATACACAATCGATACTAAAAAGCCAGCAATAACTGCAAGCCCTCCTAATCTTGGCATAGGCTTTTTGTTAACTCTTCTTTCATCTTTTGGTAAATCAATTGCTCCTACTTTTTTGGCTAATTTTATGGTGTATGGTGTAATAACAAATGCAGTGATAAACGCTAGTAAAAATGCGATTGCAATATCTCCCCACATAATAAGCCCCCTACTTCTTATTTTGTTTTCTTACTTTTACAACTATATCATACCCTTAGGCATATTACAAGATTTTTTTCATATATATTAGTAACTTTTTGCTACTGTTTAGAGTATGTACTTTGCAATCCGCTTCCATGTAATAATAGATTCATGCTACTAAATCTAAGCTGTAACATTTTTTAGTGAGGAGTGTTTGTAATGAAACGTGGTATTAGTTTGATTTGTTTGTCCTTTCGAAAGAACGTTTTGCCTTTTTTGTTTGTGTGTTTTACTGTTTTTTTGGTGCTTTTTTCGAAAAGCAATCTACAAGCAACAAAATCTCGGGTTACTCTTATGGGCAAATTCCGTAGTTCCCGCTCTTCTTCCTTTTTTTATTGCGACTGAATTATTAAGTCATACTTCAGTTGTCTCCCATGTTGGTAAAATTTTTTCAAAATGGATGAGACCTATTTTTCATGTTCCGGGAATCGGTGCTTATGCTTTTATTATGGGAATTATTTCTGGCTATCCGGTAGGTGCAAAAATTGTTACAAAGTTTAGGCAAGATGGGTTATGTACAAAAGCAGAGGCTGAAAGGCTTCTTGCCTTTACCAATAATTCTGGTCCTTTGTTTATTATTGGAACAGTTGGTGTTACCCTATTTGGTAATACTCAAATTGGTATACTACTATTTCTTACTCATCTATTAAGTTGTATTTTGGTTGGATTTTTCTTTCGTTTTTGGAAATATCAAGATAAGGAAAAAATCCATTCCCATATGATGTCTACTACCAACTCTTCGGTTACTTTTTCAAACTTAGGAGAGGTTTTAGCAAATAGTATTTTAAATGCCATTCACACCATTTTTGTGATTGGTGGTTTTGTTGTGCTATTTAGTGTTATTCTTTCTATTTTAAACGAGTGTCAATTTTTTACACTTGTTCATACGATTTTTACTCCCTTTTGTCGTCTATTGGGTATTTCGAACCACTTTATTACACCAATCGCCTCTGGTATTTTAGAGCTAACCAATGGCTTACGTTTGGTTTGTGAAATTAGCCAAAAGGCTATTTCTAGTAATATCATCATATGTTCCTTTTTACTTGGTTTTGGGGGCTTTAGTGTACTTTTACAAGTACTTAGTATTACCTCAAAATCGGACATTTCCATAAAAGCTTATTTTTGGGGGAAGCTATTGCAAGGAACTTTGGCGAGTTTTTTAACGGCACTATTTATCCACATTTTTCCTATTTTCAACTTCGATATTACCCAAGTTGTTTCAACAAATGTGGAAACAATTACAAAATCTGCTTCTCCTATTTTGGGGCTATCTATCTTAGCCATTGCTATTAGTTTTGCTTATTTTCTATACCCCAAAAAGAAAACAAAAAGAGTGTCATAAAAAACATTCTTTTGAATACGTTGTTAAAGAAGTATTCTAAATAATAGGAGTGATAAAAAATGGAACGCAATACCGATTTTAGTGGATTTCCACCACCATATGATAATATGACCTTTAATCCAAATTTGGCAAATGATGCCATGTACCAAGACCCTATGTTTAATCCGATTGTGCAATATGAACAGGCATATATGTATTATCGCTATTTGGCACAACAAATGGATTATAAAATTAAATGCAAAGAATATGACCGTATGTGTGGAAGTAAGGAACAAAAAGAACGAAGAATTGAATAATTTCTTCGTTCTTTTACTATAGTCTCCTATCTTTCTACTTTAAAACCATATAATCTTAAGTTAAAAACATAGCCACAATATGATCCTGTTCTTATTACTGTATCTGATGTAAATTGTAGACCTACTCCATTTACTACCTCTTTCGAATCGATGATTTCTGAATAATTTCTTGTTACTCCACTATTATATGCAACTTGAATCTCCTCCTCTAATGGCTTCCATTCTTCTGCCTTTTTTCCAATAATATTAATTGTTGCTGAGCTTGCATATCCATAACCATTCATGGTTGTGTCAAAACTATATGCATATACTACATAATTTTCTTCGTTAAAATAAAATCTTGCATATGCTCCTTTTGGGGATGCATTTTCATAAGCTGGTATCCATACTTGATTTTCTCCAAACACCGAATAAGCTGGAAATTCTACTGCATAACTTGCTTCCGCAGTCCCTAATTCCGATGATGTATTATTTGTTAATATCGGTACAATTGAACGATTTTCATGAAATACATTAAAATATTCACATGCTTTTAGTTTTTCCCATAATTCATTATTCGTATAAATTTTATAGCCTGCATAATCTGATTTTGATAATATTATAACCGCATTTTTTGATTGAAACATGGTATCTGTAATATTAGAATTTGTTACCATATAATCATCTGATTGTTTCGAATCTACTAGTTTCTTTAATAATACGTGCGTATCCATAATGTCTTCTAGAGTAATGGCATTATCACCTAATCCTTCCAACCACTGTTCTAAATCACTTTCCATTTTTATTTCATTATTGAAATTGCCTCCGGTATTAGATTCTATCTTAAAACCATATAATCTTAAGTTAGAAACATAGCCACAATATGATCCTGTTCTTATTACTGTATCTGATGTAAATTGTAGACCTACTCCATTTACTACCTCTTTCGAATCGATGATTTCTGAATAATTTCTTGTTACTCCACTATTATATGCAACTTGAATCTCCTCCTCTAATGGCTTCCATTCTTCTGCCTTTTTTCCAATAATATTAATTGTTGCTGAGCTTGCATATCCATAACCATTCATGGTTGTGTCAAAACTATATGCATATACTACATAATTTTCTTCGTTAAAATAAAATCTTGCATATGCTCCTTTTGGGGATGCATTTTCATAAGCTGGTATCCATACTTGATTTTCTCCAAACACCGAATAAGCTGGAAATTCTACTGCATAACTTGCTTCCGCAGTCCCTAATTCCGATGATGTATTATTTGTTAATATCGGTACAATTGAACGATTTTCATGAAATACATTAAAATATTCACATGCTTTTAGTTTTTCCCATAATTCATTATTCGTATAAATTTTATAGCCTGCATAATCTGATTTTGATAATTCTCTTATCGCATCCTCTGAATTTAAAACAGCTTCCATAATTTGATTATTGGTTACCATGTAATCTACCGCATTTTTGGAATTCATTAATTTGTTTAATAATTTCTTATTTACTATGTCGTCTACTGTAATCGCTTCATTTCCTAATCTTTTTAACCATTCTTTTACTTCTAATGCCATATTGATGTTTTGATCTTTTTTTTCAAAATTCAATGTATATAAATCTTCTAACGTTTTCGACTCATTTACTTGTGCTCCTTCATATTCTTTCCTTGCATATTGTGCTCGTTGTAATATTCCATTTTGTCCTACTCCTAGAGTAACAATTATAGCAGATAATATTAATAATATAATAATGGTGATTACGAGTGCCACCAATGTGATACCTGCCTTGTTTTGATGTAGATAAGACATAGTAATGTCTGTCTTACAGGTATTTCCTCGGAGCAGTGCCCCTATAGTCATTTTACATAACTTTTCTTTTTTATGCATTTTTTCTCTTTTACCTCCTTTTTTCATTTTTTCTCTTTTACCTCCTTTTTTCATTTTTTCTCTTGTTGCTTACATTTTCCATAAATACGTATATTTTTCTTAAAATAACAATAGCATTATAAGAACCTTTTGTATTCTATTGTTAGAGGTACACATTTATTTATGTCTTTACTTTACCATTATGTATAAATATTGTCAAGTGAATATTTTCTCTTTTGGTGGTTTTTGCCCTTTCATAAAAATGCAGACATATATGTAGGAATAAGAAACAAAAAGAGCAAAGAATTGAGTAATATTCTTTGCTCTTTTTATAAAAAATACATTTAAACTAGTCGATATAGAATTCCCTTAAATAATAACATCAATAATCGTCTTGTCTTTTTCTATTTTATTTTCTTGAATTTCATATATTTCTTGTAATTCTTTTACCGCTTGTTTTCCCTTTTCTTCTTCCGAGGCATGAATGTAGGCTAATGTTTCTCCCATCTTTACAAAATCCCCTTTCTTCTTTTTTAATGTAATTCCTACGGTTTCATCGATTGGGTCTTCTTTTTTTACTCTTCCTGCTCCTAGTTTGCCAGATAATTCTCCTACATCTCTTGCTGGAAGTTTGCTTATATAGCCTGTTTTTGTAGCAGTTACTTCTAAGATGTATTTGGCTTTTTTAAATTGTTCGGTGTTTTCTAAATAAGTGGTATCTCCGCCTTGGTTTTGTACTAGTTCTACAAATTTTTGATAAGCCTCGCCTGTTTCTATTTTTTCTAACATCTTTTGTTTGTTTTGTTCAATATTGTCACCAAGTCCTGCTAGTTTTATCATATAAGCTCCTAACGTTAGTACGACTTCTTTTACATCTTCTGGCATATTGCCTTTTAAAAACTTAACTGCTTCAATTACTTCTAGGTTATTTCCTACTGCATAACCTAATGGTTCCTCCATATTGGTAATCACACAAAGTGTTTCTTTTTCGGCTAATGCTCCAATTCGGTTCATCATGTGAGCTAATTTTTTTGCCTCTTCTTCGGTTTTCATGAAAGCTCCATTTCCACAAGTAACATCTAGTACGATTTTGTTTGCTCCTGCTGCTATTTTTTTACTCATAATGCTAGAAGCAATTAATGGAAGGCTGTCCGTGCATGCAATGGTATCACGCAAGGCATATATTTTTTTATCGGCTGGTGCTAGGTTTAAGGTTTGTCCAATTAAACTAATTCCAATCTTTTTTACATTCTCGATAAATTCACTGGTCGAAATATTAGTACAATAGCCGGGAATGGATTCTAGTTTATCAATGGTTCCACCAGTAAAACCTAAACCTCTTCCAGACATCTTTGCTACTGGTATTCCAAAAGAAGCGATGATTGGTGCTAAAATTAGCGTTACCTTATCTCCTACCCCACCCGTACTATGCTTATCTACTACATTTTTTCCAAATACAGATAAATCTAGCATTTCACCAGAATGTGCCATACTTAATGTTAAACTCGTAATTTCCTCATCTGTCATACCATTTAAGTAAATTGCCATTACCAAAGCAGCTGCTTGGTAATCGGTTATACTTCCCTTCGTATAGCCTTCTATAAAATATTCAATTTCTTCTTTTGTTAGTTCTTTTTTATCTCTTTTTTTGGTTATTATCTCAACAATATTCATATTTTTCTCCTTCCTTTTCTTTTTAAGTATAAGAACCTGATCCACCGCACAGGCAAAGCCTGTGGGTGAGGTACTTAAGAAACTTTATTACTTTCATAATAAAAAGAGAAAGATGAACTTTCCCTTTAAATAAAATTTTTCGTAAAACTTTTCCTGTGGATTGGGCATAATCCGTATTCTTTAATAGCTTCAATATGCATTTGGGTTCCATAACCTTTGTGTTTTTCAAATCCGTATTGTGGGTAAATTTCATCCCACTGTCTCATAATTCGATCCCTTGTTACTTTGGCTAAAATAGAAGCTGCTGAAATACTGTAACATAGTGCATCCCCTTTTATGATAGACTGGTACGGAATTTCTAAGGTATTAATTTCTTTTAAGGCATCTACTAATATGACATCTGGTTTTGTGCTTAATTCTTTTAGAGAAGTGGTAAGTCCTTTTTTGGTTGCTTCTAAAATATTGATTTCGTCAATTTCTTTTTGGTCGATAATACCAATTCCATAACTGATTGCCTCTTCCATAATTTTTTCGTATAAAACCTCACGTTTCTTTTCGGAAACTTTTTTGGAATCATTTACTCCTTCAATCATAGAATTTCTCGGCATAATGACTGAGGCTACTACAACGGGGCCTGCAAGTGGTCCTCTTCCTGCTTCATCAATTCCACAAATATACTGAATTTCTGGGTGTTTTTCATAAATGTTTTCTTCTATTTTCTTTAATTGCACTAATCTTAGTTCTTCTTTTTCTTTCATCGTTATTTTGTTCCTTCTACATTTAATTTATCGCTTTTCGTTTTATTGTATTGTCCTTTTTAAGAACCCCCAGCCGCTTTGCGGCAGCCCCCTTGTTAAAGGGGCTTTTTTGTAATTGCTTCGGGGTTTGTATGCAATAATTATAGTCTATTTTTCTTGTTCTGCTACTTCTTCATCTACTTTTAAATCTTTCATTTCGGAAAGTTTGTAGTAGGTTTTATCTTTGTTTTCAAATCCCTTTACATAGATAATCTCGTTGGTTTCGTAATTAACAATATACCCACTGTCTTGTTTTACTTTCTCTAATCCCATTTCATTCAAATCGTTTTGTAATAACAAATAACAATTCTCACTATCTTCTATTTTGTTTTCCGAAAGCAATTTTTCTACCTCTTTATTGTCCGTTACTTCGGTCACTTTGGTTCCTTTATAATTTGAGGTATCTTTATTAAACTTTGCTTGCTCGGAAATGGTCTTTGTTTTTGCCTGAATTAACATCATATTGGTATTAATATTTTGCAAATTTGCTTGTTTGATAATTTCACTTCCTGTATAAATACCAATCGATGCTAAAATAATTAAAACAATTACCGTAATCGTTAGTGCTACAATGGTAATTCCTTTTTCCTTCTTTTCCTTTTTCATAAATATACCTCCCCTATTTTTAAGTTTATTTTCATTTTCTTCTTATATTATATCGATAGTCCATCATTATTTCAATAAAATTTTATGATTTTTTATGCTTTTCACACTTTTTTCACAAAAGTATTGTATGATAAGTTTGACGTATGGATATTTTATTATTATTGGAGGTTTTATTTATGGAAGAAAATTCAAATCACAAACAAACATATCAAGTTATCGATATGTCAGAACCCAAAAAAGAAAAGAAAGCAACAAATAGCTTTTCAAAAAGTATTTTATTACCGTTTTGTTCTGGTGTTTTAGGTGCTACTTTAGTAGTAGGAACCTGTTTTGGAGTACCACAAATTCGTACCTATTTAATGGGAAAAACCGAATTTGTGCAAACTTCATCTCCTTCACGGAAATGTCGAAACACCTAGTAGTTTAACTAGTATCTCTCTTACCAATTATTCCGAAACAGGAATGAAGGTAGCAAGTAAGGTTCGTCCTTCGATTGTTGGAATTAAAGTAGAATATACCGCAAACTCCATGTTTCTTCGTAACTCTACTACTGCCTCTGCAGAAGGTTCTGGTATTATCATTACAGAAGATGGTTACATTTTAACTAATAACCATATTGTAAATTCGACTTCAACCAATTCTTTTTATGAATTAGGAAAAGCAAATAAATTAAGTGTTTATTTGTATAATGATGAAACCGAATACCCTGCCACCATTATTGGAACCGATGAACAAACCGACCTTGCCGTTATTAAAATCGATAAAACTGGATTAACGCCTGCCGAACTTGGCGATTCGAGTAAAGTACAAGTAGGGGAATTTTCTATGGCAATTGGAAATCCTTTAGGATTAGAAAGTAGTGTAACTGCTGGTATTATTAGTGCTGTTAATCGTAAAGTAACCGACACAGATGGAAAAACATTTACCTTAATCCAAACCGATGCTGCCATTAACTCTGGAAATAGCGGTGGTGCTTTGGTAAATGCAGAAGGAAAAGTCATTGGAGTAAACACACTAAAGCTTTCTGGTACTGGAATTGAAGGTATGGGATTTGCCATTCCGATTAATTCTACCAAAGAAATTTATGAACAATTAATCAATCATGGTAGTGTAAAAAGGCCATATATTGGTATTACTGGAATTGATTTAGACCAAAAAACCGCAGACTACAATAAACTAGTGGTTGGTATTTACGTAAAAGAAGTAGAAACCTTTTCCTCGGCAGAAAAAGCAGGTATTAAAACAGGTGATGTTATTATTGGAGCAGATGGAAAAACCGTAAAAACTATGGATGAATTAAATGAAATTAAAAATGCACATGCCATTGGTGACCAAATGACTCTAAAAGTAAATCGTAATGGGCAAGAAATGGATATCTCTTTAACCCTTGCCGAACAACCAACAAAACAGCCTTAATATTTTCTTCATAATCAATTTGCAGGCTTTCCACGTTTCGTTCACAAAATGGACAAAATTGTTTTATAAGATAAGAACATGAAAAGTATAAGAAAGAATTAATAAGAAACTTTTCTTATATTTAAAACATCCCCTTTTATTTTCAAAAAGCGACCAGAAAATTGGTCGCTTATTTTTTATACCTTTGACATAATTCTAATATTTCTTCTTTCATATTCATATTTTCCTTATTTTAATTAAAATACAATGACATCCATTTCATCCGTAAAATTTGCATTTCCATATGGATACACTAAATATAGTTTATTATCTGGCCCTAATAGATAATTATCGGTATTTTCTAGTTTATATATATTACTATTCAAATCTCTTGTATACACATTATATCCTAAATGTTTCAACGTTTGCGCTTCTTCATTTGCAAGCTTTACTTGTGTGATTATTGTATTTTCTACCTTTTCTTTGTTTAATCCTTTAATCTCTAAAATTTGATTTAAGAAAATCTCTTCATTGGTACTCAAATTATAGTTGTAAGTTTGAATAATTACTCTTTGTGGATTGTTTCCCTCTTTTAAGGTAGAACGAATCACAAGTGATAAAATATTGGTATTTACATATGCCATATAATCGATACTATAAATGGTATTTTGTGTTGCATTTTTCATAATATCATTTGCTTTATCTACAAATAACGATTGAATTTTTTTATTGAACAGTTCCACAGAAGTATTATTGGAAATATTAATAATCGGAACATGTAAGTCAATATCATAACGATTTTCTACGACTCTTTTTGTTTCTACTACGGTATAAATGATATCTTTACTGGCATCTTTTTTGGTTACTCCTAGTGTATCTACCCCACTGTTTTGATAGTCTAATCGATTTTCAAATTGTGTCTTAAATTTTTCCGCCAGATTTTTATTTTCCTCTTCCATTCCAACTGGATTTGGTATTGTATTGGTTGGCTCTGGTGTATTACCTACAAACTGTACATATAACGCCATTACTACAGCAAACACACATACTATGCTAATTAATATAAAACAAAACGTTCGTAAACTCATTTTCATTTCTCTTCATCCCTTGTACTCTATTTAGGTTTTTTTAAGGGCTACCTATAAACCTATTTTTCCTTTATGTATTATATCATCATTTCTACTAAAATGTAAACAAATTCTCGAATAAAACTTGACTTTTTTCCCAATTTGTATTAGAATAATTAAGCATTATGTGTTAGAAAACGATATATAAACTTCTCCCCGGTAGTTTATAGAGAATTTCTAACCAAAAGAAAATGATAGAAATTTAAGAATGGAGGGTATTTATTACCATGAATAATACAACATACAGTATCAAAAAAGAGGAAATTGAAAGAAAATGGTATATCATCGATGCGGAAGGCAAACCTTTAGGTAGAGTTGCAACTGAAGCTGCTAAACTATTAAGAGGAAAACACAAACCAACCTATACACCAAATATGGATGCTGGTGATCATGTCATTATTTTAAATTGTTCAAAAGTGATTTTAACTGGTCATAAATTAGACCAAAAAGTTTACAGACATCATTCTGGTTACATAGGAGGAATGAAAGAAATTGTGGCAAGAGACTTACTTGCAAAAAAACCAGAAAAAGCCATGATGCATGCTGTAAAAGGAATGTTACCACACAATAGTTTAGGTAGACAAATGGTGAAGAAATTAAGATTATATGCTGGTGATGTACATGAAAACGAAGCACAAAAACCAGAAAAATGGGAATTCTAGAAAGGTTAAGGAGGAAAATGAAATGCCTAAAGCAAAAAAAGAAAAAATGATGTTCTATGGTACAGGTAGAAGAAAAAGTTCAATTGCAAGAGTTCGCTTAGTAGAAGGAACTGGAGTAATTACTATAAATGGTAGAAATATTGATGAATATTTTGGTTTAGAAACCCTAAAAGTAATTGTAAGACAACCATTAACCGTTACCAATACACTTGCAAAATACGATGTTATTTGTACCGTAACTGGTGGAGGATACACCGGTCAAGCAGGAGCAATCCGCCATGGTATTGCAAGAGCATTAAACGAAGCAAACAGTGAATTTAGACCAGATTTAAAAACAAACGGATTCTTAACAAGAGATCCTCGTATGAAAGAAAGAAAGAAATACGGTCTTAAAAAAGCACGTCGTGCTCCACAATTTAGTAAGAGATAAAAGAAAAAACCATTCTTATACTTCAAGAATGGTTTTTCTTTTTAATGGGCAATAAAGCAAACCATAGGTTAATATCTGTGGCTTGCTTTATATGCAAAAGGTATCACCTCTTAAGAGATAAAATCAACTACTATAGATTTTTCATTGTTTTTAATCGAAGCATTTATATACTCCGCAGCATAGAAAGCATTATCGTAGTATGGAGTTATTCCTACAAAGCACCATTTATTATCTTCATTCAGTACTTGAACAATGGAACAAATCCCTAAATCAATATCTCTTGCTTTCACGGGATTTTTTATCTTTTTTACCCGTATATTTGTCTCAATTCTCAGTTGCATAAAATTCCTCCTTGCTCTATAGAGCATGACAACAACAATAGTTACATAAATGTATTATCATATATTATATCTCTTGTCAAGTTATATGAGTTTATTAACAGGGAAATTTCATGAAATTTCCCTGTTAGTTCTTTCATTTTTAGATTTACATACCTTTCTTATTTTTACATTTTACGAAATACGCCAGATACTTTTCCAAGGATTTTGCAGTCTGGTACAATGATTGGGTCCATTGTAGAATTTTCTGGTTGTAGACGAATATGGTCTGCTTCTTTATAAAAGGTTTTTACGGTTGCTTCGTCTTCGATTAAAGCTACTACAATTTCTCCGTTGTTTGCACTTTCTTGTCTTTTTACTAAAATGTAGTCTCCATCCAAAATTCCTGCCTCTATCATACTTTCTCCTCTAACGGTTAGCATGAAGGATTCGCTGTTTCCTACAAAATCGATTGGAATTGGGAACGTATCAGTAATATTTTCTACGGCTAGGATTGGTGCTCCTGCTGTAATTTTTCCGATTACTGGTACTTCTACCATTTCTTTTCCAGAATAGAATTCTTTCATTTGTGTTTGATTTTTGTTTTCTCCTAATCCGCCTTTTAATAGTTTTAAGGTTCTTCCTTTTTGCGATTCTTTTTTAATGTATCCTTTTTCTTCTAGTTTAGCAAGATACCCATGTACCGTTGCGGTTGATTTTAGCCCAACTGCTTTTCCAATTTCCCTTACAGATGGTGGATAGCAGTTTAATGCTATTTGCTTTTCAATAAACTTTAATATGGCTTTCTCTCTTTTTCCTAATTCATTTGGATCTTTTTTCTTCAAACCAAATCACTCCCTTTTTCTTAGTTTGTTACCATCGTATCACAAAAAAAAGAAAAAGTCAAACAAAAGTTTGAACTTTTTTGAAAATTTTGTTTGACCCTCTCTTTTTTATCGATACCACTCAAATTCCCATTCTAAAAACTTAACCGTATCTCCTTCTTTTACGCCTTTTTTTAGCAGTTCTTCTTCAATTCCTAGTTGTTTTATTACTTTTGTAAAGTAATGCATAGACTCATTATCTCCTATATTAATTCTTCCCATAAGTCTTTCTATAGCTGGTCCTTCTATATAGTATTCTTCCCCTTCTTTGGTAATGGTGAATTCATTTTTATCTTCTAGGGTATATACCATTTTTTCTTCTACTTCGATTAGTTCTTCTTTTGGTAATTGTTTTAACATTTCGGTTACTCGGTTCATTAGTGCATCGATTCCTTCTCCGGTTACTGCTGATATGGTAAATAATTCTAAGTCTTGTTCTTTGGCTAGTGTTTGTAATTGTTTTAGTAAGTCCTGGTTTTGCATAACATCTACTTTATTGGCAACAAGAATTTGTTTTCTTGTTGCTAATTTTTCACTATAACTTTTTAATTCTTCATTAATGGTTTTTACGTCTTGTACTGGGTTTCTTCCCTCAGCTCCTGAAACATCTACTACATGAAGTAATAATCTTGTTCTTTCAATATGTCTTAAAAATTGAATACCAAGCCCTACTCCTGTGCTTGCTCCTTCTATAATTCCGGGGATATCCGCAATCACAAAGCTGTCCCCATAGAGCGATTTAACCACTCCTAAGTTTGGAATAATAGTGGTAAAATGATAGTCCGCAATTTTGGGTTTTGCTGAAGTAACTCTTGAAAGGAATGTCGATTTTCCAACATTGGGAAACCCAATTAATCCTACATCGGCTAATAGTTTTAATTCTAAAATGATTTCTTTTTCTTGCCCTTTCTCTCCGTCTTGCGAGAACCTTGGTGCTTGTCTTGTAGAGGTTGCAAAATGTACATTTCCTTTTCCACCTCTTCCGCCAGGAAGTACAAGTTCTTTTTGGTTTTCTTCCGATAAGTCGGCAAGCACTCGCCCCGTTACAGAGTCTCTTACAATGGTTCCTTGTGGAACACCAATGTATAAATCTTCTCCTTTTTTTCCATAACAGTTATTCCCACTACCATTTTGTCCATTTTCTGCTTTAAATATTTTTTTATAACGAAAATCAAGTAGTGTGTTCATATCCTTATCGACAACAAAATAAACACTTCCACCTTTTCCACCATCTCCACCATCTGGACCACCTGCTGCTACATACTTTTCTCTACGAAACGTAGCAGCACCATTTCCACCATTTCCTGATTTAATTACTATTTTAGCATAATCTGTAAACATACCCTTCTCCTTTAATATAAGTCATTATCTTCTCCCTCAATTCCGTCTTGTGGACGAAATGCCGGACTCCTAATTAACAATAATCTAATTTCATTGCTTGTTTTACTTTTTCCATTGTGATACGTGCTTCTTTTCTTGCTTGATTGGTTCCTTCTAGTAGAATTTCTTTTACTTCTTTTGGTCGTTCTTCATAATAGTGTCTTTTTTCTCGAATTGGTGCTAGATGTTCTACAATATTTTTAATTAATTGCTTTTTACAAGAAACACATCCTCGTTTTCCGGCTTTGCATTCTTCACAAATGCTTTTTACTTCTCCTAAACTAAATAGGTTGTGATAATACGCTACCATACAGATGTTAGGATTACCTGGGTCGTCTTTTTTTATTCTTGCAGGATCGGTTATGGCACTCATTACTTTTTTGGTAATTTCTTCTTCGCTATCACTTAAATAAATGGCATTTCCTAATGATTTCCCCATTTTCTCGTTTCCATCTAATCCTTTAATTCTTTTATTTTCTCCTAAATACGCTTGTGGTTCTCTTAGGGTTTCTCCATAGATACTATTAAATTTTCTTACAATTTCTCTACATTGTTCAATTAATGGTAATTGGTCTTCTCCTACTGGTATTAGGTTTGCATCAAAGGCTGTAATGTCTGCTGCTTGGCTTACTGGATACCCTAAAAAACCATAGGTTACACTTTCTCCAAAAATATCTCTTTTTTGTGCAATTTCCGTTTTTACGGTTGGGTTTCTTTCTAGTCTTGCAATCGTAACAAGATTTGAATAAAATACCGTTAATTCTGCAATTTCTGGTATCATCGATTGTAAGAAAAAGGTTACTTTATTTGGGTCAATTCCTACCGCTAGTTCATCCATTACAATTTCTTTTACATTGTTTTTTACCTTCTCTGGATTAGCAAAATTATCGGTTAACGCTTGCACATCTGCTACTTCAATAAAAGTTTCATATTCATTTTGAAGTTTTACCCTATTTTGCAACGAGCCAAAATAATGCCCTATATGCAATTTCCCCGTTGGTCTATCGCCTGTTAATATTTTCTTTTTTTCCAATTTTGTTTCCCCCTTTTTGATGATAAGTATTTCTATTATACTGTATTTTCAAAAAAAAGACAACTCTTTTCTAGAGTTGTCCTAAGATACATATTTATTTTGCTTCTACGGTTTCCACGCTTGGGTAAACACTTACTTTCTTTTTCTCTTTTCCTAGTCTTTCAAATTTAACAGTTCCATCTACTAATGCATACAAAGTATCATCACTACCTTTTCCTACATTAGTTCCTGGATGTATATGAGTTCCTCTTTGTCTGATTAATATATTTCCTGCTAATACAAATTGACCATCTGCACGTTTTACCCCAAGACGTTTTGACTCACTGTCTCTTCCGTTTTTAACACTACCTTGACCTTTCTTATGAGCCATGTTTTCTCACTCCTTCCATCAGTTGGATTTTATTTACTCTTATTTTTCTTCTACTTTTGCAAGTTCTTCTTTGGCTGCTGTTTTCTTTGCAGCTGGCTTTTTAATTCCTGTAATTTCAACCTTTGTGTATGGTTGTCTGTGTCCTTGTTTTCTCTTATAGTTCTTTTTTGCCTTATATTTGAAAACAATGATTTTTTTTGCTTTTCCGTGTGCAATTACTTTTCCCTCTACTTTGATATCTTTTACATAAGGAGCTCCAATTTCGATTTTTTCTCCATCGGAAACGAAAACAACTTTATCAAACGTTACTTTTTTTCCTTCTTCAACATCAAGTTTTTCGAAAAATACAACATCACCTTCTGCTACTTTGTATTGTTTTCCACAACTTTCAATTACTGCGTACATTCTATGTACACCTCCCTTTTTTGTATACTCGCTAATCCAAAAATGTAGGTAGTTAAACGAATTTAACCTTTATGAACCTTAATTAAGCGGATTACAGTTAAATATTGTATCATATCTATTTGTATTTGTCAAACACTTTTTTTGCAAGTTTTTTGCTTTTTTGTAAATATATGTTGACAATTCTTTTTTCTTATGTTAGGATAGCAAATGGAGAGTTTGAAAACCATTGGGCTAAAATAATTCTAATAAAGATAGGAGGTGAAACCCAGTGGAAAATCAAAACAATGATACTATTATGCTTGATATGATAAGGCAAATTCAGCAAACCATGACTATATTCGCACAAAATCAGACTTTGCTATTGGATGGTCTAAAATCTTTAGAAGCAAAATTCGATGCAAAATTTGATAAGCTAGATAAGAAGATTGATGATAATTACGCTAAACTCAATAAGAAAATCGATGATAATACTGCTAAATTGACTGAAATGATTAATGCAAATGCGGCAAAAATTACATCTCTTGAAAAGCAAATTCGATTTTTGCGCGATGATATCGACACCGTTTATGCTTTAGAAACGGATTCACAAAACAAATTAAAAAGATTGTTATAAGATTATTGCTTTTGAAAGAACTAAAAAATCCCCAAAGATCATTTATCTTAGGGGGATTTTTTAGTTCTTTCGTTTCATAGCTCGTATGATTTCCTTGTCTTGTTTACTCACTCGGTAAGATTCGACTATTTTCTGTAAGGCTTTATTATACGTAAAATTATCCAATTTATTGTCTTGTAACAATCTCATCGTTTCTTTTGGAAACTTAATATAGCAAACAGAAATAGCCCATGCTACTGCCATTTTTACGTAATACCCTTCATGTTTTAGTTCGTTTAATATTTCTAATACTTTTTCGATGTAGTTTTGCGTTATATAAAAATCTAATAGCATCACTACGCCAAATCGAATTTCGAATTCCCTTTTTGAATTTAGATATGGCATTAAAAAATCCCATACTTGCTCTTGATGTTTTCTTGCAAACTTTAAGCCTGCACAGGTAACATCACATACTGCCCAATTATTAATTTGAGGAATAAATTTTTTTAAGTAAGAAAATCGTTCTTCCATTTCCATAGTTGCAAGTCCAATTACCATGCCTTGTAACATAACTTCCTCATAATATTCACTTTTTTTCTTTTCTAAAAATGCTCTCCAATCGGATTTTACAATCTCTTTTGCAACTCCACGAAGAACTGGCACTCGTACCCCTATTATATTATTAGTTCCTGGACACAAGGAACTATGAAATTCTTGGTATTTTGGGTCAGCTAATAAAAATAGTTTTTTGGTTATTTCTTCCATTTATTTTCTCTTTTCTATGTTTATTTGATAGAATCGATTTCCTTATTTCTTCATTTTATTCTTGCTCTAAAACCGGATTAATTTCTTCTTCTATCATTTTGGTTAATAGCTTACAACTGTTATCGAATTTTTCTTGGTCTTGTGGTTCTAGTTTTAGTTCTATCATTTCTTTTACTCCGTTTCGATTAATAATGGCTGGTACCCCAATAAACATTCCCGTATGCCCATATTCTCCGTTTTGATAAATAGAAACTGGCATAATGGCATTTTCATCTCCTAAAATTGCCTTTATTAGCCTTGTTAGGGCAATTCCTATTCCATAGTAGGTCGCCTTTTTCTTATTAATAATTTCATAGGCAGCTTGTTGTACTTCGGTATAAATTTTATCTAAATCGCTAAAATCTTTTCCATTTTCTTTCATCACATCGATCATCTTTTTACAACCTACATAGCAATGACTCCATGGAACGAAAGAAGAATCGCCATGTTCTCCCATAATGTAGGCATGCACATTTTTGCTTGCTACTTGTAAATACTCTCCAATTAAGAAACGAAGTCTTGCGGTATCTAATACCGTTCCTGAACCAATTACTTTTTCTTTTGGAAAACCAGAGGTTTTATATACCACATAGGTCATTAAGTCGACAGGATTGCTTGCTACTACGAAAATTCCTTTAAATCCGCTTGCTACCACTTGTTTGGTAATATCTTTCATGATATTGGCATTGGCTTTTGCAAGTTCTAAGCGTGTTTGCCCTGGTTTTTGGTTTAACCCTGCGGTAATAACAACAATATTGGCATCTTTACATTCGGAATAGTCTCCTGCTTTAATATCCATTTTGGTTGGTGCAAAAGGCATACCATGGGATAAATCCATTGCTTCTCCCTGTGCTTTTTCTTTTACGACATCAATTAAAACAAGCTCGTTTACTCCTCCTTGGTTTAAAAGAGAATATGCCATACTCATTCCCACAAACCCAGTTCCTATTAATACAATTTTTCTTCTTTCTACCATAAAAAATTCCTTCCTTCCCTTAATTTGTTTTTGAAATATCTAATTTCGTATAAAAAACTTTTCACGTTGCACACTAAATTTTCTTCCTCTTGATAGTATATCACACTTTTTCTAATTTTTTTCATTTTTTATGCTTTTTCCTATCATTTTTGTATAAACAATTAAATACGAAATGGATAAGCAAAAGCCTCCAATTACATCACTTGCATAGTGTACGCCAAGATAAATTCGGCTTACACCAATTAGTAAAATAAGAAACGTAAGCCCAATGCAAAGCCCCCATTTTAAAGATTTATTTTTAATATTATGATAAATTAAAATAATCAAAAATCCATAAAATGCCATACTTACCATAGAGTGTCCGTGATGGAAAACTATAACCTGCTTGGTCGATAATTCTATGTTCGATTGGGCGTGGGCGTTGTACAATGTATTTTATCATTTGATTTAAAATAAGTACTGTTCCCAAATTAAATACAATATGAAATTTATACTTTTTATGTTTCATAAAAATTAATATTAAAATGGTCGTTGTAACAATTCCAATGGCTCCTCCTAAATTGGTAATCACCATAAAAATCGAAGTAACTGGGTTTGAAATTAAGCTAGAAATTAAACGATAAGCACCATCATCAAATCGCCATATTTCGTTTTCTAATACTTCTTCAATAATCGCAAAAAATGCAATCATACATAACAGTACAATTACCCATATAAAGTTCTTTTTTACTGTTAATCCTATTTTTCTTTTTACACTTTGTTTCATCATTCCTATTTCCATTTCTTTTGTTTCTTGCTATTGTACTACGAATTCGAAAATTATGCAAATAGAATTTTCCGTCTCACAAAGTAAGACGGAAGGTTCTTATTATTTTACGTATTCCTGTAATGGTTTTATTTTAAAATTTAGCTCTCCTATTTGTTCAGTTGGAACATAGCCAGGTTTTGCATTAATAACATCTGGGATGCGGTTTACGATGGTAGCACAAGTTAGTTCTACCGTTTGTGGTTTTGCTACGGTTATGGTGGTTGTTGGTTCTCCTTCTATGGTCCATTCGTTTTTGTCATAATCTTCGCTTGAATATACTTTTCCAATACATTCGGTTTCTAAGGTAATGCCTTCTTTTGTTTTTGTGGTTACGACTGCACTCATTCCTGTGGCATTTCCTGCTTTTACAGTCATGTTTAAGGTAGCAGAAAAAATATCTTCTGTATGGGTTTGTGGAATACATTTTTGGGTTTGGGATTCTACCGTTAGTCCTAATTTTTCGCATAACCAACCATTTACATTCCACATATAAGATGGTACAAATTCTCCTTTTTCAATGATTTTATTTCTTTCTTCCTCAGATATATTATCCGAAGAAGCAACTTGTTTTTCAAATTCTTCTAAGGTTAATCCTGCTCCATGTGCTTCAGCAAGTGCAATTCCATAGTCTTCCACATTGTAGCTTGAACTTCCTTTTATTTTTTTAATGGTTTGGGTAGAACCTGCAATGGAACTTACTAGTTGTCCCCAATAGATATCTTGGTATCCACTTCCTGTAATGGTACAATTATTTTTCTTTGCCAGTTCATCAATCTGTTTTGTAGCAACTGGGTTTGAGTTCATTGGGAAAAATGCCTCTTCACAAGTAGTAATGGCATTAATTCCTAGTTTTGCACATAGAAGTAATGCATCTTGTACCTCACTAAATAAACTTCTGGTTTCTACCACGCAAATATCTGGTTTTACTTGTTTTAGCATTTCTTCTGCATTTTCTAGGGCTGTTATAGTAACTCCTTTTTTTGCTTCCCCCATAATTTCACCAATGTCTTTTCCAATGACTTCTGGGTTTACATCCACTGCCCCAACAACTTCTCCCCCTTTTTCATAAACATATCGCATCGTATAAACTGCCATTTTTCCGGTTCCATATTGAACCACTTTTACTTTTTGTTGCATATTCTTTTTAACCTTCCTTTCCTACAAGATACAAAATTTGATAAAAATAGCTTATATTGCTACTATTTTTTCAAACTTCTTTTATTTTTATTACCTAGATTATATACTAAAAAAAATGATTTATACAATACTTTTTGTGATATAATGATAAAAGTTAAAACTTACAAAGGAGAAATGTACATGGATTACAAATTTTTACTTGATATTGGATTAATTATTTTATTTGTCAAAATTTTTAGTATGGCTACTTACAAAATTCATATGCCTAAAATGCTCGGTGGATTGATTGCAGGTGTTGTTTTAGGACCCGCTGTTTTTAATCTCATCCAGTCTAATACGATTTTAGAATTTTTGGCAAATCTTGGTATTATTTTTATTATGTTTTTAGCAGGAATGGAAACAAGTTTGAAAAAATTTATGGCAGGCACTAAGAAGTTTGTCATCATTGCTAGCCTTGGAGTTGTTATTCCCTTATTGTTTGGCTTTTTATTTAGTAAATGCTATACGTTTAACAATTCCTTAAATCTATTTTTTGGTATTGTAATTACCGCAACTTCGGTTAGTATTACCGTCGAATCTTTAATGGAAATGAAAAAACTAAAAACCAATGTTGGTACCGCCATTTTAGGTGCAGGAGTTGTAGATGATATTATTGGTGTTATCTTTTTAACATTTATTTTAAATAAAGGAAATTTTTCTTTTTCCACTACCATTATCCTACTTCTTAAAATTATTGGTTTCTTTATACTTGCCATTGGTATTCGGATTTGTTATGTTCCGATTTTTAGAATGGTTAGAGGAAAAACTACCTAGAAAAGAGGAATTACCTATTTTTTCTCTTGCTTTTGCATTATTACTTTCTTATCTTGCCCAAAAATTTGGTGTTAGTGGTATTATTGGTGCTTATATTGCAGGGCTTGTGGTTGGTAATACGAAACAAGGAAAATTTATTAAAAATAAAATTGATGTACTAGTGTATATGCTATTTTCTCCTATGTTTTTTGCAAGCATTGGATTAAAGCTTACTAGTTTATCGTTTCCTTCTTACATTTGGCAATTTATTTTGTTGTTTACTGCCATTACGATTATTAGTAAAATCATCGGAAATGGTTTTGGTGCAAAATTGTGTGGGTATAAAAAAAGGGAATGTTTGCAAATTGGCATTGGTATGGCAACCCGTGGAGAAATGGCTTTTATTATGATTGATGAAGCAAAACGCATTGGTCTTATTAACGAAGAAATCTTCTCGATTATTGTTATTACGGTATTTTTAGTTACTTTTATTACCCCAATTTTACTACATCTAAGTTTTCGAAAGCAAAAAGAACCCATTGAAGCATAAGAAAATTGATTTCATTCCTTCAATTCTCTTCTTGCTTCCTTATAACTTGGCATGTACGTTTCTACCAACTCCCAAAACTTCTTACTGTGGTTCATGTATTTTAAATGGCATAATTCATGTAAAATAACATAGCGAATTGCTTGTTTTGTATGGCATATTAGTTTTTGATTAATCGTTATGTTTTTTCCACTAGAACAAGTGCCCCATGCGTATTTTATTTCTCTTATTCTTACTTTGTTTGGTCTTAAGTCTGTTATTTTTATTAATTCTTTCATATTTTGGGTTACGATTTGTACAAATTCGTCTTGCTCATATTGTGGTTTGTTTTCTTGCTTTTGAAGGCTTCTTTGTAGATTTTTTTCAATCCAATTTTGCTTTTCAAGCACTATTTTTTGAATCTGTTCTTTAGAAAATGTTTTTGGTGCTTTTACAATTAGATTTCCATCTTTTATTTGTAGATATAGGTTTTTAATGTTGCTTCGAATGATGGTATATGGAATTTGGTTTTGCTCCATTATTTTCTCCTTTTTCTATGTGAATTTGATGCCTTCCTTTCGTTGTTTTTTCTTTGAAGGACAGGCTTTAAGGCCTGCCCTTCAAATTATTCTAACTTTATAGCCATTATTGGTAATCGCCAAAGGCGATAGCTTAGGTCATTTATATTCTTCCGATATCCACTGGTGTTAGGTCTTCTTCTTTGGTGCCTTTTTCTAATGCTTCGTATAATGCTTCTACCGTGTCTAGTGCGGTAAAACATGGAATTTTCGACTCTACGGCTAGTCTTCTTATTTTGAAACCGTCTCTGGATTCGTGTTTTCCTTTGGTTGGTGTATTAATGATAAAGGATAGTTTTCCAGAGCCAATTAAGTCTGGAATGCTGTTTTCTCCTTCCCAAATTTTTTGTACCACTTCGGCTTCGACTCCATTTTCGTTTAAGAAATTTGCTGTTCCAGAGGTTGCAAAAATGTGAAATCCTAAACTATCTAGTTTACTTGCTAGTGGTAGCATTTCGATTTTGTCTTTATCTCGAACCGTGATTAATACATTTCCTTTATAAGGAATGTTTACTCCACTTGCAATAAAGGCTTTTAGAATTGCTTCTGAAAATACCTTTGAAATTCCTAATACTTCTCCTGTTGACTTCATTTCTGGACCAAGGCTTGTATCGGCATTTTTTATTTTTTCAAATGAGAAAATCGGCATTTTTACTGCAATGTAATCACTTTGTTTGTAGACTCCGGTTCCATATGGCATATCTTTTAATTTTTCTCCTAAAATCACATGGGTTGCAATATCAATTACTGGTAAGTTCGTAACCTTACTAATGTATGGAACGGTTCTACTAGAACGTGGATTTACCTCAATAATATACACATTTCCACGGTTAATGATAAACTGAATGTTTAATACCCCAAGAATATTTAATTCTTTTGCAATTTTCTTGGTATATTCAATAATTGTTTTTTGGTTTTCAATATTAATGTGTTGGGTTGGATATACCGATATACTATCTCCTGAATGAATACCAGCTCTTTCTAAGTGCTCCATAATTCCTGGAATTAACACATCTTCTCCATCAAAAATAGCATCTACTTCTAGCTCTTTTCCTAACATGTATTTATCCACTAAAATTGGGTGTTCTTGCTCGGTTTTGTTAATTTCATTAATAAAATCCTTTACCTCATTATCGTTGTACGCAATTGCCATTCCTTGCCCACCTAATACATAAGATGGCCTTACGAGTACAGGATATTTTAGCTCGTTTGCTACTTTAATTCCTTCTTCCACGGTAAATACTGTTTCTCCTTTTGGACGTGGAATACCACATTTTTCTAAGGCTTCGTCAAATAATTCTCTATCTTCTGCTCGGTCCATGTCCACTTCTTTGGTGCCTAAAATTTTGACTCCCATTTCCGTTAATGCCTTGGTTAGTTTAATAGCCGTTTGACCACCAAATTGTACAATGGCTCCATATGGTTTTTCACACCTTACAATGTTTTCTACATCTTCACTGGTTAATGGCTCAAAGTATAGTTTATCCGCAATATCAAAATCGGTACTAACGGTCTCTGGGTTGTTATTGACAATAATAGTTTCATAGCCTTTCTCTTTTAGCGCCCATACACAGTGAACACTGCAATAGTCAAATTCAATTCCTTGCCCAATACGAATTGGTCCAGAACCTAGCACAAGGATTTTCTTTTTATCGGTTTTGTCGACTGCCTCATTTTCTTCATCATAACTTGAATAATAGTATGGAGTACTTGCATCAAACTCGGCAGCACAAGTATCTACCATTTTGAAGTTAGCAATAATCCCTTTTTCTTCTCTTATCTTTTTAATTTCTTGTTCTGGTTTTCCACAAAGAGTGGCAATGACCTTGTCTGGATATCCCATTTTTTTGGCAAATGTTAATAACTCTTTGGTTAGTTCTTCTTGTTTTAATTGCTTTTCTACTTTTACTAATCGTTGAATTTTGTTAATAAAGAATTTGTCAATGGTTGTAATTTCGTGAATAGCGTCTACATTAATTCCTCTTCTTAAGGCTTCGGCAATTACAAAAATCCTTTCATTATCCACTTGTTTTAGGGCTTCTCGTATTTCTTCATTGGTAAGTTCTTTTAATTTTTCTAATTCTAAGCTGTTTACATTTTCTTCTAAGGAACGAATGGCTTTCATAAGGGCTTGTTCAATCGATGGTGCAATTGCCATTACTTCTCCTGTTGCTTTCATTTGTGTGCCAAGTTGTCTTGAAGCAGTTAAAAATTTGTTAAATGGCCATTTTGGAATTTTTACAATGACATAGTCTAATACTGGCTCAAAACAAGCATAGGTTTTTCCTGTTACTTCGTTTTTAATTTCATCTAAGGTATAACCAATGGCAATTTTGGAAGAAACTTTCGCAATTGGGTATCCTGTTGCTTTGGAAGCAAGTGCCGAAGAACGGCTTACTCTTGGGTTTACCTCAATAACGGCATATTCGAAACTGTTTGGGTTTAGTGCAAATTGTACATTACAGCCTCCCTCAATTTTTAGAGCCGATATAATTTTAATGGCCGAGGTTCTTAGCATTTGGTATTCTTTATCGGCTAACGTTTGGGAAGGTGCTACTACAATACTATCTCCTGTATGTACTCCTACTGGGTCAATGTTTTCCATATTACAAATGGTAATACAGCTTCCGTTTTTATCTCTCATTACTTCATATTCAATTTCTTTCCAACCAGAAATACATTTTTCGATTAATACTTGATGTACCCTTGATAAATGAAGTCCACTTTTGGCGGTTTCTTCTAGTTCTTCCATGGTGTAACAAATTCCGCCACCGGTTCCTCCTAAGGTATAGGCTGGTCTTACAATGACTGGTAAACCAATTTCCTTTGCAAAATTTTCGGCATCTTCGTAGGTATTTACTACTTTACTTGCTACACAAGGTTCTCCAATTTGTTCCATGGTGTCTTTAAATGCTTGTCTATCTTCTGCTTTTTTAATTCCTTCTGGGGAAGTACCGAGTAGCTTAATGCCATGTGTTTCTAAAAATCCGTCTTCATATAGCTCCATGGCAATATTTAGACCAGTTTGTCCACCTAAATTTGGTAAAATACTATCTGGTTTTTCGATTTCCAATATTTTTTCTACTGTTTTTTTGGTTAGTGGCTCAATATAAATTTTATCTGCCATGTTTTTATCGGTCATAATGGTGGCAGGGTTGGAATTGACTAATACAACTTCAATTCCTTCTTTTTTTAGTTCATGACAGGCTTGTGTTCCTGCATAATCAAATTCTGCTGCTTGCCCGAATTACAATTGGTCCTGAACCAATGACTAATACTTTTTTGATTTCTTTATTTTTTGGCATGGTTTCCTCTCCTTTTTTTCTTGTTTTGTTCATAGATTTGGGTTGCATGGTATGCAACCCCTACCGGCACATTATTTGGTTCTTACTCTCTCTAAAAATTCGTCAAATAAGTAACTAGAGTCTTCTGGTCCTGGGCATGCTTCTGGGTGGTATTGTACCGTTACAATATCGTGCCCAATATAGCGTAAGCCTTCTACGGTTCCATCATTAATGTTTATATGCGACACTTCTGCTATTTGTGGATTAATGCTTGTGTCGTCAATTGCATAGCCATGGTTTTGAGAGGTAATGCACACTCTTTTGCTTACGATGTCTTTTACTGGGTGGTTTGGTCCACGATGACCATATTTTAGCTTATAAGTTTTGGCTCCTGTTGCTAATCCCATTAGTTGGTGTCCTAAACAAATTCCTAAAATTGGTACTTTTGCTTGTTCATATAGTTTTTTAATGTTTTCAATTGCTGTTTTGCAATCTTCTGGATTTCCTGGCCCATTGGAAAGAACAATTCCTTCATATTCACCAGTTAAGAATTCTTGATAAGAAGTATCCTCTGGAAATACGGTTACTTCACAATCTCTTTTTAGTAAAGATTCTATAATATTTTGTTTTGCGCCAAAATCAAATAAGGCAATTTTTGTTTTGCCATTTCCACAGGTGTATTTTTCCTTAGAACTAACCTTTTCTACTAGATGAGAAATGGTATACTCTTTTATCTCTTTTATGGTTTCTTCTATGTTCGAAATATTGCTTACTAATTTTCCTTTCATAGTACCAGCATTTCGTAATTCTTTTGTTAATTTTCTCGTATTCACTCCTGTTAACCCCGGAATTTCATACTCTTCTAAAAAATCTAAAATATGCATTTTACTTCTAAAATTGCTTTCCATTTCCGCAATTTCATGCACAAATACTGCCTCTACCCAAGGTTTTTTCGATTCTTGGTCTTCTTTGGTTAAGCCATAGTTTCCGATTAATGGATAGGTCATTGTAACACCTTGTCCTGCATAAGATGGGTCTGTAAAAATTTCTAAATAGCCAGTCATAGAAGTATTAAAAACAACTTCACAAATCACGTCTTTTTCCGCTCCAATTCGCTCGCCTTCATAAATACTGCCATTTTCCAAAACAAGATAGCCTTTCATTTAGAACCTCCTTTAAATTTTCCTATCCTTTATCTTACCATAACTACCAAAAAAAGCAAACATTTTTTGCTAAAATATTTGCTTTTTTTGTTTAATTAAGACGGTTTATAAAATCATCTATTCTTCCTTTAGATTGCACTGTAGTAAAACGGCATCTTCAAAACCTTGTTTATAGAATTTTTTATCATAGTATGCCATTTTTATTTCATAATCGTTTGCCAAATCTTCTATGTATTCATAAATTTGCTTTTTTACTTGGTCATATTCTTGTGGCAATTGACTCATACTTTCATGAAGCTTCTTGTCATTTAATTGCTTTAAGCTACTTTTTAGTGCCTCTCTATCTTCTTTCATCTCCTCTAATAAATCGCCTTGTCTTAAATTAAAAAATCGATCTAACATATTATCTTGTTTTTTCATACTCATCACCTAAATTTAGTATGAAACCATTTTTATTGATTTATTCAATATCATTTATTTCTTTTCACAATTTTTTTCTATTTTAACAAGCAAAAAAAGAAATTCTATTGTTTTTCAATAAAATTTCTTTTCTATTTATATAAATAAATATTGGGCTGGGTTTACATATTCTCCATTTTTTCTAATTTCAAAATGTAAATGTGGTCCTGTAGAACGTCCTGTACTTCCTACTGCTGCTATAACATCTCCTGCTACTACTTCGTCACCTACTTCTTTATATAACTTACTACAATGTCCATAGTAAGTAGTAATTCCATTTCCATGGTCAATAATAATTAGATTTCCATATCCATTTTTGGTTCCTGAGAAACTAACGGTTCCAGTTGCTGCTGCTTTAATATCGGTTCCTTGTTTGGTAGCAATATCTAATCCTTTATGAGCATGATCTCTTATGGATTCTCTTGAACCAAAACGAGAACTTACATTTCCTTTTACTGGCATAACAGCAATGTGCACACCATTAATCGTGGATTTTTCTTTTCTTTCTTCTTCTTTTATTTCATTATCAATTTGAGCGGCTATGGTATCTGATATGGTAGCAATTTCAACACTTGACGTTTCTTTTAATTGTTTGGTATAGATACGTTCTACACTTACCCCTGCCTTATCTGCTAGTTTTTCACTTAAGGAAGATGCTAATTCATTTGCTTGTTCTTCAGAGCAAAAATATTCTTTTTCTACTCCACCTGCAATTACAGCATATTGGTAATACGTAATATCTGCTTTTTCATTGATTGCTGCAAGTACTGTTTCTTCGTTTACCCTAGTCGTTCGATTAATTAGTTTAAATTCATAATCCATTTCTACGTCAAAATCAGCAAATGCGATATTTAATTCTTCATTATCATTATATGTGACTTCTAATATTTCTTCAAATTGATTTCTATTTTTAACATATCCTATCATTTCTCCATCTAGTGAGATTTGATAAACTGGTTTCATTTTTAGTAATGCAATTCCGGCTATCATAAAGACACCTACTGCTAATATTGTTGTAAATCTCATGGTTTCTTTTGTATAGTATTTTATTTTCTTACTAAAAATAGGAATTCATCTCCTTTTCTTTTTCTATTTTTGTATTGTCATACACACGTATAGTTCCATTATACACCATATTGTATCCGTTTTCAAATTATGTATACCTTATTTTTCCGATTTAATTAATTTATGTTAATTTTTTTCATTTTTATTCCAAATTTTCATAATTTTTCCTCTCATTTGCTCTCGTTTTCTTCCTTTTTCTTTTATTTCTATTTTATAGTATATGATATACAGGTTGTCTTTTATGCGAATTCTTTGTCTTTACAAAATAAAAACAAAGAACTTATTTCGTTCTTTGCCTGCCTTCATTGGTTCTTTCAAAAATATGCACTAACTTCTTCTAATCCTTGAAATTTAGACTGTCTTAGCACTTCATATATAACAATAGCAGCCGAATTAGATAAGTTTAAAGAACGTAACTGTGGTTTCATAGGAATTCGGATTGTTTTGTTTAAGTATTTTTTTAACACATCTTCCGGTAATCCTTTGGTTTCTTTTCCAAATACAACAAATACCTCTTTTAAGTTCTCATATAAACCATCCGAATACACCTGTTTTCCCTTTGTCGTAACAAAAAACATATGATGTTTTTCTGGTTCATATGTTTCTAAAAACTTCTCAAATGAATCATGCTCTTCTATTTCTAACTTATCCCAATAATCTAACCCAGCACGTTTCACATACTTATCTTCTAAACTAAATCCAAGCGGTCTCACTAAATGAAGTTTTGCCCCTGTTGCCGCACACGTTCTTGCAATATTTCCTGTATTCCCGTGGTATTTCTGGTTCGACTAATACAACATGTAATTTCATACGTTTCTCCTATTCAAATTTTTCATAAAATATCGTTTTTCATTAATTCTAATAATTCCATATGAATTCCTCCAATATTTATGTTTTATCTATATTATCATAAAAGCACATATTTCACAAGCATTATCTTTTGATTGCTTTTATCAAAGCTTTGAGTCTCATCTAGTCAATGTATAACAATTTCTCTTAAAAGTCTTATTATTCTTTCAATTATGCGAGTATCAGACTATTCTTACGACCTTCGGGTTATGAGAATTTAATAAGTATTTTTGAGAAATTTTGTTAACTTGAGTTTTTATTAGTTTTAATAGGGTTATAGCAAATTGGTGTGATTATGAATTAGGTTAAAATAGGTACTTTTTTGCAACGATTGTCCCCAATTTGTCCCCACTTTTTTAAGGCATCAAATACATGAAATTTCAATAGATTTTTAAGTTTGTATTTGCAAGTTTTATTGTGTTTTGATGTGTTAAATTTTAAAATTTTAAAATGGAGGTTTTAACAATGAATAATTTTAGAGAAGTTAATGATGATATTTTAAAAGATTGGTTAAATTTTAGAGAGGAAGATTTATGTTCTTTGACTTGTGATGAGGATAGAAAACATTATATTTATTTTGATGAGATTTCTGAAAGAATTTTAAAACGTGTTCCTAAAAAAGATAGAAAGTATGTTGAAAAACAACTTAGTTTTCTTGATGAGAATTTTATGGATTATATTGATTATTGGAATGAGAAGTATTATAGGAATGGGTTTGTTGATGGTGTGCAATTGATTGGAGGATGTTTCGAGGAATAATTAGTTATATTTTCTAAAGTAAATAAATTTTGTAATGCAATTAATTTTATTATTAACAGATTGAAATAATATAGAGGTGCAGAATTTAATAGTTTCTGCACCTTTATATTTTAATTCTCCTGATATCTATCATCTCTTATTCTAAATGCCTTCATAGTTCCTTCTAGGATATCTGTTACTCTCTTATTTATTTTCGGATTTTCAAGTGAACCAGATTCATAAATGACTTTATTTTTATTATTTTTTTGTATTTCACAATATATTACCTGTTCAGCATCACACACTACTGCTAAATTTGGGTTATGGGTTACCATTATTATTTGTCTTTTTTTTCTAGCTTCCAATATACATGGTACTAACACTCTTGTAATAGTATCATTATCTAAATTTTCTTCTGGTTGATCTATTATTAATGGAGAATCATCCTTATCTATCAATAAATAAAACACTAACAATAATAAACCCTTTTCTCCTGGTGAAAGAGATTCTAATGACTTTTCGCCCAATCTTAGTTCATACTGAACATTTAAATATTCTAACGAAAAGATGTAATCTAATAGTTCGTTATATTTTTCTTTATCTCTTAACTGGCTTAATATTTCTATTTTTTCTTCGTTTTTTATATTCTCATTATACTCTAATGTATGTAATACCTTTTCTGTGAATTGTTTTATTGATTCTAATGAAGTAAATTCTGTTTCTTCCACTATTTCATCAATTCTTGTAGTACTCCTATAGTAAGTACCAGTTTTTCCCATATCTATGTATTTAATAAAATTTTCCTTAAATTCATTAGCTGAAATCGTTACATTAAATTTCAAATTAACATTGTCATTTACAATCTTATTATTGTCTATAAATTCTTGAACTGCTTTATAATATTTTTTTAATATTTCTATTTGCTCACTAACTTTTCCATATATATTTACTAAAATAATTTCTCTTTCTTTGGTTAATGCTTTAATTTCATCTCTATAGTCATTTTCAATTTTTGTAAGTTCATTTTCGAAATATCTAATTGTATCAGATTTAGTTACATCTCCATTTATTTTTTCTATTTTGTCGGTCCAATTTCTTAATTCAATTTCATATTTTTTATATTTTTTATTTGGCTCATCTAATGTATTAGATAATTCTTCTATTTTTTTATCAAAATTTTCAATTTGCTTTACAATTGATTTTTCATCATTTATGTCCAATCTTTTTGACACTTCTGTCTGTTGCTTTATAGTATCTTTTAAGTATTGTTCTAATACATCCTTATTAATTTTTATTTCAATAATTTCATTTACTTTTATTTTCAACTTATTGCCATTTATGTTTCTCTCTAACATACTTTTATATGTATTAATCTCTGAAATAATAGAATTTGTTTCTTCTATCATATCTTGTATTTTATGGATTGTTATTTTTAATTTAGCAGATTCATTTACCGCTTTCTCCTTTTCCTCAATTAATTTATTTTTTTTAGTATTTATTTCATCTATTTCTTTCAATATAGTAGATTGTTGTGTTTTTAATTTTTCATTATTTTCAGGCTTTTCCACCTTTTCTGGCTGTTCCTTTGTTAGCGACTGTAGTTCTTTCCTTTTTATTTCTAGTTTTTCTTCTATTTCTTTTCTATATTCTAAAGAAATTTTATATGTATTTTCAGCAATTTTCTTATTAATTTCTTTTAACTTTTCTATTAGTTTATATTTTTCGTTTTTCTTACTAATAGTTGTATTTTCTATCAATTCTTCTATATCATTGTATCCCAA
The DNA here is from genome assembly GCA_948471055.1 of uncultured Clostridium sp. Taxonomy (GTDB): domain Bacteria; phylum Bacillota; class Clostridia; order TANB77; family CAG-508; genus RGIG8482. Next base: position 10,864 of record CAOKQZ010000009.1, on the reverse strand, counting down.
CCTATCTTCATATGGAATATGTGAAAAAATAACTTTTCCTAATTCTTTGCTAAATTTTGTATTATTTCCACTACTTATTTCATTGCAAACATCTTCTAAATAACTTTGGGGTATATATTTTACTAGTTCAATTTTGCTATTATCTATCTCTTCTCCTAATTTTTTTTTATTTATTACTGACTCTTCTTCCCATATTAATGTACTTTCAAAATTATTTGCTATATTACTTTTTTTATTTCTAAATTTTCCAGAATTTAAAAAAGAAAAATTTTCTTTATGTTCAGCTGTATATGATATTATATCTGCTAAAGCACTTTTTCCATTTCCTTTATTTCCTATAATTGCAACTAAATCTTTATTAAAGTAAAGTTCGTTGTTAAACCATATATCCTTTGAATCTTGTTTTATCTTTTTTATCGATAATGATTTTATATATTTAGTTTTATTATAATTTACTATTTGTTCCTTATCTGGGATTTTTCCTATATATATCCTATTATCTGGATCTTTTATAGCATATTTAAGACCTTCAAATGTGGGATCAGCTTTTATCCATGTCATACAATTTCCAATTCTATCTTTATTATCTGCATCAGAAAAGTAATGTGCATCACTACAATCAAGTAAATTATCATTTACATTATTTTCTTTTAATTTTTCTTTAGCCTTAATATATTTTTGTTCATTTTCTGCTGCTGTAAATATTATATTTGCTTCTTGTATAACATTTTTCTTCTCAGCTATACTAGAATCTGTCCATTTTAATTCATCCCATTCTGTTTTTCCAATTCCAATTAAATAACTATCCTTAAAATATGTACTTCCATCTAAAATTTGTTTAACATCTTCCACTGATACATTTAAATTATTAAATCCTTCTATTAATGGTGAATTATACTGTTCCTTTTCTCCATTCGGAGCAGAATCTATTATTTTATTTCCTAAATCAATCAGTGATTGTTTATTAATTACTCCACTCCATTCTATATCTTTAGTAAGTTTATATTTAGAAGTCATTGCATTTAAGAATTGATTTTGTATTGTATCTGCAGATATATTTTCAGAAAATATTACATGCAAATTTATTCTTTTTAAATTTCCGAATTGGACTCCTGCAAACATTTTTATTCTAAATTCTATTACTGGTAATATTAAATCTATATTTTTTAATCTTCCCTTTTCTTTATACTCTTTTACTTTCTTATAACCATCTATAAAAAGGTAATCATTTATTCCTAGCACTTTTATTGATTCTGGCAAACTTTCTAAATCCTGTATATATTTTTCCCATATAGTCTCATTATCTTCACCATAGTGTTGAACTATTGATGCAGGTGTATGAACATGCAAATCCCACTTTCTCCATTCAGATCCTCGTATAAATTTATTCATATTTAATCCATCTCCTATCATTTATATTACTACTTATTTGTTACAAAATTTGTCGAAACTTGTTGTTTGTTATCAGAATTTAATAGAAAATGGAAAAATAGAAAATCTTAACCAACTTTCCACTTTTCCATTTATGACTTATAAACTATCAAGGCATTTTTTTATAAAAACTTGCATGTTAGTTCTATTTGATTTTTCAAACTTGTCCATTAAGTTTTTAACTTGTTGTATATCTGATTCCCCTTTATTTGTTGGAAACAAATCTCTATACACCTTGCCTTTCTCTTTATTATTTGGTAGTTTATCTATAAGTTTCAAATCTAACAACACTTCATCTAGATTATCTTTATTCCAAATCGGAACTATGTAAGGACTTAGCCAATGATTCTTAAACATTTCTCCTGAAATATATTTTTGTTTTCTATCTTCACTGGTATCATCCAAGTCCATTATTGGCATTAATGAAAAATTTTTTAGTATTCCTTTTTCTTCTTCTACTACATATTTTTGATTAAATACTCTTTTATTCTTAAAAATATTATTTCCTAATACAGTCATTAAACTATCTATTTGTATGCTCGTTTTTCCATTACTTTCTGCATATATTTCTATAGGCAAATGTAAATTGCTTTTTATATGCTCTGCTAAAAGAAGTTCACTTTTTCCATGTGCTATTATAATCCCTTTGCAGTAATTAGGTTTCCTCACCATCAGCATTTTCCTCATTATCTTTTGAATCTTCTAGAGCATATTTTATTTCTTCAAAATCAATATAGTCTGTTGTTGGAATTCCTCCAAAGACTCCTTTAAAATACAAATCACGAGCATTATTATTTTTTTGTATTTTAATTCCATATTCTTTTATAGAATTTATTGTTTTGTTTCCATTATAGTCTGTTGACAATATATAGATATATTCTTTTGGTAATATTTCTAATAAAAGTGTATTATGTGTTGTTATTATCAATTGTCCTGTTATCTCATCTTTTATTGACATTATAATATTTTTCATCAGTACATCATGTATTCCATTATCTATTTCATCTATTATAACTGTTTCTCCTAACAAAGAACCTATTATTGTATCAAATTGATTTAGTATTCTTCTTGTTCCATCTGATTCAAGTTTAGAAGGAATGGACTTTATTTGTCCTCCTATCATTTTATAAAAAAATAATTCATAATGAATTCTGTCTTCTTTTTCATTTATTTTGTATTTTACTTCTTTTATGTCTGCATATGCTTGTGTAAAAAATATATTTAGAACATTTTCATATTTCTTTATTTCTGGTAACTTATCTTTTTTTACGATTCCTTTTTGTATATTGTTTAATTTTCTTACTTTTACAAAACCATCTGGTATTATTTTTAAAGCACCTTTATCAACATGTACTGTCATTGACCAAATTTTATCTATTACTTCCATAATATTTTTAGATATATTATTATCTATATAGTCTTTATTTTTTTCTATTGCTTCAAATGATAATAATGATAAAAAAGTATATTTGCCCCAATACTTATCAATTCCATCGATTAATTCTTCATTATATTTTTCATTAATAAATATGTTTTTATTTAAGTTTTTAATAATTTTGTTATTTTCTTTCTTTATTTGAAATAGATATGCTCTTTGTTTTCCAGCCATATAATATAGTTTTTCTTCTATAATTTCATCATCAAATTTTATATAATAAAATCCATCATTATCATTAATTTTGAAACCATATTCAATTTCAGTTGGTTCTTCTTCATCTAACATTCTATATTCTTTTAGATTAAATGATAATTGGAAAATTTGTCTTATTTCTGTTGGTAACTGATCTGACATTTCTTCTTGTATTTTCCAAAATTCTTTTGGCATCTTATTCATCGCAATATCTGTTGCTCTTGACATTGTTGATTGTTGTAATAATTTAAATAATTCTACAATATTGGTTTTTCCACTTCCATTTTCACCATATATAGATATGAATTGATTTGTTTTTGTTTTTGTCTTATTTAAATTGAACTCTATATCTTTCAATGATTTAAAGTTTTTAGCTTTTACGTATGTGAACATTTTATCAACCTCCTATAATATTGTATCATTTTTGAACTTTTCTATACTATTTTACACCACTTTTTAGTATAAGTCAATCATTTTTAATACATTTTGTATTATTTTTGCAAAACTTTATATGATATTCTATGCTTTTTTTATAAAAATAATACCTTTTTTATATTTATTATTTTCAATTTAAATTAAAAGAAGCAGACATTCTTGTCTGCTTGGTGTGTAGATTAGGAATCGAACCTAATACTCTAATCTATATATTTTTAGTATTATATCTACTTATTATCACATTTGTTTCTACACATATACCAGAGCTAACACCGTGTGAAAATATTTTCATAGACTTCATCTCCTCATAAATTATTGTAAAATATACTGTCATCATTACTTCAAAAACATTTATCCATAATATAGAATCAATCTTGATTATAACAGTAGATATTATGAATACTAAAATTACATATAGCAATTTAACTATTTATTTGAAAACAGTTTCAAATTCTAATGGAACTATATCTTCATATAATAAAGTAAACTGTGAATTAACTTGTCTATTATCATGATAATGCCCAAAGAACCATTTCTGAAATTCGCATTTTTCTGAAATTTCTTGTAAATAATCTGTTAGATTATCTTTCTTAAAACTGCCTCCACTAAGTATTGCTTGTACACTTGTTGGACAGCAATGAGAAATAATATAATCAACTTTATAATTTACTTTTTCTAAATTTTTTATTCCGTTTTGCATTTCTTCTTCAGTTGGAAGTTCTAAATCCCACCATGAAAAATCTCGTATTCTAAAATATGCTCCTCTTTTTCGATAATTATATATCTTTTCTTCTTCATCCAGATTTAATATACCTTCTTGTATGTCGTGTGATCTTGCTCCACCAAATGCAAAAAACTTTTTATTGTCTATGTTAAAAATTTCTCCACGCATTAAATGTAATACTGAATCTCTTATTTTATGTACTTTACCTCCATGCCACTCTTCTACTGGATAATTATATAATCTTGTAAAATTTTCATGGTTTCCATCTACAAATAATGTTGTAAAGTTCTTTTCATTTAAATAATCCAACCAATACTTTTCTTGGACATTCTCTTTTTCAAATGTCCAAACTCCACCAAAGTCGCCACATATTATTATATAGTCATCTTTGGTCATTTCTGTTTGTATTGGAAAATTTTCAATTAAAAATCTACTGAAGTCAGCATGTGTATCTCCTGTAATATAAATCATTGTGACTCCCCTCTTATCTTATATTTTATATGCAATTCTATCACTACTAATCAGCTACATTTCTATTCTACATTCAATATTTTATTATTTTATTTTAGAATCTATATAATTCCATTCTTCTTTATTAATATTCCACTTATTACACAAATACTCATCTGTATAGATTCTATTATATTCTCCCAAATCTGGAACAAATCCAAAATTCTTCTTTGTTACATCTTGTGATACAACAGTTTGTAATATTAAAAACCTGACTATTTTAGTAAATATATAGCTTTTGTAATTTAGTACTTCTTCTCTTGAGTCAAATGCACCAGCTACAATCCATGACTCTGTGCAGCATTCTCCTGGTTTAGCAATTCTAACATTTCCATCATAATAAAATCCTACTGGCTTAGAAAAATCTGTCTGTCCTGCTATTGGTGCTTTTGGTACTAATAACTTCCATTTATCTAAATAATTGTTTGTATCTATAACATCTTTGTTTTTGGCATATTTCAATCCTATTTTTTGTATAAACCAGCAAGGTATCCCTTCATTTTGAGGTTTATAATTTGTAGATAATCCAAATGGTTTTCTCGAAGATACTCGTTCACTTAGCCATTTGCTATTAAATTCTTTTACTTTTTTTATAATACTTATTGCTTCTTCATTCCTTATGAATACTTCGTATTCATTCAAATACCTTTCTGATTGATATTTTAATGAATTTTTATAATTAACGACTTGACATTTTCCTTGATGTGACTTATCTCTAAGAAAATAGCATACTCCACCAGCAATATCAACATCTTTAAAGCAATCTCTACTTGTTTCAAAATCAAACAATTTACTTATTTTTTCATCATTTAACATATTATTTCTAAATTCATCTAAGCCTTTCCCACCTGAGTACCATCTAGCAGGCATAATCATTGATAAATACTGTGAATTTAATTTTTTTGATTCTTCTACAAAGTAATTATATATAGGCTTTGCACTAGCACCATTTCCTCCATCCATAAGTTGATATGGAGGGTTTCCTACTATTGCATCAAACTTCATCTTTTCATCTCCTTTTTTCCAATAAGTTCCTTTAGTTATTTTATTTCTAAACTCATCCTTATCATTTAATATTTTATTGATTAAATTTTCAAAATAGTGAGCATTTATTTTTCCATCTTTATATCCTAATAATGTTCTTTTGGTTATTAATTTTGCCATTGGCGTTTTACAAATAATAAATATATTATTATCTACTGTATCATACCATAATTTATTTTTTAAATTTACCGTAAGTTCTTCTTTATTATATTTCTCACATTTTCTTCTATAGATACTATATGTAACATACAATGGATACAAACCTGTCTTTGAATTTATTTCTAGAACTTTAATATTTTCATCATCAAATATATTTGATGTTATTTGTTCTTGGTTAATATATCTTGGTTCTTCAATTGTATTTTCATGTTTTTCATCAAAAAAATCATAGCCTCCAATGCAATCACTCATATGCATATTTACAACTCTCCATGGTGTTAATACAGTTTCTTTATCTGGATTTTTAAAATAAGAAAACAGCTCTGTAATTTTCTTTATTCTCTCCGTTGGTTCTAATTCGTCAGCACTCTTAACTGTATTTCTAATTCTTTTTCCAGCTGCAATAAAAACATCTTTATCATAATATTTTAAAAATTTACTGAATAACTCCTTAGTTACTTCTGGTGGCATAAATTCTTTCCATGATATTTCATCAACATTTTCAATTAATTTTTCAATAGTAATGTCTTCATCAAATTTAAAGTTTGCACCATATATTAACAAGGGAATACGAATTGATACCCCTCTTAATATACTAATCGCAGTATTTCTTTGTTTGTTTTTTTCTGCCTTCTGTTTTAGTAATTCTAATTCTTCTAGAGTTCTTTCTCTTTGAGGCTTCTTTTTTATTCTCTCTATTTCTTCATATTCTTCCTCTGTAAATCCTTGATTATTGATATCTATTTCATCCGTTTTTACTTGTGCTTTTGTTGTGCCTATTATTCCCTTCAAAGCTAAAAATTCCTGTAATTCTATATCATCTAATTTTAATAATTCGTCATTATATAAATTAATATCATCAAATCCATTCTTTACTGCTCTATCAGCATAAGCTCTTTTTAATTGCTGTAATAAATAATCTGTACTATATTGTTTCATTTCAGTACCTTCAACTGAAATAACTGGACAATAATTTAAAAATTCTCCCATAATTCTTCTATCCGATTCATTACCTTGTCCAGCCTTATAAGAAACCTTAACAGCATCGGCAACCATTTTTAGTGTTCTATCTGGTGCAAAATCAAATACATAACATGCTTCTTTTTTCTTTCCATTAATATTAGCTGGTGATTGAACTCTAAATATTGTTTGCAAATATTGAGCAGCTGAAGTTGAAAATGAACCCGATAGCATCAATACTGCAGTCCATTCAGGAATAGTTACACCTGTCGTTAATTTGCCACAAGAGATTGTTATTGTATAGTCATCATTCTCATATGACTCTTTAATTGCTTTTTCTACTTTCTTTAGTGCTTCTTCTGATTCTTCTTCATCGTCTCCATCTCCTGCTACATTTACAATTTTAAATTTGTTTGTTCCAAATACTGAATGTTCCTTCATTAATTTACTTAGTGCCTTAGCTTCGTTTACACCAGGAACCATCCATAAAGAATGTTTAAATAATTCTCTGTTTTCTTCTGTAGAATATGGGTACATTGCATTTTCATCTTTTTTAGTAATTAAATCCAGAAAACTTTTTACATCTTCTAAATGATAAAAATCACCCACATTTACACCTTTTGGCATATTCTTTTTATCTTGCTCTTTATTTCCTTTCCATACTCTAAAAAATTCTCTAAAATTAAAAGCTTTGTCTTCTAATTCTATATATTCTTTTGAATTAATTATTTTTCCTAAATCATATGTGTATATTTTTAATTCAGGTAATCCCTCATAAGGATTAGAATCTCCAAAATTTAGATTATCCCATTCTTTTTTTGCTTTCTGCTCCATTACATAATCCCATGTATAAATATTTTTATCATATTCATTTAAAATATTAAATGGTGTTCCAGAAAGAGCTAAAAATTTTGTTTCATATTCATTATTCTGCTTTACAATTTGCTTTATAACATTATCTCCTAATGCTGTTGTTGTTCCCTCATGCGCTTCATCTACAACAACTAAGTCCCAATCAGTATCAAATATTTCTTCATTTTTGTCAAACTTTCCTCCTACTCTCTTGGAACCTCTTAAGTCTTGCATTGAATAAAAGCAAATGAATTTTTCTTTTTTCTTTAATAATTCTTTTGTTTCTTCTCCATAACCATTTGAACTATAATGATAATCTTGTCTATCATAAAATATTTTCTTAAAATCTTCAAACCATCCCTTATCTACAACAGGTCTATGTGTTATTATAATAGTTTTACTAAATTCCATTTGTTTAACAACTTGTAACGCTGTCAGTGTCTTTCCGAATCTCATTTTAGCATTCCATAGCATACTTGATCCTTCTTTGAATTGTTTAATGGTTTCTTTAATTGCTTTTTCCTGTTCAGGTCTAAATATTATTGGGTTAACTTCTTTGGTAATTTGATTTGCTAATAACGATTTTCTATTTTCTTTTACTGCAATAATAGCATTCTTAGAAGTTTCTAAATCAACCTTATACCACTCTTTTCCTGTAGTACTATTTATTTTTTCTCTCTTAATTCCCGATTTATTTAAAACGCTATGGACATCATGATCAGAAAAGGCTTCTATTATATTTTCTCCATTTTTTTCTATTTCTCTTACAGCAACTTCAGTATGTAATAGTTCATATTTTATCCCTGCGGTATTAGTATAGCTATTTATTCTTTCTTTCGCTGCTTGATTTAATTCTGTACAATTATTTACTAATTCATTATATTTCTTTTTAGTATGAATGGTTGCTTCTCCTATTTTTAAAACATCTTTGTGTGCATTATCATTTATTCTAAATATATATATTAATTTATATTCAAATGTATTTTTAAATTTCATATTATCCCCCAATTAATGAAACATATTTTATTTTTTTATTCTTTTTCCAATCCATTATCTTGCATTGTTTTCCATTGTGTTTCAAATAGTCCCCTTTCTCGCACCCTGTACATTTTATTCCTTGAACTACCTTTCCAAAAAAGCTCATTTGTTCAACTGTTTGATTCTTGCAAGAATTTGGTATAACAAATTTTAATCCATCCATTTGCCATATATTCCAAGATATTATTTCAGCAAAAAATATTAATGTTGATATTTCTAAATTGTCATTAAATTTATAATTATAATAATCTATTAATGTATATAGCAAATTTTCTCTAGCTATTAATATATTATCTCCTTGCCAGTCAAAACCATATACATTTTTGAATGCTTTTTCTGCCCATTCCAGCCATTCTTTCTTCGTATCTATATTTTCACAAATCACTCTTAGTTTCCTATCTAACAAGCCTATTCTATCTTTAACATTTATTACTTTTCCAGTTACTGTATCATATCTACTAACTATATATGGTGCTTCACCACATGATACTTCTAACCTAGTATCTTCTATATATTCCTTCCATGTTTTATTATCTGGAAATTCAACTTTTTTTTCAATTGTTTTCCAGCCTTTATCCAATTCTTTATTAAATACTTCTTTATATCCAAACCAAGCTTCATCAATTAGGTTATTTTGAACATTACATACCCATGATGGTGTAAATACTTCTGCCTTGTCTCTTGCTCTTGATTGTTGTTCTTTCTTATTTTTTTCTATTCGTGGTCTTATGATATTTCCATTCTTTCCTGTTATTAAATCAATTTCTATTGGTTGATTTTCTTCATATCTTAATCCTTTTATTTTATAATTATCTGTTGCCCATATAATATTTTTATTAGAAGTTCGATCAGTTAATAAAATTGAAAGAATTATTGGGTCTATATTTAATATATTATTCTCTTTTATATCTGCCTTTTCTTTTTTTGTATTCATAAATTTTCTCCAAATTTTTATTTAATTTTTATACATTATTTATATCATAAAATTCATCTCTTCTCAACAGATTTTTCTATATTTATCTATTATTATATCTTAATTCATCCAAAAGAAATTATCATAAGGATAATCTGCTTCGATATACAGCTTTGTTAACTCCATCTTATACTTTTCTAGTAATTCTAAATACTTCTGTTTAAATACATTTTTGCAAATCCACTCAACACCTTTACTAGAAATTACAACTTTATTATTAACTAAAAATTTATATTCTTCTAACCCACTATCACACATTTTCTTAATTGCTTTTCTAACGGTAATATCTTGCCTATTAAAATACTCACATAGTTGTTTTATATCCATATCATTATTCCACCAATTTTCATTATGTTCTATTTTTAGCAACTCTTCATATTGTTTAATTCTAAGTTTGAAAAAATCTATATCAGCATATATTAAAGATTTTTCTTTTTGAAAATAGACTTGAGTCAGTCAGTAATATCCTTCAATCAAAACAAAATATTTCCTTCTTCTAATTTTTTCACTTCTCCATCTACAAGTTGGATGTTTTTTTATCATAACATCTATTGCTTTTCTTAGATCCATATGTGATATTTCTTTACCATTTTTAGTTGTTATTCCTAATGCATGTAATCGATTTAAAATTTTATTATATGATAGAAAAATACTATCTAAAAATTGCTCTGAATCCATATTTATTTTTTATCACATCCTATCTGCTTAAATATCTTAATGCTAGTTTACGAAGAATTAAGATTTAGCAAAATTTATTTTGCTCGAATATAGGTAGTATTTTTTCGTACCTAATATTCGCCAGCATGGTGTTTTGACACCGTTTTTGCTGTTTAGGACAAAATGCCCTAATACCCTTTTTGCTCTCCGAGGGACTTTTTTTAGTAAAATTTTTCTTAATTTTTATCAAAATATTTTCAAAAAAGTTCAAATTTCCAAACTGAAACTTTGAACTTTTTTGCTTTACTTTTATAGCAAAATATACTATAATAAATTTATATTTTGGATTAAGTTAGCCTTGAGTTAAGTTGCTTGTGCTAGCTTTTTCTTTTTGATTTTCATCATATCTTTTTAGTTCAATTCCATAACACATTTGATATAATTTTTGAAT
>CAOKQZ010000008.1 GCA_948471055.1 uncultured Clostridium sp. | reverse complement strand
TTTATCTAGCTTTCATCAATTTTATTTTTGAGGTCATCACTATATCTTAAAAATGATTACCGTATAATATGTCCTTGATCTATCATATCTTTTACTAATTGTTCCTGAGTATTTACAAAATGTGCTGTTAAGAAAAATGTCGCTTTTACATCATTTTCTTTTAATACTTGTAAAATTCTTGGCGTATAACCTGCCTCATAACCTTCATCAAAAGTCAAGTACACATACTTTTTCTCTGGATTTCCCATTGCAATTCCTTTATACTCATCAATTAATTCTTTGTTTTTACTTCCCAAATCTGGTTGGATATGATTGTCTGCTCTTTTTATTCCCCAACCGATTTTCTTATTGCTTAAATTGGTAGACGAAGTTGCTACGGTATTTCCCATTATTTTGTTTTCTTGTTTTATCCCTATGGCTCCAATTCCTATTACAAATATCATAACCGCAATTCCAATTAACGCTTTTCCCATTTTCTTTTTAACTCGTTTTTCCATTTTCTATATCCTCCTAGTATTTTTTATTTAAATACTATGAAAACAAACAAAAAAAAATAACTATCTAGTTCATAAATAGTTATTTTGCCCTGTTTTAAAAGCGACAATTTTTATGTTGTTAATCACACTCCAGTATCTTTTTTCATTTTTCGTCATTTTCTCTTGACTTTTTACAAAATATGCATTATAGTGTTGATTTGTGCTGGGATTTTTTTACAGAAATGTATTTCATTTCCTAATTCTAATTTCAGTTTCAAAAGATAAAATAATGAAATGAGGTTTTTATAATGATTTTATTAATTGGTAGTATTTCTGTTTTTGCTATACTTGGCATTCTTTCCTTTGCGATTTATGGGTTACGAAGCTATAGGCAAATGTCACAAAATTTAGAAAAAACCACACTATATAACGAAACTTTGCAAAGTTCTCAGGAAGACTTACAAGCTTTTAGGCATGATTTTGGAAATATCCTACAAGCCATTGGTGGCTATATTGATAAAAACGATATGGAGGGACTTCGTGTTTATTATTCTGAATTATTTCGTGATTTTCAAACATCTAATAATTTTGCTTATTTAAGTCCAGAAGTGGTAAATGTACCTGCTATTTATAGCCTTTTGGTTTCAAAATATCGTTTGGCACATTCCTCTCGGTATTACGATAACCTTTGACTTCTTTTTGGATTTTCAAACTTTGAATATGAAGATTTATGCGTTTTCTCGCATTTTAGGTATTCTTTTGGATAATGCCATTGAGGCAGCTCGTGAGTGTGAAGAAAAAATGGTTCGTGTTGAAATTAGAAAAGATTCTATTCAAAATCGTCAAATTTTAGTCATTGAAAATACCTATTTAGATGAAAAAGTTGATTTTGAGCACATGTTTGAAAAAGGAGTTTCTTCCAAAAAACATAACACTGGTCTTGGACTATGGGAAGTCAATAAAATCTTAAAAAAGTACCCAAATGTTAATTTGAATACTTCCCACGATGGGCATTTCTTTACTCAACAGTTAGAAATGTACGAAGATGTTCCTTCTCAAAAAGAAATACCTGTACCATAAAGGTCTCTTTCATAAAATTTAAGACGAGCATTTTACAAAGAATGCTCGTCTACATCTTCTAAGATTTTCCATGAGCCTATTTTTTGTGGCAAACAGGTAAACTCCATTTTTTCCTTGGTGACAGGATGAACAATTCCTAAAAAATAGGCCCACAAACAAATCTGCTTTCCTCTTCCTCTTGTTGCGTATTTTTGGTCTCCGGTAGATACTATGTCCTCTACTGGATAATTGCACACGAATTTGATGATGCCTTCCTGTATGTAGCTTTATTTTTAACACAGATAAATTTAGTCCTTCGTCATATTTTATGGTTTCATAATCTAATTTTGCAAATTTTGCTTGGCTTTTCTCTTTTGTGGTAACTTTGCTTACATTTGTTTTTTGATTTTTTACAAGATAATCTTCTAACGTTCCTTTTTGTGTCTCTAATTTTCCATCTACAATCGTCAAATACGATTTTTCAAACACTTTTTTTCGTACTTCTTCGCTTAATCTCGCAGCTGCTTTTGAGGTTCTTGCAAATACCATAACTCCTCCCACTGGTCTATCTAGGCGGTGTACTAACCCTAAATATACTTCTCCTGGCTTATGGTATTTTTCCTTAATGTACGCTTTTACCAAAGTAAGCATATCGATATCGCCAGACTTATCTTGCTGTGATGGAATGTTGGGGATTTTTTGTACAACAATAATATGATTATCTTCATAAATTACATTTAATTTTTCCATTTCAAAATCCATTTCTTATATCCTTATTTAGGTTTTTGATTGGTTCCCTATAAACCTTATTCTTTTTCCCAACGACCATAAATTCCGCATGGTAAAATAAGAGAAGAATTTGCCTGTGGTAATCCAATTTCTCCAGAAGAAAATGTACCTCTTACTTGTTTTTTCATATGAATTTGTAATAAATTCTCTAATACTTTTGCTGAAATTCCAGTGGTATAGGAATTGATTAAAAAGAACAAGGGATGATCACTTAATACTTTCATACATAAGGAAACCAGATCGGAAATATTTTCCTCAAATTGCCATACTTCACCATTTGCTCCTCTTCCATAAGAAGGAGGATCCATAATAATGGCATCATAGGTATTTCCTCTTCGAATTTCACGGTTTACAAATTTTACCACATCATCTACCATGTAACGAACTTTTTTATCTTGCAAACCAGAGGAAATGACATTTTCTTTCGCCCAAGCCACCATGCCTTTGGAGCTATCCACGTGGCATACGCTAGCTCCTGCCGATAAGCAAGCAACCGTTGCTCCGCCTGTATAGGCAAATAAGTTTAGCACCTTTATTTCTCTTTTTTCTTTTTTTATTTTTTCTATCATCCAGTCCCAATTGACTGCTTGTTCTGGAAATAGTCCCGTATGCTTAAATCCCATTGGTTTTATGTTGAAGGTTAGATTTTTATACATTAATTTCCATGCCTTTGGAAGTTCTTTTTGGTAATTCCATGCTCCTCCACCTTGTTTACTTCGATTATAAGTAGCATGTGCTTTTTTCCACATTTGTGGATTTGTTTTTTCTTTCCATATAATTTGAGGGTCTGGTCTTATTAAAACAATATTCCCCCATCTCTCTAATTTTTCGCCATTTGCCATATCTAATATTTCATAATCGTTCCAATTATTTGCTACTTCCATATTTCATTTCCTTTCTTCTTATTTAAGGCTTTATTTACTATTCTTACTATTCATCCTTTGCGATAACTTATAGTTTTGTTAATAGAGAAAAGAAGTAATAAATAAATGTTAAATCCAAAACCATAAACGTAATCCCCATTGCTAAAAATAAAACAAAAATCTTATTTTGCCTTATCTTATTGTAGATACGTTTTTTCGTTCCCGTTTCTAGCTTGTCCTTTCTCACCCCATAACCCACAGTAAGTACTTCCTCTTTTGCATATTCCATCATTTGTATTTCCCCTTTCAAATATACTCTTGTATTATATATATGAAAGAGTTCTTCAGAATATAACCTAAATTTACGAAAATTTATGATAAGTTTTTGACAGTTTTCTATGTTTTTTACTCTTTTCGTTATTGTTTAGCCTACTAATTTTCTTCCTTTAACCTCTTCGCAATTTCTTCGGTAATCCCCTTTACTCCGCATTAATTCCTCTAGCGTCGCTTCTCTTATTTTTTCTATACTACCAAAGTGCTTTAATAATTCTTGCTTTTTCTTTTCTCCAATTCCTTTTATTTCGTCTAAGCTCGATTTGGTCATTCGTTTTCCTCTTACTTTTCTATGATACTCAATAGCAGTTTTATGAACTTCATCTTGGAAATTGGTTATCACATTCATTAATTCTTCAGATAAGGGTATTTCTTCTCTTTTTTCATTGATTAATGCTCTTGTACGGTGTTTATCGTTTTTTACCATTCCGTAAATTGGTATGTTTAAACCATATACCTGAAGAGCATTTTTAGCTGCTCTTTCTTGGGTAATTCCTCCATCCACAAAAATGGCATCTGGTAAACTTCCAAAACCTCCATTTTCATTTTCTATGGAATGTTTTAGTCTTCTTGTAATAACTTCTTCCATACATTTGGGGTCATCTTGGGTAAATACGGTTTTTATTTTAAATCTTCTGGATAACTTATGGTTTACTACCCCATCTTGCAATACACACATGCCTGCCACCATGTCGGTTCCCGATATGTTTGAAATATCGTAGGTTTCAATTTTTCTTGGCATCTTTTCAAGGTTTAGTACCTTTTTTAATTCCATTAATACATCATAACGGTCTTTTTCTTTATTTTCTAAAGTTACTTTTGCATTTTTTTCTGCCATTTCTACAAACCTTAGCTTTTCTCCTTTCTTAGGAGATTTTAACTCGACTTTTCTTCCCACTTGTCTGGATAATAATTCTTCAATAATCTCTTTTTCTTCTAATCTTTCTTTTAGCATAATCTTATGGGGAATTTCTTCTTTTCCCATATAATATTGTTTTACAAAACTGGCTAATATTTCTTCATTGGAAATATCCGAAGATTCCCTAAAAAAGTAATGTTCTCTTCCAATCATTTTGCTTTTTCTAACAAAAAAGATTTCAATACAAGCCGTTATATCATTTTTAGCAAGTCCAATCACATCAATATCATTTTCGGTAATATTCGATACTTTTTGTTTTTGATTAATGCGTTCAATAGCAAGTTTCTTATCTCGTAAATATGCCGCCACTTCGTAATCTTGTGCCTCTGATGCTTTTTTCATTCCTTCTTCTAATTCTTTTACAATCGGGTCAATTTTTCCCTCTAGTAATAGGAGAATTTGTCGTATCATGTTATTATATTCTTCTTTTGAAATATAACCCATACAAGGTGCCGAACAACGATGTATGTGATAATTTAAGCAAGCTCTTCCTACAAATTTAAAATTCTTACATTGACGAATTTTAAATTTTTCTTTAATAAAATTTACCATCTCTTTGGCACTACCACTATTGGCATATGGACCAAAATACTTTGCCCCATCATTTAAAATTTTACGAGTAATCGTCACATTGGGATACTCACTTTTTACATCTACTTTAATATAGGGATACGTTTTATCATCTTTTAGTAATACATTAAATTTGGGTCTATTTTCTTTAATTAAATTACATTCTAAAATAAGAGCCTCTGCCTCATTATCGGTTACAATATACTCAAAATGGTCGATTAAAGAAACCATATTTTCTATTCGTTTGGTTTTACGAGTTTTTCTAAAATACTGCCTCACACGGTTCTTTAACACTACCGCTTTTCCTACATAGATAATATGGTCATCTTTATCTTTCATAATATAAACTCCCGGTTTTTCGGGAAGTTTTTTAATCTCTTCTTCAATATTAAACATGTATTATTTTACCTCTGCAACATATGGTAAATTACGGTACATTTCGTTATAGTCTAAGCCATAACCTACAACAAATTTGTCTGGAATTTCAAAGCCTACATAGTCCACTTTTACATCGTACTCTCTACGTTCTGGCTTGTCTAATAAGGTACATAGTTTTATACTTTCTGGGTTCTTTTCTTGTAGGTGTTTGATTAAATAACTTAAGGTTCTTCCAGTATCAATAATATCTTCTACAATTAAAATATTTTCCCCTTCTAATGATTCTGGTAAATCTAGTTTTAAATTGATTTTTCCTGCACTAATTTTTTCTGTACCATAACTAGAAACTTGCATAAAAGCAAATTTCACATCTCTTTTCATTTTTCTTGCTAAATCCACCATAAAAACTGTAGACCCTTTTAAAATACCTACTAGAGTTAGGTCTTTTCCCTCATAATCTTGTTCAATTTGTTTGGCTAATTTTGCTACTTTATCTTGAATGGTGGTTTCATCAATTAATACTTTTAATTCTCCCATAATAAATTTATTCCTTTCTCGCTTTGCTCGCAAAGCACACATAGTTATGAAAGATTTAATTTTTTCAAACTAATATCCCTTTTTCTATGATATTCGTATTATACCATAGAAAAAGGGATACTGTAAATATGCTCTATTTTAAATTTATATCCATTGCCTCTTTCTCTACTTCTCTTAGTTCTTTTTTTAATTCTATTAGTTGTTGTAATCTTTTTTCTCTCGGTTCTAGTCTTTGAGCATTTTGGAGTTTGTTTATTTTATAAATTAATTCATCATACTTCATTTCTGTAATAAAAGCTCTTCTTCTTTTTTTAAATTGTTCCATGTCTTGTTTATTACCGGTTTCTCTTGCTTTTCTTTGCATTTCTTTTAATTGAGCAATTCGTAAATGATATTCTTTTTCCTCCTCGTTTCTTTCTATATCTAGAATTCTATCTTCTGCTCTTATTATATCTTCTTTTATTCTACTTCGTCTTGCTCGATCCAATTCTTGATATGCTAAAATCAATTCCGTATCTTCTATTTTACTTTGTTCCACTTTTATGCTTTGTGTAAAGGTATCTTTTTGTGCAGGCTTAGTTTGGTGTTTTGCTTCATCTAACATTTCATCAAATTCATCTTCATATGGATCTTCCAAATCATCTCCTATTATTTTTGATGTTACTTTTTCCAAAAATTCTCCTTCTTCTTCAATTCTTCTTTCTGGATTTTCTATATTTCTTTCAAATCTCATTCGCATAATCATCCCTCCTTCTCATACATCAATTTTATCATATTTTTACTTTTTTTGCAACTTTGGGTGATTTCTAACGCTTTATTTTATTGTGTAACATACGTTACATCGGACACCCCGCACAGATAAAACATATTGCTTTTATCCGTTACTTTACTCATATCCCATCCATTACCAACTAAAATACTAGTTAGCTCACTCGCCTGTCTAAACATTCCTGCCATTCCGTGTTACTTTGGAGGTATCAAAATTAGTTAAATCTAGCATTGTTCCTTTAAAATTAAAAAACATATTATTCATAGATGTTACATTAGATGTATCAAAATTGCTCACATCCAACGTTGCCAATCCGCTACACCCATCAAACATAAACGCCATATTCGTTACATTGGATGTATCAAAATTACTTACATCTAATGTAGTCAATCCACTACACAGCCAAAACATAGCATCCATATTCGTTACATTAGATGTATCAAAATTGCTTACATCTAATGTGGTCAATCCGTTGCATTTTGAAAACATGTGTGCCATATTCTTCACACTTGAAGTATCAAAATTACTTAAATCCAAACTCATCAATCCTTTACAATCCTCGAACATAGATTGCATGTTTGTTACATTAGATGTATCCCATCCGTTTAAATTTAGTGTCGTTAGACTACTACAACCCAAAAACATTTTATCCATACTTGTTACATTCGATACATCCCATCCACTCACATCTAATGTTGTCAATCCACTACAACCACAGAACATAAATTCCATATTTGTTATTTTCGATGTATTTAAGTTTCTCAAATCTAATTGTGTTAACCCTTCACAAACAAACCATCCCTCAATAGATGATGGAAATATTTCATCATTTATTCTAACTTCTACTAGTCGTTCGTTACCACGCCATGGCATAATCTTTTTTTGATTATTATTCAACTCTTCTAAAAGTTCTTCGATCACCTTTTGTGCTTCTTCTGGATTTTGTGCTTTATATTCTTTCCATTCATCAGATTGTAATTCCTCTGCATATTCCGGTATTTTGTATAAATCTTCTTCTGTTTTATAAACCTTCTTTTCATATATATTTCCATAATCATCTTTCAAAGTAAGCTCACTACTATAATCCAAAAAAGCTTCTTCTTTACTTGCTAATATTAGCACTTCATCTGTGGTTCCATTTTTGGTATATAATCTCGCATAAATTGGGGCTTGGTTCTCTATTTCTGCTTCATTTCCGAAGTCACCTTTTCCATCTATCATATTAAGTAAATCTCCTAATTGTCTTTCTTCTTCCTTTGCCGATTTTGTATAATTTCTTCTAGCTTCTTCTGCACGATTTAGTATTCCTCTTTGCCCTATTGTTAGATTAATCACAATTGCTGCTAGTATTAGTAAAATAATAATCGTTATCACCAATGCAATCAATGTGATTCCTTTGTTTTCTTTTTTCATTCTTCTTTTGCTCCTTTTCTTTTTTTCTCATTATATCGATGCGTTTCCTATAAAGCAAGAAAATAGAGCCTTTTTAAATATTATATTTTTACATAATCGTTTGATTTTCTTAATTTTTTCTTTGTTTATTAGCTTTGTTCCATAATATGATGGTTTGCCATAAACAAAAGCTCCCTTAAAATATTTTTGTTTTCTAATATATTCTCTATTTTAAGGGAAGATATCTATTTCTATTCACTTATGATCCATGCTCCACTCGCATCTTGTGCATTTGTCTGGATATTCGATTTTAGATAAACTATTGGACGAACAGGTCCACCAGCATGTTCGTGATCCTCAAGCCCTCCATCCAAAGCATCAACCAACCATGATGTTTTCAATTCATCTTTAGCAACATAGAATGCAGAGAATTCTGTCCTATAGGATGGATACACTGCACGGGTCGCTACCGCGTATCCCCACTCCTCATCATCAGAAAAAATCATCTGATATAGTGCACTCGATGTGTCAGTTAAATATTCTGACCCTCGATAATTATATCCAGTATATACATCTGTTCTTTCTCTCGCTGTTTCCGATATTCCACCCAAAACCATCGATGGATGGTAGATCGTATGTGTATGTTCATATCCATATCCATACGTTGTTCCGCCACTTTCAAATATGTATGTGCTTGGATCGTATTTTGTAATTTTATTAATATCTTCTGCCGTTATACTTCTTGCTCCACTCCCTGTTATTATTCCTTCTATTTCTCCTTCTACTACATCTCCTATTTTATATACAAATGTTTTGCTTGTATTTGCTCCTTTTCCATATCCATATATTTTACATATTTCATTTAATTCTTGTTCATAGTACAAATATCCTACTCCCCCTAATACTATTAACGGCAACCCTGTGTCAGCAGTAATTGGTTTTTCACTTATTAGTAATACCTCTCCTGTTGTCTCATCTTTACTTAGTACTCTCCATTTTGTACCACTTGTTGCTGTAAATGTTTGTCCTTCTGCTATCTAGTGCTTTCCATTTCCATGAGATAATCCTGTTCCTACTGGAGAGGTATAGCTTAGTTTGCTTTCCTCTACGTCCGTTATTGGGTCATATGCTACGTAATCTCCTATTTCTACTTTTTTTGCTAGGGCATTTTCTGGCAGTGGTTTACTTTCTCCGTTTATTCCGTCTATAATGTCATCTGCTTCTTTTAAGAAATTGGATAATTTTTCGTCTTCTTCCTTTGCCGATTTTGTATAATTTCTTCCAGCTTCTTCTGCACGGTTTAGTATTCCTCTTTGCCCTATTGTTAGATTAATAACAATTGCTGCTAGTATTAGTAAAATAATAATCGTTATCACCAATGCAATCAATGTGATTCCTTTGTTTTCTTTTTTCATTCTTCTTTTGCTCCTTTTCTTTTTTTCTCATTATATCGATGCGATTCCTATAAAGCAAGAAAATAAGGCTTTTTTGAATATTATATTTTTACATAATCGTTTGATTTTCTTAATTTTTTCTTATAGTACTTGCTACTTTTTGAAATTTAGTGTAATATACTATTATTATTGAAAGTTTATGCTAAAAAATCATGAAAGAAAGGAGTGTTAAGGTTTTATTTAAAAAGCGCCTGAACAGTAGGGATTTCCCTATTGTTGACGAGGATAGAACTTATCGAAATTGTCGGCGGATGGTTCTATGGCATGGTTGCTGCCAGAAATACTAGCAAACCATAATAGTGATATTATGAAACAAATCTAGTAGGGTAACTTTTAAAAGCATACTTTCAATTCCATATTAAAATTGTAAGGAGGATTCACATATGTGTGGAATTGTAGGTTATATTGGAACCAAAAAAGCAAGTCCTATTTTGATAGATGGACTTTTAAAATTAGAATATCGAGGATATGATTCAGCAGGAATTTCAACCATGGAACATGGTTATATCTCAAATATGAAAGACAAAGGAAGAGTAAAAAATTTATACGATTTAGAAGGAATTGACAAATTAGAAGGAACTCTTGGTATTGCTCATACTAGATGGGCAACTCATGGAAAACCAGCCAAAGAAAATTCTCATCCTCATATGGATAATAGTAATTCTTTTAGTGTGGTACACAATGGTATTATTGAGAATTACCAAAATTTGCGCGAATTTTTAATAAACCATGGCTATCATTTTCTTTCGCAAACTGATACGGAAATTATCCCAAACTTAATTCATTATTATTATACCAAACTAGAAGGAAGTAACGATAAATTTTTGCAAGCCGTTCATCAGGCTTGTGGTGATTTAAAAGGAAGTTATGCCATTGAAGTACTTTGCAAAGACGAGCCAGAAACCATGATTGTCGCAAGAAAGGATAGCCCACTTGTCATTGGTGTTGGTAAGGAAGAAAACTACGTTTCTTCAGACATACCTGCCATTCTTTCTTATACAAAAGACTTTTATTTATTAAATGACGGTGATTTAGCAAAATTATCCAATACCGATATTTCGTTTTATGATAGTAGTTTAACTCCTATTGCAAAAGAACTTAAAAATATTGATTGGGATGTTTCTGCCTGTGAAAAAGACGGATATGAAGATTTTATGCTAAAAGAAATATACGAACAACCAAAATCGGTAAGAGAAACGATTGGTTCTAGGCTAAAGAAAAATGAAAAAGTAAATTTTGAAGATATTGGTTTTACCAAAGAAACTTTATCGAAGTTTAACAAAATTTATTTGGTTGCTTGTGGAACTGCTATGCATGCTGGTTTAGCCGTAAAACCACTTTTAGAAAGATTATGCCATATTCCGGTTATTGTGGATATTGCCTCTGAATTTCGCTATCGTGAACCATTAATTGATGTAAATACCCTATGTATTTATATTAGCCAATCTGGGGAAACAGCAGATACCATTGCTGCTCTAAAACTTTCTAAAAAACAAGGAGCAACTACTATTGCTATTTCCAATGTCATTGGAAGCTCTATTACAAGAGAAGCCGATTTTACCATTTATACCCATGCAGGTCCAGAAATTGCAGTGGCTTCTACAAAAGCTTATACTTCGCAAATTACTCTTCTTACCCTACTTACCCTATATTTTGCCGAAGTATTAGAATCCGCACCTGTTAGCGTAATTGCTAATATAAAAGAAGAACTTTTATTATTACCAGAAAAAATAAACGAAGTTTTAAAAGATACTTCCAAAGTAAAAGAATTTGCCCATAAAGTTTATACTGAAAAAGACATCTTTTTCTTAGGAAGAGGAACCGATTATACCGTATCTATGGAAGCATCTCTAAAACTAAAAGAAATCTCCTACATTCACTCCGAAGCCTATGCAGCAGGAGAACTAAAACATGGACCAATTGCACTTATCGAAAATGGAATTACCGTTGTTGGTATTCTAACAGACCCTACTTTAGTAGAAAAATCGGTTAGCAATTTGCAAGAAGTCATTACCCGTGGAGCAAAAACCTTCATTGTCACTAACCAAGAACTAAACCAAACAAACTATAATGAAGTAATTACCATACCAACCACCAACCCATTCATCTCGCCAATCCTTTCGATTATACCACTACAACTATTTTCTTATTATATCTCAAAAGAAAAAGGATTAGATGTAGACAAACCAAGAAACCTTGCAAAATCTGTAACGGTGGAATAAAAGTAATACCAAAAGTCCGATAACAAATTCTACATTTTGTTACCGGACTTTTCCTACATGATCAAACTTCAACCAATATTATTAACTTAACCATTTATTCATTTTACTTTAAATCTCTCCAAACCTCTCCCATTTTTGTTTTACAATTTCATCTACAATTCTTTTGCTTGCTAATCCATCCCCATATGGGTTTGGCGCTTTACTCATTTTTTCGTATTCTTCTTTATTTTCTAGTAATTCCTTTGTGGCTTGGTAAATTTTTTCTTCGTTTGTTCCTACTAATTTTAGGGTTCCAACGGTTACTCCCTCTGGTCTTTCTGTAGTGTTTCTAAGAACTAATACTGGTTTTCCCATAGATGGTGCTTCTTCTTGTATTCCCCCACTATCGGTTAGTACTAAATAAGAACGGTTAATAAAATTATGAAAATCGAATACATCTAATGGTTCGATTAGTTTAATTCGTTCTTGTTTATCAAATAGTTTTTCTACTGTTTTTCGAATTTCTGGGTTTTTGTGCATTGGGTAAATTACAACCACTTCTTTGTGTTCTTCTATAATTCTTTTTACAGCACAAAAAATATTTTCCAATGGTTTTCCCAAGTTTTCTCTTCTATGTGCGGTTAATAAAATGATTTTCTTTTCTTTTAATTCCTCTAAAATATCATTTTGGTAATCCTCTTGTATGGTTGTTTTTAGTGCATCAATTGCTGTATTCCCTGTTACAATAATGCTCTCTTCTTTTTTATTTTCTTTTAATAAATTTTCCTTTGTCTCTTTGGTTGGAGCAAAATGTAAGTCTGCTAAATTACTTACCATTTGTCTATTCATTTCCTCTGGATATGGTGCATATTTACGGTAGGTTCGAAGCCCTGCTTCTACATGTCCAATGGGAATTTGCCTATAATATGCTGCAAGTGCTGCTGCAAAGGTTGTTGTGGTATCCCCATGTACTAAAATAATATCTGGCTTTGCTTGTATTAAGACTTCTTCTATTCCTTTTAATACTCGTGTTGTTATATCGGTTAAGGTTTGCTTTTCATGCATGATATTTAAGTCAAAGTCGGGTACAATGTCAAATGCTTTTAGTACTTGGTCTAACATTTGCCTATGTTGCCCTGTTACACATACAATTGGTGTGGTTTCTTCTCTTTTTTCTAATTCTTTTATAACTGGTGCTAATTTAATTGCCTCTGGTCTTGTCCCAAAGATTACCATTACTTTTATCATTTTTTTCCTCTTTCTTTCATGATTTTAAAAATATATCGTATGTTACTATTAAAAAATCGTTTTAACCTGTTTGGTTCTTTTGTAATGCGGTATAGCCATTCTAAGTTCAATTTTACAAAAAAGCTTGGTGCTCTTTTCTTATCTCCACTAATGACATCAAAACTTCCACCTACTCCAACAAAAATGCCTTTATCAAATTTCTCATAGTGTTTACTAATTAATTTTTCTTGCCTTGGAATTCCTAAAGCAACCAAAATCACATCTGGTTGCTTTTCTAACATATCTGCAAATACCTCGTCTTTGTCTTCTACATAGCCATCCACTGCACCCACTAATTTTGCATTGGGATAATCTCTTGAAATAGTTTCTTTCATCTTTTCAATTACTTCTGGCTTTGCTCCTAATAAGTAGACACTTTTCCCAAGTTCATTACAATAGGATAAAAGCTGAAGAGCGAGATCTACTCCTAACACTCGGTGCTCTAAATCCATTTTAAGAAGTTTGGCTCCCTTAATAACTCCAATTCCATCTACTACAATCGTAGTATGTGGATTTAATAAAATCTCTCGAAATTCACTATCTTTTTCACCAAACATCAATGTTTCTGGATTTGCTGTAATAACAAATCTTTTTTCTTCTTGAATGAGACACTGTTTCATTTTCTCAAAAAATTCGTCCTGTGGTAGATTTTCTATTTTCTCAAAATATTCTCTCATACTAATTTCCTCACCAATATAAACCTGACCCCTCGTACAGGCAAAGCCTGTGGGTAAGGCAATTAAGAAACCTTGTTACTTTCATAATAAAAAACATGTAGCTTCCTACATGTTTTTTATTATAACATTGTACTCTCCTTCCGTCAAGGCTCTTTGTTACCCGATTTGATTTATTTTGTAGGGAATTTCTTACACATTCAAAACCAATTTTAGTACCACCAACAAAATAACTCCGTGGAACTCCTAGAATTCCTGTAAAGATTGCCGTTATATAATTAATTCCTATATGAAATTCAAAGAAGCCTCCTACTAAGTTAATCAAATATATCATAAGTGCACCTATACAGGAATTTAAGATTAGTTTTAAAACACTTTTTACAGGCAAAATAAAAATTCTACCAAATAGAAATAAAAAGCAAATACATGCAATGTATATAATAATGGTATTGGTTTCCAATAAAAATCACCTCATCCTTTTTACCATATTATGATACTGCATGTACAAATATTCTTGTTTTATTTTTACTTTTCTTAAAGTCTTTCACTAGCTTCAAATTCTTTTTTATAATACTTTTTTATCCTGCCTCAATTTCCTCATTATATTGCTTTTTTCGGATTTCAATTTCTTTTATCATATCAATCATCACACCGTTTTTCTTTGCCTTTTTTAGTAAATAATTTAGTTTTGACTGATTGGCTTTTATTTGATATAAATAGTAATCAATCAAATCTCCTTCTGCAAATTCGTAGTTTTTATTGGAATCTCTTAAATCTTGTTTTGTTTTAATAATGCATTTAATTAATTCGACATCCAATTCTTCTTCGGTTTTTTCAATTAATTTCTTTTCTTTTACAAATTCTTCATGCATATCCCAATTCATTCCCTTCTTCATTAACTTTAGAGGTACTGTATTGTTCTAAACGGTAATATTCTCCTCTTTTCTTAATAATTACCGTTATTATATGCACTTTTTTCCAAAATATTCTTTTAATGAAATATTTGGTATAGAAGAATTCCAATGCTTTGAATGATAAACAGATTTAAGGCATTGGAGGTTAGTAAATTATTGGTCGCTTCAATCACTCCTAAACGTTCTCTACTTTCTTTTTTATAATGTTTTTGCGCCTCAAAAAAGGTAATTAATTCTGGGATACTGGTAATAAACCCTAAAGCAATTCCTACCATTACTTGTGGAACATCAAAACGCACACATAAATTTTCCAAGGTATTACTTAACGCATTTCCTACCACAAATAGAAATATACTGGTTAATACTAAATAAATTGAATATCTTACTATTATTTTCTTTTTTCCTCTAATCCATTTAGCTTCTTCTTCAATTTCTGCTATTTCACTATTTACTTCGTTTTCTAAATAGAGTTTATGCGTATTATGATTAATATAGTAAAAAAGGAAAAACAAAGCAATTAATAAAAAGGCAACAAATCCATTTACCTCCATACTGGTTACCAAGAGTCCAATTGGAATTAGAATGGTAAAAACCACTAATACCAAATCAATGGTTAAGGCTCTATTTCTTAGCACTTTCCCATTCTTATTGATTCTAACAGAAACGACATATTGTATAAAATTAATCACATTCGAACTTAAAATATTATAAATGCTTGTCCCCACCAAACCTGCAACCGAGGCAAAACTAACACTTAATAATTCTGGCACAGAGGTGGCAATTCCTGCTAAATTTCCCACCATTTTTGCTTTTAAATTAATACTTTCGGCCAGCCTTCGAAGCACTGGTACTAATATGTATTTTGAAATCACCACAATCATAAAGGAATAAAAAACAAACAATATCATTTCCCATAATAAACTCATACCTATTTCCTCCTAATTCTAACGACTTTGATTTTCATAATGTAATTTTCTTTACTTAACCTCATTATTTTCTATTTACTCCAAATAGAGTATTTACTATTTTTATGAATCTAATCTTTTTTTCGAAATAATTCAAAGATAATCATTTTTTATATTAGTTCGTTTTTCTTTATTATATCATTTTCCTGTCGAATGCGGTCGATTTTTTTATGAATATCAACTTACTTTTCGGAAATACTGTTAATACAAGTATATTCGTAAAAACAGATTAACAAGTCCTCAAATGCACCTATCTAAGAACTTGTAACATTTCTATTATAAAAAAGGAGGCTATTTCATTGATTCGAAAAGTAGAAATTAGTAATGTGGATACTTCAAAACTTCCTGTACTTTCCAATGAAGAAAAAAATGCATTATTTCTTAAAATAAGGGACGGAGACCTAGAAGCAAGAGAACGATTTATTCATGGGAATTTAAGATTGGTATTAAGTGTATTGCAACGTTTTAGTGGCAGATGTGAAAATATGGATGATTTATTTCAAGTTGGTTGTGTGGGCTTAATTAAATCCATCGATAATTTCGATTTATCCTTAAATGTTCAATTTTCCACCTATGCTGTTCCTATGATTATTGGAGAAATCAGGAGGTATCTTCGTGACAATAACCCAATTAGGGTAAGTCGTTCCATTCGCGATTTAGCCTATAAGGCACTTCAAGCAAAAGAGAAACTAACAAAAGAATTAAATAAAGAACCAACAGTCGAGCAAATTGCAAAAGAAGTTGGGGTTCCTCGTGAGGAAATTGTATTTAGTTTTGAAGCTATTCAAGACCCTTTGTCTTTACAAGAGCCTGTGTATAATGACGGTAGTGAAAGCCTATACATTATGGACCAAGTAAGCGACCACAAAGAAAGTGATGAACACTGGGCCGATTCTCTTACCATCGAACAAGCCATGAAACGATTAAATGACCGTGAAAAAATGATCATTACGAAACGTTTCTTTGACGGTAGAACCCAAATGGAAGTAGCAAAAGAAATTGGCATCAGCCAAGCTCAAGTATCTAGGCTTGAAAAAGATGCCATTGGTAGGATTAAAAAATTGTATAAATAAAATGCCTGTAGGGGTTGCACAATGTGCAACCCCTACAGGCATTCTACCCCGTCTTACTCATAATATCTTTTTTCATTTTATTAATTATTTTTTTCTCTAATCTTGAAATATAACTCTGCGAAATGCCTAGCATGTCGGCTACTTCTTTTTGTGTTTTTTCGTTTCCACTAATAAACCCAAATCGCAATTCCATAATGTTTTTTTCTCGGTTATTTAGTTTTTGCATAGAAGCTCTTAAGAGTTTTTTATCCACTTCATCTTCTATGGCTCTTGAGGTAACGTCTCCGGTCGGTTCCTAATATATCGGAAAGTAGTAGTTCGTTTCCGTCTCCATCTTGGTTTAGTGGCTCATCTATGGAGATTTCTCCTTTTAACTTATTGCTTCTTCTTAAATACATGAGGATTTCATTTTCAATACAACGGGAAGCGTAGGTAGCAAGTTTGATGTTTTTATCGGTATTAAACGTATTGATGGCTTTCATAAGACCAATGGTTCCAATGGAAATTAAATCTTCAATTCCAATTCCTGTATTTTCAAATTTTTTGGCAATATAGACAACGAGCCTTAAATTTCTTTCTACTAAGGTCTTTCTAACCGATTCATCCCCAGAGGCAAGTTTTGCTAGTATTTCTTCTTCCTCTTCTTTTTCTAATGGTGGTGGTAAGGTTTGGCTTCCTCCAATATAAAAAATGGGAGTTTCTTCAATTTGTTCACTGTTTTTGTCCATATACTTTACATATATGGTATTAATTCGCTCCTTTAAGACTTGCAAAATGTTCATAATTCCCACACCTTTCTATCATATCAATTCCAATAAGCCCACTATAGGCTCCGTTTTTGGTTAAATTCTTTTCGTATATTCCTATTATTACTTCCTTGATGGTTTCGGTTCTTTCCTCTGTTTCAATTTCTACCTTATCGGTTAGAAATCCAAGTAACAATCCGTTTTGTTTGCCTAATGAAGAAAATGGAATCATACGAAATTTTAGTTTATATTCGGTCGGCATATTGGATAAAATTTCACTTTTTTTGCCTTCTAAAATTTCGTTAAGATGAAGAAGTAGTTCCCTTGGCAACAACTCTTCTAATTCTACTGCTTCTACTACAATCACTGGCATTCCACTAATTGGGTCTTTTAATAGATTTCCCGTATCAATAAAGGCTTTTATGGTTTTTGTTTTATCCCTGATGTGAAGGGTTAGGTTACAAAACATATCTTTTTTCGAAAGCCTTCCTTTTACCACTTTAAATGCAATGGTTACAATTACAAAACCTACTATTCCACCAAAAAGAGCAATTTTTATTGGATAGGTTCCTGTTAATACCCCATTTCTTATTAAAATATCTTGTGGTTTAATAAAGTAAAGAAGCGCAAATGCACATCCCCCAAAGGCAAACGATACCAAGTAAAATAAAAGTAGTTGTTTTATCAATTGTTTGACATTGGAAGAGCGAAAGGCAATATATACCATCATAACCGATAAGAGCATTTTCATAATGAAATTAGAATATATGGTAGGTACCGAAGCAAATGTCAAAACCGAATAAATTCCTCCTATTAGACTTGCTAAAAAAATTCGGATTGCTTTTATGTTACATCTTATAATTAGTCCAGTCGCAAACAATATAATATAGTTCATGCACAAATTCTCTAGTAAAATAATATCTAAATATATTGTCAAGCCACCGTCCCCCTTCTTCTTATCCGCTTATGTCCTAATTGTACAACGTTTCTTTTAAAAAATGTGTCAAAACCTAGGGTAGAAAAAAAGAAATAATCGAGCATTTTCGATTATTTCTCTAAGCTTATGATGCTACTATTAAAAAAAGAACAGTAATTTACTGTTCAATTATTTACTCCTCTATTTTAGTATTTTTCACTATATGGAATATTAGCTTTATAATTATCGATTGCTTTTTTTCTATTTTCTATTATATTGTCTGGCAATTTATTTATATTAAACCATTTTATTTCTTCTATTTTATCTTTTTCTCCTATAATAGGTTCCCCTTTCCATTTTGTAACTTTAAAATAGCCATTGTAGTATACATTTTTACTTATATCATGTATCATTGTTGCAAAACTAACATCTTTCATCTCTATGTCAATTCCAATTTCTTCCTTTGCTTCTCTTATTAATGCCATTTTCATTGTTTCATTAGCTTCAACATGCCCTGATGCTCCTACATCATAATATCCATCCATATACCCTGTATTTTTTCTTTTTTGTAATAATATTTCCTCTTTTCCATTATTTTCTCTAATTAATAACAATCCAACTGATGATGGTGTTTTAAATCTTTCATTACTACATTGTTTCCTATTTTTACAAAAATCAACTGCCTCTCTTTTCATAAATGTTAGTTTTTCATTTAATCTGTCGTACTGTTCTTTATTATTTTCTACAATTTCATCTATCCCATTTATTTTATTTATTGCTTTACTATTATAAAAGTTAATCCCTTTTTCTATTTGTTCTTTACTTACATCATAGTGTCCTAGCTTTATAAGTTCAAATAAATCTCTCCATTCATTTTCATTAAATTCTTGTTTTTCTTCATATTGAGTTATAATTGTATAATCTGAAGCATTATATAACTGAACCAATTTATTAGTATCCGTTTTTAGTATTTTCTTTAATTCTATTGATAATCTTTCTAAATTTCTTTGTTCTAATTTTTCTTCTTTTATATAATCTTGAATAATTCTAATAGCATAATATAGGGTTGTTTTCTTTTCTTCTAATATTGCTGCACCAGCATAATCCCTTATATTAATTGCTTTCGAGCGAATAACTGCATTATGATTTACTTCATCAATTATATTGGTTCTATTTTTATATCCTTTATCTAAAAAGGAATATGTAATTATATTATTAAAAAATGCTTCTATTATTTCTTCATAACTATCACAATATACATTTTGTAAATCTGTCAATTGTTGATTGCCCCATAATGCTACATTTCCATTATAGTTTACCCAAAAATTAAGTCCTAATGTACCATTTTTATTCAATATAACAGAAGGATTATCGAAAGCACTAAACTCCATGTCATTATCAAATATCTCTATTGATTTCTCTATTTGCTCTTGATTTTTCACTAATTTCGGTTTTAATGTAGAATAAAATAATTTTGCTATGCCAACATAAATAACATATCCATCCTCAAAATTTAATCTACATCGATACGGACTTATCTTAATGACTTCTTCATTATCCGAAATTCCTGTTTCTTCTGTTCGAATTATTTCAAAATCCTTTCTTCTTTTCAACACTTCCTCTAATATATTATCTCCTATTAGAGTATGTAGTTGCAATTCAAATTCTTCTTCGTTTCTAAAATATTTTTTATATACGTTTATTACATTATCAATTAGTTCATATCCTATTTTTTGAGCATGCCATTTGTCTATGCTTAATCTTAAAATTAATTTAGTTGGTAGACTTCTTTTTTTGAATTCTTCATATAATTCAAAAATCACCTTTTTTGCTTCTTCATATTCTTGTGCCCACATACCATTCGTTACTAGTATTAATCTATCTGTTTTTACTTCTTTAACAATCTTCAAAATATGTTCATATTTTTTAAATGGTTCTCCTCCTCCAATAACTAATAAGTATCCATTATTCGATTTATTAATAAATTCTATAAATTTTTTTATTCCATAATTAGAAAACTCACATTGTTCTTGCGGATATTTCTCAATTTTTTTATCCGATTTAAAAAAGCAATGTGCACAACCTGCATCACAAAATTTTGTTGGAAAAATACTTGCTAAACTTTTTCCTTCAAATTTCTTTCTTTTCTCTTTTGGTATTCTTACTTCTTTTATAATTTCATTTATATACTTCTCAGGTTGCATAAAAACGTTCTTTTCTGAAATAATACTCACTTTTCTAATTCCCCCTCACATATTTTCTTTTCCTTTATTAATGCTTCTATTACTCTTAAATCATCTTGTGAGTCCCAGTCGATAAATGAAAATCTACTTCCTTCTAGCAAATATTCTATACTATACTCATTTATTCCTAGTTCTTTAAGATATTGTGACATCCTTTCTATTTTTTCTTTGCTTAATTCAATTTCTTTTACACTTTCTATAAATTCGGTAATCATTTGAGCTTTAGATATATCTTCAGTCATTGATACTTTTACTTTATCAATAGAATATCTTCTTCCCCAGTCTGTTCTACTTGCTCGTAAATATGAAATTGCTTCTCCCTCTATATATTTTTCAAGTGTTCTATGATTTGTATTCCATACTTGTTCAACAATTTGTCCTTGTTCTATATTTGATATTTGGTCTAATGTACTAATCGATATTCTTCCAATTGAAAATGCTTCCCTCTTTTTAGTTTGTTTTTTACAATACCATACTTCTTGAAATTGATAATTGGATCTATTTTGTTTATAGAATTCTTCTAATTCTTTTATTGTACTCACATTAACATTTGGTAATTTGTGTAATTGATTATTTTTCACTAATGATATAGTATATATCTTTGCTTCTTTATCGTTTTTCTTCATATCATCATAAATATCTTTTACTAACCCTTCTATATTTTCATATGGATAGCGATGAATTTCTCTTTTTATTTCTTCCTCACTTCTTAAACCGAAACATTGGCAACACTAAATGTTTCTTCCATTTAAGTGGCATATTATTACTTGACATTATCTACTCTCCTTCTTCACCTATAACAAATAGCAGAGTACGTTTATTTGTGCTCTGCTTTATTTGACTTCTATTTTCCCATTCCCTTATTTTTTCTTAAAAAAGAAGGAATGTCTAGTTCATTTGGATTTGATGTGCTTTCTGTCGAAGTTGGGATGGAGTTTATTTTCTTATCCCATGCTTTTGCTACTTTGTCTACTACTCCTATGGTTGAAATTGGAGATTCGTTTTCAAAACCGGTTGCAATAACGGTGATGGAGATGTCATCTTTCATGGTTTCATCGATGACTGCACCAAAGATGATGTTTGCTTCTGGGTCTACGCTTCTTTGTACTAGTTCTGCTGCAGTATTTACTTCGTGTAGTCCAAGTTCAGAACCACCGGTTATGTTAATAATAACTCCTCTTGCTCCTTCGATAGAAGTTTCTAGTAATGGACTTTGGATGGCTTGTTTTGCTGCATCTTCTGCTCTATTTTCTCCGGTTGCTCTACCTACACCCATATGTGCCATTCCAGTATTTAGCATAATGGTTTTTACATCGGCAAAGTCTAGATTAACAAGTCCTGGTACAGCAATTAGGTCTGAAATACCTTGAACACCTTGTCTTAAAACATCATCTGCCATTTTGAAGGCATCTACAATGGAGGTTTTGCGGTCTATGATTTGTAATAATTTATCATTTGGTATTACCACTAAGGTATCTACTTTTCCTTTTAGGCTTTCTACTCCACGTTCTGCTTGTGAAAGTCTTTTCTTCCCTTCAAAGGTAAATGGTTTTGTTACCACACCAATGGTTAATATGCCCATTTCTTTTGCTGTTGCGGCAACAACTGGAGCGGCACCTGTTCCAGTTCCTCCTCCCATACCTGCAGTTACGAAAACCATGTCGGCTCCACGTAATACTTCTGCAATTTCTGATTTATTTTCTTCTGCGGATTGCGCACCAATATCTGGGTTTGCTCCTGCCCCTAGTCCTCTTGTAATTTTCTCTCCAATTTGAATTTTGGTTCCTGCTTTTGATTCTTGAAGAGCTTGTCTATCGGTATTGACAGAAATGAATTCTACTCCTCTAATACCAGATTCAATCATGCGGTTTACAGCATTATTTCCTGCTCCTCCCACACCGATAACTTTTATGGTTGCGGTTCCGTCTAACATTCTTTCATTATCTTCATAGTCCACCTTCATATTTAATCCTCCCAATATTTATTATAATTTAAAATTTAAAACTTGTTTATGTATAGAAAAATTCTTTAATCCTGTCAATAATCGTTAAAAAGATATTTGTATCTGATTTTGAATCGATACTACTTGATACCGTTTTCGCAAATGGTCTTGCTGCAATGTATCTTACCAAGGCATAGGCTGAGCGAAAACTTGGTTTTATGGTACTTACTAGCCTTCCTGTTGAAATTTTAACTGGTATATTTAAAATGATTTTTCCCGCAACATCACTTTTGTTGATATTACTAATTCCCTGCCCCGTTAATACGACATTATTAATTCTAGGCTTAATGGCCTGGTTGGTAATATCTTTATTGACCAAAGAAAAGATTTCTTCAATTCTTGCTTCGATAATTTCGATTAGTTCAGAACTTTTAATCACCTTGTTTCTTTCGTCCCCTTTATAAGTATTTAAGATGATGTCATTATCATTATCGATAAACGATTTTAGGGCTAATCCATATTGTCTTTTTAATTTGTCTGCTTCTTCTTCTGAGATGTTTAATACCACAGCAATATCGCTTGTAATGTTATCTCCACCAAGTGGTATGGTATTCGTATATATAAAAGATTCCCCTTCAAATACACCAATATCCGTATTTCCAGCACCAATATCTAATACCATTACATTATCATGTAATTCGTTTACATCTAAAATCAAGTTTCTTTCTGCTAGGGTATTTGGTACCATCCCATCGGTGTCTAGTCCTGCTTTTTTAAGAACAGTCGAAATTTGTCTTGTATATTCTTTGTCTGCTAAAATGATTTGTGCATTTAAAGTAAATTCAGATGATAAATTTCCAACTGGGTCATTGGTTCTTGTTCCATCTTTTAAGATAAATTCATTCGGAACAATATCAATAATTGTTTTCCCATCTGGTACTTCAATGTCTCTTACTTGCATAATGGCTTGTCCTACATCTCGTACCGAAATTCCTGCATATTTGTCTTTTAACTCTTTTGTAACGCTATTTTGCACAATGGTAGCATATTTTCCTGGTATGGTTACATATGCAGAATTAATCTTAAATTTAGCCTCTTCTTCTGCCTTTTCAATTGTTTTTGCAATTGAAAGAGCAATATCATCTTCATTTATAATTTTTCCTTTTTTGATACCTTCACACTTGCTACTCGTAGAACATATAATTTCAATCTGATTGAAATTATTGACTTCCCCTACAACCGTTGATACTTTTGATGTTCCGGATATCAATTCCAACGATTATATCTCCTATTGCCAACGCTAATTCCTCCAATTTTTTATATAGTTTTTCACTTAGGTTAGGATATTATATTTTGAGAAAAATGTCAATAGTTTTTGTAATATTTTTGTAATATTTTTGCAATATTTTGTAACAAAAGAACCCCCAGTCGCTTCGCGACAGCCCCCTTAAGTAAAGGGGCCTTTTTTTCTACTATTTTAGACTAGTAACATTATTCTTGAAACGTAGAGAAAAGCCTCCTTTATTTAAGGGAGGTGGCAGGGCGAAGCCCTGACGGAGGGTTCTTTCATATCTTATTTCTTTATTGTTTCTTCCTTTTTGGTTTTTAATTTTCCCATCCATTTATCAATATAATATCTACGAACAATGGCAAGGTTTACAAACATTCTACCTACAAACACAACAATTGCGGCTAGATAAATATCGACATTTAATCTTTCTCCTAAGTAGGTAAGTAAAATCGACAAAATCGCATTTCCAAAAAATCCTGTTACAAATATTTTTAAATCGAATTCCCCTTTTACCACAGAGGCAATTCCTCCAAATACAGAATCTAGTGCTGCTATGATGGAAATGGCTAAATAGCCAGATAAACTATATGGAATAATTGGTGCATTCATTCCTAAAAGTGCACCGATAATACATCCTATTACAATTGCAATAACAACCATTATTTTTCCTCCTTTACAATATCTTTGGCATATTTTATTTTAATTGTTCCTGTATATTTATTAATGACCATATTACTTTGCTTTTCTACTTTTGCATTGGGATGCCTTGCTACAAACCCAACCGTTTTTAAGGTTAATGCACTTTCTAAATATTGGGCATCTCCTATTGCTTTAATCGTATAGGGTGAAGTTACTCTGTTTTTATTTACTAATATGAAGACTTCATCATCAATATTGATATTAATAATATCCGATAAGTTCGTAATTCGTTGTCCATTAATACTAATGGCTTCTGCTCCTGCAAGAATTAATTCATTGACTAGTTCTTGTAACTGGTAACACTCAATTCCATTATCATGTTCGGAATCTTCATAATCGGTATAGGTGATTACTACCCCATCTCCTTTTACATCGGTTAAACCTGCAATTGTTTGCGCTTGTAAAAGCTCTTTATTTAATAATTCCGTTGCTTCTTGGTTAGAAGCTCTTTTGTCTCGGTATTCTTGCAAGGTTCTTTTTGTTTCTTCTAACTTCTTTTCTACGTCTTCTTGCTTTTCTTTCCAACTGGCTAGTTTTTCTGTTAATTCACTTTCTCTCATGGTTTCAATTTGAGTAATATTCGTTTCTTCTATCACTTTAAATTGCATAAACATAACATATGTCAAAACAAAACAAATAATCCCAATCGTTACGGTCATAATTCCTTTTCCTTTTTTCAATCTCATCACCTACTTTGCTACTTCTATTGTTTTTTTGTTCAAAACACCATTGTATTTATCAATCTTCAAATTATCACTTTTTTTAGCTTCTACACTAATGCCAGCTTTTTGTAAAACTTCTATAAATCCACCTGGGCGCATTACATCATTCACTCGGTTAGGGTCTCCGATTGCTTTTATTACAAAAGGACTCCCTACAATTTCATCATTTACTTGAATGACAGTTCCTACACAGTTAATCGAAGTCGTTGGTACAATTCGTTGTCCATTGATACTAATTGCCTCTGCTCCTGTATTTTTTAATTCATGCACAACCGCTAATAAGTCGGTATTATGTACTAAACCAGTAGCTGCTGTAATGGTTGATTTCGTACTGTCTTTTAGTGTAATGGTAATTCCTTCTCCTGTTACATCAGTTAACCCTAAATAGGTATTAATTTTCTTTAATTCGTTTTGTTTTTCAACAAAATCATCATCAGAGGAAAGACTGACTTGTCTTTCTTTTTCGAGACTGGTTTGTGTTCTTTCTAATTCCTCATAAATATGGTCGTATTGTTCTTTTCTTCTTAATACTTCATCTCTTAGGCGGTCTTCTTTGTGTGAGGTATTTCCTGCAGTTGATACAAGGCTTTTGGTGGTTTTTAATTGCATACTAATACCAAATGCTAATAATAAGCACATAAGCCCTAAGGTAATGGCTACTTCTTTTTTCTTTATTTTCATGGCTTTCCTCCTCGTATAAATTAAAATTTGTTCTATGTTCAAACATATAAGAACCCGCCGACAGGCGACTGGTGGTTCTTTACATAGCTTTTTATTCTTGTGTACCGTCTTCCTCTGGTTCGGTAGTTTGGTCTGGCTCCCCTGGTACTGGGTCAGGTTCTGGTGGTGGGTCAGGTTCTGGTTGCCTTTCTCTAAAAAATACCTTTTCTCTTTCCAAATCGCCACCTGCAAATATTTCGCCTTCTAGTCCTTTGGTATCTTCTAAGGCTACTTTTATGTATAACATTCTACTACTTAAATGAGATGCATCCCCTAAATAAACAGTTTTCTTTTCTTCGTCTAGCGATAAGGTATAATTTTGCTTGTTGCTAATATCAATTCGATTTACTTTTGCAGTAATTCCATTACTTGCAATGGCTTCTACAATTTTTAGTACGACTTCTAGTCTTGTTAAATCTTCTTTATTTAACCTGCCTCCTACTTCCACTTCCTCCATCGGAGTAGTATATCCTTTTATAATTGGTAATTCTAACATCTGGCTTGATACTTCTAAAATATACCCTTGGTTATCCATATAAAAATAACTATTCGCATATTCCAATAAAAATGTGGCTTTTCTTTCTTTTACTTGTAACTGTATTTTATCGGGAAGCACTCGTTTTACTTCCACACTTTCTATGTAGGCTTCTTGTTTGATGTTTTTTTGTATGGTTTCCTTTTTGTTTCGGTATAGGTTATCTCCTAGGCTAATACCAGAAAGGCTTAATATCGTTTCTTTTGAGATTTTCTCGTTTCCTATTACTTCTACCCCAGTTATATCAAATAATGGAGACATCATAAAAAATATGATTGCTACTACCAATGCACCAAATAGGATTGTCCATTTTATAAGGATAAAAGATAATTTTTGTTTCTTTTTAGCCTTTTTTTTACGGTAAGGAGCAGATTTTCCACCTGCTCCTTTTTTCTTTTTATTAGAAGCCTTTTTTTTGGTATTTGTCCTTGTGTTAGCTTTGCTCGTTGTGTTTTTCTTGTTACCTCCTGCCTGGATTTTCGTTACACCAATAACAATTTCATTATCAAAACGAAATACATTATTATTTTCTTCTATCTCATCTTCTTGCCCTTTTTTAGATTTTGTCTTTCCTTTTGCTTGTTCTTTCTTGTATTCTTTACTCTTTCTTGTTTTCCTTTTCGTTGATTCTTCTGGTTGTTTCTTATTCCAACCTCTTTTGTTTTTTCCTTTCCTCTCTTCTTCAAATTCATATTGTTCTTCTATATCATCGAATTCTTCTTTTTTCTTTTTATCTGTCTTTTCTTCTATATAACCAAATTTTTCTTTGCTTTTTTTCCTCTTTTTCGTTTTTGGTTCTAATGTTTCTTCTCCTATGTAATCGAATTCTTCTTCCTGCTGTTTTTTCTTTTGTCCACGAGGTGAGTTTTT
Organism: uncultured Clostridium sp.; assembly: GCA_948471055.1. Lineage (GTDB taxonomy): Bacteria > Bacillota > Clostridia > TANB77 > CAG-508 > RGIG8482. The sequence continues at coordinate 37,922 of CAOKQZ010000008.1, read as the reverse complement.
CTTTTTCTTTTTTTCGTCTGACTTATCTTCAAAATACAAAAAGTTTAATTCTTGGTTCTTTTTACTTTTCATACTTTTTTTAATTCACCTCTTTCGTAATTTTTGCTCCTAATTTAGTTAACTTTTCTTCTAATTTTTCATAACCACGTAAAATGTATTCGATGTTGGTCACTTTTGTTTTTCCACTTGCCGAAAGCCCTGCTAACACCATAGCAGCTCCTCCTCTTAAATCGGTAGCCTCTACGACTGCTTTGGATAATTTTCGTACTCCCTTAATCACTGCAGTTCTTCCTTCTATCACAATTTTTGCACCCATTTTGTTTAATTCATTTGTGTATTTGTATCGGTTTTCAAAAATATTTTCGGTTACAATTGAGGTTCCTTTTGCCGTACAAAGCATGCTTACAAAAATGGCTTGCATATCGGTTGGGAAACCGGGATATGGCATGGTTTTTATTTCTACTGCTTTTAGTTTCTTTGGTGCTTGTAGAAAAACGGTATCTTTGGTGGCTTCTATTTCACAACCACATTCTTTTATTTTTTCTAATATTGGTGTTAAATGCTCTGGTACTACTTTGGTTAAAGTAAGCTTTCCCCCTGTACTTGCAACAGCACAAAGTAACGTACCTGCCTCAATTCGGTCTGGCATGACTTGGTAGCCAGTGTCTTTTAATTTTTCCACTCCATGAATGGTAATTTCACTACTTCCAGCACCACTTACTTTTGCTCCCATTTTATTTAGGAAATTTTGTAAGTCTACAATTTCTGGCTCCATGGCTGCATTCGAAATTACCGTTGTACCTTTAGCAAGTACTGCTACTAACATTGCATTTTCCGTTGCTCCCACACTTGGAAAATCCAAGTGAATTTTTTCCCCTGCTATTATATCACAACTACAATGGATATATCCAGTACTTTTCGTAATATTCACACCTAAATTTTCAAATGCTTTTAAATGTAAATCAATTGGTCTTGCTCCAATATCACATCCACCAGGACATGAAAAGGTTGCCTTCTTGCTTCTTCCAAGTAGTGCTCCTGCTAATATCACAGATGAACGCATTTTTCTCATTAGTTCCTCTGGAATTTCATATTGATTTAATCCTCTGGAATCGATTACTATTTTATCATGAACTCTTTTTACCTTGCAACCCAAATTTCGTAAAATTTCGATCATTACTTTGGTATCGTGTATATTGGGAACATGATATAATCTCGTAATTCCATTATTTAAAATCGATGCCGCTAAAATCGGCAAAGAAGCATTTTTCGAGCCAGAAGCCTCGATTTCACCTTCTAGCTTCCTACCTCCTGTAATTATGTACGATCCGCATAAACTTTTCCCTCCTTTATGATATATATATTATGCTAACCTTGCGGGGAGGGTGAATTTTACATACAGAAAATGTACATACAACATTTACTCTGTTATATGTACATTCTCCACTATATCACTTTACTCTACTTAGCACTCTCTTGTTTCTTACTTAATCACCCAAGCCCCACTTGCCTCTTTCCCATTTGTTTGAATATCCGGTGTTAAATAAACTATCGGACGAATCGCAAATCCAGGTAAAGCTTTTAGCAAATGATCAGGATAACCATTACATAAACCATAATAACTCATAGTACCCATATGTAAAATAAATACACTAAAGTCTACACGTTCTGAATACGAAGCCACCGTTTCAGATGCAATCCAATATCTGAGGTTTCCATTTCCCAATAACATTTGATACTTTGGACTTGTTGTATCTGTCAAATATTGTGAAACTTGATATGTATATGCTGTAAATTTGTCACTCCTTTGCATTGCACTAGTCGACGCTCCATCTCCTGTTGTTTTTGTTGGATAAAATATGTTATGTTCATATGTCTCTCCATATCTATATGTTTTTCCAGCATTTTCAGTAGTATATGTACTTGGATCATATCCTACTATTTTATTAATATCCTCTACCGTAATACTTCTTGCTCCGCTTCCTTTTATTGTTCCTGTAGTTTCTCCTTCTACTACATCTCCTGTTTTGTATTGAAATATTTTTCCTGTATTGGCTCCTTTTCCGTATCCATATATTTTACAAATCTCATTTAATTCTTGCTCAGCATATAAATATCCAATTGCTCCATACATCGTAAAATTTGCTCCTGCATCGGTTCCAATTGGCGTATCACTAATTAATACGACTTCCCCTGTTTGTTCATCTTTACTCAATACTCTCCATTTTGTGCCTCCATTTGTTGTACTTTTGGCAGTAAACGTTTGTCCCTCTGCTAACTCTGTATAACCATTTCCGTGGGATAGTCCACTTCCTACTGGCGAAGTATAAGTTAATTTAGTTGTATTTGTCACTCCTAAAGTTGGATCATACGTTACATAATCTCCTATTTGTACTTGTTTTATTAATGGCACTACTTTTTCTATGACAATCTGATTGGATTTTTTAACTGCTCCTTGCTCATCCTCTACTTGAAAATAACATATATTTTCCCATTTGCTTAATTCTTCTGTCTTTATCTGTTCTACTTCTTCTCTTATCTCCCTATAATTTGTATCATATTGATACGTTTTATAGGGTTGCTCATTCATTATAAGTGTTATATTTTTTACTCCATTTGTTTTGTCTACTGCATGTATTTTGATACTTGCTACTCCATTATATTCTTCTATTAATTTTAACTCTAATATTTCATTTAATTCGACTTGTGTATTTTCTTCTGGTATCGTATAATACATTTGGTTGTCAAACTTAATTCCTTTTATATAATAAACCGTATGACTTCTTGCATTAATCACATATAAATCCGTTAAACTTGCCGATGGATTGCTTTTGTATTTTTCGTAATCCCTTCCATATGCTAAAGTTATATTTTCTAATGCTTCTAAGTCGATTACATAGTATTCATTATTATCGTTTGGATTAATCGAAGCAATATTGTTTATATTCTCATATCTTTCTTCTACAATTGGAAGTGAACGATACTTTGAATAATAGATATCCACCTTATCTTTTAACTTTTCAATATCATGATACATATCGTTTAAGTTTTTTACCTTTGTTCCGGTAGAAATATTAAAAATTAACGTACTTGTAATAATTATCATAATGATAATGGCAATGGAAAGTGTTACTAATGTAATTCCTTTTTTATCTTTTATGTTTTTCTTTATCATTTGCATTCCTCCGTTTTTTTCTTAGGTATATCTTACTATTAAATTAAATTTATTTCAACTGTTTTCAATAATTTTATAAATTCTCTTTTGCAAATGATATCTTCTGTTTTCAATGATAACCATACTCCATAAGTATATAATAATAAATAAAATGGCAATATTTTTGTAGTAGTAGATGGCAACACTGGATAACATGGTAAATAAAATCATGGTAGTATTGGATATGTAATTGGTTAACTCTATGGATTTTTTTCTTCCCTTTATGATATGGAAACAGGCTTTTAGTACTCTTCCACCATCTAGTGGATGAATGGGTAGTAAGTTAAATAGGGCAATTAATAAATTGGCATAAATGATTTCTTGGTATATTGCGATTTCGAGTTTTTGACCAAATACTATCGTAATGACCATAATAATTATGTTTGTCATTGGTCCTGCAAGAGCGATACACATTTTTTTGATTTGTAAAATGTTTCCTTTTGCAATTTTTTGGTTATATTCTTTTGGTAAAACCTCAAATTCTACACTTAAACCAAGTGGCTTAATTTTTAATGTTTTTGGTTTTAATCCCATGAATATGCCACAAATGAGATGTCCCATTTCATGTAGGAAGGCAAATACCATAAGCATGGCATACAAATGGATTTGTTTAGTAAAATAAAAGATAATGGCAAATAGAAATAGGTTTAGATTAATTTTTAGGCTCATATGTATTCCTTTCTTTAAAATTCTAGTATGTCACGTGGATTTAGGTAGTTGTCGTTTCTAATAATTTCAAAATGTAAATGTGGTCCTGTGGATTTTCCGGTTGAACCGACCTCGGCAATTTCTTGTCCTTGTGAAATAACGTCTCCTTCTTTTACATACAGCTTGCTACAATGGGCATATAGTGTGCTTACATCGTTATTGGTGATTTTAATGTGATACCCATAGTCTCCATATGTGCTAGATACGCTTACCGTTCCTTCCATAGAGGCTTTTATGACAGTGCCTGTGTTTGCTGCAATATCAATTCCACTATGGTTTTTACTAACAATTGGATTTTCTACGTCCCTTATTCCAAATTCGGAGGAAACAATTCCTTCTATAGGTTTTATAAAAGAAAAATTTGTCTTTACATATTCTTCGTCCGTCATTGGTGGTAATTCTTCGCTTGCTACTTTGTTCCCCTCTAATGCTCCCTCTTCTAGTTCTGCTCCTCCTATGCCATCTGTTGTTTCATCTTGCTCTATGGTTCCATTTTTCCCTGCTAGTGCTCCTATTCTAATTCCATTTTCTTGGTTTTCTTCTTTACGGTTCCCACTTTCTTTGCCTATCTGTTCATTACTCTTTGTCTCTTCGCTTGTGTTTTCTTTGGCTATATTTTCTTTACTTTCGTCTTTTCCCCCTATATTTTCTTTATCTATATCCTTTCCTTCATCATTGTTTTCTTCCTGTGCTTCTCCTTCTTGGTTTGGAGCTTCGGTTGTATTGTCAACCTGCTCTTCTTCCTTACTTGGAGTAAGACCTTTTATTTGTTCTGAAAAAAACTGACTGGTTTGTTCATATAGGCTTACTATATCAATATCATACGAAAGAATTTGTTTTGTTTTTTCTAATACATCGTCCGAAAAAATATAGTTACTATTTTGAATTAAATAGAAAATAAAGTAAATAACCAAACAAATGGCAATTTGTAGAAACATTTTCTTAAATAAGTAAAAATTTTTCTCTTCTTTTTCTTCCCTACGATATATACTTGCCTTTCTACTATATGGGCTTTCCTCTCGTCTTCTTCTATAAATTTCTTCTGCTCTTCTGATTCTTTCTTCATGGGACAATGCTCTTTCCAATAAAAAAACACCCCTATTCTTAACATATTTTGTAATATATATGTTAATTAGACGTGTTTTATTCATAACGATTTTAATACTTTTTCTTCCTTTACCTGTAACATCATCCTAGCAAATTCACAGCAATTCCTAATATTCCTACTACCGCACAAAAAATACTAATGGTTCTTACTCGATTATATTTTGTGATTAATTTTTTATTAGTCATTTCTAATTGTTTTGGTTTTTCTAAATTGGAAATATATTGGCTTACTACTTCTTCTGCCTCTCTTAGAATGTATTCTTTATTTTCTCTTGCTCCTTTGGCTCCTACTTTTACATTTTCCTTTTTCTTTTCTTTATTTTGTGGTAATTTAATATTCGGCTTTAAAATAACAATTGCCTCTTCTACCATATTCGATGGGATATCTTTTAATACTACTATGTTTTGCATACTCTCAATGTTCATATGTACCTCCTATAATCTTTGGATTTCTTTATATAAATTTTTTCCAAATTTTATAAGTTTATACATCTCTTTATCATTCTCTTAAATAACAATTACGTTTTTTATTTTCATCTATATTAAAAATTTTTTATTTGTATTTTACATTTCATTAGCGGTATTTCATAGCATCGTAAATGCCGAGTTGCTGTAATATTCGCTAGTTTCATCACACTTCCTAGTGGTATACTTTGTAATCCTGAAAAATTATATTTTGGAATTTTATAGTCTTTTCCTACTACTCCTTTTATGCTAATATCCCCTACATATAACATCTTTTTTCCGGTTCCTTTTCCACATTGCATTTTGGAATTGGATACAAAAATATTTCCAATTCGGTGGTCAGAACCTAGAGCCGAATCGACTGCAATAATACAAGGAGTAGAGAATTTTCGATAAATTTCTTGTACTGTTTTTTCTAAATTCATCGCCGAAATTGGCTCTTCCAAAGTACCATACACATAGATATTGTGATACATGTTAGTAAATGCACCTTTTAGCTTTTCTCCAACTAATGGACCATAGGTATCACCAAGAATTTTATCACTCCCCACACATAAAAAGATATAATCCGAAAATGGTACTTCCATTTTTAGATTATATAGTGCCTCACTAAAGTCATTAACAAAATGATTATATTTTTCATTTTCTGAAAGCATCGAACTTACCACCTTTTGTTTTTTCTTTATTTTTATGCAAAAGGCTTTTGTCCTATTCCTCTTTATTGGGTGTAATAATAATTCGAACCTCTTCATTTTTACGATACTTTTTAATAATGTCCTCTGAAAAACCTGCTACTTCACTTGTCATCACAATAGTATCACGGTTCCTACCGCACTAGATTACGAAGGGTTTCATCGGTTTTTTCTAAATCTTCTAATTCCCATACATCAAACCCCATATTTTGAAAAAAGCGAAAACTTTTATGGTCGTTTTTCGCTTTTAACCAAGAAATACTCATGTTTCAACCACCCTTTTTTAGGGTGGCTGTTTTTTTTGATTTTATGCAAATTATTTTTTCTATTTCATTAAAAAGTCTATTATATTCACAATTTCAATTCCTTCTATCTCCTTATTTTTTACCATATCCATTGTTAATATCACCTTTTTATAATTGTCTTTTATCGCAAGTAATGACTTTTTTTCTCTTTGTTCTACTTTTTCATCGAGTATACTTCGTGTTACTTGATAATAAACTCTTTCATTCGGTTTTATAGCTATAAAATCAATTTCTATATCATTATATTTTCCAATATAGACTTCATATCCTTTACGTAATAACTCAATATAGATTAAATTTTCATAACTACTTCCTGTGTCATAAAAAGAAAATCCACTTACCATATTTTTTAACCCATTATCTACAAAATAATATTTGCCTTGTGTTTTTAATAATTGTTTCCCTTTTAGTTCATACCTAGGAACTCGATAGATAAAATAAGCATTCTCAAGCATTTTCAGATAAGCATCTACTGTTTCATTAGTAATATTGCTACCATTCTTTTTCATAAAATCAGCAATTAAATTTGGATTTGTCAAGTTTCCAATACATGTAGACATATATTTAATTAAATTATCTAAAAACACAACATCTTTAATATGATTTCGATTAATCACATCTTTTTTTAAAACAACTTCTCGTATATCATTTAAATAATTTATCATTAATTCTTCGTTATCATTCATATTTACTAGCATTGGCATGCCACCAAATTTTAAGTATTTGTCAAATTTTTCATATTTATTTTCTTCATTTTTAAAAGGATATTCTTCTATAAATTCTTTAAAAGAAAATGGATACATTTTTACTGTTAATACTCTTCCTGCAAGTAACGTAGTAAGCTCACTTGATAAAAGATATGCATTTGAACCTGTTATATATATATCACAATCCATATCAACTAATAAAGAATTAATTGCCTTTTCCCACATTCCTACATTTTGTACTTCGTCTAATAAAATATAATTTCTTCCTTTACCAATATGCTTTTTAATATATTGATACAAATCTTTATAGTCTTTAATATCATACCATTTAGCACTTTCAAAATTCATATATAAAATATTTTCTTCTCCGAACATTTTGTGATATTAAATAATCTTTATACTGAAGTAATAATGTGCTTTTTCCACTTCTTCTAACTCCTGTTATCACTTTAATTAAGTTTAAATCTTTACTTTCTATCAATTGATTTAAATATTTTTCTCTTTTTAGCATAAATTTCACCTCTATTATTATTTTAACGTAGCTCTTTTAAAAAGTCAAGTTTTGCGGTTGTAACCGTAAAACTTGACTTTTTTTATTTTTTCACGTTTATATTGTATGAAAAATATTTATTTTTATTCACTATTCTTCCCCATTTCTTACATGTTCACAATTAGTCTTTGAAATTTGGATTTAATGTAATTTTCTAATTTTCCGCATGAATTCGCTTGGTGGTATTTCTTTTTTGGCTACCATGTCTAGTCCCTTTTCCCAACTTGCGGTTAGTTTTGGGTTTAGGAGGTCTTTCATGGAAGTAGCAATGACGTCATAGATAATTTCTCCATAGTTGGTTGGAGTAATAATTTGTGTTTTGGTATTAATTTCTAGGTATTTGATTTTTTCTAGTTTTTTGATAATTTCCGCTCTTGTGGCACTGGTGCCAATTCCGGCTCCTTTTATTTGTTCTCTTAGTTCTTCGTCTTCAATTAGTTTGCCGGCATTTTCCATGGCTAGAATGATAGAGCCTGAGTTGTATCTAGTTGGTGGCGAGGTTTCGGCATCTTTTGTTCGATAATTTACTACTGGAAGGGTCTGTCCTTTTTTTAGGGTGTTTAGGATGTCTAGGTTGTTTTCTGGGGTTTGAGTAGACGCGAGTTCTTCTCTTACAGGGCCTTCTTGTTTTTCACTCGTTTGTTCTTCTTTTTGGTTTTCCACATTTTTGGGTTTTAAAATTTCTAAATAACCTTGTTTTACACATACTTTTCCACTTGTATTAAAAACTTCATTTTCTATCATAATGGTAACAGAAATTTTGTTAAATTCTGCTGGTGGATAAAAAATGCTTAAAAAGCGTTTTACAATCACTTTATAGATTTGTTTTTGTAAATCCGGTAATTTATCGTAATTTTCATATCCTTGTCCTGTTGGAATAATCGCATAGTGGTCGGTAATTTTACTATCATTCACATATTTGGTTTTTACTAAACTGGTAGAATATTTTTCTTCAATCATTTTTTTCATATAGCCTTGTATTTCTTCGTCGTGGAAGCCTTTGGCAATGCCATTTAAGTTTTTGGAAATTTCCTTGGCAACTGCTGTGGATAACACTCTTGCATCGGTTCTTGGGTAGGTTACTAGCTTTTTTTCATATAAGTTTTGTATGATTTCTAGTGTTTCGTCTGGTTTAATTTTAAAACGTTTGGTGCATTCGTTTTGCAGTTCCGCTAGGTTAAATAATAAAGGTGCATTTTCTTTTTGTTTGGATTTCTTCACTTCGGTTACTTTTGCTTCTTTTCCTGCTAATGACAAGATAAATTCTTTTGCTGTTTCTTCTTTTTTAAAACCAGTTTCATTATATAGTTTGGGAGATTGATATAGTTTCGAATTTTCGGTTACTTTCCATTCCGCCTGAAAAGAATTTTGCTCTTCTCCAAATTCTCCTACTATTTTGTAATACTTTGTTTTTACAAAATTTCGGATTTCTCGCTCACGTTCTACAATCATACCTAATACACAAGTCATAACACGTCCTACCGAAATAGAAGCTCTTTCTAAATTTGCCTCTTTTGCCACTCTTCTTCCTTGTGTAATGGATAATAGTCTTGAAAAATTAATTCCAATTAGATAATCTTCTTTGGCACGTAAATAGGCCGAATCGGATAGACTATCGTATTCGGATAAATCCTTAGCCTCTTTAATTCCTCTTATAATTTCTTCTTCGGTTTGGGAGTCAATCCAAACACGTTTCATCTTCGCTTTTGGGTTTGGTTTTGCCATCATAAATACCAATCTTTGAATGTATTCTCCTTCACGCCCAGAGTCACCTGCATTATAAATTTCTTCTACATCTTCTCTTTTTAGTAAGCTTTCTACAATATCAAATTGTTTCTTCACGGCTGGTATGATTTCGTATTTCCATTCGTTTGGTATAAATGGTAAAGTATCTAATCTCCACTGTTTTAGTTTTTCGTCGTATTTTTCTGGATAGCTCATAGTAACTAAATGACCTACACACCAAGTAATAATCCATTCTTCGGATTCTAAATACCCATTTTTTCGAACTGCATTGGTTTTTAGGGCTTTGGCAAATTCCATTGCAACCGATGGCTTTTCGGTTATTAATAATTTTTTTGACATATCTTAACATCCTTTTTTTATTCGTTTTTCAATATAGGTATTGGCTATGTTTATGATTGTTTGCATTTGCTCTTTTGTGTCTTCACAAATGCAAATCGGCTCCATGGTTCTTTCTATGTAATGATTTTGCTTGATGATTTTTAATCCTGTTATAAAATTGTAGTCAAAAATGAAGGAAATAATATTAATGTAACTATCAATGTCACTGGTAAATTCATCTCTGTTTGCTTGCTCATATGTTTTAAATTTTTCCATAATTTTAGGGCTAATGGTTTGTTTTGCCATTTCCTTGTAATCATATAACACATTTTTACATAGTTCAATATCTTGTGCAAACCTTGCAAATATATCGGTTTTATCCGCATCACGTACAATTTTGGCTTGCAATAATTCCTCCTTGTTTAGTCCTTCTTCTATTTTGAATTTGTTATGATTTTTAATTGCTTTATAAATAATGTCATCATATTGGGTATCCCCAGTAAATTTTCGAATTTCTCCTTCTTCAAATAGAATTTTTACTCCTAAATCCGCATGGTCAACACTATCGATATCACGAAATGTATCATATATTCGTACTTGTTCAAATCTTCCAATATCATGAAGTAAGCTAATTAGCTGTGCAAGTAAAGTTTGCTCTTCGTTTAAGTGTAAATCTTCGGCTATCTTTTTTGCTACCTCTACGGTTCGATAGGTATGCTTTATTTTTATTTCGATTTTTCCATTGGTAATATCATATGGTTTTACATAGTCACGAAATGCCCTTTGGGCGTGTTTTATATCAATCATGTTTCGTATCTTCCTTTCTTTAACGTCATAAATTTCCACTAAAAATATTATATTTTATAAATTATTTTTTAAACCTTTTTTCTGTTTATTTGTCTAAACTTAGTTTTACCTCTTTTGCAATGGCTCGCTCTACAAATTGATTTAATGAAATATCCTTTATTTTTGATAACAAACTTGCTTCCCTATGAAGTTCTGGGTCAATTCGTATATTAAAACTACCACTATATTGCTTTTGTGGTTCCACACCATCCTCTTTACACCATTCAATATAATCATCAATGGCACCCTCAAAATCTTTTCGTAATTCCTCTACAGTTGTTCCTTCAAATGTAATTGAATCACGAATTCCTTCTATTTTACCCCAAAAACAATTATCCTCTTCACTATATTTTACTCTTGCCCAATACCCTTTATATCTCATAACATTATCCATATTAAATCACTCCATATCTCTTTAAATCTTCTAACAAACTTTCTATCTGGTATTTTTTTAATATTTTGTCTGGATGAGGTTTATGTATTTGTATCTTTGTGTTTTCATCCTTTTTAAATACAACTCTAGAACCAGATGTTTTTCCTTTATTTCTTTCCTCAAATCCTAACTGCAGTAGCAATGTCTTTGCCTCTTCATATGTAAAATCTTTTGGTCTTTTCATTAGTCTTTTTAATGGTTTTTCTCTTCTACTCATATATTATACTCCTTTGCTTATTTTTTTGCAACTAAAAATCAGTTGCAAATGAAAATATTTTTTATATATGGAAAAAGCACCCCTCCTTTTTTACTATTTTCTTGTTTTGTTTGGAAAAATAATAAGATTCAAATTTAAAATCTTTCTTATGTCGAAATCAAAAGTTGCTTTTGAATTTACTTTATTAAAACACATATTCTTTATAAATACAAGAACTTTTATCAAAAATTCGTCTCATCAAACTGATGAGACGAATTAAATTTATTTTATATCTTGATATTTCCTATATTTCACATATCCAATTCCTGCTAATACGGCTACTGCACAAGCAATCAATAAAATCGCTGTTTCTCCTGTTTGTGGTAAGCTTCCCTTTGCTGTTGTTGGGTCATTTGTTTTTTCTTGTTTTTCTACTTTATTGGTATCTACTGGAGTTTTTTGATTTTGTTCTGGTTCATCTTTCTTTGGTTGTTCTGGTTGTGGTTTTTGTTCTTCTTTATTATCCTCTGGCTTTGATGTTTCGTCTGTTGGTTTCTTTGTTTCTTCTGCAATTTCCCATACAAATTCCTTATCCGAATAACGTACTAAATCTTTGGTTCCTTTGGCACGATATAATGCAATATCTTCTACTGGATAATATAATCCATTTTCATCATCTAATTCAATATAAGCAAAATAATATGCTCCATCTATTAAATTCATTTTAGCAGTTAAACTTTCTGTAATTCCTGCTTTTCCATCATATTTAATTATTCCTGTATAATTGTAATCTTTTGCTTTTTTTGCATAGGTTAATAATTCTTGTAGTCCTTTTATCTTACTTTGTTTTATTGTTTTCAAAATTTCTACATCTGTTACTTGCCCAATTTTAATTTTCAAATTTCTTGCAATCTGAAAACCATTTTTTTCATTCACATTTGGTGCCCAAAAGAATGTCTGCGTCGAATTAGAAGTAAAGTATATCTGAAATCGATTTCCAATTTTAGGTAATAACTCTGGTCGTTGCATCTTTTTGGCTGTTACAACTAAATTTGTTTTTTCCTCTCTCTTTTCTAAAACACTAACATATATATCCTCATTTCTTTGTAAAAAATAGGCTATCCATACTGGGTTAATTGTTGCTTCTGTAGCCCCTTTTTTAATATTAGCATGAGAATGATATAATACTTTATTCGATGTAATTTCTTCATCTTTATAATGAAAATACACTAAATACTCTCCTTGCGGATTTAATGTAGCATTGGAAATTTTAACTTTATAGTTAATTTTCGTTGCCTCTTCAATGCTCACATTTTTTTCTGGCTCCCCTATAATTTCTATTTTTGCATTACTAAAATCTGTCCATTTTTCTTTTCCTTCCTCTGTTGCTTGTACTGTTGTTGGTAGTATTGCAATTACTAGCATACTAATTGCAATTAGTAATAATAAAATTTTCTCTTTGGTCATTTTATTCTCTCCCTTCTTTTTTCGACTTTATTTTATCATACCTACATCTTTTGTCAACAAATGTTTTCCTTTTTTTTTATAATTTAATATTCGTCACCATTTTGTAATATTTTTGTAATAATCTATTTTCCTCTTCCTTTTTTGCTCTTTTTGTTATATAATAACGTAAAATTTTAAAAAAGGATGGATGGTTATGGCATACAATTTTAAAAATGTAGAACAAAAATGGCAAAATTATTGGGAAGAACATAAAACGTTTAAAACTGATGTATGGGATTTTTCAAAACCGAAATTTTATGCATTAGATATGTTCCCTTATCCTTCTCGGACAAGGTCTTCATGTTGGGCATCCAGAAGGGTATACAGCAACCGATATTGTTTCTAGAATGAAACGAATGCAAGGCTACAATGTGCTTCACCCAATGGGCTGGGATGCGTTTGGTCTTCCTGCAGAACAATATGCAATAAAGACTGGAAAACACCCTTCTCGGCTTCACTTTGGCAAATATTGAAACCTTTAAAAGACAACTAAAAATGCTTGGTTTTTCGTTTGATTGGGATAGAGAAGTTTCAACAGCAGACCCAAATTATTATAAATGGACACAGTGGATTTTTAAAAAATTATATGAAGATGGGCTAGCAAAATTAGTAGAGATGCCTGTAAATTGGTGTGAAGAATTAGGTACCGTTCTTGCCAATGATGAAGTAATTAATGGTAAAAGTGAACGTGGTGGTTATCCTGTGGTTCGTAAGAACATGAAACAATGGGTATTGGATATTCCAAAATACGCAGAAAGTTTGCTAGATGGTTTAGATGATTTAGATTGGCCAGAATCTACCAAAGAAATTCAACGAAACTGGATTGGAAAATCGGTTGGTGCGGAAGTTACTTTTGAAGTAGCAAATACTAATGGACTTCACTTTACCGTATTTACCACAAGACCCGATACCTTATTTGGTGCTACTTATTGTGTATTAGCACCAGAACATGAACTTGTAAAAGCCATTACGACAAAAGAGCAATCTAATGCCATTCATGAATATATTACACTTGCCTCTTCCAAATCGGACTTAGAGCGAACCGAATTAAGTAAAGAAAAAACGGGAGTATTTACTGGTAGTTATGCAATAAACCCTGTTAGTGGTAAACAAATTCCAATTTGGATTTCCGATTATGTATTAGCAACCTATGGTACAGGTGCCATTATGTCGGTTCCAGCCCATGACCAAAGAGATTATGAATTCGCTTCTAAATTTGGATTAGAGATTATCCCTGTTTTAGAAGGTGGTGACATTACCAAAGAAGCTTTTGTAGAAGATGGACTTCACATTAATTCTGACTTTTTAAATGGATTAAATAAAGAAGACGCCATTTCCAAAATGCTTTCATGGCTTGAGGAACATCATGTTGGTACTAAAAAAGTAAATTATAAATTACGTGAATGGATTTTTGCAAGACAACGTTATTGGGGAGAACCAATTCCAATTATTCATTTAAGCGATAGCATGAAGGTATTAGAAGATAGCGAATTACCTCTTGTTTTACCAGAACTTGAAGATTACAGCCCATCTAAAACTGGAGCATCTCCATTAGAAAAAGCAACCTCTTGGGTAACGGTTCCTAATGGAAAAAGAGAAACCTCTACTATGCCAGGTTCTGCTGGTTCTAGTTGGTACTTCTTACGCTATATTGACCCACATAATGATAACGAAATTGCCTCACCAGAATTAATGAAACACTGGATGCCAGTCGATTTATATATGGGAGGACTAGAACATGCCGTAGGTCACCTACTTTATTCAAGGTTTTGGAACCAATATTTATATAACAAAGGTATTGTTAGTACAAAAGAGCCATTTCATAAACTACGTCATCAAGGCATGATTTTAGGCTCCAATGGAGAAAAAATGAGCAAATCCAAAGGAAATGTAGTAAACCCAGACGATATGGTGAAAAATTATGGTGCTGATGCATTACGTCTTTATGAAATGTTTATGGGACCAATTGATGCTGCCAAACCATGGGATCCAAATGGAATTGAAGGTTCGAAAAAATTTATCGACCGTGTATGGAGATTATATGCCGAATCCGATAAAATACAAGAAAAAGAAAATTCCGAATTAGACCGTGTTTATCATTATACCGTAAAAAAAGTAACACATGACTATGAAAACATGGAATTTAACACTGCTATTAGCCAAATGATGATTTTTATCAATAGCTGTTACAAAGTAGATGTTGTTCCAA
Source organism: uncultured Clostridium sp. (assembly GCA_948471055.1). Classification (GTDB taxonomy): domain Bacteria; phylum Bacillota; class Clostridia; order TANB77; family CAG-508; genus RGIG8482. The sequence goes on along the minus strand of CAOKQZ010000008.1, from coordinate 22,920 downwards.
AAGCCTATGCCCTTGGCTTTTTACAATTACTAAACCCAGTAGCACCACACATTACCGAAGAACTATGGGAACTTCTTGGAAACACCACTTCCATTGCCTACTCTACTTGGCCAACCTATGAGGAAGACAAAATAAAAGAAGATACCTTCAATCTTCCTATCCAAGTAAATGGCAAATTACGTGGAAATGTGGATGTTAGGATAAATTTACCTGAAGAAGAAATAAAAGAAATTGCTCACAAAACCGTCTCTTCATATTTAGAAGGAAAAACTATTGTAAAAGAAATCTATGTAACCAATAAGATTTATAATATTGTTGTAAAATAGCTAAAAAAATCCCGAAACCACACATGGTTTCGGGATTTTTTAGAAAAACTAACTAACCGTTTTTCTTTGTTTGAAACTTTTCATTCTGTAGCTTAATTTGCTTGTTAATTAACTCCTTTACTTTGGGATGGTTCAGTGTCATCGGCATACTTGCATATACAGTTTCTATTTTAGAAACAGCAAATGTCGGAAGTTGTGTCTTGTAAGACAAAAAGGCATTGGACCGATAACCCGTATTATCAGGTTGGTTTTCTCTAATCGCCTTTTCCATAATTGGACATACTAGCCAAAAGAAAAAGTTCGCTGGGTGCCAGAATTCTTTGGCTGTGTGTTTTACTCTTTTTCGGTCAAGAGAAGAAATAACGACACTAACTTGCTCTGGTCTCACGCCTGAATAATCTGCCTTTTCTAAATATGATGAACCCACACTAATATCCTCATCTACAATATGTTCTGTTAAAAACTTACCTACCAACGGATATATCCATCTTAAGTATCTTCTCATAACAGACGGCATGGTTGTGAGGGTTCCTTCAAATATAGGACAGATAGCATCAACTAGTACATTCGATCCATATTTAGCATGGTTTAACATCATCGTAGCCGATTTTGTAAAACCTACTAAAATAACACTTTGTAAAGCTAATCTCTGTTCTAGTACCTCCATTAACTCCTTTTGAGCTTTCTCTAGCCCTTCACACCCAAAAAATTCCGGATGCTTTTTCAGTAATTTTTTTACTCTATGCCTTTTCGGTGCAGATTTTTCGGGATTACTTAGCTTATAATACAAGCCAAATACCCATGCATTTGGAAAATCTTCATCTACTGCTTTTGAAAACGGGTCCGCTAATGACCAACCATTGTTAATAATTAAACAGGTTTCATTTGTTCTCCCCTTTCTATGCAGTATTAGAATAAAATTCCGCCCATTATACCAAAGTGCTCCTTTGTGTAATAGGTCATAGCATTTCTTTGCTTCAAACATAATTTAAACCTCCTTTTTCGTGATTGCAATCATTATATCATGTATACATAAATTTATCAATGTTTTTATTTGTTTAACGCAAGGTGATTTCTTTGTGTCACAAAAAAGTAATATATTCTTAACCTTTCCGAAATACATTTTTTTAATAAACTGTTGTATAATAAAAGTATTCGTTACAAAGGAGAAAATAAATGAACATTGACCAAGAACTAAAAAAGGAAGGAATTGAAGTTATTCGTACTTTAGACAGACTTTCCATCAATTCTATTGCAAAATCGGTTGCCGATAAATTAGAAAGAGCATTTCCAGAGCAAAATTTAAGTGCTAAAGATTTATTTATGAAATTATCTCGAATTAATATGTATGTTGCAAAAATGCCAGATTCACTATCTAGTGCCAAATACTATTATAAAAATCATTCCATCTATTTTAATGAAAATACAGACTTAACTCATGTTGATGTATGTGCGATTCATGAGTGTATTCATGCTTTACAAGAATACCGTGATGAAAAGGGAAATTTACTTCGTCTTGGTTTTTGTAATTTTACTAGTAGTAGTTTACCTGGTATGGCACTAAATGAAGCTGCTGTTCAATTAATGAGTTCTTATGCTATGGAAGCCAATTTAGATACGGTAAAATATTTCGATATTACCCTTCCTACTTATAGCCCTTCTCATTATGCTTTGGAATGTACACTACTTACACAAATGGCATATGTAACTGGTAATTATGACTTATTTAACAGTACTTTGTATAGTAATGATTTATTTATGGATAAATTTATTTTATTAACCAATAAAAGTACCTTTTATAGTATTCAAACCAATCTCGATAAATTAATGGATTTAGAAGATAATTTAAGTTTCCAAACTTCACTACTTGCAGATATGGATGAAACTTCAAAAAATATTGAGAAAATTACCAATAAGATTGCAAAGCTTCGTATACAAATTCAAACTTTGTTTTTAAATACACAAAATTTGATATTAACCAATTACTTTGACCAAAAATTTAATGCGATTTCTACTTTGGTACAAATGGAAGATTACCGAAAAAAACTATATAATTTTAAGGATTTTATTGGCTATACAGATACATATTCTTTTTATAATGATTACTATGTAAAGAAAATGGCAGACTTAGATTGGAAACGAGTAGAAATTCAAAATCAAAATTCTAGTATTCCTGTCTCACGCTCCTTAGTACCAAAAAAACAGGGATTTCTTGCAAGATTATTTAGCAAATTAAAGAAATTATTTGGTTTATCTAATGATATGGTAAACGAAAAAATGTAATGTATAAGGACGACCATCGGTCGTCCGTTTTCATTGAATTCAAATTCATTCTTCCAAAAATCTCATAATTGCCTTTGCCGCTTCTCTTCCAGAACGGCTTGCCCATGCTACCGTTGCCTTAGTGCCACTAATGTCTCCTCCTGCAAATACCTTTTGTCTTGAGGTTCTATAATTTTCGTCGATTTTGATATTTCCTCTTGTGGTTAGTTCTAATCCTAATTCTTTTACAACATTTTCTTCTGGTTTTGAACCTACTGCCATTACTACATAATCCATTGGTAAAATAAAATTACTTCCCTTTATATCAACTGGTACTTCTCTTGTTTCTCCCTCTTTTTTAATAAGCTCTGTTTTGATACATTCAATTTCTTCTACCTTTTCTTCCCCATGAATGGCAGTTACATTGGTTTGAAATAAAAATTTAATTTCTTCTTTTTTCGCATCTTCTATTTCTTTTCTTTCTGCTGGCATTTGTTTTTCGGCTCTTCGGTAAATAATGGTAACTTCTTTTGCTCCTAAGCGTTTGATGGTTCTTACGGTATCCATTGCTACATTTCCACCACCAATGACGGCTACTGTTTTTCCTACATAATCTGGATGGCAGTTATGTTCTAGTAATTCATTACCGCCATAAACTCCTGGTAAGTTTTCGCCCTTAATTCCCATGCTAGCTGAAATATTTGCTCCAATTCCAATAAAAATAGCATCATATTCTTTTTCTAATTCTTCTAATCGATAATCTTTACCAAGACTTTTCCCATATTCCACCTGAATTCCTAGGCGAAGTATCTTTTCTATTTGCTTATCTAATATGTCTTTTTCTAGCCTAAAACCTGGAATACCATGCCTTAAGATTCCACCAAGTTTGTCATATTTCTCATAAATGGTAACCGGATAACCATTTCTCGCAAGCCATGCAGACGCTGTTAATCCTGCAGGACCTCCTCCTACTACTGCAATTTTTTTATTCTTTCTTTCTTCGGTAAATTTGGGAATTTCATACCCATACTCAATTGCTAAGTTTCCTACATATGCCTCTAAATCACCAATACTAACCGATTCTCCTTTTATACCACGAACACAGCTTCCCTCACATTGGCTCTTATGAGGGCAAATCCTACCACAAATTGGCGAAAGCACCGTTGTATCACATAAAATGCGATATGCCTCTTCATACTTTTCTTCTTTTACATAAGCAATAAACTGTGTAATGTCATTTTCTAAAGGACATCCTTTCCTACACATTTTTACTTTACAACCCAAGCAATAATTTGCTTTATTACTAATTTCTTCTTTACTATACTTCATCACATTTCTCCATAATATTTTACTACATTTATTTTAGTATGAACTAAAAAGAAAGTCAATTCTTTCGACCAATCATCCATAAAAAATCCTTTTAAAAACAACACGAGAGCCTATTTTCTATAAGCTCTCATGTCTTTTATACACCTATCATAACAATCTCTTAGCTTCTTCTTTGTGATGGTCTCTTTTACTCCTTCTTTTGCTACCTGTGTAAAAATTTCTGTTACAAATTCCTTTAAGTGTTCGTTTAGCATAAATTTATCTTTGCATCTTTGCCAATAGGTTAACTGATATCCTTTTGTCCATTTTTTTCCTTGATATACCTTTCCTGCTGCTAGTTGGTCACATATCATTTCACAAGCATAGCAAAATGGCATGATTGGTAAATTCACCTGTGCATTTGGGTCATACCAGTATTCTGGATGATGTTTGTTTCTTCCCTTATGGTGCAACCAGGCTACCGAATACCCATAGTCTTCCTTTGCATATTGAATTGGACTTCTTTTTCCGTCACGGTAATATTTCACCCCTTGCCAAAATTCTGTAGGCGAAAATTTTGACAAATCATGCACCAATCCTCGAAATGGAATTCCTGCTCTACAACATAACAGGAACACAAGCCATTTATGTACGATTACATTTTTAAGATGTCCAAAAAAATTCTTTATCATTCTCATACTACTTCCTTTTTTCTAAAAATCTTATCATTAACCCACATTTACACATTTTAACTCATTTGCTCCATTTTTGCTTTTACTTCTTTTAAATCCTTCCAAAATTCTATTTTCTTATTGTCATCACGAAGAAGGGCTGCTGGGTGCCATGTTGGCATATATAAAATTCCTTTTCGCTCTATCCAATTTCCGTCTTGTGGCAGTAATTCCATATTCATTTCCTAATATATTTTTTAATGCTACACTTCCTAGTAACACAATTATTTTTGGTTTTACTAACATCACTTGATTTCGTAAATAATTTAAACAAGCTTCTGCTTCATCGGCTTCTGGATTTCGGTTATTCGGTGGTCTACATTTTACTACATTGGCAATATAGACCTCTTCTCGGTTTATGCCAATACCTTCAAATGCCATGTTCATAAGCTTTCCTGCTTTTCCTACAAAAGGCTCCCCGGAGCCTATCCTCGTCTGCTCCTGGTCCCTCTCCTATAAACATAAGATCTGTTTGTTTCTTTCCTGTTCCAAATACAATGTTGGTTCTATTCTTACATAATTTGCACCCTTGACATCCTACAATAGACTTTTCTAATTCTTCCCACGTTTCAAACATCTTCTTCTCCTACTTTTTGTAATTCATTTATTTTTTTAACCACTTCTTTACTGGTTTGTTTGATAAAATTTCTTATTTGAAATATGTTTCTATCATTCCTTTTCCATATTCTGATGTAATTTTTAGGATTGCTCCTTGTACAATGGCAAGTTGTGGCGGTACATGCCCAATGTCTGCCTCTGTAATGATTGGTAGTTTTAAATCGCCGATGGCATCTAGTATGGCTTGGTCTTGGGTTAGGTCATAATCTTCTCTCATAATGTATGGTCTTCCAAAAATAATGCCATTGCAATGTTCAAAATATCCTGCGTGTTTCATTTTCCATAGAATTCTTTGCAATAATGGAGTATTCATTTCGTACGCTTCTAAAAACCATATGGTTCCGTCTTCTTTATATTTTTCGATATATTCTTTTACTGTATCGAACTTGGTTCCAATAAGGGTATCTACACAGTCGATACAGCCACCTAAGGCTCTTCCTTCCATTACAATTTTCTCGTGTGTACTAATGTTTTTCCATTTTACTGGAGTGGTTAGGTTGTAGGTTCCGTCTTCGTTATCCTCTTTTTCCACTTGATATTTTTCAAATGAAGTTTGCTTTATTTCTTCTCCTGTTTCTAAGGTTAGAGCATCCATTAGGTTACGGTATAATGGTGTCATTCCATAGTCTTTTATATTTTCACAGTACATGCTTGGGATGTCACATATGGTGTTTAGTAAAAAACTAAGATGCGTAATATCGGAAAATCCTTGTGTCCATTTTGGTGTGCTTCGCTTTAAGGCTTCAAAGTCTATTTCCTCTAGCATTTCCATTAAAAAGTCTCCTCCCCCTGCATAAATAATAAGTTTTACCTCTTGGTTGTTCCATAATTCCATAAATTCTTTTGCCCTTATTTTGGCAGGTGCACTTCTTCCTTGCTCGTCTTTTCGAACACTTTGGGTTTCAATAACCTTATACCCCATTGTCTTTAGTTTTTTGATTGCTAGTTCTAACTTCTGGATTTTTTCTGGTTCTATGGTTCCACTCGATGGAGCACAAATTCCAATGGTATCTCCTAATTTTAAATGTTCTGGATAACGCATACTTTTTCCTCCTTATTTTTTCATTCCTAATATAGCGGTATTTCTTCCGGCGAATTCTTTATTCGCTCGGTAAGAATGCATATACTTACTATTGCACACCGTACAAATTCCACTATCGATAATATTTTCTTTTAAAAGCCCTATTTCTATCATCATATTCTTATTAATTTTACATGTGTCTATCGTGTATTTTTGTTCTTTTGGATTGATAACTGTAATAATGTCTTCTATGTCTTTCATATGAGAAAATTCCTTTTTAAAAAGGTCAGCTACGTCTTTGGACACTTCAAAATGACATTTCCTAATACATGGTCCTATAAAGCAAAGGATGTTTTGGGGTTTACATTGATACTCACTTATCATCTTCTTTACTGCTACTGCACCGAATTTTTCCTAGTGTTCCTTTCCAACCAGAATGAATATTACCGTATTACCTTTTTTATTGGGTCATAAAAATAAAGAGGTGTACAATCTGCAAATCCTAGAGAAAAGGTAATATCTTTTTGGTTGGTTATTAATCCATCCACATCGGTTAATTCCTGTGGAAATATCGTAAGTTTTTTTGGTTGTTCATCAATTCTTTTTACTATATTAGTATGGGTTTGATATGGTCTTATCATCGTCTCTTTCTTAATTCCCAACGCTTCTGCCAATTTTTCAAAATTGGCATATAAAATCTCTCTTTTTTCCTCATATGTATCATTTCCTGCAATATCAAAATCATGTGCTTTTAAGGTATAACAATGTACAACTTCCGGATATTCCAGCAATTTTCGAAATTGCAAAAACTCCACTCTATTGTTTCTTACATGTACCATTGTTTCATTTGATAAGTCAACCATAAATTTTCCTTACCCTCCTTGTTTGTTACTATTCTATTATGAACCCCAAAAAAAGTCAATCACTTTTACTTGTATTGTTTTTTTGTAAAAGTGTATTGACTTTTTACATAACATATGATACATTTGTTTCGTTGTTAGAAACCTCACTATGACTTTATGATGATATTCATTAGCATTACTGATTTGTAATGTTAAATATGTCATTATCGAGGAGGTGAGGCTTATGGAGTTATGTGTTGGAATTGCGCTTGTGGTTCTTTCTATTGGTATTACAGTATCTTTAATTGGACTTGTTCGGTTATAGTATTTGTATACATAGAAAAAGAATTGAAGTACGACCAGCAAAATCAGACTTCAATTCTAACAACCACGAGAAAGGGGCCTAAGCCTTTTTCTCTTTTTTTATCTACTTATATTATAATTAATTCTTCCTATATTGTCAATATGTTTTTTTACTTTTCCTCAATCTCCTCTAAAATCTGCTCTTTTGGTTTGTTTGGGATGTAGTAGTAGGAGTTGCAGTTTGGGTCGAAGTTGCAGATGGATTTGTATTCGCAGTAGTCGCATGGGGTTTTCTTTTTCTTTTGGTTATAGTATGGTTTTATTTCGATTTGACCTGAGTAGATTTCTTTTGCGATTTCTTTTATAACTTTGTCTATGTGTTTTTGTAGGGTTTTAAATTGTTCTTTGGTAATAACACTTGACCTTGCTTCACTGATGTTTTGGTTTTGGTCTAGGTAGGCGGGTATTAGGTTTGATGCTCCTTTTTCTAGGGTTTTATCCATTTTTCTTATTACATTGACATCGGCTAAAATGAGCCCTTGCATTTTGAATTGTTTTTTGATTTCTTGTTCGATTTCTTCGTCTGTTTTGTTACGGTCAGCTTTTAGGATTGGATCGATTAGGTTAAAGTATAACACTCCTGCTGGAATTAGGTTTTCTTGCTTACTGGTTATGGCATCTAAATAGGTTAAAAGCTGAATTTGTAAGCCTGCTACTACTTCGTTTAAGTCGATGTTTTTTACAGAAGATTTGTAGTCGATAATTCGTATATAATTCCCTTCGTTTCCTTTGGCAAAATCAATTCGGTCTATTTTTCCTGTAATTTCGATTCGTTTGCCGTCTTCTAAGGTTATTTCCATTGGCGGATATTCTTTGTTCGTTTTAAATTCTACTTCATTTCCCATAATTTCAAAATCACTATGAACAAGGCTTTCAATAATGTAATTCATTGCTTGCAAGATTAACTTTTCTAGTCGTTTGGTTAATATTTGGTATTTCTTGGTTGCTCCTAATATGTAGTTTCGGTTTTGTGTTAGTTTTTCACGAATGATATTTTTTATGATTTCCTCTATTTCTTCTTTTGTCATTCCTTTTAGTTTTAAATTCCTTCCGAAGAACCTGTGAGAAAAATTCATCAATTACCTCATGCATGAAATTTCCTGTATCGATGCTTTTTACTTCAAATAGATTATTTTCTTTTAGCTCCAATCCATATTTTAAATAAAACGAGAATGCACATCTTTTGTATTGCTCTAACCTAGAAATACTGGTTTTTAAGGTATTCCCATATAGTTCTTGTATATTTTCTTTTGAAATATGGCAGGGTTTATTTTGGTACTGAATTGCTTTTGTTGCCTCTTCTAACCTTTTACCATATTCCTTGTCCTTACGATAAAACGAATATAACAAAAACCATATCTCATCAATCTCTTTGCCATCTTCAAAATCACGAATATTGGTTAATAATTCGTAAAAAGTCGCCTCTTTGGTCGTAATTTCGCTATTTTTCTGTATCATATCACTTTTCTTTACTAGCTTTGGATACATTCTTTTTACTTTTGCTATTAGCATGGAGGGTCTTAGCGTTTTTCCTTCATTATCCGAAGATACATAGGAAAGAAATAGCTTTTCTTCTGGTATGGTAAAGGCTTTGTAAATATTAAAATTTTCTTCATATAATTGTTCTTTCGTATCTTTTGCAAGCTCCATTCCTTGCCCTTTTAAATATTCCCTATCTTGGTCATTTAAAAACCCCTCTTCTTTATGGTTTGTAGGAAAAACGCCATCGTTCATACCAATTAGAAATACTGCCTTTACTTTATGGGTTCTACTTCGTTCTACATCTGCAATCATGACTTGGTCAATGGTTGCAGGAATAGTTCCAAGCCCACTACTTACAAGTCCCATTTTTAGTAATTTGGTATATTCCTCAAAAGATAGGTTGTCATCTGGTAGTACCATACTTAGCTCGTCTATCACTTCCATGACAATATCCCAAGAAGTTTCATAAATATTACTTAATTCAATTCGCCCATTTTTTCGTAAATCGTCTGCCTTTTCTTGCAATTTTTCGTATATTTCATTTTGTAATAAAAATTCGTATAAGGCTTTGGATAAATCTTTTGCTGTTTTGGTTTTTGTTAATTTACTTTTAAATTCCAATAATGGTGTAATTACTTTTTGCCTCATTTGATTTAACTTTTGTAATTCTTCCTCACTTTTTGCCATTTTCCATTCCTGTTTATACCATTTGTTTCCCTTTATTCCATAAGAAATGCAATAGTTTTCTAGTTCAAATAGTTCTTCTTTGGTAAATGGTGAAAATCCTGTTTTTAGATAATGAAATACGCTTTCATAAGACCAGTTCTTTGCAAAAATATCTACCACGGAAAGGAGATATTTTACTAAGATATTATCGCTAAAGTCCTTTTTTTGGTCTGCAAAAACAGGAATATGAAACCTTGTAAAAATAGCAGTAATTAAACTTGCATATTGTTCCATGTTTTTGGTAATAACAGAAATATCTCGAAAGCGATAGTTTTCTTCCTTTACCAGATGAATGATTGTTTTTGCCACTTGTTCAATTTCTGAGAATGGATTTTGCGCAAGAAATAGTTCGATATTTGAGGTTTCCTTTTCGTATTTTTCGTTTTTTTGTCCACTCATATTTTTTTCTAATAGGCATAATTCCTCATTTCGAAATCGATAAAGTTCGTTTCTTGGCTCTGGCACACAAATTTCTACTTGTTCTTGTTTTGCTATTTTTATTAGCTTACTTGCGGTTTGTTTATTGGTATAGAAAATATCGTTTAAATCGTTTGCCTCTTCTAGGGTATCGGTACAGATGGTAATGTTTACTTCTTTTGCTTTTCGTAATAACTTACGAATAATTTCGTATTCTTGCTTGGTAAAGCCAGAAAATTCATCAATATAAATAATGGTATCTTGAAACATGTTACTTTCTTCTAATTTATTCCCTAAAATGGTTAGTACATCATCTTCATCCATATAGGCATTTTTTATGGTTTCTTCATATGCCTCATATAAAACCGAAATGTCTTCTAGTTTGGCTTTTAAATATGGATTTTGGGTTTGATTTTTTATATTTTGTAACATAGGATTGGTTACCATGTGTTTTTTTAATTCTTTTATTTGGTCTATTACCAATTCTACATTTTCTTCAGACCTACTAAGAAAGGTTAAATTCTTTTTTTGTTTTTGTAATAAATGAGAAATAAGCATTGCTTTTCCCGATTTCGAAAGTTCGTTTTTCGCAAACCCCCCGCTCTTCTTTTAAAATACGATGTGCCATACGAGCAAATGTTAATACTTCTGCTTGTATTACCGCATTTTGTTCTAACACATCGAGTAATTTTCTTTCTTGCATATAAGAAAATTGTTCTGGTGTAATCATATAAATTTTGCTTAGCTGGTTTAATTTTTCCTTCATTTCACGAAAACAAAATTCACTTTTTCCACTTCCTGCTTTTCCATAAATTAATCGTAACCCCATTTATTTATCTCCTTTCTTAGAAGGCACCGCCTCCTCCTCCACGGCCTCCACCACCGGAGAAACCACCTCCGCCGGAAAATCCTCCGCCAGAGCCACCAGAGAAACCGCCGTCTGAGCCACCCCCATAGCTTTTCCATACTTTCCCTATGGATTTATAATAATTTCTTAGGAAAATATAGTCTAGGCTTGTGTAGTGGTAGAACATGTAGTAATCAGTTGTTAAAAAGTCATTAAAATCTCTATTTTCAATTAGTCCTAGTAAATCGTCATCTAATGGCATATCTTTCAATTTTTTTGAAATCTTTTTTGCGGTTCCAAAGGAAATCGCATAGGCTAGGTATTGTTCCCACAAAAAAACTTCTTCTACATTACGTTCGTTCATTAATGTATTTTCTAAACGCTCTGCCATTTGGTTAATTTTGCTAAAATCTTCTATCATGCTAGGAGAGTTTTTTAGCATTAAATTATCAGTAAATACGATGATAAGTGCTACTCCTAATAGAATTTCATCTGCAATAAGATAACTGTTTGGAAAAAAGAAATTGGTTGCAAATACAATTGCCAAATCTAATACTACAATGGCAATCGTGGTAGAAACAATCTTTTTTCCTGAAAACTGTTTGGTTACTTTATTAATTCCGTGCCTTATAATGGATAAGATTTTTAGTGGTATGTAAAGAAGTGTCATAATCATTGGGAAAAAGATGAGTGCTATATAGAATATGTTTCCTAATCCAAAACCTATTCCTTCTTTCGTGTAAATATTTAGCCCATTAAATTGAATATGGATTAAAATTAGTACAATACAAATACCAAGTAATAAGGTATTAAAAATTCGTAACCCTTGTGGCATTTGCTGATTGGCTCCATAAGATTGCAAAGTTTTCCCAGCCATTTCATTTAAGGTTCTAAATTTCATGTTTGCGTCTTTTTCTTTTGGCATTTCTTTCAAACGTTCTACTAAATTTCGTCTACTTGCACTTCCAAAAAACCAGTTGTACACATACCTTTCTATTTCGTCCATATCTTGACCGTGTTTCTACGTTTTTCTTTAATTCATAAATATAGCCGTCTTTCCCTACTACGGTAGGTGTTACTTCTAACTCTACCACTTTTTTGGAAATCAAATTCATTAATACGGCAATGATATCTCTTGCCAGAATGGTCCTACTTTCCCTGATACACCCTGCTAAGAGAGGATTATATTTTTTCATTAATTCTTCATCTTCCACTTGCGTTACGGGATATTTTTTGTCTTTTTCAAAAAGAAGAATTAGAATAATCCAGTAGATTAGTAAAATACCAGCAAATACAAAAATTTTCTTTGTAAAGTCTTGCTTTTTTTCTATGTTATGATAAATATTTTCTTCATCTTGCATAACAAGATTTATGGCATTAATGCCCGAGGCTTTTCCCCCTTTTGTTATATTGTCATTGTGAAATAGTACTCTTGCTGCTACGTATTGTCCGTGGTTTTACATTGGTTACCGATAAATTTACTTGATTTTTAGAAACAATTTTACAAGTGCCATTGTATGGTCCATGGGCAAATATTTTTAATTCTTCACTAGTTTGATTGTTTGGTAAATGAATATCAATATTTAGGTTTTGAATGGTAGTTTGCCATTCTCCTCCAATAAAATTGTAATACAATTCTCCTATATCATTATGTTTTACACAAAGGTTTTTTAGGATAAATTCAATTTGAAAAGTCTTTTTGGTATTGTGTGCTGGCGAATACACCTTTAGGCGTTTGATACCATTGGTCGTTTCAATGGTATATACGCCTCTTCTTCCATTACTGCTACTTGCTACTTTTGTGTATTCTTGTTTGGTATCTCCTTTTATTTCGGAAACATCGGTAATCGTGACACCACTTGCATTATATAGGCTATCTTTTAGGGCTGTGGTTTGTTTTCGAAATTTATCGTATTCTTCGGTATTTAAGGTGTCTGGAATATCGATGTAAATTCCGTTATACTCACCATTAAAATCATAAGTTATTTCTTGGTGGACGACTAACGAACCATCTTCTAAAATCGTGGCTTGTATGTCCATATGGGTAATATGGTAACTTTTAGCTTGTACCTGGTTACCCATAAAAACCCCAATTAGCACTACGAATATGCTTATCATGTATTGTAAAATCTTTCTCTTCATTTTCTTTTTCCCCTTTTTATTTCTTTTGTTTCTATTTTATGCCGTTTCTCGTTTCCAATAGAATAGATATTGTTGTGCTAATCCTGCTAGGTTTTGGTATTTTGGGTTTGCTAGGTTTTCTATTTCTTGTTTTTTTACTTTTGTTTCATCTTTATTTTGTATGTATAATTCATTCATGACTCGCCTAACCCATACATCAATTGGAAATACTTCAAAACGGTGCATGCCAAATAATAATATGCAATCTGCTACTTTGGGACCTACCCCGTGGTAAAGTTTCTAGTTTCTTTTTGATTTCTTTTACGTTTTGCATGTTTTTTAATTCTTCTATCGTTATTTCTTTTTTTAAAAATTTTCTTGTGGTTTCATATACGTATTTATCGCGAAATCCTAAGCCTAATTTTCGTAAATCTTCTATGCTTGCTTTTCCTAATTGTTCTTTGGTTGGAAAGGTATAATAAGTCTCGTCTTTCCACATAATTGGTGTTCCATATTCCTTCGAAATTCGTTCGATAATTTTTTGAATTCTAGGAATATTGTTATTTGCGGATATAATAAAGGAAGTAATCATTTCCCACAAGTCTTGGTTTAAAATACGAATTCCATGCCCAAATTCTATGCTTTTTGCTAAATATTCATCAATATGGCTTAACTCATGTTTAATTTTTGCATAATCTGTTTTCATATCAAAATAGTCATCCACTACTTTCTCAATCTTATCCTCACAAATCCCTTCAAACACAACACTTTTTGCTTGTTTTTTAACATTTAGCACATTGTTTCCAAAAACCCCAGTATAACTATCATCTTCCTGCCTATGCCACCTAAAACACTGCCCACATTCAAATATATGTCTTGGCTCAAAATCCATTTTATCAATCACTAATTTTTGTTCTTCCATTCTCTCATCCTCATGTTTTATTCTACCATATTTTCTATATTCTCTCAACAAAAAATTTATTTTCTATTTACACTTCACATAAAATTTGGTATAATTCTATAGAAAACGTTGGTATTGTCTTTATTGCGAAATAGGAGGAAGTTTATGCAAGGAAATTCAAACGGTGTTATTCGCAACTCTTTTTATTTAAGAAACACCCGTGGTGATACCTCACGTGTTCCTTTAAGTGAAAGCTTTGCCCTTTTTGATTATGTTGAAAATGAAAATGGACATCTCGAGCTTCGCGAAAAAGAAAAAGAAAAAAAGAAAGATTAACCTCTTTCCAATGCAATGAAAAACGAAACAGGCGATTTGTCTGTTTCGTTTTCATTTTCGACAGGTCTCTCTCCTGTCATATTCAATGGTCTCTCAACCATTCTGAGTCAGCCAAAAGTTGCTCGGAAAAGTATACGGCTTAAGCCAAATGGTGGGCTTTTTTTGAGTTTGAAATCTTGCAATCCTATAAATGCCCTGTTCACATTGTTCACATACATCGCCTTTCACCTGAAACTTTATTCCTGCTATTGTAATACTCTTGGACTCATCCATTTCATACCAATCCATGGTATTTAAATAATCCTCTGACCGATATTCCTGATTTATCTTCTTTCGCAAATATCGGTATGTGTCTGTTGTTGTTATGATATGAATTTGCATACCATATACCTCCTTTGCAATACTACTGAATACCTAAACTTCAAGTATTCTCCTGCCTTGTTTCAACGTTATTATATCACTTTATTTAACATAATGCAATAATTTCATTCCCTCTTAAACCCAAGCCCATAGGCTTCTCTTGCATTGGAAATAATGACAAAAGAACATGGGTCTATTTTTTTGCTGACTCATCCTCGCAAATTCCTTCAAACACAACACTCTTTGCTTGTTTTTTAACATTTAGCACATTGTTTCCAAAAACCCCAGTATAACTATCATCTTCCTGCCTATGCCACCTAAAACACTGCCCACATTCAAATATATGTCTTGGCTCAAAATCCATTTTATCAATCACTAATTTTTGTTCTTTCATTCTCTCATCCTCATGTTTTATTCTACCATATTTTCTATGCTTTTAAACGTATTCTATAAGTTTTTGAAAATAAAAAGTAGTTATTTAAAGATACTCCTTAAACTTTACCAATTATACCAAAGTGTAGCAAAGGGAGCTTACCACTAAGTATTCATCTCTAATTAGCTTTTTTAGATATGTATTTTAAAAATAGTATTGTCAACATTACTTACATTTTTGTATCTCTTCTATAATAACTCCATTCCTAACTATGTACCCATATATAAACAGTATTTTATTTGTTTTTACATATCGATACATAAAATCAGCTATGTTATCATATCCAATTATCTCTATTTTTGATTTATTGCTTATTTCGATTTCACACTTTGCTTTTGATATATGTATTCCTTTATATACAAGTTCCTTATTGTTTTTGCCATAATATTTTAATAATCCTCCTACGATTTTTCCAATTTCGTATATTTTATCAATTGCTACATTGAACTTTTTGGCATCAATCCAGTGGTTCTGATACATAATGCGTAGTAGTATTCTTTGTACATTAAGGCTAGCATCAATTCTATTTATATATTCTAAGCATTTTTCCTTTTCTAATTTACTAATGATTAAAATGTTTTCTAACGTTTGGTACATACTTTGTTTATATTCGTTTCCAATATTGAATTTTTCGGTTCTTGGTATTTTAAAGATGATTTCTATAATATATTGCATGTATGCTTGATATTTTGGTATTAAAATTAAACTATCTTTTTGCTGTTTCATTTTCTTCTCCCTTTTTCTTGCTCTTCTAATAATCCCTTCACATCCATGTACTTTTTATATCGATCACATGCTTCACAGTCCAAACATTCTCTTTGTTCTTCTATTACTTTGTTATATCTAATGCAAATTGGGGTTATTTTGTTTCCGATTTTGTTTTTATCATAATCACATATCACAAAACTTAGGTTTCTTTCATCCATTGCTTTTATGCATTTATCAATATTTTTATCTAATACGCCACTTTTGCATAATTTTTCTTTCATACAAATTAAGTGCATTCCTAATAATTCGTGTAATATAATAGCATCTTTTCCGATTGCTGTATAAAATATTCCACATTTTACTAACACAACATGTCCTTTAAATTCTTCTTGTAATTTTTTTATTTCTTCTATAAATTTCATTTTTTTACCACTCCTTTTGGTTATGTTTACTAATTTTTTGCAAAAAAATTAGTACCACTCTAGTGGTACCACGCTAGATTGTTTTTGTTACGTCTGGTATTTTCAATACCAGAACAGAACAAAAACATTTTACGTATTTACAATTCGTAAAATGGCTTCTTCGTCATTCTACTCTATATCATTTTTATATACTACTTCTTTTTGTATAGTCATAACTTCTTCAGCTTACAGTCCTACAAATAAAGTGGACCTAGTGCCTACGTAGTCGTACGCATCGTACGTGCTATCGGCGCCACGATAGCCTGCAGGATCGCCGCTAGCGGTATAGTTGTAAGAGCCTCCACGTCCGGTGCAAGGATAGACTTGGCCACTACAAACCTCTGTTGTCCATTCCCAAACATTTCCTCCCATATCATAGATATTATTTCTTGCTGTACTTCCTACTCCTGTATGGTTCAAACTTCCTGAATAATTATCTCCTTCACTATTCGTTGCATATTCAGCATTTTTTGTTTCTATAAATTTCAATGTCGTATCCCATGCATAACTACTACATAATCTACTGATTACTGCATTATTATTTGCATACATTCCCTCTGCTACTTTTTTTGCTTTATCTCTTGTAATATAATTCCATACTTGTTTATCCTTTTGCACTACTGCTTTTCCATTACTATATCCTGTCCATTCTGTTTCGTTATTTGTATTACTTGTTATGACATTTGTATCATAATCCACGATTCCTACTTCATATCTTCCAATATAAAATCCTCCATATTTTTTGATACTATTTATCTCTATACTTGGCATTGCTTCTGTAAAAAAATATCCAAAAGCTGGTACATTTATTTCTTCTCCTGTTTTTGTTTGTGCATAAGTCCATCCTTCTCTTGAAAACGCATATCGGTCATATTTGATACTTCCATCCTGCTCCGTCTTCGGTACATGGCACCCATACAAATTCATTTCCATTTGTTTCAGTTCCACTATTATCTCTTATAACAAATCCTGTTTCCTTTGTTCCTTCTGTGTGTTCAAATCCTTTTGGTACTGGTACTCCATCTACCATTGTATATTTATCTCCACTTGGTGGATTAGGTGTATTGATTCCCGCTATAATATTATCTGCTTCTCCTAAAAATTTTGCTAAATCTTCATCTTCTTTCTTTGCTGCTTCTTGGTAATTTCTTCCTGCTTCTTCTGCTCTTCTTAAGATGCCTCTTTGTCCTATGGTTAGATTAATGGTTATTCCTGCTAAAATTAATAACACAATGATGGTGATTACGAGCGCCACTAATGTGATTCCTGCCTTGTTCCCATGTGGATAGGGCACAGTGGTGTCTGTCTTACGGGTATTCCCGCAGGAAGGTGCCCCTACAATCGTTTTACATTTTGGGTCGGTGTAGGCATTAGCCCCTACATTTCTTTTTTCATTCATTTTTCTCTTTTGCCTCCTATTTTTATTTTTTTGTTTTTTCTATTGTTTACATTTTTTCCATAAATATGCACATTGTCTCTATTTTTATTTAAATAACAATAGCATTGTAAATAC
Organism: uncultured Clostridium sp.; assembly: GCA_948471055.1. Lineage (GTDB taxonomy): Bacteria > Bacillota > Clostridia > TANB77 > CAG-508 > RGIG8482. The sequence goes on along the minus strand of CAOKQZ010000008.1, from coordinate 5,144 downwards.
TTTTCCTTATTTAATTGTCAATGTACACATTTATTTATGTCTCTATCTTACTATTAGATATAAATATTGTCAAGGGGGTGTTTCCACTTTTTTCGGTTTTGTGGTAATTCATTACTCCCTCTTAAACCCAAGCCCATAGGCTTCTCTTGCGTTGGAGATGATGACAAAGGAACGTGGGTCTATTTTTTTACTAATTTGTTTAATGCGCATAGCTTCGTTTCTAGAAGCAACGCATAGTAACATCATTTTTTCTTCGTTTGTGTACATGCCTTTGGCGTAAATTCCTGTTAAGCCTCTTTCTAATTCTTTCATGATTTCTTCGGAGATGGTTAGATAGTCTTCTGAAATAATATAGATTAGTTTTGTAAAATTAATTCCTTCAAATACAATATCGATTACTTTTCCCATTAAGTATATGGTAATAGCAGAATATAGTCCTACTTCTATTTCTTTAAAGAAAATGGTATTGACTATTACAATGATAACATCAATCATCATGATTAAATTTCCGGTTCGATAATATGGCTTATATTCTTTAATGACATAGGCAAGCATGTCGCTTCCTCCTGTGGAGGCATTTGCTTTTAAGATTAGCGATGTTCCTACTCCCATGGCAATGCCTCCATAAATACATGCCAAAAATCGGTCTCCGTGTTAGTGCTTGGTATTGGTCTAAAAAATCAATGAAAATGGATAGGAAACTTGTTCCTAAAATTCCCTTTACGACAAAGCTTTTTCCTTTTTTGATAAAGGATAAAATAAAAAGTGGTATATTTAATAAAAGAATGGTTACTCCCATGGGGATTTTTAGAAAATAGTAAAAAATAGTCGCAATTCCAGTAAATCCTCCAGAAGATAGTTGATTAGGGAGTAAAAATAAGGATACTGCTATTGCCATTAAAAAACTGCCTATTATGATTTTGATTAATTCGAATATATATTTTCTAAATTTTAATTCTCTTCTTTTTCTTTTCAGTGTCATTTGAGCCTCCTTATAATTCTCACCTATTTTCATGTCGTAAGAACTTAATGCCTTCTGTTGCTTTTTTTACATCGACAGACATATCTATAATTTTAAAAATGCCTCTATTTGTATTATTTACAAATAGAGGTATTTTATACCATTTCTTATTCTAACTTTATAACCATTCTTTGTAAGTGACAAAGTCATTACCTTAGCTCATTCATTTGGTTATTTTTTCGTCTTCTTTGAAATCTTGAAAGGTTTGCAAAATTGTCATTTCTGTTCTTCCTGGCTTTATGGTTTCGTCTTCTTTTACTTTAATATCTACTTCATATAAGTCTTTTAATTTTTTAGCATTTTCTCTTTTATGCCCAATTACACTGCCCACATCTTGTGGATTTACCTTAATTTCTACTTCTTTTACTTTTACATTGAATTTTTTAATTTTATCTACAATACTATCATACCAAATACTATCATCCACCAATTGCCCAAAGGCTGGATGAAATGGACCCGCTACCACATCACTTTTATCACTATTTGGCTCTGAAATGACATCAGTGTTTTGAAGTCCGATACGAATTACTTCGACTCTACTTTTATTAAATAAATATACAAGTTCTTTGGAACGTTCTACTGCTTGGTCTAGTGTAATTGGCTCATAGGTGCCTTCTTCTAATTCCTGTTCTAATTTTGTATTTTTTAATACAAGTACAGGATAAATTCTTACCATTTTTGGTTTTAGTTTAATTAAATCTTTTGCCGTTCTTAGCTCATCTAGTTTGGTGCTTTCTGGAAGTCCTACCATCATTTGATGCCCTAGTTTAAAACCATAACGACGAATTAGTTTCGAGGCTTTTTTGACGTCTTCAAAAGAGTGTCCTCTTCCTGCTCTATTTAAAATATAATCATTGGTGGATTGTACCCCTAATTCTATGGTCTTTACTTTGTATTTTTTTAACCTTTTTAATATTTCTTTATCAATATAATCTGGTCTTGTTGAAATACGAATGGAATCAATTTCTCCGCTTTCAATATATTCGTATGCAGTTTGCAAAAGTTCTTCTTGCAAACTTACATCAATTCCTGTAAAGCTTCCACCAAAAAAAGCAATTTCTTTAAAAGCCTCTTCGTCTTTAAAACTTGCTAAGTATTCCTTTACTATTTTTTTCACGTCTTCTTTGGTTACTTGCTTTTTTTGACCACTAATTGCCTTTTGGTTGCAAAAAATGCAATCATTGGGACACCCTAAATGTGGTACAAAAACGGGAATAATATATTGCTTCTTGTTTTTCATGCTTTACCATCCTTTCTTTTTCTCAAGTCTTAAAGTTTGCAACTCATTCTTATTTACATTATTTCCTTAACTTTAGCTTTTATCTTAATTTTTCTTTCATTATTATCTTTTTACTTTTGTTTTATCTTTTCTTCCATGGCAATTCTTGCGGCTTCCATTTCTGCACTCTTTTTGGAACGACCTTCTCCTGTGGCTAATACTTGTCCATTGCATTTTACTTCTGCAATAAAATGTTTGTCATGGTCTGGTCCACTTTCGTGAATAATCTGATATTCGATATGAACTTCCCCATGGGCTTGTAATTTTTCTTGTAAAACGGTTTTATAATCTTTTAAACCAACACTTTTACTCGCTTGCTCGATTGGACCTTTTAAGTGTGTCATAATAAATCTCGAAACTGGTTCTAGCCCCCCATCTAAGTACATAGCAGCAATCACCGCTTCTACACTATCGGCTAAAATAGCTGGTCTTTTTTCTCCTCCACTTACTCTTTCGCTTTTCCCTAAGTATAAGAAATCACTAAAATTAAGCTTTTTTGCTATTTGGTATAGGCTTTCTTCACATACCACACTTGCTCTAACTTTAGTCATTTCTCCTTCTTTTAGGTACTTATAATGCTTGTACAAATATTGGCTAGTGATAAACTCTAAAATGGCATCTCCTAAAAACTCGAGTTTTTCATTACTTACCATGTTTCTTTCATTCGCATAAGAAGTATGCGTTAACGCGGTTTTTAGTTTTTCTTTATCCGAAAAAGAGTAACCAATATTAATCTCAAAGCGTTCTAATTCCATTTTTCTCTCACCACCTTTCCCATTATATACCAAACCGAAAAAAAACGCAATCGCGATTTTTTAACATTTTTTTATTGTTTTTTCTTATCCATTCGATAAAATAGGATTTTTCTTTTCTTCATCGAAATTTTTCCTACTTCATACCCATAGTCTTTTAGTTCCTTCTTGTAAGTCAAAAAAGAATGGTCTATCTCAAACCCCAAAATATCTCTTATCTCTTCATAAGACAATATGTAATTATCCCTATTATTCTTTCTCAAATACTCCCACAATGGCTCATATTTACTCATATTTTACACCCTACTCTAATTTAATACTAATGCTTTTTTAGGGCAAAAGTTTGAGCATTTGCCACAACGTATACACTTATCATAATCTATCTTAGGTGCCTCAAAACCTTCTTGGCTTAATGCACCAACTGGACAAACCTTCACCGCTGGACATTTATGATTTTGAGGACAATTCTCTATTACTATCTCTAATTTTCTCTCCATACATTTATCTCCTTTCACAATTGTAATTTGTATGTTATCTATCTTCTATAATTTTCTCATTAAATCTTTCTAAAAATTCTTTTGAATTTTTCCAAGTTAAACTTCCATCTTCTTTTGTAAAATTATATCCAGACAGTTCATATAATGCGTAGCTACATATATATTCATATAATCCAGCCTTTTCACTTTTATATATAATAAAATATAGTGGTTTCATAGCAGGAGTTCCAATATTTAATACATTCTTATATTGTTCTTTTTTGAAAATTCTTGTCCAACCTTCTTCTAATAATATATTTGGATTTTCTCTTTCTTCTTTTGTTTGTTCTTCAATCATTGATTGAATTTCTGTTGCAATCAATTTTAAAATTTCTTGGTCTACATTTTCAAAAAGCATTTCCTCGTTAACTCCCTCAGCTGTAATTTCTTCCCAAGTAATTTCTTTAGGACTATTATTTTCATCATTATTATATTTATCTATTATTTTTAAAATTGTATCTAAATCTTCTTGCGTGATTTTTGCTTGTTTAATTCCTTTTTGTATTTCTTTGCAACTCTCTTTAAGATAATATACTTCATCATTCATTGTTATTTTGTGAGTATTTATTCCATCACATATTTCTCCATTATATTTTGAATTTAATAATATATTTTCTATAATTCCTATGTCTTTTATATCTGTAATAGTAATTGTTTGTCCTTCATATTCAATTTCAATAATATCAGCTTTTGGTAATTCATATTTCATAAACCAATTTCCCATTTTTACACCAATATTACTTTCATAAGACTCTTTTGGAGATACTCCAACATAACGAACTACTTTATATCCTAATCCCCAATAAGTTACTTTACTTCCATCATTACTAACTATTTTTATACAATACTTTGGCTCATGTCCTGTTCCTACTCTACCACTATCTACATAGTTTGTAATAATCCCTGCAATTATGATTACTCCTAAAATTACACCTATCATTATACATATTTTCTTTTTCATAAAATACATCTCCTCTTCAAATTTTAACCTCAGTAGCAATTTGTAATTTATCTTTTAAAGTAACCTATAATAGTTCCTTTTTGTAAAATATGCCCATCCATTGCTTTCAATAGTTTCTTTTTCATAATATTAGATGATAATTCCAAAATATTATCTAATGAATATATTGTATATTTATAATTGTGTTTTTGAAACTTTGGTGGTTTTGCTCCTGCATATTTATGAAATCCATAAGCAATTCCTTGCATAACATTATCCATATTTCCAACATTTTCTGGAATTACAGAATTTGCCTTTATATTCCAAGCAATCCAATGAGTAAAGTTCTTTATCGGATGACTTAAATCTTCTAAAATTATTACTAAACTTTTTGCTTTATCTGATAAATTTTTAATTCTAAATTCTGGAGATATATTTTTTCCATAACTAGTATATTCTACTGGAATCATATCCCCTTTCTTAAAAGTTGTTTCAAATTCTAATTTATCATATTCCATAAATAACCTCACTCCTAAATGGTAATTTTTTGCTATATTTTACTTTTCAACATCTTTAAGAAAAAATCTCAAAGACATAGTTGTTATAGCAAGTTTGT
>CAOKQZ010000007.1 GCA_948471055.1 uncultured Clostridium sp. | reverse complement strand
CGATAACAACACCAGGTCGGAGGCGTTGCTCCGTATAAAAACACGAATGCCTGAATTGAAAGGAGAACTCATGAAAAGAGAAGAATTAAAGGCAATGGGATTAACAGATGAACAAGTAGAATCTGTTATGGCCAAAAATGGTGCAGAGGTTGCTGCATTAAATACTCAGATTACAACCTTACAATCTGAAAAATCACAATTAGAAAATGACAAAAAAGTAATTACAAAAGAAAAAGAAGATAAGGAAAAAGCAATTGCTGACTTACAAAAGAATAGTATTTCAAAAGATGAATATGACAAAAAAATTAAAGAAATAGAGGATAATGCTAAAAAGGAAAATGAAGATTATATTTATAATGATTTACTAAATAAAGGTCTAGATGATGCGAAAGTATTAAAAGACAAATTTACAAGGGAAGCAGTAGTTTCATTAATAAATAAAGATAAAGATAAAACCAAGATTTCTGATGATAAAAAATCATTAGTTGGATTAAAAGAATTAATTGAAGGTTACAAGAAAGAGGCACCTCATTTCTTTGAAAAGAAAAAAGCATCTGGTTATGAACCAGTTGATCCCGATGGAAACAAGGGAGATGAAGGAGACGATATTAGTATGGCAGCTAATTTCGCCAAAGAGGCTAATAAAAGTGAAAGCCAAGAAACAAAAAGCCAATTTTTTAATTAAATTTTAGGAGGTAAAAATTATGTATGTTTCAAAAGAAAGTGTAAAAGAAAAAAATTTCTTAGCATCAGCTAAGTTTCAAAATTTTACTTATCAAGTAGATGATACAGATATCACTGCTGATGAGAAAGGTAGAAAAATAGTTCAAGCAGGAACAGTTTATTATAAAACTGAAACAAAAACAACAGGAGAAGGAGCGAGTGCAACTACAACTACAACAAAAACTGCAATAGGATTAATCTTTGCAGATGTTGATGTAACTCATGGACCACAACCAGCAGCAGTAATGGTAGAAGGATATGTATTAGAAGCAAGATTACCACAAACAATTAGTGCAGATGATAAAGCTGCAATGACAGGAATTAAATTTAGATAAAAAGGATAGATAGCAAAAATAATGCTATCTATTTTTAATTAAAAATAAAAAAAGGAGAGTGTATTTATTATGCCAAAAAGTGTATTAGAATTATTTAATCAAAAAGAAGTTTTAAATTATTTAAAAGAAAGAAAATTCCCAGCAATGATGGGTGAGGAATTATTTCCAGAAACTAAAAAACAAAGTCTTGAATTTGAAGTATTAACAAATGTTAGCAAGACACCAGTAATAGCATCAGTTCATGGATTTGATACAGAATCAGAAATTGGACAAAGAGAAGCAGAGAAAAAAGTTATTGAATTAGCTTTAATAAAGAGAAAAATGCAATTAAAAGAAAAAGAAATTATTGCTTTAGAAAGTCCAAGAAATGAAGCAGAAAGACAATATTTAATGAAAAGTGTATTCAATGATTTTGATAATCTAGTTGAATCAGTAAAAGCAAGAGTTGAAAAAATGAGAATGGATGTTGTTGCAAATGGTGTTATAACATTAGATGAAAATGGATTATCAGCATCAATAGATTATGGAATTCCTACAGACCATAAAGCAACAAATGTAGATTGGTCATCATCTACAGCTAATCCAATTAATGATATGATTACATGGGCTAATAAGTTAGATCAAATGCCAGGAAGAGTAATTACTTCAAAGACTATTCTTGCAAAAATATTAGCAAACAAAAATGTAACAAATGCTTTATTTGGTAAAGATACAACAAGAATAGCAAGTGTTGGAGAATTAAATACTTATTTAGAGTCTTTAGGATTACCAAAAATTTATACTTATGATAAAAAATACAGAAAATTAAATGCTGATGGAACATATACAAAGAATAGATATTTCCCAGAGGATAAATTTGTTATGCTTCCTAGTGAAACATTAGGAGAAACTGTCTATGGACCAACTGCAGAAGAAATCAGATTACAAAGAGATCCTTCTGTAGATGTAAGAACAGTTGGAAAAATATTTGCTTGTATGTATGAAGAAGGAAAAGATCCAGTTTCTACATGGGAAAAAGCAGTTGCAACAGCATTACCTGCATTAAGTTGTGCTGAAGATATATTCCAAGCAAAAATAAATATTGGGTAAGGGTAAATCCTTACTCAATTTTAATTAATTAGGAGGTAACCAAAAATGTTTAGAGTTAGAGTAAAAGGCGAAGGTGTAAAACTTGCAAATAAATGGTGTTTCATTAATGAAGAAGCAACTATCGATTTAGAGGAATACGAGAGAAACAAAGAATATGTTGATATTATCGAAGAAATTGAAGAAGCAAAAACAGATCTAGAAGTTCCAACATCTAATGAAGAAGCAAGTACAGGAGAAAGCCAAAATCCAGAAGGAAAACAAGAAATTTCGAATAATGATGATAGCGATACAAATATCGGTAGCATTGAGGGAAAAGATAATCCAGAAGGAGACAATGAAGAAGAAACTGGAGGAAATAATGAAAGTGAAGATGAAGAATTAGAAGCACTAAAAGAAAGAGCAAAAGAATTAGGAATAAAAAATACTCATAATATGAAAAAAGAAACACTAATTGCTAAAATTCAAGAAACAGAAGAAGCAAGTACAGGAGAAAGCCAAAATCCAGAAGGAGAGTAGGTGATTAAATATGTTAGAAGAAATATATAATAAAACTAATATAGATATGACAGCATTTATAAAAAGACTAGAAATAGAACTATCTATTAATGGGATAAAAGATGAAGAAAAAAAGAAAATGGCAAGTGCACAATTAGTATGTTCTATTTATGATACTATGATTATTATTTTAGGAAAAACCCATCAAGAGAAGATATTAAATGAATTATATACAACATGGCTTAGAATGACTAAAGATTATTGGTATTTAAATAAATATGATAAGTTATTTGTAAAAAATATTGATATAAACTCTGATGAGAATTCTAATGTAAAAATAAAAAGTATTCAAATAGGAGATACTACAACAACATTTGCTGATACATCCTCACAAATTGAAATAAATGGAACAACATATAATACTGGTACAGTTGACTTTGATGAAGATATTTTAGTAGAAAAATATAAAAAGGCTTTATATGAAAATCGAAGGATGAGGTGGTAATATGAATCCATATATAATAGTTGCTAGAAAAACAATTGAAAGTCAATACGATGCTAAATGTGATGTAGTTGAAAAAAGACCAAAAGAAGTAAATAATATAACAAAAAATATAGAAGAAACAGTATTAATAGATAAAGATTGTAGAGTTTCTTTTGAAGATATATATGTAAATACAGAAACAGATACTGAAGCAAAGAAAATACAAAAAATAAAATTATTTATTGCACCAGAATTAGATATAAAACCAGGAAGCAAGATAGTAGTAACACGAAAAGGTAGAACTACAGAATATAAGAATAGTGGAGAGCCAGCAATCTATGACACTCATCAAGAAATAATACTAGAATTATGGAAAGGATGGGCATAAATGGCAAAATGGGGAGAATGTGATTTTAGTGAATTAGAAGAATTAGAAAGAAAATTTGAAAAGTTGGCCAAGACAGATATAGAAAAATTTTGTCAAGATGTAGCAAGAGAACTTGCTGCGAGATTATTAGCAAAAGTAATACCAAGGACTCCAGTAGGAGAAGGAACATTTGAAACAATAGAGGGCAAAAGATATACAATAAAGAGTGGTGGAACATTAAGAAGAGGATGGACAGCAAATACAGAATCAGAAGCAGAAGGTGGAAGTGTACCAGATGCAACTGCATATGCTAATTCATTAAAAATTCTTAAATTTGGAAATAACTATATTATAGTAGTAGAAAACCCAGTAAAATATGCTTCATATGTAGAATATGGACATAGACAAGAACCAGGCAGATATGTACCCGCACTAGGAAAGAGATTAAAAGCAAGTTGGGTTGAAGGGAAATATATGCTAACTATATCAGAGAAAGAACTTGAATCACAACTTCCAGCTTTACTAGAAAGAAAAATGAAAAATTATATTGAGGAGTGTTTTAATAATGGTTAAAAGTGTAGTAAATGAAATAGTACTTGGTATTGCTGCAAAAGTAAAAGCAATATATAAAGATAAAGGAGATTATCCAATTTATACTGATAATGAGGAACAAGGATTAGAAAAGCCTTGTTTCTTTATTAAGGTAATAGACGGAAACGAAAGTCGAGAAATTGGACTTGAAAATAAATTCTACAAAGATTTGTTGAACATAGTAATAATAGGATATACCTTAGATGGAAATACTGAAATATTGAACGATATGATAGATAATCTATATGAATTAGAATATATAGAATTATCAGATAAAAGTTTAATAAGAGCCATAAAATTACATCACAAAGTTGAAGATGGTGTTTTACATTTCTTTATAGATTACAATTTATCTATAAAGAAAGATGATGATGCAACCATAAAAATGAATGATTATAATTTAAGTGGGGAGGTAAAAAAAGATGAAAACATCTAAAAAGGAAAATAAAATTACTGAAGAAAAATATACTAAAAATCAAATTATTAAATCTAAAACTTTTATTGATAATAAAGATTTATTAAATGCAATATTAAAAGAAGATAAAAGTTATAGTAAACAAGAAATTAATAAAATAATTGAAAATTATAAGAAAGGAAAGGTGAACTAATATGGCATTAGGTGGAGGAACATTTATAAGTCAAAATAAAAAATTACCTGGTACATATATTAATTTTGCATCTGCACAAAGTGCTTCTTCTTCAATGGGAGAAAGAGGAATTGCTGCAATGGCAATTGAAATGGATTGGGGAAAAGATGGAGAGATAATTGAAGTTACATCTGAAAACTTTGCAAAAAATTCTTTAAAAATATTTGGATATGATTATGCAAATGAAAAATTAAAAGGATTAAGAGATTTATATAAAAATATAAAGAAAGCATATTTTTATAGATTAAATTCTGGAAATAAAGCTACAAATGATTTAGCAACAGCAAAATGTAGTGGAACAAGAGGAAACGATTTAAAAATAGTTATTGCGAAAAATATAGATGATGAGACTAAATATGATGTTAGTACATATTTAGGAACAAAAGAAGTTGACCTACAAACAATAAAAACAGTAAATGAATTAGTTGATAATGATTATGTAACATTTAATATGACTACAATAGCAGTTACAGCAGGAAAAGCACTAACTGGAGGAACAAATGGAGATGTAAGTGGAGAGGCTCATCAAAAATTCTTAGATAAATTAGAATCATATCAAGTAAATGCTGTAGGATGTACAGCAAAAGATGAATCTACGTCTAATTTATATGTTCAATATGTTAAAAGATTAAGAGAAGAGCAAGGAATAAAATTTCAAGTTGTATTATTTAATAATACTGCAAACTATGAGGGTGTAGTTAATGTTAAAAATACAACAGTAGAAGATGATTCCGCACTTGTTTATTGGGTAACTGGTGTAATTGCAGGTTGCGAAATAAATAAATCAAATACAAATAAAACATATGATGGAGAATATACAATAAATGCTGATTATACTCAAGCACAACTAGAAGCTTCAATTGATAATGGAGAATTTGTACTTCATAAAGTTGGAGATGAAATTAGAGTTTTAGTAGATATTAATAGTTTAGTAGATACTACAAGCGAAAAAGGAGAAGAATTTAAATCTAATCAAACAATAAGAGTATTAGATCAAATTGCTTCAGATGTTGCTAGTGTATTTAACTCTAAATATCTTGGAAAAATAGCAAATAATGAGGCTGGAAGAACTTCACTTTGGAGCGATATTGTTACATTATTTAAAGATTATCAAACACTTCAAGCAATAGAGAATTTTGAAGACTCTGATGTAAGTGTAGAAATAGGAAATGATAAAAAATCAGTAACTATTGATACAAGTGTTCAAGTAATCAATGCAATGGAAAAATTGTATATGACAGTAGTGGTAAATTAGACATTGACTATTATTGTTGAATAGTGTATGATAGTAAAGGGCTTAATATGAAAATTGTAAATATAGTAGGAGAAAAGTTTGGGAGATTAACTGTAAAGAAAAGAATTGGAACAAAAGGAAATTCATCATTATGGTTATGTCAATGTGATTGCGGAAATTATAAAGAAGTTACTTTACAAAATCTAAAACAAGGAACAAAATCGTGTGGCTGTTTAACTAAAGAGATATCTCAAGAAAGAGGAAAGAAATCTAATATAGGTGTTAGGTCAACCAAACATGGAAAATTTGGAACAAGACTTTATAATGTATGGAGTGGTATGAAAAGAAGATGTTATAATTGTAATTCAAATTATTACAAAGAATATGGTGGTAGAGGAATTATAATTTGTGACGAATGGAAAAACAATTTTCAAAATTTTTATAATTGGTCCATAAATAATGGATATAAAGAAGGTTTATCAATAGATAGAATAAACACTAATGGAAATTATGAACCATCTAACTGTAGATGGGCAACATGGAAGGAACAGCAGAATAATAGAAGAAATAATATTAGAATTAAATATATGGGGAAAAAGTATACATTTGCAGAACTATCAAAAATATTAGGGATAAAAGAAAGGACATTAAGGGGTAGATATGAAAAAGGATGGTCGGATAAGCAAATAACGGATACTATGATACACAAAAATCAATTTAAATAAAAATAAGAAAGAAGATACTTAAAAACAAGTTATCTTCTTTTAATTTATGTAAGGAGGAATTTAAAATGGCTAATATAACAATGAATGCAAAAGATGCTATAAGTGCAAAATTAGCAGAATGCTATGTTACTATTGAAAATAGAAGATATTTACTAATGCAAGGTAAAGATTTTGAAGCAAAGTTTGAAAAGACAAAAAAAGAAATTAATATTCTTGGAAAAACTGGTAGTGGTAATAAATCAACAGGTTGGAAGGGAACAGGAAAAATCACTATATATAAAAATACTTCAATATTTGATGAACTTATGGAAAGATACAAAAATACTGGAGAAGATGTATATTTTGATATTCAAGTAACAAATGAAGATCCAACATCAGCAGCAGGTATTTGTACTATGGTATTTAAAGGATGTAACGTAGATGGTGGAGTTCTAGCAGCATTTGATGTAGATGGAGATTTCTTAGAACAAGAAATTAACTTTACATTTGAAGATTTTTCAAATCCAACTAAATTTACACAATTAGCAGGTATGCAATAATAAAAATAAAAAATTAAATTAGTGAAAGGAAAGATAAAATATGAGTTTAGAAAGTTTTATGTTGAAAGATGAAGTAAAAGAAATAGAATATGTTGCTTCAAAGAGATTTAAAGATAAAGAAGGAAACTATGAAAAATGGAGATTAAAAACTATTACTGCAGATGAAAATGATGCAATAAGGAAACAATGTTATAAACAAATTCAAGTAGGAAAAAGAATGAAACAAGAATTTGACACCGTAAGATATTTAGAGTTATTAGCAGATAAGTGTGTAGTTTATCCAGATTTACACAATGTTGAGTTACAAAATCATTATGGAGAAATGGATTCTATAAAGCTATTGAAGAAACATTTGCTAAATCCAGGAGAATATGATGACCTTATGGCAGAAATTCAAAGAATAAATGGATATAGTTTAGATGATGCGGTTGAAGAAGCAAAAAACTAATTAGAGAAGGTGATAGTGATGCTGTTTATGCACATTATTGCCTTCAAAAACTTCATAAATTTCCGCATGAATTTCTAAATTTAGATTATAAAGAAAAAGCCTTTGTTATTGCATCTATACAAATAAAAGTAGAAGATGAAAAGAAAGAGGCAGCAAAATTGAAAAAGTAACTATATTTTATTTTTTCTAAAAGGAGGAGAATATGGCTACTATAAGAAGTTCAATAGTGGTACAAGATATGGCTTCCTCTGTATTCGCAAAGATACATTCAAATTTAACTAAAACAACTAGAGGTTTTAAAGATCTAAATAGTGAAATGTCTGTTGCACCTACAAAAGCAATTAGTAATGCTGAAAAATTAAATCAATCGGCACTACAAACTGAATTAACATATCAAGCAGAATTGCAAGTATTAAAACAAGTAGAAGCAGAAGCAAGAAAAATAATAGCTGTAGAAGGAACACAAACAGCAAAAGCACAAGATATTATAGCAAGTGTAAGAGAGCAAAGGACATTAGTAGAGAGTTTGAAAAATAATTATGATAATGTCTCAAGTAGTATAAAAAATGCTCATAATAATCAAGAAGAATTTAATAATAGTATAAATACTGGAAATATGAACGGAAATAGTTTATTAAGTACAGTAAGAAATATTGTTATTGCTCTCGGAGGAATAAGTGCAATAAAAGGATTATTTAATTTATCAGATGAAATGACAAATAATAAGGCTAGATTAAGTTTGATAGTTGATGATAAAGGCAGTGTGGAAGAGTTACAAAATAAAATTTTTGCATCATCAATGAATGCAAGAGCATCATACCAAACAACTACGGATATTGTTACAAAACTAGGACTACAAGCTGGAAAAGCATTTAAGGGAAATGATGAGTTAATTGCATTTGCAGAGCAATTGAATAAAAACTTTGTACTTGCAAGAACAAATCAACAAGGAATTGCATCAGCACAATTACAAATAACGCAGGCGTTAGCCTCTGGAGTTCTTCGTGGAGAAGAATTAAATGCAGTATTTGAAAATGCTACACCAGTTATTCAAAAAATTGCTGATTATTTGGATGTACCAATTGGGAAGATTCGTGATTTAGCAAAAGAAGGTAAGTTATCAGCTCAGGTTGTTAAAAATGCGTTATTGGCTAGTGCTGATGAAACGAATGCAGCATTTGAAAAAATGCCTATGACATGGAGCCAAATTTGGACCAAAATGAAAAATATAGCATTAAAGGCATTCCAACCTGTATTAAAGAAAATAAATGAATTTGCTAATAATGAGCAAGTACAAGAAATGTTTAATATGTTTATCGATGGAGCAAGTTTAGCAGCACAAGCAATATTAGGATTAATTGAAGGTATTTCATGGTTGATTAGTGTATTAGAGCCTTTTGCACCAATGATACTTGCAGTAGTTGGAGCTTATGCAGCATGGGAAATAGCAAGTGGAATAGCTACAGCATTATTAACAGTGCAAACTATTGCTCAATATGCTTTAGCTGCTGCCACAGGAACAAAAGTAGCAGCAGATGTTGCCGCTACGGCAAGTCAATTAGGATTGAACACTGCAATGTTAGCCTGTCCTGCAACATGGATTATTTTAATAATAATAGCTTTAATAGCTGTATTAGTATATTTCTGGTTTACAAATGATAAGGTTGCATATGCGATTTTATATGTTTGGGATGCGTTGAAATTAGGAATTATGGTTGCTGGACTTGGAATACAAGCAATTTGGTATGGATTAGTTTTAGCAGTTATGTATTTATGGTTAGGAGTACAAACTTGCATTTTAGGAATGATGGGTGCTTGGTATGCTTTCCAAACTGGAATTGATGCCGTTTGTCTTGGAATATTAGCAATATTTCAAGGGTTATATAATGGTGTTGTTTCTATTGTAAATGGAATTATTAATGTTCTAAACAAGATACCAGGTGTATCTATAGACACAGTACAAGCAGCACATTTTGCAGATGATTTTGCAAAAGGTATGGAAGAAAAGGTTGTAAATAGAAATCAAAAATTAAAAGATATGGCAAGCCAAATGGATGGAACAATGGAAAAAATCAATGAATTAAAAGGGCAATTTAGTGCAAATCTTAATGCATCAGCTACCAATATTCAAAATACAGCAATTGATATGAATAATACAAGACAAGACAGAGTTGACCATAGAAACGATTGGATAAAGGGTGCAGGAGATGCTATTGATAGTGCATTAAATAGTTTTTCATTTGATCCATCAAAGAATGGAACTCTTGGAGATATAGCAGGTAATACAAAGGACATTGCTGATAATACAAAAGATATATCAGAAGAAGATTTGAAATATTTGATTGATCTAGCTGAAAGGGATACTATTAATAGATTTACAACAGTACCACTAACAATAAACTTGACAAACAATAACAATATAAATGGAGAACAAGATATAGATGGAATTGTAGATCAAGTAACAAATAAATTAACTTCTAGATTAGAAGAAGAATTAGAATATGTATCTGATGGAATACATGAATAGAAGGAGGAGATTATGGCATATTATTTTTATTTAGGAAATGTGCTTCTTCCTATTCCTCCTAAAAAACTTGAATTAAAAATTAGTAATAAAAATAAAACATATGATTTGATAAATAATACAGAGATTAATGTTTTAAAAAATCCAGGTTTAACAAGCATTGAGTTTGAAGTAATACTTCCAAATACAAAATATCCATTTGCTATGTATAATAATAATTTTCAAAATGCTAAGTATTATTTGGGAATTTTAGAAAAGTTGAAAGTAAATAAATCTGCTTTTCAATTTATAGTTGTAAGAAAATTTCCAAATGGTAAAAACATATTTGATACAAATATGAAAGTAGCATTAGAAGATTATACTATAACAGATACTACTGAAGAAGGTTTTGATATTAAGGTAAAGATAAAATTAAAACAATATAGAGAATATTCAACAAAAACAGTAAAAGTTACCATCAAACAATACAAGCCACCAGTAGTGACAAGAACAGTTACTACAAATAATACAGCAACTGCACCAGCAAAGCCAAGTGGACAAAATTATACTGTAAAACGAGGAGATTGCTTATGGAATATAGCAAAAAGATTTTATGGAAATGGAAGTAAATATACAACAATATTTAATGCTAATCGTGATAAAATAAAAAACCCTAATTTAATATATCCAAATCAAGTTTTATGGATTCCAGCATAGGAGGATGAGATGAGTCAACAATTATTAATTCAAAATGGAAATACAGTATATGAGCCTGTGGTAAAAGATGAAATTACATGGACCACAGAAAGAAAAGGTGCAGCAGGAAAACTAGAATTTAAAATTATAAAGGATAATATTATAAATTTTGAGGAAGGTAATCCAGTAGCATTTAAAGTTGATAATACAAATTTGTTTTATGGTTTTGTTTTTAAAAAGAAAAGAGATAAAGAGAAAGTAATAACAACAACTGCATATGACCAATTAAGATATTTAAAAAATAAAGATACTAAAACATACACAAACAAAAGGGCTGATGAACTTGTTAAAATGATTGCAAATGAATATCAATTAAATGTAGGAATATTAGAAAATACAGGTTATGTTATAGCGAAAAAAGCTGAAAGTAATCAAGAATTATTTGATATGATATTGAATGCGTTAGATGAAACAATTAGAAATAGAAAAGAAATGTATGTGTTATATGATGATTTTGGAAAGTTATGTTTAAAGAATCTAGAAAGAATGAAAGTAGGATTAGTAATAGATGAAGAAACCGGAGAAAACTATGATTATGAAAGTTCAATTGATTCTGATACATATAACCAAATTAAATTAACATATGATAATTCTGAGACAGGTAAAAGAGAAATATACATTGCAAAAGACTCAAGCAATATTGAAAAATGGGGAGTATTGCAATATTTTGATACAATTGATGAAAAAACAAATGGAGCAGTAAAGGCAAGAGCATTACTAGATTTGTATAATCAAAAGACTAGAAGTTTGGAAATAAAAAATGCACTTGGAGATATAAGAGTTAGAGGAGGCTCTCTCATTATAGTTAATTTAGATTTAGGTGATGTTAAGATAAAAACTTTTATGTTAGTAGAAAAAGCAAAACATAAATTTAAAAATGGAGAACATTTTATGGATTTAACATTAAGAGGACAAAACTTTATATCTCAATAAGGAGGTAAAGTTAATGGGAAGCTCATTAAGTGAAATAATAAAAAGAATGGCAGTAGGGGCAAATGATGCAAGTGCCCCTACTTCTGTTTTATTTGGAATAGTAACAAATATAAATCCACTTGAAATAACAGTGGAACAAAAATTAAAATTAACAAAAGAATTTTTAGTTCTTACTAAAAATGTAAAAGATTATACTGTAGATGTTAGTGTGGAATGGAATACAGAAAGCAAATCTTTGAATGCCAATCATAGCCATACATTGAGTGGAGATTTTTCTGTAACATCAACAGCAATAGTAAATCCAAATCCAGATAATATCTCAGTTTCTATAAATAATGAAGTTAGCAATAATATGAGTGTGGAACAAAAGAATATAAATTTAACACATGAACATTCAATAAGTGGTAGAAAACAAATTACTATTCATAATGGATTAAAATTAAATGACAATGTTATTTTACTACAACAACAGGGTGGAAATAACTTTATTGTTATAGATAAATTTTAAAAGAAAGGTGGTAAAAAGATGACACCTAATACAGATGATATATTGTTAAACAATATAGAGGAAGTAACAGAGCAAACAAGTAAAACATTCTATTTAAATATAGAAAAGAATACTATATCAAATTTCTGTGATGGAATCGAAGCTATGAAACAAGCAATATATTGCATCTTAAATACGGAAAGATTTGAACACCTTGTTTATAGTTGGAATTACGGAATTGAACTGAAGCATTTAATTGGAGAAAACACAACATTTGTTATTCCTGAACTCGAGAGAGTAATTACAGAAGCATTACTACAAGATACTAGAATAACAGAAGTAAATAATTTTGAATTTGAAGTTAATAAAAATTCAATAATTGCAAAGTTTAAAGTAATAACAACTGTTGGAGAAATTGAGTCCGAGAAGGTGGTGAGTATTTAAAATGGAAATAGATAATATAAATGAAGTTGAAGATTTAGATGAATATTTTGATTATGAAACTATTTTACAAAGAATGTTAGATCGAGTACCAATTCAGATAGATAAAAGAGAGGGAAGCATTATTTACAATGCAATAGCACCAGCAGCTGCTGAATTAGCACAGATGTATATTTTGTTGAAAAATAATATTGATCTTGTCTTCGTAGATACTGCAGTAGATGAATATTTAGATAAATTAGCAAATCAAGTTGGACTTACAAGAAATGAAGCAACATATGCAATAAAGAAGGGAACTTTCTATGATGAAAATAATAGTTTATTTAATATAAATATTGGAGAAAGATTTACAATAGAGGATGTAATATATAAAGCAATAGAAAAGATAGAAGATGGTATTTATAAAATGGAATGTGAAACTGCAGGTACAATAGGAAATAATTATATAGGTACAATGATTCCAGTTAATTATATTGATGGATTGGCCAAAGCAGAATTGACAGATATTTTAATTCCAGGAGAAGATGAAGAAAGTGATGAAGCATTAAGGAATAGATATTATGAAACTACAAGTGAACAAGGCTTTGGTGGCAATGTTGTCGACTATCAAAATAAAACTAAAGAAATTGCAGGGGTAGGAGCAGTTAAAGTAACTCCAATATGGAATGGACCAGGAACAGTAAAATTGACGATTCTAGATAGTAATTATAATAAAGCATCTAATGTACTAATTGAAAAGGTACAAAATGAAATATGTCCAGATTTATCTGATGAGGGATTAGGAATTGCACCTATTGGACATATTGTTACTACAGATACAGTAACTGAAGTTGATATTTCTATAATTACTCATGTTACGATATCAGAAACTGCATCTATGCCTAATGTAAAAGAACAAATAATAGAACTAATTAATGATTATTTCTTGCAATTAAAAAAAGGTTGGGAAGATTCAGATACTATAATAATAAGAAAATCTCAAATTGATACAATAATATTAAATGCAGATGGTGTAATTGATGTTTCTAATACTACTATAAATAATAAAACATCTAATGTAGAATTACAGAAATTTGAAATTCCTACATTGAAAGAGGTGACATTTATATGAAATTAGTTGAATATATGCCACCATATTTAAAAAATGTATTAGAATTTAACAAAATATTTGATGCTGAAGATATAGAAGTAGAAAATATGAGATATTCAATAAATACAATGCTAAGAGAAGTAATAGTGAAAACAGCAAGATCATATGGATTAAAAAGATATGAAAAAATATATAATATAACAAATGAAGCAGAAACAATAGAAGCAAGAAGAATGAATATACTGTTTAAAATAAATAACAGAGTGCCATATACATTAAGATGGTTAATAAATACATTAAATGAATCAATAGGAGAAGAAAATTATAAATTAGTAGCAAACGGATATGAATTACATATAACAATTAATCTAGAATATACTGAAGCAGCAGAAATGTTAAAATCAAATTTAGTAAAACAAATTCCAGCAAATATACAATTAGATTATCAACTAGAAACAAAAATAAATGAATTTGTAGGTGCAGCAATATCAAGACAAGATTATATAAATTTAAATGCTGTAGCATTTGAAAGAATCGAAGATCTAAAAATAAATGAAAATAATAATATAGGTATTAATGTTATTAATAAAGAGTATGTTAATTTACTACCAAATAGAGATGCAATAATAGAAAATAGCAATATAGATTTAAATACTGAAACTGGTTCAAAAGTTTCAAGACAAGATTATATAATAATTTAGGAGGGATAAGAATATGGGCTTTGAAAAAGTTTATATAACAAAACAAGGTGCCTTATTAGCTGCAAAAACACTACAAGGTAAAAAAATCATATTTGACCATGCTGAAATAGGTAGTGGAGCATTAACTGGAAATGCTGCAGATAAAACGGCATTAACAACAAAAGTGCTAGAATGCGAAATTTCAAAAGTAGAAATAACACAAGATACACAGGCAAGTGTATCTTTTATGTTTAAAAATACAGATGCACCAAATGCTTTTAATTTTAGAGAAATCGGACTATTTGCAATAGATCCAGATACAAAAAATAAAATATTGTATGCATATACAAATGCAGGCAATACAGCAGAATACATAAATAATTCTATTGCAGAAAAAATAGAAAAACATATACAAATAAATGTTGTAGTTGATAATGCTAGTAATGTTACAATAACATTAGATGATACGCAAATATATGTAACTGAAAAAGAATTAAACGATGCTATAAGTGAAGCAAGAGAATTTGTAGGTAAAAATTATGGTGTTAGAAGAAAAATAGTAGATAATGTATTATCTAAATGGGAAAGAATATGCGATAATATAGGACTTGTAGCAAATGCTACAAAAAATGGTGATGAAGTTCAAAATGATTTTGACAATATATATCCATGGTCAGATATTATTACATATAATTATGATACTACAAATAAAAAAATAACAGCATATTATGGAGAACCAGGATTTAAATTTGATGGTTCAAATGGAGAGGTTCTTACAAGAATACCAGAATTTTGGTATAAAAGAGAAGTCAAAGGAGACTACGAATATATTTATATATCTGATTATAATAGAGCAGGATATAAACATAGTAGAGAATTCTCAGTAGGTAGATATGGTATAAGTGTAGATACAGATGGAAAAGCACATAGTTATAGTGGAACAATACCAGCATACAATAAAACAATTGCAGCATTTAGAACATTAGCAACAGGTGTCGGAGATGGATTTTGTCAAATGGATACTAGATACTTTATATTACAATTATTATATTTAGTAGAATATGCTGATTATAATTCTCAAAGTAAATTAGGAAATGGAGTGTCAGTACAACAAAACTCAGCTGCTATACTTGCAGAGTCAAATGTTAATAGAATTGTAGTTGCTTCTACAAATTTATGTGTAGGAAGGACAGTTTCTATTGGTACAGAATGGGGAAATATGTCCATTGCTACTGAAAGAACAGTAACTAAGATAGAAGATTATTCAAATGGAAGTGTTAATGGTAAAGCTGTTTATTTTGATGGTGCAAAAGTAAATATTGCTGTAGGAAATTATATATTTGGAATAGCACAAAGGACAGGAGATTGTGATTCACTAGGAATGAAATCTGGATGTTTACTAAATGATGGATATCACTCTATGATATATAGGGGAATTGAAAATATATTTGGAAACTTATGGACTGCAGTAGATGGATTAAATATAAAAGATTATGTTGCTTATATATGCGATGATCCAACTCAATATGCATCTGATAAATTCGTAGCACCATATAAAGCAATAGGATATACTAACTTACAAACATCAGATGTATATACAAGTAAATTAGGATATGATGAGGAACATCCAGAAATTGCATTACCTATTGAAGCAAATGGAAGTAGTGGAACTGGAACTTGTGACTATTACTGGAGTAGCACAGGAAACAGAATTGCTTTTGTTGGTGGTTTTCTGAACGTTAGCACGGCAGGTGGGCTTTTCTCTTGGGCTTTGAACTATGCTTCTTCTACTGCGAACTGGGCTTACGGGGCTCGCCTTCTTAAATACCAGTAATAAGCGGGGGTATGGGGGCGGCCAGCCTCCCATAAAAATAACTGAAATCTAGAATAGTTAAATTATTAAAAAATAGTATATATAATATCTACAGGGGATTTGGTGTGTGCGATCCCGTAATTGTGCTTTTTTTACTTTTTTGCTTTTGTTGGTGGTAATCTGAACAATAGCACGAAAGATGGGCTTTTCTATTGGAATTTGAACAATGCTTCTTCTAATGCGAACTGGAATTACGGGGCTCGCCTACTTATTTTTAAATTATATTACACATCACTTTCCATAGCGCTTGCTAAAAATAATGTCGAAACTGGATTGACCTAGTAGCTTCCTTTAAGTGAAAAGCCGATAGACAAAAATAAGAATACCAGGAGAAAAACATGAAAAGAGTAGGAAATATATACGAAAAAATAACTAAGAAAGAAAATATAAGACAAGCTATTCTAAATGCTTCAAAAGGGAAAAAGAACAGAAAAAGTGTTATAAAAATATTAGATGATATGAATTTCTATGTTAATGAAATATATGATATGCTCATAAACAAAAACTATAAACCAAGTCCATATATAAAAATGTTAATACATGATGGGGTAAGAAAAAAAGAAAGAATAATTTACAAACCACAATTTTATCCAGACCAAATTATTCATTGGGCATTAATGCAACAAATACAACCAATAATAGAAAGAGGGTTGTATGATTATACATGTGCATCTATACCAGAACGAGGAATTCATTATGGAGCAAAATATATAAAAAAGACATTAGTTAGAGATAGAAAAAATACTAAATATGCACTTAAACTAGATGTAAAAAAGTTTTATCCTTCAATAGATAAAGAAACTATGAAAAGAAAATTCCTAAGAGTTATTAAAGACAGAGATACATTAGATTTAATAGATAAAATTATAGATAGTAGTGAAACGGGTCTTCCTATTGGTAATTATACGAGTCAATGGTTCGCTAATTTTTATTTACAAAACTTAGATCATTATATAAAGGAAGAATTAAAGGTTCCATACTATTTACGATATATGGATGATATGCTCCTTTTCCATAGGAATAAAAAAGAATTAAGAAAAGTAAAAGAAAAGATAGAGGAATATTTAAAAAAAGAAAAACTTAAGCTAAAGGAAAACTGGCAATTGTTTAAAGTAGATAGTAGACCTGTGGACTTTATAGGATATCGATTTTATAGAGGTTATACAACATTAAGAAGGGGAAATTTCTTAAGGATAAAAAGAAGAGCAAAAAGAATTTATAAAAAAAAGAAAGTGACACTAACAGATGCATCAGCAATGATAAGTTATTATGGTTGGCTTAAACATTGCAATAGTTATAATTTTACACAAAGATATATAAAACCATATATAAATATAAATGAATTAAAAGGAGTGGTTAGTTATGCAAATAGAAAGTTCAAAAAGGCCAAATAAATTTGAAATAAACGAGATTGAGAACGGAAAATGTACCGTTCTTTTTTTTGATAATGTTCAAGAAGTAGAAGCCTCACAACTAGATAGTGAAGAAAAATCAATAAAATATACATATGATATGTATAAAATGAATGTAAATTTTAGAGAAAATCTATCAGAACAAATTGAAAATAACTATCATAAATGGTTAGAAACTGCAAAAAAAGAGGAATATAACCAGTTAGCAGCAGAAGTAAGAGCAAAACGAAATGAATTACTTGCTGAAACAGATAAAGAAATGTGCATTGATAGATTAGGTCTAAAACTACCATCTGACTTATCTATGACTAATATAATATCTAGTTTAAAACAATTCTTTGAAGGGTTTTCTGATATATGTAATGGGAAAATTGCAAAATATAGACAAGAATTGAGAGATATTACAAAACAAGAGGGATTTCCATATAACATTTTATGGCCAACAAAAGATAAGGAGGAGTAATCTATGGATGAAAAATATATGCAAATGATAATTGAAGCAAATCAAAGTGCAAAATCGGCTCATCATAGAATAGACAGTTTAGAAAGTGAAATAGGAGAAATTAAAGAATTAACAATTGCGGTAAAAGAAATAGCAATGGAAACAAAAGCAACTAGGGAAGATGTAAATGATATGAACAGTAGATTAAAAGCAGTAGAAGAAAAACCAGCAAAAAACTGGGATAAAGTCATTACTACCATAATTGGAACTGCAGTAGGTGCTGTTGTAGGAGCAATTATAGGATTAGTAATAAAATAGGAGGTTCTATATGAAAAAGTTTTTAGAAAAAATTGCGAAATTAATTGATGTAAAATCAATAATATCAATAGCAACAACATTTGTATTTTGCTATTTAGCATTAAGTAAATACTTATCTGCAGAAGTGTTTATTTCTGTTTATTCAATAATAGTAGGATTTTATTTTGGAACACAATATGAAAAAACTAAAAATGACATAACAGAATAATACAAGAATTTATTTCTTGTAATTTAAAGATACTGGAAGAAAAATTAAAAATCTTCCAGTATTAATTTTTTTATAAGGAGGTCTTCAAAATGGAAGAAGAAGTTGTAAATTACAATCAAGAACTTGCAGATTTAAATATGCAAGAGAATACTTTTCCAGAAGTTGATGAAAAAGAAGAAGGAATTGGAGAAGTAAAAGAAACTGATGAATTTTATCAGGGAGGTGTAGAATAATGTTAGTAACAAAAGTAGTAATGACAGAAAGTAAATATGGCAGAAAATGTCCATATTCTATGAAACCAGAAGGAATATCAATTCATAATACAGCAAATGATGCTTCAGCAATGAGTGAAATATCATATATGATAAATAATAATAACCAAGTTTCTTTTCACGAAGCAATAGACGATTATAGAACAGTACAAGGAATTGAACATAATAGAAATGCTTGGCACTCTGGAGATGGACATGGGTTTGGTAACATGAAAACAATAGGAATTGAAATATGTTATTCAAAATCTGGTGGAGAGAGATTTGAAAAAGCAGAAAGAAATGCTGCAGAAAGAATAGCTTATTTAATGAAACAATATGGATGGAATTTAGATAATATAACAGATGCAAGACATACAATAGGAACACATCAGAATAGAAGTGGTAAATATTGTCCTCATAGAACTCTAGATATGGGATTAGAAAGATTTTACAATATGATTAGAGAAGAATATAGAGAATTAACAGGAGAACAAGCAACAGGTACACCTAATATTGTAGTAAATGAATCTAATAATAATACTGGAAGAAATGTAGGAGATGTAGTTACAATAAATGGCGTTTATACTTCTTCATCTTCTACTAAAAAATTAAATCCTGCAGTTAAAAGTGGAATGATTACAAGAATTATACCAGGAGCAAGAAATCCATATTTACTTAATAATGGTAATATAGGATGGGTAAATGATTCTTGCATTGTTTCTTCAGCAAGTTCACAAGCACAAAATAATAATACAAATGTAGCACCTTCAATCACAGTTGGAAGTAAAGTAACATTATCAGCAAATGCTACCAATTATGCTACAGGTCAAAAAATTCCTAGTTGCTATAAAAATAGAAATTATACAATTATGCAAGTTGGAAATGGCAAAGTATTATTAAAAGAATTATATTCATGGGTATATACTAAAGATTTAGTAGGTTATGGATCTAATTCTAATAATACAAATAATACAGCAACAAATTCAAATAAAAAGTCAAATGAAGAGATTGCAAATGATATAATAAATAAGCCAAATTTTGATGGGTGGGGAACAGGAGAAACTAGAAAACAGAAATTAAAAGCAGCAGGTTACGATCCAGATGCAATTCAAAGAATAATTAATCAAAAATTGAAATAATATAGAGGAGATAAATTCTCCTCTTATTGTAATTTTTCTAATTTGTTTTTTATATCTAATAATATATTAAATGCTTGTTGGAAAGTAGTATTATTCATATCTAAATCAGTAATTTTATTTAATACTTTTTTTATTTCGATATTTTTCATATAATCATTAACATTTGAATTAGGTAAATTATCTATTACTTTATACTTTATTTTTAATTTATTTAGTAGTATGATATATTTATCTAATTGAGAAACGGGAAAACCACACTTGAAAATAGAAGGTCCCAAGTCGGTTATTTTAAGCCCTAGTTTCTCATTGATTAATTTTGCATCTTCATTTAAAATGTTATAGAAAATACCTACTCTAAACAAATAAATGGAAGATGCATCATCTTTTTTTAGTTCGTTATATTGTTTCATTAATTTACTCATTTTCTAGATTTTTCCTTCTTTCTTTTATAAACTAAAATTTCTCCAGGTTCACGATTTAAAACATTACAGGCTTTTTCTAATGTTTCAAAATGAATACCAGACGTCTCATTATCCATTAAGTGACTGAGTGCTTGATAACCTCCTTCCATTTGTTTTACAAACCAATATTTACTTTTCTTTTCTTCTTTTAGTATTTCTTTTATTCTTACATATATCAAGTTTCTCACCTTCCTTTCTGACATCTATTTTACAATGAACCTATGTATATTTTAACTCTTTTTGATTTAAGATACATTTGCTATAACTATTGCAGGTTTAAGGTATCTTTGCTATAATTCAAGTGGTGATTATATGGAAGAATTAAAATTATGTAAGGAAATAATAAAAAAAGTTAAGTGGTATATGGAACGAAAGGACTACGATGGACTAAGATTATATCTAGATGAAAAAGAAAAATATATTGATAATTGTAGTATTGTATCAAGAAATGAAGAAGCAGATTATATAGATGAGTTGGTAAAAGATTTAAAATAAAAACAAAAGTCGAACCTTGTCGAATTTTGTAATTAAGTAATACCAATGAAAGCAGAAGATAATACCTAACACCTAGAATAGTTATTTTATATTACATAATATGGTAAAATAGAATAAGAGATATCTCTAAATATCATTCAAATATAGGAGGGATATTTATGAGAAAAAATAATAAAAAACAAAGAATTTTAAATAAAATAGGAAAGAACCTTAATTTTTGTGATAAAATAATAATGAAGGTATTAAACAACTATACTATAAAAATATATAGAATAGGCTTAAATGACGCTTTCAATTGGGAAAATCAAAAATATGAAAAAAATAATTCGCGTGGCTGTACTACGGCTGTACAGTTATTTAAATCACAAAAGTGAATTTTAAAATATAAATCTATAAAAGTGAACGGAGAGTAAGAATTGAGAAATATAAAACTAACAATAGAATATGATGGAAAAGACTTTAATGGGTGGCAAAAACAACCGGGAAAACCTAATATACAAGGAACAATAGAAGAAGTGATAAAAAGTATTACAAAAGAAGAGGTAGATTTAACGGCTTCACGGAAGGACGGATAGAGGAGTACATGCTTTTCGGACAAGTTGCCAATTTTAAAACAAATTCCAATTTGCCAATTTCGAAATTTGCCATTGCATTAAATTCGAGATTAAAAAAGACGATTGTTATAAAACAAGCGGAAGAAGTCGAAGAAGATTTTCATGCAAGATTTTCTTGTAAGAGAAAAACATATGAATATCAAATTGATGATTCTCCATATGGAAGTGCCATTTTTCGAAACCTCAGGTATCATATTCCACAAAAGCTAGATGTTCTTAGCATGCAACAAGCGGTAAAATATTTTGAAGGAGAACATGACTTTAAAGCATTTAAAGCAAGTGGAACAAGTAGTAAAAGCAGTGTACGAACAATATACAAAGCAGAAGTAATACGGGAATGGGGATATGATCAAAATTCGATTAACCGGAAATGGTTTTTTATATAATATGGTTCGTATTATTTCTGGTACATTAGTAGAGGTAGGGTTACACAAAATAGCACCTACGGATATTCCAAACATTATTGAGCAAAAAGATAGAACAAAAGCAGGAAAAACATTGCCAGCACATGGGTTATATTTAGTAAGTGTCGAATATAACGAAGACGAAAGTACGAAATAAGTAATATGGTGTTGCATACAATGAAGGCGAATATACAAGATAGGATTTTAGTGTATAAGCAGTAACACAAAAAAGAAAATATTCATAAGATATAGTAGCAAAAAATCATAAAGGAGAGAAGATTATGAATATATTACTAATCTATTTTGCTCTACCACTTGCTACTATTATATTAGCTGTTGTTTTACAAAAACTAATCAAATCACCAATACTCGTTTCGGCAATCTTCTTTGCCATATACTTAATTGTAGCTTTTGCTGTTTTTGATGCGGTATTCCTAATTGCGGCAATTGTCTATACATTTTTAGCCTACGTAACTGCTTCAATTGTAAAAATACTATGTTGGTTTTTCCGAAATTGTAACGTAAGTTGTAATTGCTGTAGAAGAGAGAATGAATGCTCTTGTAGAAGAAACCAAACGACATTTAATGGTAATCTAGTAGCACTTAGTGATGGAAACGAAATTGTCGACTTATCAAATACAAATGGATGTAGTTGTAGAGTTACCTGCCGAAATAATAATGGGGAGGCCTTTAACAATGGCTATAACCGAGGATATAACAATGGGTACGATAATGCCTATAATTTTATTAGTAACAATGGAGGCATACAAGCAAATAGTAACAACAATAATTCCTGCCAATGTCAATGTAGATGTAGAAGATGTCGATAATGATGGAAGTTTAAGAATTTCTTTGCGGTTCTGATCGCTTAGAAATTCTTAAATTTGTTTTCTAAGCGGTTTTTAATTTTTTAATTTCTTCAATCGATAAGCCAGTAATATCGGCAATATCCTCCAAAGGCATATTTCGTTTTAGCATATTAATAGCAGTTTTTTTCAAGCCTTTTTTCTCAGCAGTTTGTTTTGTGTTTTCTATGTCCTGTAGCATTCTTTCAATTAATTCAGTCATAGTCTGTTCCTCCTCACAATTAAATTTTTCCAATAAATCCTCATAAATCTCTTTTGGAATAATTGGTTGTAATAAATATTTCAACATTCGATATAAATATGCCTTTTGTTCTAATGAACAAACATCATAAACGGCATGAATAGTATGGATTAATTCAGGCATTTTTTTACATTTGTCAATTGCCATACAAAAAGCAACCATAGACTTCATGTGCAATAATTCCTCTTTTGAAAAGTCATGAATGTTAATAAAGTTATAGGAAAGAGAAAGCTTTCCATTTTTTAAGTTGTTGTTGTAAGTGTACTTAAATTGATGGTCTTGAAAATTAGAAGAAAAATTCCAACAAGAACTACCAGTATACAATACAATTGGAGTTACTAGAGGGATTTTATCCTTTTTGGTTAAGTGTTTTTTCGAAGAATGGATGTCTTCTAAAATAGAAGAGTAGTATCGATAAATTCGGTAAGGTAGGGAGTGGTCTGGGTAAGACTGGTGTTCGATTAATAAATAAACAGGGATATCTTGTAATTTAAAAATAACATCACTAATCGTATTAGAATAATCTTTGGTAATAAAATTTCGATTGTATTTTACAATAGGAGAAGACAAAGAGTAGCAAAAGAAATCTTGCAAAAACAAAGCAAATTCTTTTTTGTTATTTAGTAAATCTCGGTAAAGTTTATCATGCCTATGATAAACTTTAAAACTACAATAGGGCATAGGAACATAAGGCGTAGATTCTTCCTGAAGCACAAGAGCCTGTTTTTCAAGTGCTTTTTGGCACCTAAGATAATCGGTATAAGTAAATAATACCATAACATCACTTCTTTCTTGATTATAATAGAAAATTGACACATTGTCAATAAGAATTGTCTTTTTTTAAAAGACATAATGATAAAAATTAGTAGAACCTAATAAAACTTAGGAAACAAATTTTTACGAATATAACAATATAATTAAACTACAAAATGCGACAAAAGTAAAGAAAAA
Organism: uncultured Clostridium sp.; assembly: GCA_948471055.1. Lineage (GTDB taxonomy): Bacteria > Bacillota > Clostridia > TANB77 > CAG-508 > RGIG8482. The sequence continues at coordinate 48,064 of CAOKQZ010000007.1, read as the reverse complement.
CTTTTCGACAAAATCCGACAAAAAGCAATAGATAGATGAAAAGTCATTGATGAATATTCTATAAATTTGATTGAAAAAAATGTATATTCTTGGTATAATTTGTGCGTAATAATAAATTAGTAAAGGAATGTGATACCGATGGATGATAATAAATTAGAAACAATTTCGAATCTTTTTGAAGGAAAAGAAATAAGAAGTGCGTGGGACAGCGAAAAAGAAGAATATTATTTTAGTGTAGTTGATATTGTTGGAGCATTGACCAATAGTGAAAGGGCAAGGAAATATTGGAATGATTTAAAAATAAAGTTAAATCAAGAAGGAAGTCAGTTGTCCGAAAAAATCGGACAACTGAAATTAAAAGCGAAAGATGGAAAATTTTATAATACAGATGTATTAGATACAAGCGGAATATTAAGATTAATTGAATCAATACCAAGTCCAAAAGCAGAACCATTTAAACTTTGGCTTGCCAAAATGGGAAAAGAAAGAATTGATGAAGTATTTAATCCAGAAATAGCGATTAACCGTGCAGTAGATTATTACAGAAGTCATGAGTATGATGATAATTGGATTAAAGCGAGAATGACTGGAATTGTAGATAGACGTAAGTTAACAGATGTATGGAAAGAGAATGGAATAACAAAAAATTATGAATACGCAGTTCTTACAAATGAAATATATCAGGCTTGGTCTGGAATGAAGGCATCAGAATATAAGGAACTTAAAGGAATTAGAAAAGAATCTTTAAGAGATAATATGACAGATATAGAAGTTGCATTAACAGATTTAGGGGAAATAGCGACAAGAGAGCTTAAGAAAGCATAGACCGTATGGACTAGAAGAAAATAGAAAAGTTGCCAATATGGGAGGGCATGCTGCTAAAGTTGCAAGAGACGATATAGAGAAAAATTTAGGAGAAACAGTAATTACAACAAAAAATGCACTAAACTACAAGTATTTAGAAGATAGTAAAGATGATTTGAAAGATAAAATGCAAAAGAAATTAAGAAAAAATAATATATAATGCTACAATTAACAAACAAAGATTTTACAAATTTCTTTACTATTTTAGCAAAATATGATATAACCATTTTATAGAGGTGAGAGAGTTGCGATTAGATAAATTTTTAAAAGTCACTAGAGTAATTAAGAGAAGAACTATTGCCAATGAGGTGGCAGATAAAGGAAGAGTGAAGGTAAATGGTAAGACCGTAAAGCCTAGTTATGAGGTGAAGATTGGCGATGTGGTTGAAATTGCTTTTGGGGATAGTGTTTCGAAGTTTGAGATTACCCATATTCCAACGGTTATGAAAAAGGACATGCCAGAATGTATTAAAGTATTATAAAATGAATTTGAAAATAAAGGGAGAAACGAATGAGAAGTGTAAAAGAGAAGTTATTGGAAAATGATTTTGGGGCTTATTTGTATGATTTACGTTGTAAGAAAGAATACACGATTGAAGAATTAGTGCAAAAAATCGATATGCCAAATGTGACAATAAAAAGTGTAAGAAAATGGGAACATGATATGGAATTTCCGGATTTAGAGAAAATGTATAAGTTATCTGAAATTTATCATGTGCCAATTGAAGAATTAATGCAAGTACGAACACAAACCCTAGAAGAAGGGCTAAAAGGAGTTCATAAAACGCTCATTCGTTTTATCGGCTATGTGTTAGGATTTTCAATTTATGGAATATACATTTTATCTTATATCGTTATGTTTGCAGGAGGTATTTGGGCAATGCTCATTTGGGCAGAAGTACCAAAAGCAATTTTACAAATGGTAGCAGGAGATTAATTGAGAAAGAGGAAACAATATGTCAAAATTTATTCATTTACATGTACATAGTGAATACAGCTTATTAGACGGTGCAAACCGTATTAAAGACTTACCCATTCGTGCCAAAGAAATGGGAATGGAGGCAATTGCTCTTACAGACCATGGGGTAATGTATGGGGTAATTGACTTTTATAAAGCATGTAAAAAAGAAGGAATTAAGCCAATTATTGGGTGCGAGGTATATGTAGCCAATCGAAGCCGATTTCAAAAAGAAGCAGGACTTGATTTTAACAACCATTTAATTTTACTTGCTAAAAACAACGAAGGTTATCAAAACTTAACCAAATTAGTCTCCATGGGATTTACCGATGGATTTTACTATAAGCCACGTATCGATAAAGAAATTTTAGAAAAACATCATGAGGGATTAATTTGCTTAAGTGCTTGTTTAGCAGGAGAAGTAAACCAAGCCATTTTAAAAGACGATATGGAAGGAGCCAAAAAGGTCGCCTTGTGGTTTAAAAATCTATTTGGAGAGGATTATTACTTAGAAGTACAAAACAATGGAATTAGGGAACAAGCCTTAGCAAACCAAAAATTAATTGCCCTATCTCGTGAATTAGACATTCCGCTAGTGGCAACCAATGATGCCCATTATTCAAGAAAAGAAGATGCCTATAACCATGAAGTATTACTATGTATTCAAACCGGAAAAAAGATGAAAGACGAAGACCGTATGCGTTTTGAAACAGAAGAATTATATTTAAAAACCAGTGAAGAAATGGCAGATTTTTTTAGTAACATTCCAGAAGCAATCGAAAACACCGTAAAAATTGCCAAAAAGTGTAACGTCGAATTCGAATTCGGACACACCATTTTACCAAATTATGAAGTACCAGAGGGCTACAAAACCCACTATGATTACTTAAAAAAACTATGTGATGACGGAATTAAAAATCGTTATGGCGAAAATCCCGGAAAAGAGATTTTAGATAGAGCGGATTATGAACTAAGTGTTATCGGTAAAATGGGATATGTAGATTACTACTTAATTGTATGGGATTATATCAATTATGCCAAATCGGTCGGAATTCCAGTAGGACCGGGGCGTGGTTCTGGGGCAGGCTCTATTTTAGCCTATGCCATAGGAATTACGGATATTGACCCAATCCAGTATAATCTTCTTTTTGAACGTTTCTTAAACCCAGAAAGAGTTAGCATGCCAGATTTTGACGTGGACTTTTGTTATGAAAGAAGAGACGAAGTAATCGATTACGTATGTCATAAATATGGCTATGACCATGTATCCCAAATTATTACCTTTGGCACCATGGCAGCAAGAATGGTGATTCGAGATGTAGGAAGAGTGTTAGACATTCCCTACCAAGATGCCGATAAATTAGCAAAAATGATACCAAATGAGCTACATATTACCATTCCCAAAGCCTTAGAACAAAATAGAGAATTACGTGAAATTTATGAGTCAAATGCCCAAACCAAACAAGTGCTAGATATTGCTATGGCATTAGAAGGAATGCCAAGACAGGCCTCTACCCACGCTTGTGGAGTCGTTATTACCAAAGAACCTGTTGTAAACTATGTGCCACTCTATGTAAACACCAAAGATGGGTCGATTACCACACAATTTATCATGACAACCCTAGAAGAACTAGGTCTTTTAAAAATGGATTTTTTAGGCTTACGAACCTTAACCGTCATTCAAGACGCCATTAACTTAGTAAAGCAAAATAGAGGAATTGATGTTACCTTTGATGAAAAAATGAATGACCCCAAAGTATATAAATTATGGGCAAATGGAGAATCGAGTGGTATCTTCCAGTTTGAGTCACAAGGAATGACAAACTTTATGAAAGAACTAAAACCAGATAGCCTAGAAGATATTATTGCAGGGGTTTCTTTGTATCGACCTGGGCCAATGGACCAAATCCCAAGATACATTAAAAACAAATTAGACCTAGAACATGCGGTATATACGCACCCATCGCTAGAGCCAATTTTAAACGTTACCTATGGTTGTATGGTATACCAAGAGCAAGTAATGCAAATCGTAAGAGACTTAGCAGGATATTCACTAGGACGAGCAGATCTTGTAAGGCGTGCCATGGGAAAAAAGAAACTAGATGTTATGGCAAAAGAAAGAGAATATTTCATTTATGGAAAATTAGATGAAAACGGGGAAGTAGAAATTCCGGGTTGTATTCGAAATGGCATTGATGAAGTATCAGCCAATAAAATTTTTGACGAAATGGCAGAATTTGCAAAATATGCGTTTAATAAGTCACACGCAGCAGCCTATGCGGTGGTATCTTACCGAACGGCATATTTAAAAACCTACTATCCAGAGGAATTATTAGCAGCAACCCTAAATAGTTTTTTGGGAAACCTAGATAAAGTACCAGCCTATATTGATGAATGTAAAAGATTACACATCGAAATTTTAAGACCAGATATTAACAAAAGCTTTACGAAATTTACCGTAGATAATGGTAAAATTCGCTTTGGTATGGGAAGTATTAAAAACGTAGGAATTGCTGCAGTAGATAGTATTGTAAAAGAAAGAGAACAAAACGGACCATTTACCAGTTTTACCGATTTTTGTGAACGAATGCAAGAAGAGGCAGTCAATAAAAAGTGTATTGAAAGTTTAATAAAAGCAGGAGCGTTTGATGAATTTGAGCAAACCAGAAGTACCCTTATGGCATCTTTTGAAAATATTATTGACACCATTTCTAGTGCTTCTAAAAAAATGTTACAAGGACAAGTAACCATGTTCGATTTAGCACCAGAAGATGAAGTAATCAGTGACATCAAATATAGCTATCAAACCCTAAAAGAATACTCCAAACGTGAACTATTATCCATGGAAAAAGAAATGTTAGGCTTATATATATCGGGTCATCCCTTAGACAATCTAAGAGAGCAAATCGAAAAACAAACTAATATTAATACCATGCAAATGCGAAAACTACATGAAGAAGAGGAAAACACAGAAATGCAAGCAAATATGCCAGAATTTAAAGACGGGCAAAACGTCAAATTTGCTGGAATTATTAGTAGTGTTAAGAAAAAATACACCAAAACGAATAAAATTATGGCTTTCCTAACCGTAGAAGATTTATACGGACAAGCCGAAATTATCCTATTTGAAAACTGCTACCAAACCTGTTCGGACATTCTATTAAACGACAAAATTGTCGTCATCGAAGGACGTTTAAGCATAAGAGAAGACGAAGACACCAAAATTGTAGCAAATCGTATCACCGAATTTGGAGAAAAGAAAAACAAACAATTTATCATAGACATCACAGACCTAGAAGAACAAACCAAACAAAAACTAAGAGGAGCCATCAAATTCTTTTCCGGTGACAAAAACAACATCGCCATTTTCGTAAAAGAAAAAGAAAACCAAAAACCATGCGGAGGAATTTACCTAACCGAAGAAATAAAAGCACAATTTGAAGAAATTGTAGGAAGCCAAAGGGTAAGTATCGAAGAAAAATGAGGGAGTAAAAGATGAAAAAGAGAATAAGGGTAGCAGGAATAATTCCTTTAAATGAAGGATTTGTATTTATCCATCGTACAAATGTAGCAGATAATAATATAAAAGATTATTATGTGTTTTCCGGTGGGGGCTTAGAAAAAGAAACCCTAGAAGAGGGTACGAAAAGAGAGATAAAAGAAGAAATAGGAATAGAAGTGATTGTAAAAGAACTATTATATACAATAGAGAATGAAAAGAATATAGAATATTTCTTTTTATGTGACTATGTAGGTGGAAAAATAGGAACAGGAGACGGACCAGAATTTAATGGAAACCCTCAATATATTCATAGAGGAAATTATATACCAGTAATTATAGAAAGAGAAAAAGTAAAAGATTTAAATTTAGTACCTTATGAAATAAAAGAACGATTGGTAAGAGATATAGAGGCAAACAGAATTTAGATACAGTTTTCACAAACTAGACACAAAGACAGGATATAATGATAATAATTCTATAAAACGGGAGTGAGAAATGTGAATAATGTAACCGTATTGGTAGTAGATGATGAATCGAGAATGCGAAAATTAATTAAAGATTTTTTGGTGCAAAAAGAGTTTTGCGTGTTAGAAGCAGAAGATGGCGAAAAGGCCTTAGAGGTTTACCAAGAAAACCAAAAGGAAATTGGGCTTATTTTGTTAGATGTCATGATGCCAAAGCTAGATGGTTGGTCGGTGTTAAGGCAAATTAGGCAAGAATCCAAAGTGCCCATTATTATGCTAACTGCAAGAGGAGAAGAACAAGACGAACTATTTGGATTTGAACTAGGAGTTGATGAATACATTTCAAAACCCTTTAGCCCTAAGATATTGGTGGCTAGAGTAGAAGCCATTTTAAACCGAACCAGAGGAAGTAAAAACGAAGTAAAAGATTACGGTGGCATTGAAATTGATATTGATGGAAGAACCGTAAAAGTCGATGGCAAAGAAGTAGAAATGAGCCTTCGTGAATACGAACTACTAAAATATTTAATGGATAACCAAGGTATTGCCTTATCCAGAGACAAAATATTAAACAATGTATGGAACTACGACTATTACGGCGATTCCAGAACCATTGATAGCCATATCAAAAAAATAAGACACAAACTAGGAAAACGAGGAAAATACATTGAAACCATGAGAGGTGTAGGATATAAATTTGAGGTGAAAAAATAAATGGAGCACATAAAAGAAAAATTCAAATCCATTCGAATAAAACTATTTTTAACACTTTGTATTGTCGTTATTATCATCATTGCCTTCTTAATTCTAACCAATAACTTTGTACTAGAATCCTTTTATTTATACACCAAAATGAAAACACTAAACTCCATTTATGAAAGGATAAATAACTATTATCTCCAAGAACAAACCGATAGCACAGTAATTGAATTAGAACTAGAAAAAGCAGCCATTAATAACAATTTCGACATACTCATTCAAAGTGAAAATAATATTAGCGTATATTCTACCAATCGAGACTTTTTATCGAGCATCAAAGAACTAAATGCCATTAATACAAGCGTACTACAACAAAGAAAAAACATTGTTTATAAAAATGACAAAGTCATCATTCGAAAATTTGAAGACAAAAGCAATGGCATCACCTTTTTAATGTTTAGTGCCAAACTAGACAATGGCTACCAGTTATATATAAGAATGCCCTTTGCTTCAATTAGGGAAAGTGTTAGCATTTCCAATAACTTCTTATACTTAATCGGAGGATTTACCATTTTAATTGGAGGAATCGTCGTATCCTTTATTTCGAGACGATTTACCTCTCCAATTTTAGAACTAAACGCAATTGCCAATAAAATGTCAAAACTAGACTTTAGCCATAAATATGGTGTAACCGATACAGACGACGAAATTAACGAACTGGGAAAAAGCATTAATACCATGTCCGATAAACTAGAAAAAACCATCAATCGCTTGCGAGATAGCAATATCGAACTAGAAAAAGACATTGAAGAAAAATCCAAAATAGATGAAATGAGAAAACAATTCATTTCCGATGTGTCTCATGAACTAAAAACACCAATCGCCTTAATACAAGGCTATTCCGAAGGACTTATCGAAAACGTCAACACAGACGACGAAAACCGAAAATTCTATGCAGAAGTTATTTTAGACGAAGCCAACAAAATGGATAAACTAGTGGCACAATTATTAGAACTTATGAAACTAGAATATGGAAAAAGAGAATTTAACAACAAAGAATTCGACATATGTGAGCTAATAAGAGAAGTAATAAGAAAATCCAAAGTAATGCTAGAAGAAAAACAAATTGAAGTTAACTTCTCACAAACAGAACCAGTGGTCGTATTAGCAGACGACTTCTACATAGAGCAAGTGGTTACGAACTATTTTACCAATGCCATTAAACACGCCACCGAAAAAAGTGGAAAGAAAATGATACAAATACGAATCGAACAAAACCAGGAACAAGGCACAGCACGTATCTACGTATTTAACACAGGAGACCCCATTAAAGAAGAAAACCTAGCAAGAATTTGGAATCGTTTTTATAAAGTAGACGAGTCTAGAAATAGAGAAGACCGGAGGCACAGGAATAGGATTGTCGCTTGTAAAAGCGATTATGCATAATTACAAAAAGGAATATGGGGTAGCCAACGTAGAGGATGGAGTAGAGTTTTATTTTGATTTGGAAATTGTGGAATAAGAATCTGACCCACCGCACAGGCAAAGCCTATGGGTGAGGTAAAAAAAACTTGTTACTTTCGTAATAAAAAAAGTGAAGATGAATAAGAAATCATCTTCATTTTTTTTAAATACTTACTCCAAATTCATTGACTTCTATTTTATAACAATGATATACTTATTGTGATAAAAATTGACAGAGTTACAAATGAAGTTGGAGGGTGAAAACGTTGAAAAAGCAAGTATTTTTTAAGCTGAATAAAAAAATTGTTGTAATACTAATGATAAGTGTAATAATGGTATATTTTATGATAGGATTCTTCAATGGAGTTCAAGCAGCCTCCGAATATACCCAAACCGTAAAAAGTGGAATTAATGCATTCCCAGAGGATTATCAAGTGTATTTAAGAGAAATACAACAAGATCATCCTAATTGGACATTTGATGCTTATTATACAGGAATTGACTGGAATGAATTAGTAGCAAATGAAACAGACCATGGGCATAACCGAGTACATAACAGTTCTAATGCCCTATGGAAATGTAGTTGTGGAAATGTGGCAACAGGTTATGCATGTGCTTCTGCTGACATTACAAAATACTATTTAGACCCACGAAACTTTCTTGGAAATGATGTAAAGGTATTTCAATTTTTAGAGATTTCCTATAATGAAAAAATACATACCACGCAAGGTATTTCTAGTGTTATTAGAGGTACTTTTATGGAAAATAAAAAAGTATGGGTAAATGAACAAGGAAGAGAAATGTCCTATGAGGAAATTATTCTAGAAGCAGCAAAACAAAGCAAGATGAGCCCATATAGTATTGCAACAAAAATTATTCAAGAAGTTGGTTCAAAAGGAAGTGACTCCGTTACAGGAACTTACCCAGGATACGAAGGATATTATAATTTTTATAACTATGCAGCAAGTGATGGGGGAAGTCCTATTGCAAAAGGACTAGAGTATGCTAAAAATGGAAAAGAAAGCATGACAGCAGAAGATAAGGCACGATTATTACTACCATGGAATAACCAATATAGAGCAATTGTAGGAGGAGCAAAGCTACTTGCTAATTCCTACACAAATGCAGGACAAAATACAGCATATTTTTATAAATGGGATGTTGTAGGAAGTTCGATTTTAAAAGCAGGACAAACCCAAACGATTAGTTCGTCAAAATGCTTTAGACATCAATATATGACAAACATACAAGACCCTGCAAGCCAATCTAGTAAATTATATGCTACTTATACCGATGCCAATATTATTGATGAAAAATTAAATTTTGTCATTCCAGTATATAATAACATGCCAAAAGCAAATAAATTCCCAACCAATCTTACCACAAACGATGGGGCATTATATTATATGACAGGAACGGCAGTAAAAGTAAGAAGTGCTCCAACCACTTCAGGAACCGTACTTGCTACGATGAATACATTAGATGAAGTTGTAGCAGTTATTGAAAGAAAATGTGCTAATGCGAATGGATATGATTGGGATAAGGTAAAAATATCTTCTGGTATAGTAGGATATATGGCAAGCAAATATTTAGCACCATGTGAAAATACTAAAGTTGCACAAATAGAAGGAAATAATGTAAAAGCCATTCCAAATGCAACCGTTAAATCCATGGTAAATGAGTTAGGCATTACTTCCTATGAAGTAACAACAGCAGACGGAAAGAAAAAAGCAGAAGGCGACAAGATTGGAACAGGGTATAAGTTAAAAGACAAGAACAATAATAAGGAATATATCTTAGTGGTAATGGGAGATGTGAATGGAGATGCAGAAATAAATTCAGGAGATCTATTATTTACGAAAAAACATCTATTAGGTACGAATGTTGCTACAGGAGCAAACAAGACAGCGATGGATACAAACAAAGATAATGAAGTGAATTCAGGCGATTTGCTAGTACTAAAGAAATTTTTATTAGGGACATCTGAACTTTCACTATAATGGAGGAAAAGATTGAAAAAATAGTGTATAAAAGATTACTTTTAATTCAATTTTGTGTCTTCCAAAGAAAGGTATGGTAAAAAATATGAAAAAAGCAAGTAAAGTTTTATGTGCAGTATTATTTGCACTAGCAATATTAATAATAACAACAAAAGTAGAAGCAGCTACTGCTACTATTAGTGCATCATCAAGTACAGCAACTGTTGGAGATAATGTCAATATTATTGTAAAATATACTGCTGCATCTTGGGAGCTAACGGCAAGTGGAAATGGAATATCAACAACGAAGTATGTTGATGTTACAGATGATGCTGAAAATGCAACGACAACGAAAACAATAAAATTAGACACATCAACAGCGGGAACAAAAGAGATTAAGTTAACAGGGACAGTATCGGATGGAACAACAGGACAAACAACCAAAATTAATACTTCAGTGAAGGTAACAGTAAATGCAAAACCAACAGATAATGGAGGAGGAAGTAATGGCGGAGGTACAACTTCGGAGCCTAAGAAGGGGAGTGTGACTTCTTGTGAGGTTGATGGAATTAAGATAAAAGAGTCTAGAAATGTTACGAATAAAGATAGTGTTTCGGTGAAGGTTGTAACTTCTACTGGAGAAGGATTAACGATTTATAATAATAAAACAAAGAAATCATATAATGCCAAAAGTGGTCAGACAATCAATGTACAAATTATGGAAGGAACGAATACTTTAACAATTACTTTAGAGAGTGGAGCAAAAGCTACTAGAAAAGTATATAGTAAGAAACAAGAGGAAGTAAAACCGAATGTAGAGGAGCCTTCACAATCAGAACCGATACAACAAGATGAGCCACAAGAAGAGGTAGTAGTAGGACTACAAAGTTTAGTGATTAAAGGCGTAACTGAAGAAGATAACAAAGTAACGCTTCCATTCACACCGGAATTTGCAAGCGATGTGTATGAATACCAAATGTTATTAGATGAAAGTTTTTCATTGGATTATACAAAACTAGAAGTAGAAGCAGTCCGGTTTACAAGAAGATTTTGTAATTGAAGTAACGGGACATGAAGAAATAACAGATGGAGAAAATGTAATTACGATTACCGTAAAATCAGCAGATGGGCAAAATACTGTAACTTATAAAGTGAATGTAACCAAAGAAGCAGAAGTTATGCCAATTTCAGCACCAGTAGAGGAAGAACCACAAGAAGAAATAAAACCAATTTGGAACGAAACACAGCAAATTATTATTGTGGTATTTACCAGTGTTGTAGCACTAATGGGAATTGTTTATGCCATTGTGGAATATCGTTATTCCAAAAAGAAACAAGAAAATGAAACAAACCAAATTCCATATTCAGGATTAGAGTTTGAAAAAGAGCCAGAAGAACCAGAAAAAAAGAAAAAGAAATCCAAGAAACAACAAAAATTAGAGGAAGAAGTAGAAGCCGAAAACTTTTTTGAAAAAATGGCAACACCAACAGAAGAAAAAAGGAATAGTATCATAGAGGATAGCAAAGAAGAAAAAATAGACAATACAAACAAAAAAGACGAAAAACCAAGCCTAGATAATATATTTGGTACGAATAACATGAACAACAATATTGACGATTTATCAAGGCAACCAAGAAAAAGAGGAAAACATTTTTAAACATAAAACATAGGGGCACAATCCATTTTTGCCCATGTTACGAAGAAAGGCAGATATAGAAATCTGCTTGTACCAAAAAACGTAGATTGTATAGAAAAAGAGCAGATACAAGGTCTGCTCTTTATTTAAAATATAGATATTTCATTTCAATTCCACAACTGTAACACCCATTTCGCCTTCGCCAAAAGTGCCAAGGCGAAAACTTTTCACATGAGAATTCGTCTTTAGAAACTCATGAATGCCCTTCCTTAAAGCACCTGTTCCTTTTCCATGCACAATACGAACCGGACTTAACTTCGCAAGAGCACAATCGTCTAAATACTTATCAATCACAAAAGTAGCTTCATCTACATGATACCCAATCACATTAATTTCTGTTGTAACAGTTTTTCGTTTATTGGATTTATTGTGTAAACAACAAGGTTCTCGGGGATCCTCCCATGAGCTTTGTTTGTGTTGTTGAGTGAGGTTCTTATAATTGGTAGCACCATTTGAAGAAGGGGTAGAATTCGTATCAATGATGTTAGAAATACGTGTTACAGGAATTTGCATTTTCATACTGCCAATTTGAACCTGAACTTGATGCGATTTATTTGGTAAACTCATTACAATACCTTCTTGCCCTAAATGCGAAATAAAAACCTTACTACCAATGTTTAAATCGGTTTCTAACACACTATTTTGCTTTTCTTCATTGACAAAAATAGTAGAAGAGGTTTCTTTTAAGGACTCATTTAATCGATTTCGAATAGAGTTTAATTCTTTTACCGAATTCGCAGTCGCATTCTTCGAAAGCTCATTTATTTGAGAAATGCAAAAACTGGCTTCTTCTTTGGCATCAAGCAAAATGTTTCTTGCTTCTTGTTTTGCCTTTTCTAAAATATTAGAACCGTTTTTCATCAAAACTTCTTTGCTTTTCTTCTAAAGATTTACGAAGCAAAGTAATTTGATTGGAGTTTTTTTCAATTTCTTGTTTTTCGTTTTCAATCCATAATTTGTCATCATAAATATTTTTTAGCAACTCTTCTACATGAACTTGGTCATCTTGTAAAAGACTTTCGGCTCGTTTAATAATAGAAGAAGATAAGCCTAATTTTTTACTAATTGCAAAAGCATTACTTCTACCAGGAATGCCAATTAATAATTGATAGGTTGGCTTTAAGTTCTCTAAATCAAACCCGTACACTAGCATTTTCAAACCCATCGGTTACAAGAGCATAATTTTTAAGTTCCGTATAATGCGAAGTAGAAATACAAAGAGTATGATGCTTAGACAGTGTTTCTAAAATACTAATCGCTAAACTACTTCCCTCAATAGGGTCTGTACCGGAGCCAAGTTCATCTAATAATACCAAACTTTCAGAAGTGGATTCTTCTAAAATATGCACAATATGGCTCATATGAGAAGAAAACGTACTAAGTGATTCTACAATACTTTGCTCATCTCCAATATCTGCAAAATATTGGTCAAACACATAAATACTACTTTCCTCTTTTGCAGGAATAAAAAGACCGCTACAAGCCATTAAACAAAGTAATCCAGTTGTTTTTAAACTAACGGTTTTTCCACCGGTATTAGGTCCTGTAATAATAAGCGAGCAAAAGCTTTTTCCAATTTCAATGGTAAGAGGAACCATACTATCTTTTTCGATAAGTGGATGACGTGCGCCAATCAAAGAAATATATTTTTCATCATTAATACGAGGTTTAATTGCATTTAAGAAAAGGGCATATTTTGCCTTGGCAAAGACAAAATCAATGGTTCCAATAGTAATATAGTCTTCTTCTAATTGTGCAATATATGGAGAAAATAGCAAAGATAACTCTTGCAAGATATGCTCAATTTCTATCACTTCTTCTAATTGTAAAACATGTAGTTGGTTATTCAATTCAAAAACGGACATAGGTTCAATAAATACCGTAGAACCACTTGTTGAAATGTCATGAAGAAATCCTTTTACCATACCTCGATATTCTTCTTTAATCGGAATAACATAGCGATTATTTCGCATGGTAATGATGCTTTCTTGTATATATTTTGAAGAATGAGAAGAATGTAAAAAATGATTTAATTTTTCTCGAATTTCATCTTCTAATTTTTTCATTTCCTTACGAAGAGAAGAAAGCTTAGAAGAAGCCGTATCAGAAATGGTGTTTTCGTCTACAATTGCATTTTCTACTGCTTTTATCATAGAAGGATTGTAGTATAATTTTGAGAAATAGGTCTCGCAGATTGGAAAATTAGAAGTATCGTGATCCGTATAAAAGGAATCTTTCAAAAAAGCACTTGTTTTTAAAACTTGTGTTAATTGTAAAATCATTTCTAGGTTTAAAACACCATTACTATTTAATATTTTTAAACAGTAATCAATTGGTTTAATATTTCCAAAAGAAAGCTCTTTCTCCGATAATAAACGTATGGCTTCTGAGGTTTCTTCTAATAAGTTTGAAACTTTTTGCTTATTTGAACTTGGTAGTAAAGACCCACACAACTCTTTTCCATAATCAGTGGTACAAAATTCGGAGAGGTTGTCTAAAATAGTAGAATATTCCAATTTTTCAATATATTTCAAATTCATGATAAAAAATCCTTTCTTGTAAGAATATTACTATTATACTACGGAAATATTACAAATTAAATACATTTTACAAAAAATAAAAAAAACACTTGCAATTAGAAAAAATATGTAGTATAAATATTAATAGATTAAGAATAATAATATTAAAATATTTAGAAGTGAGGGAATTCATATGACAAATTTAAAAAAAGTATGTTTAGTAATGTTAGTAGTAATCTTATTAGGAGCAACCGTTGTATTTGCAACAGGTGATACAATTACGATCACACAAGATACTACAACAGTTGGAGGAAATGAAATTAATACCAATAATACATTAGGTAATGATACAACAATTAATGTTCCACAACAAATTCAAACCAATACAGCAAGCACATATAACAATACTACTAATTTACCACAAACTGGTGCAGATGATTATGCTGTTATTGCGGTAATTGCAGTACTTGCTATTTCAGCAGTATATGCTTATAAAAAAATTAGTGATTACAAAAATATCTAATGGAAAGTAAATAAGAAATTGGGAGGATAAGCAAAAGCTTATCCTTTTTGTCGTAGATTATCGTAATGGTTAAAAGAAAGAATAACTATGAATTTATTTCTTATAGTAGAGGCTTTTGACGTGCTTTTATCACTCTTCTTTTATTTTTTATATTATTACAAGTCACTAAGGTGATTTCTCGCTTTCCTTCGGTATTTTGGCTTGTGCAAGATAAATCATCATAGTCGGTTTCAAAGCTATCATATACTTCATAAGAGATTTTTCCTCCGCTTTAAATCATAAATATCAATCACATCTCCTATATTTAATTTTTTAAGACGACTAAAAAATTGGTAATTATTATAATTATGACCAGCAATGCAAAAATTACCGCACTTCATTAGGATTAGGACCAAAAAATTTGCAAGGAGCAATTTTTAATAAATCATAACGAAATTCATTGATAATCGGATAATGAACACCAATTATTTTAATTTCAATAATACCAACAATGGAAAAACCAGTTCCATCTGTTTCATAAATATGATCATTTACAACACGTGTACCAGAATAATTTGACTCGGTATTTTCGTATAAACTAGTAATATTGGTACGATTTAATATTTCGTAAGAGAGTGCTTCGTGTTTATTTTTATCATATTGCAAATACACATAATAGCCACAAGAAAGAATGGCACCGATCAAGCAAAAAACAAATTGAAATTTGAAAAAACGAGAATGATTTTTATGACTTGATGGTGAAGAAGGTAAATTTCCATTTTCATTTGAAGACAAAATTTGATTCAATGCTTCTTCCTCCCAAAATTAGAATTGTTATGTTATATTTTTTCATAAAAATCAAAAAATATTTATAAAAATCAAAAGAAAGTGATAAAAGAAATATTTTTCTAAAACTGACAATAAAGTAGTAAAGGTACAAAGAAAGAACGATAGGGCAAAGGTTTAGTAGGCAAAAAGTGAAAAAATAAAATAGGCATTTGCGAAAAGAGCGATAGTGTGATAAAATAGGTATGCCTTAAAAGAGAAATGAAGAGGGAAAAGGTAATTTTTTAAAATTGTTTAGGAGGATACGGAAGATGAGAAGTTTAACTAGTTATTTATTATTAAGTTTTATGGTAATGTTTTGGGTATTTCGATTAGTGGTAGCATTTACAACAAGTATAGGAGTAGAAATTGGTTTTACAGCAATGAACATGAACATGGAAATTATCGTATTATTTGTTACGTTACTTGCCATTGCATTTGTAGCAAAAAGAAATCTATTTGGAACTATTATCTATTTAATTGCATATGGTAGCTATTTTGGAACTCACTTATACCAAATTATAACAGGAATTATGGCAGGTTCTACTACACTAACGGATTACTCAAACGCATTTGCATCCTTTATTGGAGTGGTATTACCAATTGTGGTATTCTTTAATATGCTAATGGATAAAAACAGAACCAATCACCCAGTAGACAAAAAAACAGATTGGTTTTACAAAAACGAAGAATACGACCGTAAACTAGACGAAAGAGCAGACCAAAACGAATATCGTAATTATTAGAACAAAGTAAAGAGATAGGGAAAATGATATAAAGTATGATTAGGAAGGGATATAAATGAATAATAGAAAGGAAATTTCTAAAGTTGCCATCAACTGGGTAGTGGGGATTTTAGAAAAACCACTCGCAAACCCTTATAAATAAAGGATTTCTTTCAAAAAAGATATTACACATTTCACTAGAAATTGAATAAAAAATCATACATTTCATATTTAAGATTATCTTTTGTATAATATAGATAATGAAATTGGAGTGTGATTCTTATGAAATTAAAAAAAGTAAAATTAGATATATATGAATTGAAAATAATTATTAACTCATTGAATGAAATGAGAAATAGTTTAATAGCACATAAAAAAGAAACAAATGTAATAGATGAATTATTACTAAAGTATATTAACATATTGGAGAGTTGAATATTGTCGAACTGATTACAAAGAGTCAGTTCTTTTTTTATGCCAGAAATGGAGTACATAGCCATCTTATTTTTAGGGTGGCTAAATTTATGTAGAAAGGAGGATGAGAAAATGCCACAATGCAAAGTAATTGCAATAGCAAACCAGAAAGGTGGAGTTGGTAAAACTACCACAACATTAAGTTTAGGTGTAGCACTTGCAAAAGAGGGAAAGAAAGTATTATTAGTTGACGCTGATCCACATAGAAATATTTATTATATACTTAAATTACATTGAGGGTATATATACCAAAACCGTGTACGAAGGAGGTGAGAATTAGTTGGCTAAAGTAAAGGATTTAAACAGAATTACAGCACTTTATGAAAGATTATCAAGAGATGATGAACTTCAAGGAGAGTCAAACAGTATTTCTAATCAAAAGAACTTTTTAGAAGATTATGCAAGAAAAAATGGCTTTGTAAATATAAAGCATTACACAGATGACGGATATACTGGAAGAAATTTTAAAAGACCAGGATTTCAAGAAATGCTTGATGATATTGAAAATAACAAAATAGGAACTGTTATTGTAAAAGATATGAGTCGTTTAGGTAGAAATTATTTACAAGTAGGCTTTTATACTGATATGTTATTTCCAAAAAAAGATGTTCATTTTATTGCAATTAACAACAATGTAGATAGTGAGAGCGAAAATCCTTCTCAAAATGATTTTGCTCCATTTTTAAATATAATGAACGAGTGGTATTCCAAAGATACAAGTAATAAAATCAAATCTATATTTTCTTCAAGAATGCAAGAGGGAAAGAGATGTAGTGGCTCAATTCCTTATGGATATTATAGAAAATTAGGAGATAAACAAACATTATATGTTGATCCGATTGCTTCAAAAGTTATTGTGCGTATATTTGAAATGACAGCAAACGGAATGAATGCGTATGAAATAGCAGATATATTAACAGAAGAAAAAGTGCTAACTCCTGCAGCGTTTGCTATGAAATATCATCCAGAACAAATAAGCTATATAGTACCAGAGGGATATTGTAAATGGAAAGCTAGTGCAGTGGTAGTTATTTTAAATAGGCAAGAATATTTAGGACATACAATTTTAAGAAAAACTATTAGTACGAATTTCAAACTTAATAAAAGAAGAAAAGCAACTAAAGAAGAACAATATTTTTTCCCTAATACACACGAGCCTATAATATCACAAGAATTATGGGATAAGGCTCAAAGAAATAGAAGATTTGCACCTCAAACAAGAGATAATGCAGAGATTAGAGAAAAAGCAACATTTCGAGGATTACTTTATTGTTCGGATTGTAATAAAAAACTAATATATAAATATCAGCCCAATAAAGATATATCAACTCTTGGCTATTCCTGTACTGATTATAGAGGAAAAAGAGGAACTTGTACGGCACACTATATCAATAATAATGATTTAAAGGAAATATTACTAGAATATTTAAGGGCTATATCTAAACGAATAATTGAAGATGAAGAATCCTTTATTGAAGAACTAAAATTAAAATGGAATAATAATCAAAATAAAAAGCCTATACAAGATAAAACAGATTTAAGAGTTTTACAACGAAGATTTGAAGAACTAGACAAACTTATTTCTAGTTTGTATGAAAATTATATCAATCAATTACTTCCAGAAAGGCAATATATTTCATTGATGAAAAAGTATGATGAAGAACAAAAAGAAGTTGAAACAAAAATAAAAACTTTAACAGATAATATTAAAAGTGAAAAACAACCTCAAAAAGTTAATGTTAAGAAATTTGTTGAACTAATAAAAAAATATAAAAATCCAACTGAAATAACTCAAGAATTAGTAAGAGAACTTATAGATAAGATTATTGTTTATCAAGCAAAAGGAAAAAAGCTTAATCGTACCCAACAAGTAGATATTTATTTTAATTTTATAGGAAAATATGAACTAGAATATACAAATGAAGAATTGCAAGAAATTCAAAGTAAAAATGAACAAGCTAAAAAAGAAAAAGAGGAATGTGAAAAACAAAGGGAAAAGGAATATCAAAAAGCATACCGACAAAAGAAAAAAGAAGAAGAACTTGCTAAAAATAATGGGCATTTATTTCCAGAAAAAGTTTGTGATGTATGTAATAAGCCATTTTATCCCCAATATGCTAGGCAAAAGTCTTGTAGCGAAGAATGTAAAAAAATTTCTCTAAAAAATACAAGAATGAAATATTATAATGAACACAGAAAAGCAAAAGCACCAGAAGAAAGAAAATGTATAATTTGTGGTAAAACATTTATGCCAGTTAATGCTCAAGAACTATTATGTTCAAAGGAATGTAAAAGAGAAAACAGAAATTTAAAGAAAAAGGAATATTACTATCGAGATAAAGAAAAAATGAAACAACAATGACAACTTCCTAATGCACATTTGAAAAAGCCTATAATATAAAGTAAAATCAAAATTGAAAGGTGGTAATAATTATGGAATTAAAAAATGAATATATTGATGAAAGAACAGGAATAACCTATACAAAACAAGGAGATTATTATTTTCCTAATCTAACAATACAAAAAGATACAAACTTTACTATTGGAAGATATGGAAAAGCACATTTAAGACATATAAAACAATATAATAAACCTTTATATACAGACTTACTACTAGACGGAAGATTAAATAAGTATTTACACTCAATAGATGAAAAATGTAATTCTCTTTTAGAAAGTATAATAACAAAACTAGCTAAACAAGAAAATGTTACAGAAGAATTAAAAGCTAATCATCAATTAGAATGGGTGGCTAGAATGAATAATATTAAGAATAGAGCTGAAGAAATAGTTTATAACGAGTATGTATATAACTAAAAAGAAAAATTGAATATAAATGAAATATATAGCCTTATATCTAATGTAAAAATTGATATAGGCTTTATTTTTTTACTAACTGAAAAGCAATATACTTTTCTTCAGCTAGTAAAAGGAAAGGAGAAAACTTGCAAATGAAAGAATTAGAAACAATAGATGCAGAAACATTATTATATAACCCACTAAAAGAAACAGAGTTTATAGTAGATGAGATAATACCTATTGGATTTCATTTATTTTGTGGAGCGTCTAAAATTGGGAAAAGTTGGCTAATGCTTAAAATATGCTTACAAGTTTCAAAGGGCGAGCCTATATGGGAATTGAAAACAAAAGAAAGTGATGTTTTATATTTATGTTTAGAAGATACACTGGCAAGAATACAAAACAGACTATTTAAAATAACAAATGAAGCAAATAATAAACTACATTTTGCTATATCTACAAATAAAATATCAAATGGCTTAATAGAACAATTAGAATGCTATATAAAGAAATACCCTCAAACAAGACTAATAGTAATTGATACATTGCAAAAGGTACGAAATACAAATAATGATATTTCTTATGCTAGTGATTATGGAGATATATCAATACTGAAAGATTTTGCAGACAAAAATAAAATAGCAATAATAGCAGTACACCATATAAGGAAACAGGGCGACAATGATGTTTTCAATAGAGTTTCTGGAACAAATGGAATAATGGGAAGTAGTGATACAACATTTATACTAGAAAAGAAATCAAGAACAGAGAGTACAGCAACCTTATATATAACTGGTAGAGATGTTGAATATCAAGAGTTTGTTTTAAGATTTAATAATTGTGATTGGGAACTTATAAATAGAGCAAATCAAAAAGAATTAGAAATAAGAGAAACACCGACAGTTATATTAAACATTATTGACTTTATGCAAGACAAAAGAGAATGGAAAGGTAGTGCAACCGAATTACTAAAAGAACTAGAAGAAAAAGAAATTGCACCTACAGTTATTACAAAAATATTGAATGAATACCATTATACCAAACTGAAAGAAAGTAAGATAACTTATGACATTGTTAGAAGTAGAAACAGCAGACAAATTATTTTAAGAAATGATGACAACAGTGACAAGAGTGACAACAAGTTGAAATTTTATAACGAGAATGATGACAATGAAGAAACACCGAGAAATCAAGGAATGTGACAACGATGACAATGATGACATTAAAAATAGATATAGGACAACACCGTTATCATAAAATCATTGTCACTGTTGTCATCATTGTCACACTGTCACACAAAAATATTTTAGGAGGATTTAAAAATATGAAATTTATAGATAGCAAACACAAAGAATTTTGGAATAACAAATATAAAGAAATGGAACAAATGGGAAAAACAGATGTGTATTATAAAGCAATAGTTTATACATTAGGAATATGTGAAACAACAAGAGATAATTTTAGTAAAATATTTAATTTAAGAACAGGAGAAATAAATATTGATTCAATAAATGGAGCATATCAAACAAGTACAAGTGAGAAAGTAACAAGAATGGCATTTAGTTTATGGAATAGATGTAACTATGATAGTGAAAAAGATATTGAAAATGAAAAAGTTTCCGATAAATATAATGTAAGTGAAATATTTTGTTGTAGTTATGCACCATACTTTTATGAGGGAATAAAAATAAGGTATCCAGAATATACAAGAGAGAAAAATTTTGAAAGAGAAAGTAGATAAAATAGTGTGAAATGAAGTTGAAAAAACTTCTTTTTTTAGTTTATAAAATCTGCATTGATAGATTTATCTATCAGTGTAGCGAGCATAGGTTTTGTGTCGCACCCAAAACCGACAACATTCGTTGAAAGGGGTTTTGCACCCCTATAACCCCAGCTAGAAAAGTTGAAAGGAAGTGAAATTTTATGCAAGAAAAAATAGTAGATATTCATATAAGAGTTAGTGAAAATGAAAAGAAAAAATTACAACAAAAAGCAAAAAAAAGTAAATTATCTTTATCAAATTATTTAAGAAAAACAGGACTAAAACAAAAAATTTATCCAATACCAGATAAAGAATTTTATCAAATTTATTTACAAGTATGTCAATTAAAAAATGACATTTTAAAAATAGATATAGAACAAATAGAAGAATGTTTAGAGATAATAGAACACAATTTTTTAGTGATTTATAATTCAAAAAGTAATGGAGATGATGACGATGGCGACAACAAAAATATGGTCAGTTAAAGACAGCTTATCACGAGTAGTTAATTATGCAAGTAACCCAGAAAAAACGATATTTTCTAATCTAAAACAAGTATTATTATATGCAGAAAATAATGAGAAAACAGTTAATGAAAAAGAAAAAATAATGTATGTAACAGGAGTAAATTGTAAAGCCGAAACAGCCTATGAAGAAATGAAAATGACACAAGAAAAGTTTGGAAAATGCACAGGAAATATCGCATATCACGCATATCAAAGTTTTAAAACTGGCGAAGTTTCTCCAGAACTTGCACACGAAATTGGAGTAAAACTTGCAAGGAAAATGTGGGCAGAACACCAAGTATTAGTTGCAACACATTTCAATACAGGCACATATCATAATCATTTTGTAGTATGTTCTGTTAATATGTTTACTGGCAAAAAATTTAATTGTAACAAAGGTGCATATTATCGTTTTAGAGTTTTATCAGATGAATTGTGCAATGAAAATAATTTAACAGTAATTAAGAATCCAAAAGGAAGAACACCAAGAAATATATATTTTGCAGAAAAAAGAGGAGAGCCAACAAAGTATAATCTAATGAGAAAAGCAATAGATGAAACACTAGAAATGTGTTTAACCTATGCACAATTCAAGAAAGCAATGTATAAAAAAGGTTATATTATAAATGATGATCCAAATAGAAAATATGCTACTATTCGTTCAATAAATGACAAAAAAGCAACAAGAATGTATCAATTAGGAGAAAAATATACACCTAAAAATATTGCAGATAGAGTATTTAATAACCCTTATTATGTGCAAGAAAAGTATTATAAATTTATAAAAACTAGAAAGATATATAAGAAAAACAAAGTATGTATGCTTAATGGAAAATTCAAAGATATAAGTAAAATTACAGGGCTTGAGGCTCTTTTTTTATTGCTTTATCACTTGTTAGGACTAATACCAAAAGAAAATACTAGAAAGCCATTATCACCAGAAATGAAACAAGAAGTAAGGAAAATGGAAAGATATTCTAATGAACTAAGGCTAATAGCGAAAGAAAAGCTACAAACAACAGATGATGTAAAAAACTATATTTCACAGACTGAAAAGAATATTGCAGAAGTAACTGGAATAAGGCAAAAGTACAGAAACAAATTAAGAAATTGCAAAGATGATGAGTTAATAAAAGAATACAAAACCAAAAGAGATGAATGCACTACAATTCTAAAAGATTATAGAAATAAATTAAAAGTTGCAAATCAAATTATTGAAGATAACCCAAAAATTAAAGAAGTAATAAGAATAGAAAGACAAGCAAGAAATGAAGAATTGC
Organism: uncultured Clostridium sp.; assembly: GCA_948471055.1. GTDB lineage: Bacteria > Bacillota > Clostridia > TANB77 > CAG-508 > RGIG8482. The sequence goes on along the minus strand of CAOKQZ010000007.1, from coordinate 25,045 downwards.
AACAAACAAAAACAAAATATAAAAATAGGGAAGTGAGATAAAATGAGTGAAAAAATTGTAAATATAAATGAATTACACGAATTTAAAGATAACCCATACCAAGTAAAAGATAATGAAGATATGGAAGATTTAATCGAAAGTATAAAAGAATATGGAGTTATAGAGCCGTTAATAGTAAGAAATAGAGAAAAAGGGGGATACGAAATCGTGAGTGGACATAGAAGAAAATATGCTTGTGAAAAAGCAGGAAAAACCGAAATTCCTGTTTTAGTTCGTGATATGGATAAAGATATGGCAATAATTACTCTTGTTGATAGTAACCTACAAAGAAGTGATATACTACCAAGTGAAAAAGCCTATGCTTATAAAATGAAGTTAGAGGCAGAGAAAAACCAGAGTAAAAAAACTTATGGACACAATGTCCACAAGTCCAGAGATAAAATTGCAGAGGGAATAAGTGGCAGACAAGTACAAAGGTATGTAAGACTAACAGAACTTATAAAACCTTTATTACAATTAGTTGATGATAATAAAATGGCAATGAACCCAGCAGTAGAAATATCATATTTAAGAGAACAGGAACAAAAGGACTTATTAGAAACAATAGAAAGTGAAGATTGCACACCATCATACCCACAAGCAATAAGAATGAAAGAATTAAGCAGACAAAACAAACTAGATATGGACACGATTTTCGCTATAATGACGGAACAAAAACCAAATCAAAAGGAACAAATAAAATTTAAGGTAGAAAATTTAAAAGGCTATTTTCCAAAAGGTTATAGCACAAAACAAATGGAAGATGTTATTGAAAATTTATTGAAACAATATAAGCAAAAGTGGAAAAGTAGAGAGTTAGGAAGATAAAAAAATAAAAGACTTAGATTATAAATAATGTTTTGTATTATTCATCATCTAAGTCTTTAAATAATTTATCATTAAAAAATTCATCAAGTTGCATATTTAAGCCTAAACAAATACGAAGTATTGTTAAAACTTGTACTTTTTTACTATGTCCGTTAATTATGCTATTGATAGTAGACTGACGGACTCCAGCCAAAGTAGAAAGTTTGTTTATATTGATATTATTTTCTTTGCATAAATTTAAAATTCTTAATCGAATAGCTTCTTGTAAATCCATAGTTTTCTCCTTTTTATTAGTATAACAAAATCAAAAATAAATATTATCGCCACAGCGTTGACTAATTAAAAAACATACAATAAAATAACGCTATAACGATAATTAGGAGGGAAAAATAAAAATGTGTGAAAATAAGATACTTGATAACTTATATGAAATAAGAGAGGGAGAAGTGGAAAAACGCTATATATCAAAATATGGCAAGCCACCAAAAAGTAAAAAAACGGAAAAAGCAGAAGAAGAATTAGTAAATTTTATGAAGAAATTTATAAAAGATGAAAAGGAAATAAAGAACTTGTATGGAAAATTAAATAAGTTTGAATTATGTGCAATGGACGAATTATGTTTTTGGTATAAGCCATATTATAAAACAGGATTTATAGATGCAATATCTTTAAATAAGCAAATAAAGGAAGAAAAAAACGCAGACAATATTTCTAATGAAGATAGTATTTATGATAAATTTGATGATATATGGGACTATGTAGATAAAACAAAGCACAATAATTTAAAATCAAATGAATATTATAATAACATTAAAAAAGAACTTATTGACATATATAGTAAATACCCTAGAGTTGAGAAATTTATTTACGATGAAAAAATTGAAGAATTTACACCAGAAGAAATGAAAGCAATTTTAAAAGTAATAAGTTTATATAATGATAGATTTACAATAGAGGCAGAAGAAATGTTTAAAATTGGTGTGAAAACAGGAAAATCATTGTAGGAGGGGAGAAAATGGAAAAAAGAGAATATACAGTTAATGAATTATTTGAAAATCAAGTTTTAAATGATATATACGAAACAAGAGGAGATGGACTAGATGGGTTATATATTAGAATGTATGGAGAGCCAGAAGAAATAAAAGAAACAAGACAAGCTAAAGAAGAATTAGAGAACTTAATGTATGAGTTAGTAAAAGATAAGGAAAAACAAAAACAGCTATGGCTAAAATTAGACAGGTTTGAGGGAGCTATGTCTGGAGAAAGTAGTTTTTGGAATAAACAGTATTACAAATTAGGTTTTTTAGATAGAATATATTTAAAAAAAGAAATAGCAGACAATAGCCAAAAGTTTGTAAATAGTAATGTTGAAGATTTACAAAATACTTTTATTTATAGAAATATGCATTGTATAAAAGAAATGCTAGGAGGTAGTATCTGGAATAGAAAAGACTATAAAGATATAGTACACAAAATGAGCAAACTAAAAGAAGATTACCCAAATGTAATGAATTTTATAGAACGAAGTGAGATAGTAGAACTTAATAAAAATGAAATAAAAGCATTAAGCGAATATCTAAAGTTAGCTGATGATATACAAGACATTGAATTAGTGGAAACCTTTAAATTAGGACTTAAAGATAGCAGTTTATTATAAGATAAAAAAATAAGAGATATTGAAAAAATATATCTCTTATTTATGTTTTTTCTTAAAATTTGTGGTATAATGTGAAAAAATGAAGGAGTAAAGATGTTATTAGAAAAGGTTTTAAATAGTACAGATGAGTATCTTAATTCTAAAAGTAAAAGTGATAGAAAAAAAATAGGGCAATTTTTCACATCAAAAGAAACGGCTATATATATGGCAGAATTAAGTAACTATAAAAAAGATAATATAAAAATATTAGATGCAGGAGCTGGAACAGGAATTTTAAGTATAGCATTATTAGAAAAGTTGAATAAAGAAGAAGATATACAAAATATAGAAATAGATTTATATGAAAATGATTTAGAAATTATACCAATATTAGAAAAGAATATGGCAGAAACAAAAGAAAAAGTAAGTAAATTAACGAAATATAATATTATTAAAGAAAACTTTATACTAAGCAATAAAGAAACAAGTTATGATATTATAATAAGTAATCCACCATATAAAAAAATAGGAAAGAATGACATTGAAGCAAAAGAAATGAGCGAAGTGATATATGGACAGCCTAACTTATATTTTCTGTTTATGACGAAAGCTATGAGATTACTAACTAATAATGGAGAAATGATATTTATAGTTCCTAGATCGTGGACATCAGGGGCATATTTTAAAAAGTTTAGACAAGTATTTTTAGATAATGTTAGGCTTACTGATATACATTTATTTATTAGTAGAGATAAAGTATTTAATAAGGAAAATGTATTACAAGAAACTATGATTTTAAAAGCTATAAAGATTAAAGAAATAAAGAACACAATTCATATAACGCAATCATATAGTAATGAAGATTTTGAAGAATTAAAATCTTACAATATTGATTATAATGTATGCGTAGAAAAAGATAATGAAAGATATGTATATTTGCCAATAGATAATACTGATATTGAGGTGCTGGAAACAATAAAATCTTTTCATACTAAATTAGAAGATATAGGATTGAAATTGAAAACAGGATTAACTGTTGATTTCAGAAATGAAGAATATTTAACAAATAAGGCATCAAATAATAGTGTTCCTCTTTTTTCATCTATTCATTTTAATAAAGGATTTATAAAATTTCCAAGCAATGAAGATGAACTGCAGTATGTGAGTAAAGATAATACAGCTTTACTACAAAAAAATACTAATTCATTATTCATAAAACGATTTAGCAGTAAAGAGGAAAACAGAAGAATACAACCTGTTATGTTTTTCAAAAAAGATTTTGCAAACTATGAGTATATATCTACTGAAAATCATATTAACTTTATTGGCAGTATAGATAAAAAAGATATAAATGAAGATGTTATATATGGATTATATGGAATTTATAATAGTACATTATATGATAAGTATTATAGAATCTTAAATGGCTCAACTCAAGTAAATGCAACAGAGATAAATAATATACCTATACCAAATGAAAATATTATAAAAAACATAGGAAAGAGATTACAAAAAAAAGTAAATATAACAACTGAAATATGTGATAATGTATTATTGGAGGCGATTAGTAATGAATAAATTAGACGAGGCAAAAGAGATATTAAAAGAAATAGGAATGCCAAAATCACAACAATCAGATTTATGTGCATATACTCTATTAGCTTTATTACAATTAGAAGAAAATCAAGAATGGGAAAAAGCAACTAATAAATATATTAGAATACACGATATTATGGAATTTATAAAAGAAAAGTATAATATTGTATATGCTGAAAACAGTAGAGAAACATTTAGAAAACAAGCATTACACCATTTTAGGATTGCAGCTATAGTTGAAGACAATGCTAAACCAACAAACAGTCCTAATTATAGATACAGATTAACGATAGAAGCTTTAGATTTAATTAAAAAATATAAAACAGCAAAGTGGGAAAGTGAAAAAGAAAAATATTTAAAAAATCACGAAAAACTAATAAGCATTTATGAAAACAAAAGGAAACTGACAAAGATGCCTGTAATAATAAATGGAGAAAAATTTGAATTTAGCACAGGAAAGCATAATGAATTACAAAAAGCTATAATAGAAGAATTTGCTCCAAGATTTGCACAGAATAGTATTGTACTATATGTTGGAGATACTAAAGATAAAGACTTATATAAGGACAACGAACTGTTAAAAAAACTGAAAATATCAATGGGAAAACACGAAAAATTGCCAGATGTTATTTTATATCAAGATGATAAGAAATGGGTTTATTTCATTGAAGCAGTTACAAGTGTTGGTCCGATAAGTCCAAAGAGAATATTAGAAATAAATGAAATGACAAAAAAGTGTGATTTAGGAAAAATATTTGTTACAGCATTTATAGATATGAAAACTTTTAAAAAGTTTGCAGAAGATTTAGCTTGGGAAACAGAAGTATGGTTAAGTGAAATGCCAGATCATATGATACATTTAAACGGAGATAAATTCGTAGGACCGAGAGCATAATATATGCAATTTACTTACACTATGGAGGAAATTAGAATGAACAAAAAAACAAGATTATTAATTGTAATATTTTTAGGTGTATTTGGAGTTCATAAGTTTATAGATAAAGATTACAAAATGGGACTAATATATTTATTTACAGGAGGACTTTGTGGAATTGGTTGGATTATAGATATTATTAAAGAACTTACTGGAAAAAATACTAATAGTAAATCATTAATGAGTACAGAAACATTAAATATGATAAAAAATGGTCAACTACCTACCATAATAGGAACAAATATAAATTTAGCAAATGATGAGGTATGCCATTATGCAGATATAGGATATACCTTTAAGGATAAAACAATAACTACAGGATATACAGGTAAAAGTAGTGGAATTAGTATTAGACTAATGAAAGGCTTAACATATAGAACAGGTGGCTCTGGGGGAAAAGCAATAAGAGAAAATCAACGAACAACATATGCTGGTACATTATATATTACAAATAAAAGAGTGATTTATTCTTCAACTAATGAATGTTTTGATAAAACATTTGATAAGATAACATCAGTAACAGAAGTGAATGATGGAATAATTTTGCAAATTGGTTCAACTTCTTATTCAATAATATTAAACACACATACAGAATTTGTAAAAATATTCAATATGGTAAAAAATAATCAATAGATATAAAAGCAAACATTAACATTTAATAAAAGTGCTAATGTTTCTTTTTTTGTAGTTTTGATTTTAGAATATAACTATTGTATAATAAAAATAGTTTTGCGGCACGACACACAAATAAAAAAAGAATGGTGGCGATGTATATTGAGGGTAATAAATTAAAAAAATAATAAGAGGTGGTATTATTGGAAAAAGAAAAAAATGAAACAAAAGAATATGAAATAAGAGAGTTACAAGATAATTATTTTTATACTCCAACATAATTTGCAAAATTAAGAAAATGCAGTGTACCAACAGCATTATGCATTTATAATAGCAAGGATTTTCCAAGTGAAAATTACGGAAAAGAAAAAGTAGCTTTAGGAAGTGCTATTAGAGATTGGTATAAGGTAAAGAGAAATAAAGAAGAATAATAATTTAAGTTTATAAAGGGGCAATTTTGATGGAAGAAGATATAAAAAGAGTGGAAACATTAACTCCTGAACAAGCAGGAAAGATAATTGGCAAGAATCCTGAATATATTAGAGCTTTACTACGACAAGGTAAAGTAAATTGGGGGACAGCAGTAGAAAGCAAAAGAGGGCGATGGAATTATAACATCATAAGAAGTAAATTTCTTGAATATGTAAATATTAAAGATGAAAAACAAGACAATTTATTAAATTTGATATATTTAGAATTAGTAGAAATAAACAAAAAACTAACATTAAAAGGACAATAAAATAGGTGGAACTATAATGGAAGAATATATAAGTGTTAATGAATATATGAGAAGATTTAAAATAGGACATAAGAATGTATTGAAGTTAATTGCAACAAATCAAGTAGAATACCAGATTACTGAAACAGGCAGATATAGAATAAAAGTTGGTTCAGATACAGTTAATATTCAAATGTATGAAAAAGCAATAGAAAGAGCAACAATAGCTGAAACAAAATTAGAAATGATAAAGAAAATATTATTAGATACTGAAAGGAAAGAAAGTGAATATTGAGAATTTATGGAAAGAATTAAAAAAGTGTGGAATAACTAATGAGAAAGAACTTGATGAGGCAATTGCTAAAATGAAACCCTTAAATATAGGTGGCTTTGTTAATAAGACTCCAAAGAATAATGAGGAGGGATAAATTTTGGAAGATGTTTTATATACAGTTAAAGAAGTATCACTCTTAATAAAAACAAATGTAGGATATGTTTATAATTTGATAAGAAAAGGTTATTTACCAGCATTAAATTTAGGAAGTCTAAAAGTCAGACGAACTTCATTACTAAATTTTTTAGAAAAATATGATGGAAAAGATTTATCTGACTTAAATAATATAAAAGACTTAGAGATTTTTGGAAAGGATGTGATAGATAAAGGCATTTTATAAATGAAAAATTTAATTAAATAAAAGTAAAACACTTGAAAATGAAAGATTTTATATATAATACAAATTAAGAGTCCACAGGTTTATACTGTGGATTTTTAAGTAAAATTTAAAAGAAAATTTGATAAATGTAATTAAAAAAATTAAATATAATAAGCACAGAGATATTAAGAAATTAGTATCTCTATTTTTTTATGCTTAAAAATGGAAAGGAGGAGAAAAAAGATGTCTAAAGAACAGAAGAATAATAATGAATGTAAATTCAAGTTAGAGATAAATGGAACAATCTATACTGTCAATTTAATTCAATCTAACGGAGCAAAATTGACTTATGAAGAATTGATTAAGAAGATTATTACAGATGAAACATTGAAAATTAAAGTTGAAAATGTTGCATAAAAAGGACACAGTTATTAAATTTTTGAAAAAAATTAAAAAATATTGTAAATAAGTATTGCCACAGGGAGATTTAACTACTTGTATGGGTTGGTATGACCAAGATAATATTCCTGTTACAATAGCAACACTAATGGAATACTCAATGTTAGATAAAACATTAGATAATAAAGACTATATTCTTCATCATAAAGAGAATGTAGATTTAATTCCATCTAATTTAGATTTATCTTCAATGGAAATGAATTTAGTGAATGCTATGAGTAGGGAATATACAATGAAAAACTGCTTACAAGATTTAAGAAATGATTATGATTATATTCTTATTGATTGTCAGCCAAGTTTAGGTATGATTACAATAAACGCACTTGCTAGTGCAGATAAAGTAATAATACCTGTTCAATCTCAATTTCTTGCAGCAAAAGGTATGAGCCAATTATTAAGGACAGTTTCAAAAGTTAGAAAACAGATAAATCCAGATTTAAAAATTGGTGGAGTGCTATTAACATTAGTTGAAAGTAGAACGAATCTATCAAAGGCAACTAATCAGCAACTACAAGAAAACTATGGTAGTGTAATTAAAATATTTGATACACAGATACCTCGTGCAACAAAAGTAGCAGAATCAACTGCTTCTGGTAAAAGCATATTTGATTACGACAAAAGTGGTAAAGTTTCAGAAGCCTATTCTTCATTTGCAAAGGAGGTGCTAAAAGATGAGCAAGAACGAAATAAAAATGCCACTGCCAAAGTTAGATGATTTATTTTCAACGCAAGAGGAACGAGATAATGCTAAATTGGAAAAAGTAATTGATATTAACTTAAATGATATTGATGATTTTCCTAATCACCCATTTAAAGTAATTCAAAATGAAGAAATGGAGCAAATGAGAGATAGCATTAAGGAAAATGGTGTATTAGTTCCTGCATTAGTAAGACCTAAAGCAGATGGTAGATATGAAATGATTTCTGGTCATAGGAGAAAGTTTGCTAGTTCTTTAGCACAACAAGAAACTCTACCTTGTATTGTTAGAGATTTATCAGATGATGAAGCGATAATAATTATGGTAGATAGTAATATGCAAAGGGAAGAAATATTGCCTAGCGAAAAAGCATTTGCATATAAAATGAAACTTGAAGCAATAAGTCATCAAGGAAAAAGGACAGATTTAACTTCGTGCCAAGTTGGCGAGAAGTTCCGTTCAGATAACTTACTTGCAGAAAAGTCGGAAGATAGTGCAAGGCAAATTCAAAGGTATATAAGACTTACTGAACTAATACCAGAATTATTAGATATGGTAGATGAAAAGAAGATTGCATTTAATCCTGCAGTAGAGATTTCATATCTTACAGAAGATGAGCAATATATTTTACTTGATTGTATTGAGTATAATGTTGCAACGCCATCACACGCACAGGCTATTGCATTGAAGAAAATGAGCCAAGATGGTACACTCACAGAAGATAGTGTAGATGATATTATGGCACAAGAAAAGCCAAATCAAATTCCAAAAATGAAATTTAATGCAGAACGAATTAGAAGTGTTTTGCCAAAAAACATTGAGGATAATAAAATTGAAGACTATGTTGTAAGTGCAATTTCATTTTATGAAAAGCATTTAAGACAAAAACAAATAGGTGCTAGATAGTGTGTACACATCTTCCACAAATTCCCTCCTTACAATCCTCCCTAGTATATATACTAACTGTTATATTACTAACTGAAAAAAATATATAAGTAACTAAATCGTACAAATGCAAAATATTAAGTATTATGCTAAATTACAAGTAATCAAAGGAGAGTGATTAGAATGAAAAAAATAATTTTAAGTATTTTAAGCACAGTTATTGTAGGTGCAGTTATTGGAGTTAATTCAATGCTTAATAATAAGCCAATAGTTCAACCAAAGGAGCAACTAAAACAAGAAACCAAAATTGAGAAAGTTGATGAGAAAATAGATACGAGTAAGAATGCAGAAAAAGAGGAGATAAAGCAACAAGAGATTGTAGAAAAAAAGCAAGAAATTGTTGAAGAAAAAACTCAAACTGAAAAAAGTGTGAAAAAGGAAACTAAATCAAAATCAACAGAGAAACCTAGTTCTTCAGTTAGTAATGCTCCTAAACAAGAAACGCCTACAAAGCAAGAGAGTAGCAAAGTAAACAATGCTACTAATCCAAAACCTAGCCAAAATACACAACAAACTAATCAAACAAACTCTAATACACAAAGTAATAATTCTGGGCAAAAGAGTACAGTATCTACTACTTTTTATGATTCAATAACTGGTGGAAAAAAAGAATTTAATTCTGAAAGTGAAGCCTTTGCAAGAGGAACTCAAATTCAAAACAATGAATTAGATTATGTTTTAGACTGGAATGAAACACATCCAGATAATCAAATACAACCAGACATAAACTATTTTAGAGTATATCCATCAGTAGTTGATGAAAATGGAAAGTATTGGTATTATTTACACTTCTTTTGTAGGAGTGGAGAGGGAAATGACGCAAGTCTAAAATCAAAGTTTTAATGGCTCATAACGAGTCATTTTTTTATGAAAAGAGGAAAGAAAATGTTAAAAATTATAAGTATTGCACTATTATTCACGATAGTGCTTTTTTGTTATTCTGCCTGTGTCATTTCGGGTAGATGTTCAAGAGAGGAGGAACAAAATGAACAAATTAGGTAAATGCCTAGTATTAACACTAGGATTATTAGTAGGATTTACAGTTAATGCAAATGCAGTAAGTGCTGCAACTTTAACTAAAACAAAATCTGGATATTATTATGATAGAGCAAGAGCAGATGGTAGTGATCATCATTCTTGGTATTTTCAACAATATACAATGGATGGAGAAGTTTCATATTGTATTGAGCCTAATATCCCAGAGGGTACAAGTTATAATCAAGGAAGTTGGGAAGATACAGGGCTTTCAAATTCAATTAAAGAAAGGTTATTGTTAATTGGATACTACGGTTATACTTATCCAGGACATCAAACATTACAATATCGTGCAGCAACACAGGGTATGATATGGGATATTATTATTGGTCACGGAGCAAATACAACTTTTTCTACTGAAAGATGGGGAGCAGGTACTCCTTTTGATGTATCAGCAGAAAAAGCAGAAATCAATAGACTTATTGAACATCATTATGATAGACCATCATTTAATGGAGGAGTTTATAAAGTTCAAGTAGGTCAAACTTTAACTTTAACAGATACAAATAATGTATTATCACAATATAATGTAAGTGTTAGTGGAGCAGATTATAATATAAGTGGAAATACACTAACGATTAAGCCAACTAAAAGTGGTGCAATAGATTTAACACTAACAAAGAATATGCCTTATTCTTCTGGTTATAAATTGTTTGTAGGAAATGAAATTCAAAATATGTTCGTTCCTGGAACAACAGATCCAGTTATGGCTAAAATAAGAATAAATAGTTATAAAACACCAGTAGAGGGCTATAAACAAGATGATGAAACTGGAAAAGCACAAGGACAAGCAACTTTAAAAGGTGCTGAATATGGAGTATATGAAACAGCCACAGGAAAATTAGTGACAACAGTTGTTACTGATGAAAATGGCTATTTTAAAAGTGACGCAGTATTAGAATGGAAAGATTATTATCTACAAGAAATCAGACCAAGTGAGGGCTATGAATTAGATAAAACTCGTTATAATGTAGATGTAAAAGGAAAAGACTCTGCAAGAGTTGATGTTGTAGAAAAAGTTATTAAAAACTATGTTTCTATTTTAAAACAATATGAACAAGTAGATGGAGAAACTAAATTCTTAAATGCAGAAAAAGGAATTAAATTTGAAATCTATTATCCAAATGGTAATAAATTTGATGAGATAACAACAGATAAAAATGGCTATGCTTCATTGAACTTGCCTTATGGCGTTTGGCGATTCCATCAAGTCAACACAACGACAGGCTATGAAAAAATTTATGATTTTTATATAACAGTTAATGAAACAAGTAATAAAGAACAATATTACAATATTTTAAATAACTCTTTAACTGCTTATTTACAAGTAATTAAAGTAGATTCTGAAACTGGTAAGAAAATTGCCATTGCAGATACAACTTTTAAAATATTTAATGAAGATAAAAAGCAATATGTATCTCAATATGTTGGTGGTAAAGTAATAAGTGAATTTAAAACAGATGAAAATGGTATTTTAGTGACACCATTAAAATTACAATCTGGAAATTATAAATTGATTGAAGTATCAGCACCAAATGGATACTTAAAAGATAAAGATGGATTAAAATTCACTATTGGAAATAATACTCATTTTAATTACACAACTTATGGAGCATTTATCACAGTAACTTATAAAAATACTCCTATCAAAGGTCAATTAGAAATCCAAAAAACTGGAGAAGATTTAGTTATTAAAGATGGAGAATATATTTATGCTACTAAAAAATTAAGTGGCGTAACTTTTGAAATCTATGCAGAAGAAGATATTTTATCATCTGATGGAAATCATTTATATTACAATAAAGGCGATTTAGTAGATACCATTATTACTAATGAAGATGGATATGCTAAAACAAAAAAATTGCCACTTGGAAAATACTATTTTAAAGAAGTAAAAACACAAGACGACTATATTCTTGATAGTAATGAGCATTATTTCACTTTAAAAGAAGTAGATGATGAAACTCCAATAGTTTATGAATCATATAGTGCTTTAAATTATCTTAAAAAAGCAACTATTGAGTTTACAAAAACTGATTTAGTAAATGGAGATGTAATTCCAAATACTATAATTGAAATCTATACAGAAAATGATGAACTTATCTTTACTGGAACAACAGATCAAGATGGAAAAGTAGTTATTGATAATCTTAAAGTTGGAAAATACTATATTTTAGAAAAAGAGCCAAGCACAGGTTATGTAATAACAGAAGAAAAAGTTTATTTTGAATTAAAAGAAAACGGAGAAATTGTTAAGGCTGAAATGAAAAATAAACCTATTACAGGAACTCTTGAATTTACAAAAACTGATGTATCAACAGGGGAACCACTTCCAAATACTTTAATTGAAATCTACAATGAAAAAGATGAGTTAATTTTTAGTGGTAGAACAGATGACAATGGAAAAATTACTATTCCAGAAATAAGATATGGAAAATATTATATTTTAGAAAAGGAAGCACCAGAGGGTTATACTTTAAATCCAGAAAGAATGTATTTTGAAATCAAAGAAGATGGAGAAATCGTTAAGGCTACAATGACAGATGAAAAAGTAATCGTTGAAGTACCAAATACAGGACTTACTGATTCACATTTCATTGAAATTGCAGGTGGTTTACTTACTCTAGGTGGAATAGGAGTGATAGTTTATGTCTATACTAAAAAGAAAAAACAAAAATAAGAAAGATGTTAGTAAGAGTCAACTTTTAATAGTTGGCTCTTTACTTATCATTATTGGTTTAGGAGTAATTGGTGGAAAGTATTTATATAACTATATTCAAAATAAAAATGAAGAACAGTTAATTGAAAACTTTTACGAAGAACAAGAAGAAATTGAAAAAGATACAACAAATGAAGAAATACCAACTGAAAAAAAAGAAGAAGTAAAGGCAGAAAAACCTACTAAAAAAATAGATTATTTTGCAGTTATTAAAATACCTAAAATAGGACTAGAGAAAGGTTTAGCACCTAAAGGGACTTATTATAATAATGTTAACCGTAATATAAGTGTTTTAAATGAATCAGATATGCCAGATAAAGAAAAAGGTAATGTGATTTTAGCAGGACATTCTGGAAATGGTAGAACTTCTTATTTTAGAAATCTAAATAAGTTGCAGAATGATGATGAAGTGAGTATTTTCTATAATGGCAATGAGTATAAATACAAAGTTGTTAATCAATATGATATTGAAAAAACAGGAACTGCAAATATAGTAAGAAATGCAGAAAAAAATACTTTGACTTTAATTACTTGCCGACATAATACAAATAAACAAATTGTAGTTATTTGTGAATTAGTAGAAAAAGTATAGGAGGGATTTAATTGGAAATGAAATATAACTATACACAAATTACAAAGACTTTGGAAAAACTTTTTGAAGCAGGATTTAATACAGATAAAAAAATACTTGCTTTGAAATTAGAAGATTTAACTATGATTCCAAATCTTCAAGCCAATGAAACTATGATTATTATAGAGTTCAAAAAGGCTATTAAAGATAAAAAGATTATTGAATTTTTAAGTTGTTATAAAGAGAAAGGAAACGATAAATAATGAAAACATTTGAAGTAGATGTAAATATCAATGGAACTATTACTTTTGAAGTAAAAGCCAAAAATAAAGAACAAGCACAAGAAAAAGTAAATGAATTGCTAGAAAATAGTGCATTAAGGGAAGCATTAGGAAAATATAGAAGCAATTTAAGTATTGATTCAAGTGCTAGAGAAAAGAAAGTTATGGAAAGGTAGGTAATATATTATGGCATTTCAAACAAAGAAACCACCAATTAGAATAATGGTGGATATAGATACTTTTAATAATTTAGTGGAATTAGTTTCTATTGTAGTTCAAGAGGGAGATGAAAGAAATTCTAAATATGCTGAAAAGATGAAAGATAAACTTTTAAAATATAGTATTCCTCGTGTGGATGAAAACGGAGAAACCAATATAGATATAAGATTTTATAATAATGAGGCACAAGACTTGATTTATTTCTTAATGGCAACATTAGATTTAAAGCCAGAAACTGATTATTATGAAGTTTTGAAAAAAGTTAGAGAATCATTTAAGCAAAATACAGAAGAAAATGAATAATAAGTCTATTAGATTAGGAGGTGTTTAAGTGGCAGGAAAATTAAGACTTATAACAGATCTATATGGACAAACTTTAACAGATATTGCTAATAATCCTAACGAGTGGATGTCTTTTTTGGAATGTGCAGCAATGAACTATAAATATCCATTTAACGATCAAGTTTTGATTTATGCACAAAAGCCTAATGCAGTTGCTTGTGCGAGTGTTGAAACTTGGAATAAAAGTGTTGGAAGATGGGTAAATAAAGGTTCAAAAGGTATAGCACTTATTACAGAAGACAATGGTAATACGAATTTAAGATATGTTTTTGATGTTGCTGATACTAATAATAAACTTGGTAAGAGTTTTAGATTATGGACAGTAACAAAGCCTTATGAAAATGAAATCATTGAATCACTTGAAAATAGATATGGAGAATTAGAACAAAAAGATAATTTAGCAAATGCTTTAAAATCTGTTGCAAAGATTATGGTAGAAGATAACATTCAAGACTATTTATCTGACTTAATGCTTTATAGAGAGGATAGTTTACTAGAAGAATTAGATGAATTAAATGTAAAAACCATAATGCAACATACTTTAGAAAATAGTATAGCATTTACTTTAATTAAAAGATGTGGACTTAATCCAGAATTATATTTTGAAAAAGATGACTTCATTGGAATTATTAACTTTAATAGTTATGACACTATTACAAGACTAGGACTTGCAACAAGTGAAATATCAGAAATGGGACTTCGTGAAATTTATTCCACAATTAAAAATCTGCGAATAAATGAAATTGATAAAATTCGCACATTGGAAAACAAAAATAAAATAGATTATCATATAAGGGAAAGCAGAGATACTGCAGAAAGGAGCGATAGTTATGATGATAACTTATACGAAACAAGGAGATTACGAGATTCCAGATCTAGTATTGGAGAACAAGGAGAAACAAGTTCAAGTAAATGGCAAATACGCAATGATGAGGCTAAAATTCTTGAAAGAACAGAAGAAACCTCTATACACAACATTGATGATGAAAGACAAACTATCAGAACACTTGATAGAGATACAATCACAAGCAGAGATGAGGATAGAGGAAATAGTTTCACAAATGAAAGCGAAAGAGAATATAACAGAGGAATTGAAAGCCAACAATCAAATGAAATGGGTATCACTAATGAACAACTTGAAGATGACAGCCGAGGAGATAGTGATGAACGAACTAATCTACGCTTAAATATATGGGAAAAGGGAGAGCATAATCTCCCTTATGTTGTTGTAGATGAAAAAATAAATCAAATATTAAGTACAACACCACATTTAAAGAAATCTAACAGAGAAATTGTCAATTATTTTGAATACGAAAAAGATAATGAAGAAAGAGTTAAATTCTTAAAAGGTATTTTTAATTCCGATTACACAGGAATTATGATAGATGATGAAATGTTTGGATATAAAGCCTTTGATAATGGTGTTTTATTTTGGAAAGGTAATTTTTTATCAAGAGATACAGAAAGTTTTGTAGAGTGGGATGATTTAATAAATCATTACAATGCTATGATACTTTTGAATCAATTAGATAATAGAGTTAAGCCAATACCAAGTGTTAGTGAACAATTAACTTTATTAGATGAGATGGAAACAACATCTACATCTAATTTGGAATTTACACAAGCCTTTGTAGATGAGTTTTTACAAAGTGGATTTAATAGTAAAGAGGGAAAATATAGTATATTTGAACAATTTACTACTAATCTATCTAGTACAGATAATATAAACTATCTTAAAGGAATTTATGGTACTACTTATCAAGGCAGTAGCCATACTGTAAATGGATCTGGTATTGGATATAGTTGTAGCCCAAAAGGTATAACCTTTAATAGAGGATATTTTGGTGCAAGTGCAAAAGAACAATTATTTAATTGGAGTTATATTGCAAAAAGAATCAAAGAACTAATTAAAGAAGATAGATACTTAAATTCAAAAGAAAAAGAAGAATATCCTAATTGGTTAGAAGAAAAAGAACAAGAGCGAGAACTTAAATTAAAAGCAGAGGAATTATCAACTATAAATGATACAGAAGAAATTGAATATGAATATCATTTAGGAGATAAAGTATATATTGGTGCTGATGAATATGAAATATTAAGTTTTAGTGAAATGTCAGTTGTCTTATATGATTTTAGGTATCCACTATTTAATAGGGAAATGAGTAGAGAAGAATTTGATAGGAAAGTAAAAGAAAATCCATCAAATGACCATTTACAAAAGAAAGTTATTATTGAACCAAAAGAAGAAAAAACATTTAGTGGAATGGAATTTGAAAAAAATATTCCACACAATATGAGATGGAAAGAGTATGATGTAATTGATAATAATTTATATTGGGTTACACAAGAAATATTTTCAGAAGCCGACCTTATTAAGTTTAAGGAAGCATTTATAAATACTGACTTTGAAAAAGCCTATGTTACTGTTCGTGATTTAAGTGTATATGATTTTGAAAGAGATTTATCTAATAGTGTGTTCGCAGTAGTAACAAAAGATGAAATATATGCTAAAGATTATATAAAATCTATAAAAAGAGAATTTAATGAAGATGTATCACTTTCAAATGAAAATAACGAACGAGCAATAGAAATACCAACTGAAAAAGAAAATGATGAACCAGAAGCAGTAGAAGATATTATACCTGCTTTTGAAAAGAAAAAGGTTAGTAAAGTTACTACTTTTGATATTCATCCAGATGTCCCTACTTCTGATCGTAGTCAGTTTAGAATTACAAATAATGATTTAGGAGTCGGTAGTCCTAGAGAAAAATTTAATAATAATGTTGCTGCAATTAAAGTATTAAAGCAATGCGAAGAAGAAAATAGATTTGCTACTCCAGAAGAACAGGAAATTTTATCAAAATATGTAGGTTGGGGTGGACTACCTCAAGCATTTGATGATAAAGATAGTTCTTGGAGTAATGAATATTATATTTTAAAGAATTTATTAGATGAAACAGAATATAGTCAAGCAAGAGAATCTACTTTAACTGCATTTTACACACCACCTGTTGTTATAAAGTCTATGTATAAGGCACTAGAAAATATGGGATTAAAGACAGGTAATATATTAGAACCTAGTTGTGGTACAGGTAATTTTATCGGTATGCTACCAGATTCACTAAATGATTGTAAATTATACGGAGTAGAGTTAGATTCAATTAGTGGTAGAATCGCAAGACAACTCTATCAAAAATCTTCAATAGCAGTACAAGGGTTTGAAAGTACACCACTTCCAAACTTTTTTTTTGATGTCGCAGTTGGAAATGTTCCTTTTGGCGATTTCAAAGTTTTAGATAAGAAATATGATAAAAATAAGTTTTTGATCCACGATTACTTTTTTGCAAAATCTCTTGATAAAGTTAGACCAGGTGGAGTAGTAGCATTTATCACTTCAAAAGGTACACTAGATAAAGAAAATCCAAGTGTAAGAAGATATATTGCACAACGAGCCGATTTATTAGGTGCAATAAGACTTCCAAATAATACTTTTAAAGCAAATGCAGGAACTGAAGTAACATCAGATATTATCTTTTTACAAAAAAGAGATTCAATAACTGATATAGAACCAGATTGGGTATATCTTGATACAAATGAAGATGGTATCAAAATGAATAAATATTTTGTAGATAATCCAGATATGATTATGGGAAATATGGAAATGATTTCTACAAGATTTGGGTACGATAGTGCTTGTATTGCAGTAGATGATGATAGTTTAGAAAATAAACTAAACAATGCAATTACAAATATACACGCCGAAGTAAAAGAATATGAAATAGATGATATGGAGGAAGAAGATTTATCTATTCCTGCAGATTATAATGTTAAAAACTTCTCTTATACTCTTGTTGATGGACAAATCTATTTTAGAGAAAATAGCAGAATGTACCCACAAGAATTAGCAATGACTACTGAAAATAGAGTAAAAGGTTTAATTGAAATTAGGGACTGTGTTAGGACTTTAATAGAGTATCAAACAGAGGATTTCCCAGAAGAAGATATAAAATTACAACAAAGTAAATTAAATCGCTTATATGATACTTTTAGCAAGAAATATGGGTTAATAAATAGTAGAGGAAATAACATTGCTTTCTCAAATGATTCAAGTTATTACTTACTATGTTCATTAGAAATATTAGATGAAAATGGAAATCTTGCACGAAAAGCAGATATGTTTACTAAAAGAACTATTAGACCTAAAAGAGAAATTCAAGCAGTAGAAACTGCTAATGAAGCCTTAATTGTATCAATAGCAGAGAAAGCAAGTGTAGATATAAATTATATGCAAAGTCTTTGCAATTTAGATATGGATAAAATGTTATCGGATTTAGAGGGAGAAATATTTAATGTTCCAGAATATGGAGAACCGAATCATTGGGTTACTGCAGATGAATATCTTTCTGGAAATGTTAGAGAAAAATTAAGAATTGCCGAAGAATTTGCGAAGAACGATTCTCGTTTTGAAGTTAATGTTAAGTATTTAAAAGAAGTGCAACCAAAAGAGTTAAGTGCTAGTGAAATTAGTGTTAGACTTGGTTCTACTTGGATACCTAGTGAAGATATAAAAGTATTTATAGAATACTTATTAAATCCATCTTGGCAAGTAAGTAGAAATATAAATGTACACTATGTAGAAGCAACATCAGAATGGAATATTGAGGGTAAAAACTATGATAGAGGAAATGTAAAAGTTCATAATACTTATGGAACAGGTAGAGCAAATGCCTATAAGATTATAGAAGATACCCTTAATTTAAAAGATGTTAGAATATATGATTATCACGAAGATGAGAATGGTAAAAAGATAGCAGAACTAAACAAAAAAGAAACTGCTATTGCACAAGCAAAGCAAGAACAAATAAAACTTGCTTTTGATGAATGGATATGGAAAGATCCAGAAAGGCGAGAGAGATTAACTAAACTTTATAATGAAAAGTTTAATTCAATTAGACCTCGTGAATATGATGGTTCTCATATAGTTTTTGATGGAATGAATCCAGAAATATCTTTAAGAACTCATCAGATAAATGCTATTGCAAGAATACTTTATGGAGGAAATACCTTACTTGCTCACGAAGTAGGAGCAGGTAAAACTTTTGAAATGGTTGCTGCAGCAATGGAAAGTAAAAGACTTGGATTATG
Organism: uncultured Clostridium sp.; assembly: GCA_948471055.1. Classification (GTDB taxonomy): domain Bacteria; phylum Bacillota; class Clostridia; order TANB77; family CAG-508; genus RGIG8482. The sequence goes on along the minus strand of CAOKQZ010000007.1, from coordinate 5,615 downwards.
TAATAAGTCTTTGTTCGTAGTACCAAATCATATAGTAGAACAGTTTGGGCAAGAGTTTTTACAACTATATCCTAGTGCAAATATTCTAGTAACTACAAAGAAAGATTTTGAAACTGCTAATCGTAAAAAGTTTTGTTCTCGTATAGCAACAGGAGATTATGACGCAGTAATTATTAGTCATTCGCAATTTGAAAAGATACCAATGTCTGCAGAAAGACAGAGGATTCTAATTCAAAGAGAAATTGATGAAATAACCTTTGGTATTCAAGATTTAAAGAATAATAATGCAGAAAGATTTTCTATAAAACAATTAGAAAAAACAAAAAAGTCTTTACAAAATAAATTAGAAAAACTAAATGATACTTCAAGAAAAGATGATGTAATTACTTTTGAAGAACTTGGAGTAGATAGAATTTTTGTTGATGAAGCACATTATTATAAGAATCTTTTTCTTTATACAAAAATGAGAAATGTAGGTGGAATAGCACAAACTGAAGCACAAAAGAGTTCAGATTTATATATGAAATGTAGATATTTAGATGAGATAACAGGTGGAAAAGGTGTAGTCTTTGCAACAGGAACGCCTATCAGTAATTCAATGGTAGAGTTATATACTATGCAAAGATATTTACAATATCACGAATTGGAAAAAAGAAATCTACAACATTTTGACGCTTGGGCTTCTACTTTTGGAGAAACAGTTACTGCAATAGAATTAAGTCCAGAGGGAACAGGTTATAGAGCAAAAACAAGATTTGCAAAGTTCTATAATCTTCCAGAACTTATGGCTATGTTTAAAGAAGTTGCCGATATTCAAACTGCAGAAATGTTACAACTTCCTGTTCCAAAAGCCAATTATCACAATGTAGTTATTGAACCTAGTGATATACAAAAAGACCTAGTAAAAGAACTTGCAGATCGTGCTGAAAGAGTACGAAATAAAATGGTAGATTCTAGTGAAGATAATATGCTTAAAATAACTAATGATGGTAGAAAACTTGCTTTAGACCAAAGATTAGCCAATGAATTATTAGAAGATTTTGAAAAAAGTAAAGTAGCAACTTGTGCTAATAATATCTATGATATATGGAATAAAACATCTGAAAAGAAGTTATCACAATTAGTATTTTGTGATTTATCTACACCACATAATGATGGAAAATTTAATATATATGATGACTTAAAACAAAAGTTAATTAGTTTAGGAATACCAGAAAATGAGATAGCATTTATTCACGAAGCCAATACTGATTTAAGAAAACAAGAGTTATTTAATAAGGTTAGAAAAGGACAAGTTAGAGTTTTAATGGGTTCAACACAAAAGATGGGAGCAGGTACAAACTGTCAAGATAAGTTAATAGCATTACACGATTTAGACTGTCCTTGGCGACCAAGTGATTTAACTCAAAGAAGTGGAAGAATAATTAGACAAGGAAATCAAAATCCAGAAGTAGATATTTATAGGTATGTTACAGAGGGAACTTTTGACGCTTATTTATATCAGTTAGTTGAAAATAAACAGAGATTTATTTCACAAATTATGACTTCAAAAACACCTGTAAGATTCGCAGAAGATATAGATGAAACTGCATTATCTTATGCAGAGATTAAAGCACTTGCAGCAGGTAATCCACTTATAATTGAAAAAACAGAGTTAGATACACAAGTAGCAAAATTAAAATTATTAAAACAAACTCATTTAAGTCAGATATATGAATTAGAAGATAAAGTTATAAAATATTATCCGAATGAAATAAAAAGAATTGAAACAAGAATAACCAATATTGAAGAAGATATTGAACATTTAAAAGCAAATACTACTTCACAAGAATTTCAAGGTATGATTATAAATGGAACAAATTATATTGAAAAAGCAGACGCAGGGCAAAAGATTATTGAAGCCTGTAAATCATTAACTAATACCGATCCTGTTGAAATAGGAGAGTATAAAGGCTTTAAAATGATATTATCTTTTGATTCTTTTGACCGTTCTTTTCATTTAGATATGAAGAATAAATTATCTTATAAAGTAGATTTAGGTAGTGATATTCACGGAAATATTACTCGTATAGATAATGTACTAGGTAATATAGAAAACAAGTTAGAATCTGCTAAAAATCAATTAGTAGATACAAAAAATCAATATGAAACTGCTAAACAAGAAATAAATAGACCATTCCCACAAGAGGAAGAACTAAAAACAAAATCCAAAAGATTAGATGAATTAAATATTCAATTAAATCTTAATGAAAAGGATAATGAAATTATTTCAGATAGTGGCGAAGATATTGCTGATAATCAAATCAGTAAAAAAGATTATGAAAGATAAAATAAAGAGTGATTTTAGAATTTCTATTATCACTCTTTTAACTATTTTGAAAGGAGATTACTATGAGAAAATTTAATGTAGAAGTTGTTGAAACTTTAAGCAGAGTTGTAGAAACTGAAGCCAAAGACTATAACGAAGCAGTTTTAAATGTCGCAGATAAATATCATAATGAAGATATTGTTTTAGACTACAATGATTTAGAAAAAACTGATTATAAAGCATATCCAAGTAGAGAACTCGCTAATAGTATTAAAATGAATATTGAATACAATAAAGAAAATGAATCAATATCTATTGGAGATGGTAAAGGTTTTGAAAAATCGTACAAATGCAAAAATATGGATGATTTTTTTGAGGCAATAGAAACTTACAGTTTAGAAAATATTAAGTTTTTAGAGCCAAAAGGAGAAAAAATTGTTACTAAATCTATGGAAAGGTAGGTAATATATTATGGCGTATTATCCACCAGATGTAATAAATAGAGTTAAGCAAATGGATCTACTAACTTATTTAAAAAATTATGAACCAGATGAATTGGTGCATTTTAGTAGAGATACTTATATGACTAGAACTCACGATAGTTTGAAAATATCAAATGGTATGTGGTATTGGTTTTCGCAAGGAGTTGGTGGTAAAAGTGCTTTAGAATATTTAGTAAAAGTTAGAGATTATACTTTTATTCAAGCAGTAGAAACATTATTAGGATATTCCAAAGTTGCACCACCAATACAATATAAGCAAAAAGAAAAAGTAAAAAATATAAGGCTTATTCTTCCGAATAGATGTATAAGTAATGATAAAGTAATAGATTATTTATCAAGCAGAGGAATTGATAAAGATATAGTAAGTGAGTGCATAGATAATGATTTAATCTACGAGCAATATCCTAATCATAATGTAGTTTTTGTCGGCTATGATAAGAACAAAACACCACGATATGCAGGAGTTAGAGCAACTAATTCAAGCAGATATATGCAAGACGCTTATGGAAGTCATAAAGCATTTTCTTTTAAATTAGAAGCATTAGAATCTAATGATACAGTTCATTTATTTGAGAGTGCTATTGACCTTTTATCTTATGCAACACTATTAAAAATGGAAGATAAGGAATGGTATAATGAAAACCTTTTATCACTTGCAGGAGTATATCAACCTGCTGCTAAAATTGATGAAAGTAGAATCCCACTTGCACTTAATTATTATCTTAATCAAAATCCAGGAATTAAAAAAGTTATATTGCATTTTGATAATGATAGTGCAGGAAGATTAGCAACTATGGCATTAAAGACAGTTATGCCAAAACAATACGAAGTCATTGATGATCCACCTAAAATTGGAAAGGATGTCAATGATTTTTTATGTTCAAAAGTTGGAATAAATTACAAAAAAAGATACGAAAAGGAGAGATAAAATTTATGAAAAATGATTATAAAAAATTAGGAAAAATTATTAAAGATATAAGAGAAAGTAAAGGACTTTCTCAAAGAAAACTTGCAAAGATTATCAATATAAGTAATGCAGAATTATCAAAAATTGAATCTGGAGAAAGGCAAATTCCAAATCTTGTAACACTTATTTCAGTTTGTGAATTGTTAAATATTAACTTTACAGAGTTATTAAAAGAAACAGGATTTTTAGGATATAAAGGTTGTAAAGTTTATGAGGTTACAGTTCAAAAAGTGTTATCTAAAAAGATAAAAATAAATGCAAAAAGTGAAGAAGAAGCAATGGATTTAATTAACGATTTTATATTAGATAATGATATTGAAGAATTAGATCCAGATGAACATTATTGTCTTGAAGCAGATAAAATTGCAGATGATGATAAGGAATTTTTGAAAGAGGGACAAAGACTTTTAAGCGAAGAATATGATGAAGAAAATAATGAAGTTGAAGATGATTTTGACGACTTAAAAGAATGTAATTCTTGCGAATACTATTGTCCTATTTGTGGGGAATGTACCTATGATGAATAGGACTTTAATGTCTAGCAAGCACTGAATTTGTGTACACACAAAATTCGTATATGGGGTAATCCCCAATCCCCACAAATAGAAAAGAAAGGAGTAAACTGAAGATGAATGAAGTATTATTTTTTATGCTAGGTTTAATTGTAGGTGGTCTTATAATTGCAAATTTTTTTCAATACCATACAATTAAAGAGATGAAAAAAGAAATTCAAAAAGGATAGGAGGTAAAAAATGCGAGTTAGAGAAAAACAGATAACTTTTTGGATGACTTATGATGAGTATTATAACCTACGAGGTAGAGCAGAAAAAGTTGGACTTTCGGTTTCTGAATTGATAAGAGAACTTGCAAATAATTTTGAACCAAGAGAAAAACCACCAGAAGAATTTTACGAAGCAATAAAACAAATTAGAATGTTAAGTAATAATATGAATCAAATAGCAAGGAGAGCAAATGCACTTGGCTTTGTTGATGAACTAGAATATAAAAAAAATGCAGAGAGAGTTAGTCAACTTATCATAGATATAAAAAAAGAGTATTTGCTTCCAAAAGAAAAAGAATAATTTTGGTTGGGGTTATAGATTATTTTATGCTTTGATGATATAATTATTTCTGATAGGAGATGATAAAATTATGCTATCTAATTTGGAAAATTCTATATTAAAAGAACTAGATAAACAAAATTATAAAGCAGATATAATTGCATTAGTAATGGAAAGATTAGATACCGAAGAAAAGAAAAATGTTTTCTTATCATTTATGATTGAAAATAGGAATGTGATTTTATCATTATCAGACTTGTTTAATGAATTAAAACTAATCGCTAGTGAAGAAAGTGAGATGAAAGTATGAATGATATACTAAAGGCTAGAGAAAAAGCAAAGTTAGATTTTGGAGAAGTTGAAAAATGTGCTATTTTCGTGCATTATAGTATCAATGATTCTAATAGAATTGAAGAAAAGAAAAACAGACTAATAAAATATTGTGAAGATGTGTTACAAACTCATAATTACGAAGTCTTTATAGAAATAGGTTCTTTTTTAGAAGAAAGAGCAGTATTTAATAGTATGTTAAAGAGATTTGAGAGTGGAGAGTTTTCACATTTAGTAGTTACTGATGTTGGTCAAATCTATAAGTTAAGTTATGATATGCAAAAAGCAATAGACTTAACAGATCAAATTCAAGATTTGAATGTTACAACAATATGTGTAGATGAAGAACGCCATATTAAAGCAAAAAATAAATTAAGAGATGTTGAAAGATAAATAGTAATTGTGCGCCCAGCAAAGGGTAAGTAATCTAATGGGTGGAAATCCCG
>CAOKQZ010000006.1 GCA_948471055.1 uncultured Clostridium sp. | reverse complement strand
GGCAAAGAAAAGAGAAAAAGTAGAACAAAGAGAAAGAAGAAGGCAAAGAAAAGAGAAAAAGTAGAACGAAAAGAAAGAAGAAGGCAAGGAAAAGAGAAAAAGTAGAACAAAGAAAAGAGAAAAAGTAGAACAAAGAGAAAGAAGAAGGCAAAGAAAAGAGAAAAAGTAGAACAAAGAGAAAGAAGAAGGCAAAGAAAAGAGGAGAAAGTAGAACAAAGAGAAAGAAGAAGGCAAAGAAAAGAGAAAAAGTAGAACAAAAAGAAAGAAGAAGGCAAGGAAAAGAGAAAAAGTAAAGCAAAAAGAAAAAGAAGAAAAAATAGAGTAAGAAGAGGGGAAAAGGAGAACAGGAAGAATAAAAGAAAAAACTAGAAATCTCATGAGAAGAGAAAATAATAAGAGAAATTTGTTACAGGTAGATTACAAAAATATGTCTTTTTCATAATTAGCTTATGGAGGATTGAAAAAAAAAGAAAATATGGTATAATGAAAATAGAATGTTACAAGGAAAAGGATGAAAAATGAGAAAAGTAGTAATTATGATGATAGTTTTTTTTATATGTTTTTTTGCGATACAAAATACAATCTGTATGGCTACTTTTACAGATCCATTAGAAGATCCAGAACATTATCAACCAAGTGAAAATCCAACAGGCAACAATACCGCTTTTATTGAAAGAGCCAATATTGCTATTGGCGTGATTCAAGTAATTGGAACATTGCTATCCGTTGTTACCTTTATGGTACTAGGAATACGATATATGGTAGCAAGTGTACAAGAAAAGGCTCTATATAAGGAAACGATGGGACCATATATTGTAGGAGCAATTATGCTATTTGCAATACCGAATTTGATAAGTGTATTGTATGACCTAATTACCAAAAATATAACAAGATAAAAATTGTTACATAAATTTACAATTATTTTTAAAATAAGTATAGACAAAATGGAAAAAAGCCGTTATAATAATATAGTGATACAGTGAAATTCGCTGTCCTTAAGTTAGTTTTTAATATTCTCTCATGTTCGTGAGTAGAGAAAAATACAAAAAGAAATATAAAATATAGGAGGAAAGGTATGAAGAAAACAAGTAAAATATTGATAACATTATGTATAATATTAGCAATTGTTACAATGAGCGTCATCTCATTTGCTGAGGGAGAAGGTGGAGTTACACCAGGTGATTTTAAACCAGGTACAGTTACAGCAACATCAGGTATTTTAAAATTAGGTGGTCAAATTGTTGGAGTTGTTAGAACAGTAGGTGTTTTAGTAGCAGTTGTTATTCTTTTAATTTTAGGTATTAAATACATGATGGGTAGTGCAGAAGAAAAAGCAGATTATAAAAAATCGATGATACCATATTTAGTAGGAGCTGTATTAATATTTGCAGCATCTACAATTACAGGAATTGTATATGATATGGCAAATGCTTTAAATGGTGGCGAATAAATATTACAATAAAAGGAGCTAGGAATAAAATTCTTAGCTCTTTATTTCACCCATATTACAATTATATTAAAAATGTAATATTTTCTACGAAAATGTTACATTTTTCTTTATTTTCTGGTATAATGATATTGATTATAATTATGCCTTAAAGGAGGAAGAACATGGGACCATACAATATACCTAGAAACGTAAAAGATGAGGGAAGAATTTTGTTTATATTTACAGGGAAATCGATGATTTATACCATGGTTTGTGCAGCAGTTGGTTTTATTTTCTATTTGATTATTGCAGCATGTGGTGCAAAAATGATTGGAATGATTGTAATTGGCATATTTGCACTCATTGGGTATTGTGTAGGAACTTTTAAAGTACCAGACCTTGGGGCATTTGCCTTTACCAAAAAGGTAGGAGGAGAAAACATTGATGATGTTATCGTAAGAGCCATTCGATTTAAAAAATCACATAATAAAATTTATACCTATGAAATAGAGGAGGAAGCCAAAGATGAATAGTTCAGATCAAATTACACAAGTCTTAACCATCGTATTAATCGTTATGGTTGTCGTTCTAGTAGCACTTGCAGTAGCCTTTTTGTACTTTTGGATGAAAAGCAAAAAGAAAAAAGAAGAAATAGAAGAAAGTGATGGAACCACAAGTGATGCAAGAAAAATTGCAAGAGAATATACCAAACAATCCATTTTCAAATTCATGGAATTTGATACGGTAGAAGATAATATGATTGTACAAAAAAAGGGAATGCGTTACATTATGGTAGTAGAATGCCAAGGAATTAACTATGACCTTATGTCAGAAGGAGAAAAAGTCGGAGTAGAGGAAGGGTTTTTGCAATTCTTAAACACCCTACGCCATCCAGTTCAAATTTATGTACAAACCAGAACTGTAAACTTAAACGATAGCTTAGAAGGATATCGAAAAAAAGTAGAAGAAGTTGGGTTTGAACTAGAGAAAAAGAAAAATGCTTATCTAAAAAAACTACAATCAGGTCAGGCAACCAGAGAAGAATTAAATAAAGACTTCTTTGAAGTAACCAAACAAACCAACCTTTATGAATATGGAAAAGACATTATTGCCAATACCGAAAGAATGAGTTTAAACAAAAACGTATTAAGCAAAAAATACTATGTGATTATTCCATATTATGTAGAAGACCTAGGACCAAACAATTCCTTCGATAAAGAAGAAATTCGTAACATTGCCTTCCAAGAACTATATACAAGAGCGCAATCCGTTATTCGAACCTTAGCAGGTTGTTCGGTAGGAGGAAAAATTCTAAACTCCGAAGAATTAGTGGATTTACTATATGTAGCCTACAACCGTGATGAAGCAGAAGTCTTCAGTGTAGACCGTGCTGCACGTGCAGGTTATGATGAACTATACACTACAGCACCAGATGTACTAGATAAAACCATGAAAGCATTAGATGACGAAATAGAAAGAAAAGCAATGGCACTTGCTAATGAAAAAGTAATACAAGCAAGAAGTCCAAAACAACAACAACTAGACCAAAAACGAGCACGTTTGGAAGAATTAGTACGTCAAAGAGCACAAATGATTATCAAACAAAACGCTGCCTACTTAGGAAGACAAACAGCCGATTCAGCAACAAGACTAATCGAAGAAGACAAAAATAAAGAAGAAGGAGGAACCGAAGATGTGGAAGAAAAACCAAAAAGGGGTAGAAGAAAAAAATCAGCAGTTAACGAATAATGGGGAAGAATACAACATCTTAAAGAAAAAGACCATAAAAGAATTAATTGCACCATCTGGAATTGATGCCTCCAATATTGACCATTTAGAAATTATTTCCAACACCAAACGATATGCAAGAAGCTTTTTTGTATCGGCACTTCCAAGAATGGCCATTTTCCCAGAATTGTTCCGAGACTTATACTTATTTGGAGATACCAATACCTCAATATATATAAACCCAGTACCAGAAGCAAAATCACAAAATGAATTAAATAAAGTTATTAATCAACTAGAAACCGAAAGAATTGTAGCAGCAGATAGAGGTAATATTAATAGACAAAGTACGGTTGGACAAAAACGTTATGAAGCAGAACAGTTAAGAGATGAGATTGCAGCAGGATATAACAAATTATTTGAAGCAACTATCGTTTCTACGCTATTTGCTTATAGCCTAGAAGACTTAGATAAATTAACCAGTTTACTATCAACCGAGATGTCAAAATCCTTAGTCAGTGTAAAAAGTGCATGGGGAATTCAAGAGGACGCATTTAAAAGTAACCTACCATTTATGGATAACAAACTAAAAAAAGTACACACCTTTGATAGACGCTCTATGGGAACTATATTCCCATTTACCACCTCAGAGGTAGGACATTCCACAGGAGTACCATTAGGGTTTAACAAACAAACGGGAGTACCAATTTTATTTGATAACTTCCACCCATCTCTAACCAACTACAACATGGTAATTTTCGCAAAATCTGGTGCTGGTAAATCTGTTACCATGAAAACTCTTATCTCAAGGTCAGCAGTGCTTATGGGAATTGAAAGTTTAGCACTAGATGCCGAAGGCGAGTATACCATTGTAGCAGAATCTTTAGGTGGAATTAATGTGGTATTAAGTCCAAACTCCAAAACCGTTATTAATTTATTTGATATTGAACCAGAAATTATAAAAGATGAAATTACGGGAAAAGAAAGAGTTATGGTGAATGTAGAAAATAAAGTAGAAGACGTAACACAAGCGCTACTTACCATGGCAAGAGGAAGTACCAGAAGTACCGAAGTAAACGAATTAACCAAACAAATTATAGCCGAATCTGTTTCCGAAGAATACGCTGCAATCAAGATTACGTCGGATCCATCTAGCTTATATGATTCAGCAGCCAACATGGCAACCGGAAATATGCTTGCAAGAAAGAAAAAACTAATGCCAACCATTGGTAGTTGGTATAAAAGAATCCAAAGAAAAGCAGCCGAGAACGAAAACGAAGACTACCGTTTCCATTATAGCTACTTACTAAAAGTTATGAAACAATACATTCGTGAATACGAAGGACAAATGGCCTATTTTGATGGACAATCTACCTTCGAATTATTAGATGGTGTGCCATTTATTAACTTAGATATTTCACAGCTAGAAGAACGTTTTGCAAGACCACTTGCCCAACAAATTCTACTTTCTTGGATTTGGGAAAAATACGTTAAGAAAAACAGTGAAGATAGAAGCAAGGCCAAAAAGAAAAGAGTATTAGTAGATGAAGCATGGATGTTATTACCATACCCAGAAGCAGTCGACTTCTTAAACACTATGGCAAGACGTGCCAGAAAAAGAAATGTATCTTTGGCGATTATTTCGCAAAGATTCCAAGATTTTTATGAAAAACAAGAAGCACAAGCAGTACTTACTTCATCTGATACCAAATTATTCTTAGCACAAGATAAATCGGAAATTGCATACTTAAAAGAAGTATTCAAACTTTCTGAAGGAGAAGCAGGATTCTTAGTAACTTGTCTAAAAGGAGAAGGCTTACTAAAAGTAGGGCCAGATACCGCAATTTTACAAATTACACCAACGGCAAAAGAATTCGAGTTTGTAGAAACAAACTTAAATAACATTGTAAACATGAAGAAACAAAAAGCAATACAATAGAAAGGGGAAACCATGAGAGTTTTTACGAATAAAGGAATCGTACAAAAGACAATCATTGCAATTGTGATTGTAATATTAATGACATTTTGTGTTCCAGGGGTCGTACATGCCGATTTAGGTGGAAAGTTAATGAGTCCCATTACAAACTTTGTGGCACTTATTTTTGACGGTATTCAGCACATGCTAGAAAGAACAATGCTTGGGGAATATAATACTTTTATGAAGGATATTGACTCTGATGAGTATGAGACACAAGCATCATCAGATGCTAGTATTGAGACAGACGAATTTATTGATGCAGTTTTCTTTGGATTAAATAAGGTAAATATACCAGTCATACAATATACACCAGAAGCAATTTTTTCAAACCAAGTACCAGCATTGGATGTTAATTTTATTAATCCTTCTATCAAAACCGGAAATGACGAAAGAGATGAAAAAATGAATATTGCGATGAAGTTACGTCCAACCATTGCTAGTTGGTATGTAGCACTTCGTTCCATTGCAGTAGTAGGGTTGTTATCGGTACTTGTTTACTTAGGAATTCGTATGTTATTAACTAGTATTGCGGCAGACCGTGCAAAATATAAGCAAATGATTGTCGACTGGGTAGTTGCCATATGCTTAGTGCTTATCCTACATTACATCATGTCATTTGCCTTAACCATGGCAGAAACCGTAACAGCGATGATTTCTTCTGAAACAGATGGTACCTTTACTGTAAATGCGAGTAAAGTAGAGGCTCATCTTGGTAGCAAAGAGTCAATTAGTTTTGCAGCAAACTTAATGAGTTATGTACGTTTTATGGTACAAGCAGGAGATTTAACCGTAAAAGTAGCATTTCTAGTATTATATATTATGTTAGTAATTTTCTCCATTCGATTTACTTGGGTATATTTAAAAAGAGTAGTAAATATGGCATTTTTAACATTAATTGCTCCAATGGTTGCCCTAACCTATCCAATTGATAAAGTATCGGATGGTAAAGCACAAGCCTTTAATATGTGGCTAAAAGAATATACCTATAATGCCTTAATTCAGCCGGTAGATTTATTGTTGTATAAAGTATTACTGGGAACCTCAGTAGAATTGGCAGCAGATAATCCACTTTACGCCATTGTTGCTTTAGGATTTATTATTGCAGCCGAGAAATTAGTAAAATCAATGTTTGGTTTCAACAAAGCAAGCGGAGGAACCGTAGGTTCACTTGCAGGAGCAGCCGGCGTAACCGCAGTAGCAAGCAATATGTTAAAGGGAGCGGCGAAAAAAGGACCAGGACCACAGGGAAAAGTAAGAACCAAAGAAGGGCTTGAAAGACAAGGAAGAGATGCCGATAGTAATAAGCCATTTAATGCATTTAAAGGAAAAGATGCAAATGACGTAATCGGAGCAGGCGGTGAAGCACCAGCTCCAACAACAAGTGGAGAAGGCGGAGGAACACCATCACCAGATGGAGAAGGACTTCCACCACCAGATGAAGGAGGACTTCCAGTAGAAGGAAATGATAACAATATAGGTCAAGATTCTGAATTAAGTATAGATGACCAATTAGCAGAAGAAAAGGCTGGAATGACTGCACAGGATTATAGAGAAAGTGGAATGTCCCCACAAGAATGGGAAGAAAATCGAAGAGAAGAATTAGAAGAGCAAAGAAGACAAAAAGCAGAAGAACAAGCTAGACAAGAGGCTTTAGATAGAAGAGGATATGATAACCCATTTGACTACAATGGACCACTTGACAAGAATGTATTCGACCTAATAAAGGATGATATAGGAAACATACCAAAATTTAGAGATGGAATGGGAAGATATATAGGAAGAAGTACTGAAAAACAAGAAAATCGTGAAAGATTAAAAAGAAACATCAAGAATAAAGTGGGAGATGGAGTAAGAAGAGCAGCAATTGGTGCCTACAAGGCAGCTCCAACAGTATTGTATAAAGGTGCAAGAGGAGTATTAAAAACGGCAGCAAGAGCAACATTAGCTGCAACAATGGGTACTGTTGCACTTGGTATTGGTGCGACAACAGGAGATGGCGAAAAAGCAATTTCTATGGCGCTTGGTGGAGCAGCAATTGGAGGAACAACTGGTGGAAACTTGTTTGAAGCAACTGCAGGACAAAAAATGAGAGACAAAAGTATACGAGATGCTTATGATACAGGAAGATACGGCAATGCAATTGATGCAAGAAATGCAAGAGCAGATAAACGATATTTCCAAAGTGAAAAATTTGATAACTTCTATGAGAAATACTATAAAGGAAAAAAAGATGAAAGTACTGGAAGAAACTATACGAAAAAAGATGTACAAAAATTTGTACAAGATTACCGAAAAGCAGGAATTACAGACCATAAGCAAATAAGAAGAGCACGAGCATTAGAAGATAAATACGTAAAAGAGAGCAAAGGAAGATTGTCAAGAGAAGATGCAAGAGCACAAGTACAAAATATAGCACAAAGTTTTGGAGATATGGATATCGATAAAAAAGCATACACAGATCCTAAAATGCGAGCAGCAGAAATTAATCGTATTGCTGGTATGTTAGGAGATCCAAAATCAGCAAACAATCAACAAATGGCAAAACAACTATTCCAAGGTTTTGCAGATTGGAGAAACAGTGCTGTATAGAATAGCTAAACTTAGGAGGATAATACCATGATTATTAAAAATAGTAACATAAGAAGAAGTATCTATGAAAACCGATATGTTATATTTGTAGTAATCTTTGCGATTATCCTCGCTTTGTATTTAATTCGTTTCTTAAACGAAAATGCCAAGGAAAAACTAAAACCAAAAAATGAAATACAAAATGTGGCGGTTACACAGCCCAAAGTAGATACTTCCACAAAACCAGTTATTTCTGGAACAGAAGTGAATAAAGAGCAACAAGAAAATAATACAAAATTAATTGAAACCTTTATTACCTATTGTAATAATAAAGAAATTGAAAAAGCGTATGCCTTATTATCCGATGAATGTAAAGAAGAGGTCTTTTCCTCAAACATCCAATATTTTGCCAAAAATTATGTAGAAAAAATATTTACTACTAAAAAAATGGTAACCATGCAAGCATGGATGAACTCTTATATGAATACCTATCAAGTAAAAATCATGGAAGACATGCTATCAAGCGGAAAAATTACTTCTTCGGAAAATGCCATAGAAGACTATTACACCATTGTAAAAAAAGGAACCACAAACAAACTAAATATTAATGGTTATATCGGAAAGCAACAAATGGACGCCAAAGACCAAGTAAATGGAATAGCCATAACCGTGCTTTGTAAAGACATTTACAAAGAATATGAAACCTATGATGTAAAAATAGAAAACACAAGCACACATACCATTTTATTAGATACACGGGGAAAATCTACGTTCTACCTATGTAGTAGGATCAAACGATAGCAAGTATTATGCCTTTTTATATGAAGTCGATAAGCATGATATGATAGTAGAATCAAATAAAACCAAAACAATCACCATTCGTTTTAATAAAATATACTCAAATCAAGCCGTCATGAGAAAAATGGTATTTAGTGATATCATTACCAATTATGAAGAATACGAGCAAGCACAAGATAAAAAACAATACACCAATCGAACAACACTTACCATTCAAATGTAAGAAAATAAAAGGCAAAAAGGGGGGTGACATATGGACGAAGAAAATCAAAATGGAGGACAAGAAGATAAAGACCTAGCCGAACAACTAGCAGGCAAAGGAATGCACTATGTTCGGAAACTTAGGAAAAAAAGGTTTAAAGAAATTAGGAAAAGAAGCAGGAAAAAAGGCATTAAAACTGTTGGCAGAAACGGCCAAAAAAGTAGCAATTTTTATTGCTACCCATATTGTGCCAGTGCTTATTGTGGTAGCAATTTTAATTATCGTTTTTATTATTATTGCAGGAGTAGATAGTTTTTTAGATGATGCAATCGTAGAAGATACAGATACCGTAACGTATCAAGCAGTAAAAGAATATTGTACCATGGATGAAAACGGAATTCGTTTTAATAAACAATTATTCATGGAAAACATTGTAAAAGAATTAAACCAAAGTGGAATCGATTTAAATGACTTAGGCTTTGGAGATGATGGCAATTATAAGATAGCAACACAAAATACTGTATCTGGAGAAACTGAAATTATTTACCAAGACACCGACCCGTATACACAAGCAACCGAGTATCTATATAAATTTATTACCGCCTCGTTAGCAGGAGAATTTCCTTACATTGAAGGTAGCGATGAGGAAGTAAAAGGGATTATTAAAGTAAAAAGACAAACAGCCAAAACAGAAGAAGAAGCACAAAAAGAAGCGAAAGATTTAATTTTTATCGGATATGACCAATTTCAAGAAATGCTAAAAACGCATGATAGTGCGGTAAAAGATGAAATGATGAACTATTATACATTAGATGAAAATTGGAATTTGTGTATTATAAAACCATATAAAAAAACAGTAAATAAGTATAGCCATGGAAATTTAGTGAATACAGAAGGAGAATATACCATATCCGAAGTCAAAATACCATATCGAGATATGGTAGCTCAATATACAGTTCCCTTTTTATTCCTACTTAATTTACAATTAGTAACACATAATGCAGACTATGTATCAGCAGTAGCAGAACTTATGTCAAAGCAAAGTGAAATTGAATTCACCATTTTTGACCAATTTACAACCAATACGAATGTGTATAATTACAAAGCAGATAGGCATGAATGGAGATTTGAAACAGTAGGAACATCTGGTGAAACCGTTACAGGTGTTTTACATAGAGAATGGCAATTACATGAATTTGAAGTAGATGAAACCACAGAAACCATTATTGAAACCGATAACGTAAAAGCTACGGTTACCAAAGCAAAAACATGGGTTATTGAACAACAAACCAATTACGAAATGCAAATCACACTAGAATACCCATATGGAGAAGAGGGAGAAACCCATGACTTACCAGACGAAGATGACCCAGGAGACCATGGAAGTTGGGATACGAACAGAAGTGAATATTTCTTTACCGAAATAATAAAAAGAGAATGGGTAAAATCTGGTGATACGATTACCAAAATTTTACCATCCGAGTTTATGGGACTATGGAGCAATGAAACAGGCAAGTATGTAAAAGGAGCGCCATATCTACCAACAGGACAAGGACTACCTCGGAAAAATTGTAAGATATAAGCAGTTTGGCAGTTCCGAAGAAAACGACAGGCCAGTTATGAATATTGTAACAGCACAACAAGATTTATTAGAAAGATTAGAACAAAGTGTTACCACCCAAAAACATGCCGAATTATTAAAAGCAATGTTAAAAATATATCTAAATGGAGAATATTTAGATGAAAGTACATTTTCTACCTATGCCTTTACCGATATGTACAAGCCATTTGAGTTTATAGATGTAGAAGGAAGCTATGTAGGAAATTTTGATGTACATGATGAAAGCTTATTTATTAAGGATTTAGAAACCCTAAAAAAAGCATTAGCAGGTGGATATTCAAAAAGTGACAAGTTGGTAGAAAATGCACAGGCATTCTTAGATATGCAAGAAAAATATAAAGTAAATGCTATTTTTGCAGCATCGGTCTCCATTACCGAAACCAGTGCAGGAAGAGCAGGCCACGCAATAGATGGATGTAATAACTGGTTTAATATTACTACAACAAGTAGTGCTAATGCTCATACTACTGTTAGTAAAAAAGGAACGGTTTATCATTGGAGAATTTTTCCTACAATACATGATGGAATTGGTGCTTTTGGTTCGAATATTGCAGAAGGAAGTTATTATTATACACAAGGAAAATATACAGTTGGAGATATTGGACAAGTATATTGTCCAAACACAGCCGAACACCCAACACAAGCGGATGATTGGATAGAAGCAACATTAGCACAAATGTCAAGATTTTATGAGGCAGTTGGAATTGATATTAGTCCGTATATAGAAGCACCAGTAGGAGGAGGAATTACTGGTGCAGGAGGAGATGGGTATAGAGGAACATATACAACGGCAGATGGTAAAACATATGTAGAATACTTGCAATATGCTGGACCATGGGAAGGAAACTATTTTATGGGAGGTACTATGCATAATTCTGGATGTTCCATAACAAGTGTAGCAGTTACATTAAGTGGATTTGGCATAGATGTTAATCCAGAGGATATTCGAACTCGATATCCAAGTGGTGTGAATCTAAAAGACTTGATAGAATCGTATGGATTGAAATGTGAAGTAAAAACAGTAAATCAAACAAGTAAACAAGAAATATTAGATCACTTAAATACAGGTAATCCAGTAATTATTAATGCAGGAGGATATTGGACGAGTTCATCAGGACACTATTTTCCAGTATTAGAAGCATTAGGAGGAGACCAAGTATATGTTTCCAATGTTGGAAGTAGTACAAAAACGGGAGCATATTCTATTGATAAAGTATTTGAAAGTAATAAAAAAGTATTGTATATTAGTCGTTAGGAGGATAAGCAAAAATGGAAAATTATAAAAAAATATTTCTTATAATTGTAATTTTAGTAATTGGCATTATCATTGTTTTATTTTCTTTGTTAATGCTTAGAAAACAAACAGTCATAAAAGAAGAAAATCCTCCAACTTTGGCTTTTCAAGCAACAGAAAAATTAAGTAGTAAGGCGCTGTTCTTTCAAATAGAAGATATGGTAAAGACCTATTTTAACTATGAAACAGATAATAATATGGAAAAATCAGCAATTTCACCAAGTGGAGAAATACAACTAAAAAACAATGCAAACAATGTATTTGTAGCAAAACAGATGTATGTACTAGACAAAATTAATAATATAACAGTATTTATAGAAGGGCTAGCAAGAGGTAGAAACTCTCAGGAAGAATGTTATTTAGTCATGAATTTAGACTATACCAATAATACTTATGAGATGATTGCATCATCAAAACAAGAATTTGAAAATGCAAAGAATAATAATATTAATGAAGAATATCGTCAAAATAATTCAATTAAAGTAAATGCCTATAATGAAATACAACAAAAGAAAATATCTGATTTACAAGTGATTAAAAGATATTTTGACGATTACAAATTTAAAGCAATCAATCAACCCCAAGAGGCATTCGCTTTGTTAGATACTACCTATAAAAAAGAAAAATTTCATAATAATTTAGAACAATATAAAACATATATTCAAAATAATCTTGAAACACTTCAAGATGCAAATATTGTAAAACATGGGGTAAAACAAGAGGGAGAAATAATAAGATATACATTTGTGGATAATTATAATCATCAATATGAATTAAAAGAAACTGGAATTTATGAGTATACCATTACACTAGATAACCATACCGTACTATCCACTGAACAACAAAAACAATATGCAGGGTTAACCAATGAACAAAAGGCAACATCTAATGTAGAAAAGGTAATGAAACTAATTAACCAGAAGGATTATCAAACGGTATATGGGTATTTAAATACCGAATTTAAAAATAAAAATTTTCCTACTGTAGAGGCGTTTACCAACTATATGAATGAAACCTTTTTTGAAAATAACATTATAGGAAGAATGAGCATAAAAACAGAAGGAAATATTTATTTAATAACCGTTCCATATAAAGAAAGCCTAAGCATAGCAGCTGAGGAAGAGGAAAAAACCTTTATTGTAAAACTAGGAGAAGGCACAAATTTCGAATTATCATTCGAAATGTAAAGAAGCATAAAAAACGCCCCTTTACTTTAGGGTGATTTCACGAAATATGACAAAAATGTAATATTTACAATTTAAGAAATAAGTGTTAAACTAATTTTATTGCAAAAGACTTACAAAGGCTTGCAAGAAAGCCCATTTAACAAGGGGGCTGTCCACGAAGTGGACTGGGGGTTTTTAAAAAGGAGAAAAATATGGAATTAATAGAACAATTAGAAATCTTAAAAGAAGAATTAGAAAAACGAGCAATGGAACAAGGCGAGCAATGCAACATACAAGACATACAGTATTATAAAGACATTACCTTTGACGAAATAGAAGGAAAAGAGTATCCTTTATTTTTAGTAGAAAAAGAAGTAAATGGGGAAATAAAACGAGAATTACAAATAGGTGATACGGTAATAGCAGATATTGATAAAGACAATCATGTTCAAATGAGAGAAGGTTTTTTCGATAAAGAATTACTCATTTTAATCAAACTTCGCGATACGGCGCCTATTTCTTTAAAAGAACTAGAAGAGATGGAAATGAGTAACGAAAATGAAAGAGAAATATTTAAAAAGGGTATTACAAACAAGAGTAAGAACGTCTTAGAAGAGGAAGAAAAAGAAGATAGTAGCAAACAAGATGATAATGAGGAAAATGGAGTAAAAAAAGGAAGCTCAAATGATATTGAAATTGATATAAATAAGAAGGTAACAGTAGATAGAACCTTTGCCGATTTAGTTCCAGAAGTAAAAGAAAAACAGCTAGAAACGGTTAAAATACGAAGAATCGATGCTACTAGATTTGAATTCTATGGCATAAATAAAGACGGACAAGAAGTAGCAGTCGAATCATTAAAAACGGTAGAAGGAACTAATCCAATAAAAGAAATCACCGAAGTAGGAGCAAACGGAGAAGTTAGAAAAGATGACGTACTCCATTTAGTTCAAATTGTACATGGTACAAACGAGCAAAATGGAAACGAAGGATTTTCCGTAGATATGGAAGCAGGAATTCCAAAAGTTGCTTATGTTAGAAGATCAAGAGATAACGAATACACAAGTGTACCAGTTAACCTAAAAAATACCAACCAAAAGAGAACCGATAAAGAAGTACAAGAATATGCCGAGAAAACAAGAAATCCAGGGGTAAGCGATAACATCGAAAAAGCAGAAAAGATACTAGAAAGCCAAGAAGAAACCACCTTAGAAAATATTGATGATAATGAAAATAACGATAACCGAGATACCACACTAGAATACGAAGAAACACTAATTAAAGATGCTGCAAAACGTTGCAAAATGTCAGAAGAAGGATTTAAGAGAGTACTAGAACAAGAAAGAAAAGATGGAGAACCAATCGAGAAAAGCATTGAACGTGCAGAAGACGAAGTAAATGAACAAGCAAGAGGCATGTAAAAAACACCCGAAGGGTGTTTTTTACATGCCTCAATCTAAGCAATTCCGTTAAGTAATAAGATTGCGAATTTCCAAATAATGAAAGCTGAGAAAATAACAACACATCCAGCAATATAAGGAATTAAAGCCTCTTTTACCTTTGCCTTATCTTCTGCAGTAGATACCATAAATTTAACACCTAAGTACATTCCAATCGCAACCGCCAAGAAAATACCAATCGATAACAAAATGTTATACAAACTAGAAGAAGCCTCTTGCAAGTTATCTCCACCAATCGTAGTCCCAGAAGCTTGCTCAATAAACTGATTACCTTCATTAATAATCTCATCTGGTGTATGAGTAGTAGAAGCATCCATAGACCCTAAAACAGCATGTTGCTTATTTTCTTGCTCTTCTTCATATTCTTTACGTTCTTCCTCTCTTTTATCAACATCATCGGCAACGGTTGAATCAGTATTTCCTTTTGAATTTAGGTTATCTCTAACTTGGTTCGCAATAAGTATAAGATCTGCGTCTTCTCTACTGTCAAATCCGTAATCTAAGCGATATTGATGTAATTTAGAATTTAAATCTTTTAACTGATCTATACTAGCATTACTATCATTAGCAATACCAACCATTGAAATAATTTCATTTCGTAGGTTTTGTTTTTGCTCATCATTTCCGTCTGGTATAGGTCTTTTTTCTTTTGCAGCATCTATTGCTAAATCAACTGCTGCTTTGTGCATACCATCAGTACTTCCACCATTCCATTCAACATCACCAATATAATTAAGTTGTAAACGCTCTATTTTCTTAGGATCATTATTACAAATTGTCAGAATTTGCTCTGCCATATCTTTTGCTGTTGCATTTAAATTATTAGCGTGCCAATCAACAAGGTAATTAATAATTTCATTCAATTCATCGTCTTCGGAAAGTTCATATTGTTTTCCAAATACGATGATATGCATACACATAGTTATACAAAGTATAATTACGAATACCAACAATCTATTTATTCTATTCCATTTCTTTCTTACCATAATTTTACCCTCCTACTCCTATTATAATTTATTTTGACATCTTTTGCAATTGATATTGGAAAAATCAGCTTAATTTCATAGAATGTCATATAATTGTAATATTCATATCATTTGATAAGTTATAAAAAAACATTTCTTACAATATAATAAAAAAGGTGATTTTTTAAGATGAAAACAAGATTGAAAAAAATAAGCATAATCCTATTAATAGGATTATTATGTATGATACAAAACACGACCGTATTAGCCGATGATGAAATCGATGAAGAAACGACCGATATTGAAGAAGAAGTTTTAAATGCTTCTACCAATGTGGATCATTTTCCTAACCTACATGCAAGAGCCTGTATCGTAATCGACCGAGAATCCAAACAAGTACTTGCTGAAAAAAACGGCTATACCAAACGCCCCATGGCTTCTACCACAAAAATCATGACTGGTACCATTGTGTTAGAACATGCCAAACTAACGGATATAGTAGAAATTTCGAAAAAGGCAGGTGGAACCGGTGGCTCAAGGCTTGGGCTAAAGGCGGGAGACAAAGTAAGTGTGAATGACTTATTATATGGACTAATGCTTCGCTCACGGAAATGATGAGACGGTAAGTTAATGACAGGAATTTATAAATTAAACTTTAATTTTATATGGAAATCTCTATTTTTATCAATAGAGATTTTTTCAATAAATTCATTAATAACTTCAGCATTGATATTTTTTAAGTTACAAAATTTATTGATTAGTTTATTTGTTTTTTCTTCATCATTTTGTAGAGTTTGCAATTTATTTTCTTCGTTTTCTATTAGATGAGTTATTTCAGCAAGATTACTTTCTATTGTTTTTTGTTCTTCTTTTAATGTAACAGAATATTTTTTATACATATCGCTTGATATTACATTGTTTAATTTATCATTATATAAAACATCTAACTTATTATTAATTTTTAGTAGTTCCTTAGAAAGATTAGTTTGTGTAACAGTATATTCTTTGATTTTAGTCTTATTTTTTAAATATTCAGCGATAAAGGCTTGTCTTAATAAACTTTTATCAGAATATTTCTTCAAAAATTCTTTAAGATATTGGAATACTTTGTTTTCTATATCATAATATGATAAGTGATTACTATTATCACATAAATGGAATGCAGTTCTAGTACAACAAAAATAGTAAATTTTATTATTAACATCTCTTCTGGCTAACCTTTTATGGCACTCATGACAATATAAAAAATCATGTAAAAGAGTTTTTTCTTTTTTAATATTAGTCTTTCTTTTATTACCATCTAGGATTTGATTAACCCTCTCAAAATCTTCTTTACTAACAAGAGGTAAATGGTGATTAGGTATTTTAATATAATTAGATTCATCTAAATATACTCTAGTAGGATTTTTATGAGAAATGGTAGTTTCTTTATTTTGTATCATATAACCAAGATATGTTTCATTTCGTAATATTCTTCTTATTGTATTTTGTTTCCAAGTAGAATAGAAAATAGAATTTTTGTCAGCATTCATATTAAGGGACATTGCAGGTGTAGGAATTTGCTCATTTGTTAATATTCTTGCAATAGTTGTTGTCCCATACCCTTCTAAAAAAAGTTTGAAAATATATTTAACCACCTTAGAAGTTTCTTCGTCAATGTTAAGTTTTCCTACAATATCTTTGTCCTTTTTATACCCATATGGAGCATAACACGCAATATAACGACCTCTTTTTTTTCTCTCAATTAAAGAACTTTTTTGTTTTAAGGAAATGTCTTTAGAATACATATCATTTAATATTGCTCTAAATGGTAAAAGTTCATTACCAATAACTTCACTGTATGTATCAATATCATCTAAAATGGAAATATATCTAACACCTTTATTTACAAAATAGTCTTCAATATAATAACCAGTTTTTACATAATTTCTTCCTATACGAGAGACATCTTTTGTAATAACTGTATTTATATTTCCATTTTCGATGTTTCGTAATAAATCTTTAAATCCTTTTCTATTGAAATTAGTTCCAGTTGCACCGTCATCAATAAATTCTTGCACATTTACAAAATTATTTTGGCGTAAGTATTCATAAATTAACTTTCTTTGATTTTCTATACTATTACTTTCTTGCTTATCGCCATCTTCTAATGAGATTCTTAAATAAATACCAACATTTGCATTTATATTATTTAATTTATGATACGCTAACATTATCTATCTCCTTACTATCATACACATTTAATTGTTCAAAATTGAAGTGAATATAAATTTTTTTATCTTGATCTACTTCAATTCTATCTACAATATCAAAAAGTATTTCTTTGTTGATATATTCGGACTTTAAAAAGTTTTTTGTTTTTTCCTTTACTTCTTGATTAGAAACTTCTTTTTTCTCATTAGAAGATAATAAATCTACTTTATATTGTAAAGATGCAATATTTTCCTCTAGTTGTTTTCTTTCGTTCAAGAATTTTTGAGAATATCTAATATAATCGTTTTCATCAATGACACCGGTTAAGTCTATCTTCATATATTTGTTCTACTTTTTTATTTAGACTTTCCATTTTTTCATTAAGAACCTTAATATGTGATAAATAATCTTTAATAATTTCTGTATTATCATTTTTCTTTTTCAGTATTGCTTTTTTATATGTATCAGAATTTGTATTTAATATACAAACTTTTCTAATATAAGAAAGGATTTCGTTTTCTAGTTTGTCATAATTATTGTACTGTCTTATACATTGACCTTTAGTTGCTTTACCACAAATAGCATATCTTCTTTCATACTTGTTATCTTTATATTTTTCGGTTTTAGTAACAAAGGTAAGTTTATTACCACAGTTATGACAGTATGTAATACCTTTTAATAAATATTCTCTATTGCGATTACGAGTATTGTATTTTCTTTCTAAAATTTGTTGTACTTTATTAAAAGTATCAATGTCAACTAATGGCTCATGTGCATTTTCTTCTACAATCCATAATTCACGAGGTAAATCAATCTTTTTTTTACTTTTATAACTAAGTTTTTTTGTTTTACCTTGTAGTAATTTTCCTAGATAAACTTCATTCTTAATAATCTTCTGAACAGAAGTAGGTCTCCACTTATAATAATCTTTAGATCTATGAACTAAATTCATATTTAGATAAACTGCAGGTGGCTCGATATTTTCTTTGTTCAGAACATCACAAATACTATAGGTAGTCATTCCATTAATATACATTTCAAATATTCTTTTTACAATATTACTTGCATATTCATCAACTAGTAAGTGTGCTAACTTATCATTTTTGTCTTTTTTATAGCCATAAGGTGGATATGCCGATATATACTGTCCATTTTCTCTTTTTTGTTTACAAACACTACGAATCTTTTTAGAAATATCTTTGGCATACATATCATTAAGGACTGCTTTGAATGGTGTTATATCGCTAGCACTTGAATTGTCCTCAAATGTGTCTAAGTTATCTAATAGAGCCACATACCTAATATTTTTTTCAGGGAAATAACTTTCTATATAAAAACCTGTTTTTATATAGTCTCTTCCTAGTCTTGACAAATCTTTTGTTATTACCATATTTACCTTATTATCTTCAATATCTCGAATCAATCTATTGAAACCTGGTCTATCAAAAGTTGTACCGACTTACACCATCATCGATATATTCATCGTATAGACTTAGTCCATTTTCCTTTATATAGCGAAGCATTAGATTTCTCTGATTTGTTACACTTTCACTTTCTTGTTTATCACCATCTTCCTTTGATAATCTTATATACATAGCGACATTAAAGTCGGTAGAATTACTTATATTTAGAAACATTTTATCCTCCTAAATTATAAGTATTCACTTTCTAGTTTAATTATATCTCACTAATATAAAAAAACTCAATGCTCAAGTAAAAAATATTTTACTTGGCATTGTCGTACTTATAATCATTATATTTAAGATATTTTAGAAATGCTTTCTCAATTATACTTTCAATCTTCTCTCCATTCTCATTAAACAATGGTATTATTTTATACTCTAGATTAATAGTTTTTGTAGATATTTTACTCATAAACAACACCTCATAAAAAGTATATTTTAAATTGTAGGTAATTATGATTTTTTTTCTACATCTAGTAAGTATTGTTCAAATAATTTAATAATATTATCCCAACTTATTAGTGGGTTATTAATTAATTGTATTTGACACGTCTGTATATAGGAAAAGTCTTTTTTTGACCTAATTGCAATTTTTAATGTCTTGTTATTATTAGCAGAATAATCAATTTCAGCAAATACATTATCTTGTTTTTCATTTAATAAATTTGCTAATTTAAACAGTTTTAACAATTTTTCTTCCATAACAATTTACCTCTCTTTAATATATTTTGGTACGTCATAAGAACGACCTAAGGTATTGTCGAACTCATATCGCTTTTTTGAAGGGTTATATTTATAGGCACTACAATTCCATTTCCTATAGTTTTCATCACTTAAATGTGACGATTTAGACAATTCGCTAACTGCTTGATTATGTTGCAATTGTACAATAGAATAGTTATCTTCACGTTTTTGCTTTTCTCGTCTGCTTTTTATATATGTATTCTGTCCGATTTTTTCTTTTCTCTTTTGAGATGTTTTTTCGGTACTCTTTTTCTTTTGTATACCTAGGGTCATGTTTTACAGTTTTTGTTACATATGCAGAAGAAATATGTTCTATTTCTGCAATTTCCTTTACTTTCAAATGATTTACAAAAAATAGAATAAGGATATTTTCTTTTGACATTATTCATCAAACCCCTTAAAGTTAATTTTTTGTCGACACTTTTTAGATATAACAAGACTATTAGAAATCTATTTAATTTCTAATTCTTTCATCTTCTTTTTAAATGCTTCTTGTCTTTTTTTCTTTTCCTTTAATTCCTTATGTAAGCGGTATTTAAGTTTTAGTTTGGGTATAAGGATACAAAATATAACTAAGGTCAAAATAAATGCTATTCCTAATAATAAACATCTAAAAAACATTTTTTATCTCCTTTCATAAATATAAGTAAGACAGATAAGAGCATGTCCCATCTGTCTTTTTTCTAATATAGTGTTTCCTTTAAAATTTGCCCTTCATTATATATAAATACAAAAAATTAACGAAATCCGACCCAAATTTTAAAATTTATAATTTTTTATTCCAATAATTAATCTTTCAATGATGTATTGATAACAGTCTTCATCTCCAAAAGAATATTTTTTTATCAAAGATCGTTTTCTTTCTATGATTTTTATAAGAGCAATTTCATTGCCAGATTGTGCCTTTTTCCCTAATTCATATAAATTTTCCATACTACTTATCACCTTTCATATATTTTTCAATTTTTTTTAAAGCACGTCTCTTAATTCTAGTTACAGAATCAGAACAAATTTTTAATATTTTGCTTGCTTCACTACTTGTCAATTGTTCTTCAAACAACAAAAAAATCACCGTCATTTCGATTTTTGACAGTGATTTTAAAGCGAGTACAAGAGTAGAATTATTGCAAAGGTCAATAAAGTTGGTTATATCCTTGCAATTACAAACATCATTAAAACCATATTTTAGATAATCTTGAAGATAGTCAGCATAATTTTCATCATCCATAATCTTGACTTCTTTGAAGTCTTTTTCGATTTCCCCCTTATAGTATTTTTTTGAGGATAAAATAATAGTTTTATTTAGGAAACTATCAAACATTTTCTCCTCATCAGATTTTTTGTTTTCCATAAATGTTCCTCCCAAATTTTATATTTGGGCTTAACATCACTGTTAAGTGGAACACAAAAAAACAAAACCTCCTTTCAACTCAGAATTTTTATTTTTTAATACTCATATGAAAATAGGGCGTAATAGTCCTGTTTAAGTTAAAATGTATCATCTTCAGTATTTTTGCATATATCTTTTGTGCATATGCATTCTACTCAAACAGGTATATTAAGCCCTAGAATGAGTATATAAAAACTCTTATAAGAAGTTCCCAAAAGTGGAACAAGAGTTTTTGACGATAAACAAAATACAGCAATATAGAAAAACGTAAAATGTGTTAAAATAGCACAATGACAAAAAATGCCATACTTCGACAAAGTACGAATTTTTAAACTATCAAAGTATGTTATGTTTTTGAAAAAGAATGTAAAATATACATATTGATAGTACGTAATTGTAGGGGGTTGAAAATGGCGTTGGACAAAATTATAATAGGGGCAAGAATTAGGAGGATTAGAGAGGAAGTTTTTGAAGAAACAAGGGAACATTTTGGAAAAAGGTGTGATTTAAGCGAGAGACATATTCGGACAAATAGAACGAGGAGATTTTTTACTTAGCCTAAATTCACTAGATAACATAGTTTATGGAACAGGAATAGATGCAGATTATATCCTATATGGAAAAGGAGAAAACAATAAATTGCACATACAAAAAATTTTACAAGACATAATCCAAAAGAGCGATAAAGAAGAATTAAAAATGTACTATAAATGCATTACAACGATTAGAGGGTACATCAATGGTAGAGAAGAATTAGGCTAACAATTTGAATATTGTTAGCCTTTGTTGGGCTCTATATAACATATAGAGCATGGACTATTTAAGCGATAGTGCAGTTATTATGAACTTAACTCCGCTTGATACCCCATTTTTGTAAAAAACTTGATTTGCTCGAAGTAAACATTTGTCTACTACATTTTCCCTTTTAACGATTAAGCCTTTCAATTCGTCTCTGGATTCTGGATGTACTTTGTGGTCAATGAAATCCATTATTAAATTTCCTAGTCGTTCATCTTCTGCATAAAGTTCATCTTTTACCGTATCATTTAAAGCCAACAAATCGTCATTATCTTCTTTGTCAAATAAATCATCGATAATGTCTTTTTTTTGCATGAATACTCCTCCTTTCTAGTTTGTATAAATATTGTACAGAATTATATAAAAAAAGGGAACGTTCAACAAAAATTTTTTTTTAATTTAATTCTTTATTCTAAGAGAAATATACAAAGATTTTTTTGAAATCAAAAATTTTGGCATATAAAAAATGGCTATAAGTATTGAAATATAGGCAAAAAAATTTTTTGAATTGTGTTTATTGAAAAAGGATAAAAAACTATATACAATAGTAGTGTGTATTAAGATTATGTTATAGAGCAATCTATAACTACCCATAAAGTATCACTTTATGGCATAACTACTAAATATTAGTTAGTAGTAACATATCTACGTTTAAGACGTAGCATATTTAGGGTATTAGATACAACAAATATATAGACTATTTGTTGTGCTTAAAAATAATTGGAAAGTAAATGTCAGTAACCCCCATTACTGGCAAATACTTTCTTTTTTTTACCCTAATAAAAGGAAAGGAGGATTTTACAAAAAAATCTTTTACACAAAAACAGAGAAAGGAGATTTTTATGTATGAAAAACGGTTTTGATTTTGAAATGCTTGATACTGTTTTTAGAGATTGCTTTATTGAATGTACATCTTATAAAAATGGAAATTTACAACTAAGTTTATATGGAATTGATCCAAGTACAGAGGAATTTTCACATTTTGCGGATATTACATTAAATCCAAAAACAGTACGACTAGAAGAGGATGAAATTATTGTAAATAATCGTTTCAGACCTAATTTTGTATCACAATTAGAAAGACTTGGTGTGTTAAAGGAAAAGGTTTGTATGTGTATTGTTAATAATGTATTTTACCCTATTTATACCATCGATTTTGAAAAGGTCAAAGAAAACTGCTACTATTTACAAGATTTAGTTGCAGCATAATTAAAAAGGAAAGGAAGAATAAAAATGGAGCAAGTAAAAAGGATGAAATTGCCTATAGCGGGTAGAATTCAGCATGGAGAGCAATTATTTGAAAATGGAAAAAAGAAGGTTTTAGAATATGGATATTTTATATCAAAAGTTAAAAACAGTAATCTAACGTTTTTAGAAAATCGTTTTAGTGAGAAGTATCCTAAAGTTAAAACAATTACGATTAGAATAGTTAGCGAAAATCCATTTTTTACGCGAATGGCTAGATACAATCAAGGTGGAAGTGTATGTTATCATAAGATAGAAGAAAATCAAGGCAAACAAAGAATTGCAGGCAAATGGCAAAAAAATGAATGTAAAGCAGATTGCCCTTATAGAGTGGCAAAAGAAGGAGAACAAAAGCCAGCCTGCAATAGAGAAGGGCATTTGTATTTTATGCTCCCAGAAATTTGTTCGGATAGACTATGGAACATGATAATTACAGGTCAAGAGTCTATTGATAACTTAAAAGGATATTTTGAATGGCAAAAAGTAATTGGAAATAGTGTAATGGGAGATTACAAAATATGTTTAGCACAAAAAGAACAAACAACCAAAGAGGGTAAAAAATTTTATAATTACGTTCTTGATATTATAAGAAAAGAAGATGTTAATTCTAGCAATCCAATTCCAGAGAAACAATCAAACACAAAACAGTTATCCACAAATTCTTCACCAAATGTTAATAGCAATATAGCAAAACCTATTAGCAATGTGAACAATGTAGAACAAACAGAACAAGCAAAAGCAGAAAAAACAACTAACCAAGTTGAAGAAGTTAGTAGTAATATTGAAAAGAAAAATACTAAAAAGTCTACCAAAACAAAGAAGGTTGAAAATGCTAAGCAAAAAGAACCTAAAGAGAATAAGCAAGATAATAATGAACAAGATGAATTTGCTAATCTTTATTCATTAATAGAAACTTCTAAAAAAATGTTTGAAAAAGATGGAAAACCAACAGAATATGTAATTGGAAATTTTGTAGATATGGATGATAAACCAGTAAATGTAATAATAGCACCTCAGTTTGCAGATGAACTATTACAATGCGATATAGGAACAATGGTAAAAATGGATTTACAAACTGTTGGAAACAAAACATTTACAAATAACATAGAGTATGTTCAAAAAGCATTAAAAAATGTAGCAGCATAAATAAGGACGAAATGTATAGTCGATTTAAAGATGGCGAAAGTGTTATTGTAAATGGTTTTGGAAAAAACGACAAGGATTTTTATAGAAATAGATTAGCAGTTATTATATGTAGAGACCCTTATTATTGCGATTATAATGTTAGGTTTGAAGATAATACAGAAGATTGGATTGATGAAGAATATATAAAAAAGACAAAAGGAGAATAAAAAGATGAAAGTTAATTATATCAAGACAAAGGGGTTTAGAAAATTTGAACAGGAATTTGAAACAAAACTGTATGATGAGACAGTAATTACAGGTGGAAATACGAAAGGTAAAACCAATATACTTTATGCAATTATTTGGGCTTTTTTAGGAACGAATTTAACTGGTGACGACAAAGTGTGGCTAGGTAATAAAAATTCTGAAGATTGTTATGTAGAATTAAAGTTTACAGATAATCAAGGAATAGAACATACAATTGCAAGGTACAAAAATAAATATGATAGTAAAAGAAACTTTATTTTACTAGACGATAGAAGAACAGAGCCTGAAATATTGCAGGCTTTTTATAGTGATAAGAAATTGTTTTTATCAATTCTTAACCCTAATTATTTTATTAATAAAAAGCCAGCAGAACAAAAGGAAATGATAGACAAATACTTACCTGACATAGACATTATGAATGTTTATAATAAGTTAGAAGATACCGAGAAAAAATACTTAGAAAGTGTTCCTAAAAATATTACAGAATATATACAAGAATTAAACAGCAATAAAAAAATGTATGAAGATAAAATCAAAAATCTTCATGGAAAAATTGATTATGCAGAACAAACCGTTAACCAAACATTAGAAGAAAAGCGAGTTTTTGAAAAAGAAAAAGAATTATCCCTTGCAAGGCAAGAATTGTCTTTTTTAACAACAGACACAGTAGATAAAGAAAAGCAGCAAAAAATAGTAGATGATTTAAATGCCCAAATGTCACAATTAGAAAAGCAAATTAACGAACTAACAATAAAAATGAATGAAGGCAAGAAAACATATTTATCAATAAAAAATCAAGAAGTGGCTTATTGTCCTCTTTGTGAACAAGTAATACAAGAAGAAAGCAAACAAATTACTATTTTAAATATGAAAAAAGACTTAGAAATGGAATTTGAAAATAGAACCAAGTTGGAAAAAGAACTAGCAGATCTAAAAAGTAAGTTGATAGTTGAAAAATGTAAATTGCATGCACTAGAAGGAACATCGGATGTAGATAAAGAAAAAGGAATTACTGTTGTACAAGAACAGATACAATGTTTAGAGCAAGAACAATTAGAAATTGAAAAGCATAATAATTCTATTGAAGTAAAACAAAAGAATATAAATGGGGCAAAACAAGATATTATAATATTTAAAAAACAAATAACAGACTATGAAAAATTGATAGAAAACGTAAAAGAAACTAAAACCATTGCTCAAAAGTTATTTATTAATTACATTGAAGAAAAGATGAAATTTGCAACCAAACATTTAAAAAATGTTAAGATAAAGTATTATTCTGTTTTAAAAGGCAGTGGAGAATTAAAGGATGACTTCATCATTACCTATAATGACAATGAATTGAAAAATCTTTCACATTCTGAAACAATTGCTACCTCGTTAGAATTATGCAATATGCTTAACAAAATATCAAAAATAAATGTTCCATTGTTCGTTGACGATAGCGAAAGTTGTGCAGATTATAATTTTACTGAACAATATGCAAAAGATACACAAATTTTAATTGCTAGAGTTGAAAAAGGACAAGAACTAAAAATACAAGATAGTGCTACACAAAATAATGAACAATTGCAAGCAGCATAGATGGTTGGAAAAGGCAGTGAAAGCTGTCTTTTTCTTGTATTTAAAATATAGAGGAGGAAGTAAAAATGTTAGATATAGAAGAATTAAGGAAAATGCAAGATGATGATTGTTGTTCAATTACAGAGTATGAAGTTAAAAAAGCTAATGAATACATAGAATTACTAAAAAAAGAAAGAGAAAACACAAACTTTCCAGTAGCAGGAGACATTTTGCAATATACAGATGAATACGGCACATATTATAGTTTGGCACATATAGAAAAAGTTTTTAAAACTTCTGAAGAAATAGATATTTGTGAATATCCAAGTACAATATTTATTGAAAAAAGTAAAAAAGGACAAATATGCTTTTCTTCAAGTAACGTAAGTTGGTTTTATGCAGATGATTCAAAATTTAAAAAAGTCGGAACAAGTAAAAAATTTTTTTACGATTTAGGTTATAGGTTTGGTTGCTTTAGATTTTTAGCAGATGTAAATGTGTGGGAATATTCAGAATTACCACCTAATGAGCCTACAACAAAAACACATCATAAATATAGGGTTAAAGAATTAACAGCAAAGAACAATGGATATAAATATTTAGTGGTTGAATTAGGCTATATTCCAATGGAATTTGGAACGGATGAAGAATATCAAAAATGGAAAAGTACATTAGTAATAGATAAAATCGAAAAAAGAGAACACGACAATGTAGTTTATATATGGGCAAAAAAATAAAAAATGAAGAAAGGAAAATACATATGAAGATTAAAGTTTTATACATTATGCCAAATAAAGAGGTACAAAAAATTAAAATTCCACGAAATATGAAATTTATAAAGGCATTAATTGGCAATGAATTATTGAGAATAAAAATAAATGAAAACACAATGATTATTGCCGACAAGAATGCTGACATTACTGAATTTAATAGGATTTTTAAAGATAGTATCATTAGAGGAACATTTATAGTGGTATCAATAAAAAATAAACGTAGAGTTACAATGACGAAAAGAGAAATACGAAGATATGCTAATATGTTTAAACTAAAAAAACATAAAAGAAAAATAGAGTTATATAAAGAGGAATATTTGGAAAAATATTACTTGAATGAAACACAAATGAGGGAAAAAGCGATTAAAGAGAATAAAGGGATAACCTCTAAAGTAGCATAAAAGAAAGGGATGAAATTTATATGAATAAAAATATTATAAAAACTATCAAATATATTACGCAGTCAAAAGGTTCGGTATTTTCTGAATTACCAATAAGAGAGAATATTGAGGATGCTTTTGAAAATGCAATAAAAAAAGGTATGAACAATCCAGATGAATGGATGTATATGTACTCAGAGAATGGTAAAGATTATTTTAAAAATGAGTGTACAAGAGCATATGTTTCATATAGACAATATAGTCTTATGCAATATATTGAAATCATTTTCAAAGTAATAGTAAATAAAATGAAAGGAAAGGATTTATATGAATAAAGTAATTTTATTAGGAAGATTAACAAAAGAACCAGAAATTAGATACTCGCAATCTACCAATACTATGATGGCACAGTTTACTTTAGCCGTTAATAGAAAATATGTAAGACCAGGAGAAGAAAGACAGAGTGATTTTATTAATATTGTTGCTTGGAGTAAAACAGCAGAATTTGCTCAAAAATATTTACATACAGGACTTCAAATATGTGTTAGTGGTAGATTACAAGTGCGTTCGTATACAGATAAGAATAATCAAACTCGATATATAACGGAAGTAGTCGTAGAAGAAATTGACTTTGCAGATGCCAAAAGAAATGACACAAATGAGAATGCTTTAAATAGTTCTACTCCTATTCCAAAGAATACAGAAGATAACACTTCTGAAGAAATTCTAAATGGCGATGACTTACCCTTTTGAACGAGGTGATAGTTGATGGGAAAAATGGAATATAAAACATATACTAAAACTCAAATGATAGAGATTATAAAAAAAGAAGGCTTTTTATTTGTTGAAACTAACTTAGGAGATAATTACATTATTAGATTAAAGGACTTAGCAGATTTTATTATATTAGAAGCCCAAAGAACAGGACATGTTGCTGAAATGTCATTTTATATGCCAGGAGTAGATGGGCCAGTTATAACAACTTTTGGATGGTTTTTAAATAAAGCTAACCCACTTTTGAGGGAAGAAATAATAAAAAGACTTGTTACTTTACAAACAACTGACAAAAAGCCTAAAAATATTAAAATTTTTAATACAGACATATTTATGGGATTATCGCCAGAAGAAATGGGAATTGAAAATCACCAAGTCAAAAATTTTAGTAAATTTTACTCTAAATATGTTAGAGCACAAAATACTTATAATATAAAAATGGAGGTGTCAAAATGAAGATAGCCTTATATAGTTCTACTGATATAGACAAATTGAATGAGTTTGCAAATATTGCAAAGAAATATGCAAAAAATGGAATTGTAAATATAACTAACCATTATAAATGGGTAGATGAAGAGTATTATATTAATTTTCAAGTAGATTCACTTGAGTTTTTACCGAAATTAGAACAAGATTTAGATTCGTTAAGTAATGCTTTCTATATGCTTATATTTTCTACTTTTGATGATGGGACTTATGGAATAAATATTTACAATGGAATGTTAGAATAAAAAGAAAGGTGATATGTATGAAAAAAATAATCGGAAATGAAAAAGCAAGGCTATGTATAGAAAGAAATGATAAAGAAGAATGGACCAATGCAGAATATAGTATAGAAGAATTATTTGAACATGATATACTTGGATCAATAGCAGCACGTGTTAAAAACAATGACAAAATACCAAAAAGAACAGTTAAGTATTTTTCTATTGGTAATAATATTATGGACAAAAGAACGAGAATAAATGCAAAATTTCGAGCATCAGTAAAATATAATAAAGAAGATGATTTTGAATGTGTATGTACATATTTAGATATAAGCGACTTATACAATTTCATTGTAGATTTATATATTTATTATGCACAAGCATTTAACACATCTATAACTGATATTAATATAAGAATGATTGAAATAACGATTAGACGACCGGTATCATTTACAAATAAAGGTTTTATAAATACTAAAGTTTTAAAACAATATGATTTAGATGGTCAAATGGATTTTTTACTTCATTTTCTAAAAACTCAAAAATGGGAAATTAGTAATAATAAGATTGTATTTACAGAATTAATAAATGACAAATACGTTGAAACATTATTAAAAAGGTTTGAAAAGGAAAGTATAATTTATAATGAAATGCAAAAAAGTATGATTATAAATGACTGCGAAACACTTGGAATAGAAGCCGTTAGAAAGTATTCACAAGATAAAATACAAACAGAAAAAATAGAAAAGGAAAAGCTAGACGAAATTATCAATAACAATCAAGAATTTTATTCTATGAATTTAAGAAAATATAATCCTGAATTTACTAAGTTTGGAAACAAAAATAGCAAACCTATAATAATGTTACTATAAAATTTAATTATATTAAAAAAAATAGAATAATTGGAGGGTTAAAAGTGAAACGTAGAACAAAATTGAACAAAGATAAATGTGAGTATATAAGAACAGCGATTGAATTTTATATAAGGAGAAATTTAAAACCAGCAATAAAAATATTACGAGAAGCCAAATATCAACCATCACAATATTTTGTTGCAGGGGAAGACTTTTTTAAACAATATATAAATGAGCAATTAAATATACTTGATAATCAAGTAGAAGAGTTTGAAAGTATTTATGACGAAATTATTGAAATGGAGGAAAATCAATATGCAAACTAATATTGTTGATGTAAAGTATGAAGATAAGTTGGAACCAAGAACTTTTGGCGGGAAAGCATATTCATATTTTACAGAAGTAAAATTGGAAGTTGGTGATTTAGTTAAAGCACCTACTCGAAATGGATTAAATATTGCACGAGTTACAAAAGTAGACATTCCAGAAGATAAAATTGAAAATATCAAACCATATATGAAAACTATTACAAAAAAAATAGATAGAGACAGATATTTGAATTTTGCTGAAATCTTAGAAGAAGTTGCTTAAACGATATGAATGAAAAGCAAGTTGCTAATATTTTAGTAAATGAACTAAAAAACTTAGATTTTATTGTTCATAGACACAATTCAGTTACAACTAATTCTATCTATTTAAAATTAGACTATGGTGTATGCTGTGGGATTCGTATTAGTAATCACAATGGAAAAAAGAAATACCATTACAAATTCAATGTGATAGAAGGTTATAAAGGAGATAAGATAACTTATTTTAGAAATCTTATCTCTTATTTTTATACTTTTGCTGAATTACCACAGTTATTACAAAAAGTACAAGAAGAAAAACAATTAAAAATACAAAAATATGGGATTGATAAATACAAACAAATTATGGAATCAAAAAAAAATAAAAATGATCTTTTTAGAAGATTTAAAAAGGTATCATAAATTTGAAAGGAGTAAATCTATGGAAGGTATAGAAAGATTGGAAATGGAAGTTGCAGAATTAGATATTTATAGTATAACAAAAATATTTAATTATTTAAAAACGAGAAATGATTTATATGAGAATTTTAAGAATAAGGAAAAATCAATGGAGGAAATGTACGATTATATATATAGAAAATCAGAAAAGCACAAATATAAAAATATGGCTATGATGGATGATAAGATTGTATATATGTGGGCTGTTACTTATTTTAGTAAAAGTAATGAAGAACTAGGGATAAAGAAAGAAAAAATAGCACCTTCACCAACTAAAAAAGTTGAGAAGAAAATAGTTAAAGAGGCAGTAAAAGAAGAAAGGGCAAAAACACAAGACAATCAAATAACACTGTTTCAGGGGGTGCAAAAATAATGGGATATATAAAAGTTGCACATAGAGAAATTTTAAAGCAGATAGATTATAACTCTAGTTTACCAAATGGATGGAATGAATTTGTGGAAAAACAAGCCCAATATCATAACTTAATTATAAAATCAAGTAAAAATAGATGTTATTGTACACATTGCAAACAGTATTTCACAAGTGCTAAAAAAATAAATCAAGAAGTGAAATGTCCCTATTGCCATAATAAATATTTAATCAAAAGAAGTAACCTGCGATACTATGAATTTAAAGATTATTTGTCTATTTTAGAAAAAGTAGATGATACATTTGTAGTTAGATATTTTGAATTAAAAACAATTATAAATGCAGTGCATGAACCATATTCATCAGTTGTAGAATTTGCAAGAGAAATACCAAATAATAATTGGTATAGAGATGTTTTTGTAAATGAAATGGTTTCAAAATGTCAATGCCATATTTATATATATCATAATGATAGTGGATATTTTAATTCAACAAATTGGAGAAGATACACCAGAAATTATTCAATAATAGATTATTCTATTGTATTTCCAAACAATATAAAAAGGTTACTAGAAAACACAAAATACCAATACTCTCATATATGGGATATAGCAAAACATTGCACATATATTGATTTGCCTAAGTTTATATCCAATAAACATGATATAGGTAAAATAGAACTATTAGCTAAAATGAAACTATATAATCTAGCATTAAGGTCTGAAGAACTAAGAGGTACAGGCAGTTTTCAAG
Source organism: uncultured Clostridium sp. (assembly GCA_948471055.1). GTDB lineage: Bacteria > Bacillota > Clostridia > TANB77 > CAG-508 > RGIG8482. The sequence continues at coordinate 54,261 of CAOKQZ010000006.1, read as the reverse complement.
AAGTATTTGGAATTTCAAAAGATTATTATCAATTTATGAAAAGAAATAATATTACATACCTGCAATTAAAGTTGTTGAGATTACTAAAGGAAAAAGACATTAAGAAAATAAAATATTTGCAACAATTTGTAGGTTATGGCGACAGCATATATGATTTAGAAGAAATTTCAAATTATATTAGTTTGAATCGATTTATAAAATATGCCAAAATGCACCATAGCAAAGTAAATACTTCCTTATATAAAGACTATTTAAGATTTGCTAAGTTGTTAGGCTTTGATTTAAAAAATAATAGATATGCTTTTCCAAAAAATCTAAAAGAGGAACATGATAAGTTAGAAAAACAATATGAAATTCAAAGTAAAATATTGGTTCAAAAAGCAATTATGAAAAGAGCCAAAGAATTGTCAAGTAATAAATATCAAAACAATAAATTTATTGTTTTTCCTGCCAAAACACTAAAGGCACTACAAGACGAGAGTAAACAGCAAAACAATTGTGTACGAACATATGCAGAAAAGTATGCAACAGGAACAAGTGATATTTATTTTATGAGAGATGTAAATAAACAAAAGAAATCTCTTGTTACAGTAGAAGTTATAGACAATAAAGTTGTGCAAAGTAGAACCAAAAATAATAATGATCCGAATGAAAAACAATTACAATTTTTGCGTAAATGGGAAAATGAAGTATTGAAAGGGGCTGCTTAAATTATGGCAAATAAATCGAATAAGGAAAATAAAACAAAAGAAGTTTTTAATAAAATTGTTGAAGGAGTACAAAATATTATTACTTCTGGTGAATACGAAAAATTTTTAAGATTTAGTAAAAAGTTTCATCATTATAGTTTTAACAATTTAGTTCTTATCTTCTCTCAAATGCCAGAAGCGACACAGGTTGCAGGTTTTAAAAAATGGCAAAGTATGGGTAGAAAACTAAAAAAAGGAGCAAAAGGCATACAAATAATATACCCTATAAAAAGGACATATACACAAACTAAAATTGAAGGTCAAAGTAGCATAACAGATAATGAGGATGAACCAAAAGAACAAAAAAAGAAAAAAGTAGAATACCTTACATATAGGCCAACTTATGTATTTGATATTTCACAGACAGTAGGAAAACCTATGCCATTAGAAGATACAAAATTAAATAGTGATAATATGAATGAGTTTTTTGAATTTTTAAAAACGTATTCTCCCTACCCCATTTTAGAAAAAGATATTTTTGGTGGTGCATTGGGTTACTGGAGTAAATCTGCTAAACATATTGTGCTAAAAAAGAATTTGTCTATTGATGATAAGACTGCTACTCTATTACACGAGCTTACACATGCTTTATATGATGACTTTGATTATAGCAAAAACCGTAATTTATCAGAAACTTTTGTGGAATCAGTTGCTTTTATAGTGGCTGATTATTTTGGTTTAGACACTTCAAATTGCAGTTTTAATTATGTAACTACTTGGGCTGATGGAGATATAAAAGTTGTTTTAGAGTTAGGAGAAAAAATTCAAAAAACGGCAAATGATTTTATAAAGCAATTAGAAAATTATGAACAACAAGGCATAAAAAAGAGTGCCTAATTATTAAAAGAAAGGAATGAATTAGTATGGAAAAAAATAGAGAAATAGCAATTAAAATTATTGATACTTTTGAAGAATTACTAAATAAATATGCAATAAAATTACCAAATGAAGAAAGACAAGGAAATACAGAAGAATCTTGCATTTATGGTAGTGATTATTTTGAATTAGAGGACACAATTGTTGAAATCTTAAACAAAAATATATAGTAGTTGGAGGAAATAGAAATGATTATTGAATATGAAACAGATGAATATATTAAACAAGTTCACAAAATAGAAATTGAAGATACTAAAAATGTGTTTTTATGTGGAAAAAATTCTTATTACAATATGGATTCATTCTTTGGAATATGGGTTAATGATAACACTTTATCAATAGTAACAATAATAGGTTATCGTACTATTAATTATAAATGCTATTTGAATACGAATATTTCTACAAAAGCCGATATACAAGAGTATTTAAGATATAGCAAAGAAGTAAGGGTTATTTCTAGGGATGAGTTTAAAGAGCAGATAAAACAAATTAATGAAATTTTGAAAATATAAAAGAATGAGGTGTAAAAGGTGTTCACATTGTACAAAAATAATAAGGCTATATTAAATGCAAAGTATTGGGAAGATTTGGTTGACTTTGTAAATGAGTTGAAATTTCTTAATAAAAGGTTCGTAGACAGAAGAGAATTTACTGTTAAAAGCCAAAACGAAATAATTTATAGTTGGATTAGAAAATAGGAGGAAATCATGTTAAAAATTAATACAAATGAATTAGAAGAACAATGGAATAAATCTCAAATCGCAATAAATAAATTATTAATAAAAAACGATATACCTACTGTTAAAATGATGAAATTTTATAGAATATATGCAAGTGTACCATTTGATAATACAGCAAAAACATTATTTGAATATTCTTTTTATAGTTGGTATAGAGAAAACCTAAACAGTATACAAGGAGATTTAGGAAGGAGAGCAAAAACAGAATGAATATTGATAAAGAAAAATGTAATGCGTGGTGTAAAAAACTCATCGAATTTATGGAAATAACTAAAACAATAAATAGGAGTGAAGCAAGATATATTAAAAGTAATATTACAATTGCATTTGGAAGGTTAGAATTAGAAGAGTTAAAAAAGCAAAATGAGATTATCTAAATGTATATAAAAATGATAAAAGAAAGGAAATGATAATTATGTGTAGTAAAGCAAATTATGAATTTTATAAATCTCACAATATTTGTGTAAGTTGTGGACAAGAAGATGCCGAAAAAAATCATACTCTTTGTTTATGCTGTATGATGAAAAATAGAGAAAGGTCTATGGAATACCATAAAAAACACAGGGAAGAACTAAAAGAAAAATATCGTAAAAGGGATAAAATTAGATATGACAACCTAAAAAAGCAAGGAATATGTACTTGTTGTGGAAAAAGACATACTAAATATAATAAAATATATTGTGAACATTGTAGTGCAAGAAAAAATGCTCAGCATAGAGCAAAATATTTATTAAATATTTATGCAAGCAAAACTATGGCAGAAATCAGAGTATAAAGGAAAGGAGTAGAATTATGACTATCGAATATAAAACAAGTAAAATTATAGAAGAAACAAGACAACTTGAAATTGAAGATGAGGAAAACGTGTTTTTACAAGGTGTAAAGTTAGGAGAGGATTATACTACTTGGTTTGGAATATGGAAAAACCAAAAAGGAAGAGCAATAGTAACATTAGAACCGACTAATATTAGGTATTATTCTTTTACAGAGGATCATGATGTTAGCAAACTATATATAGAAGCATATTTGGAAAAAAACAGCAATGTAAAAGTTATTACAAAAGAAGAATTTAAAGATATTTTAGATATGACAACTCCGAATATAGAAATGAAAGAATAAAGGTAAAATAGCTGACTAAAAATAAATAGAAAGGAAACAATTTTTATGCATGAATTAGATTATAAAGAAGTAAAAAAACACATTCATATCTTGAATGTAGCCTATCATCTATGCCTAGAAATAGTCGACGAAAAGGGATTTGAAACTAAGGTAATCTGTCCGTTCTGTGGGTATAATAAACTAAGCAAAATACCTACAATGAGTTTAAACACAACGAACAATAAATATTGTTGTAGTCGTTGTGGAGCAGGTCGGATATTCTGTTGGACTATATGCAAAGGTTAGGAACATAGATACGAAAAAAGCATATCAAGAATTACTTGCAAGGAAATGTTTTTCTATAAATAGAATGCCAGTCGAAATAAGTCCAATAAATATACTATTAGATGTAGAGATTAGAGATAAAATTTATAGAGACTTTTTATCTATGTTAAGACTAGAAAAGCAGCACAAGAATCGTCTAAGAAATATGGGATTTTTGGATAGTTCTATTGAGGAAAATTTATATAGAAGTGTACCTAAAAACCGTATTAAGAGACGACTAATAGGAAATAGTTTGTCTAAGAAATATAATCTTGCTGGACTTCCAGGTTTTTATCAAGAAGAAGATTTTTGCTGGTATTTTAGCAGAATTGACGGATTTTTTGTACCAGTTTATGACTCAAATGGATATATACAAGGTCTGTCAATACACTTAGATAAGCCATTCAATAATACATCAGATATGTGGTTTTCAAGTAGTAATAAGATTAATGGTACTAGTGCTAAAAATTGGATTATGAGGTATAATATAACCAAAAGTTCGACAAAAGTATTTTTGACCGATAATTTTCTTTTGGGAAATCTAATAAAAGAAATAATCAATGCTCCAACAATAGCATTTCAAAACATATCAAATTCGTATAGTGTTTTAAAAGAAATTGACGGAACAAACATCGAAGACATTACATTTGTGCTTAAAATACCAGAAACGAATCAAAACTTAGATTATATTATTAATCGTATATTTCGAGATCTATTACCTTTGGGGTATAATTTAGATATTAAGTATATAAGAGATTATAAGGATTTTTTTGAAAAAGACTTTGATGTAATAGATATATTAAAGAAAACTGCTTAAAATAAAAAAGCTTATTCCTCATTGTGAGGAATAGGCTTTTTTATATAAATACTTAAGTATTACTGCAAATAAGAGAACTAAAAATAGAATTTTGGAAACGTTACTATATTTTTTACTAATATTATTACCATATTTTAAAATATAATCTCTAAAAATAGATTCACTTTTCCTTGAAAAGCTTACCGATTGCATATTATTACTATTTTTTTCTGTATAATAAACAGTATAGTAATATCCATTTGGAATTATTTTTTTCATTGTTACCTTGCTAATTGACTCACAGTTAGGTATTTTTATATTATTTCTAAGTAACAAATCATGTATTTCATCTTTAGAAAGCTCTGAATATTCAATACTAGATAAAGAGCTAAAGCTTTTATAAGTATATATAATGGTTATAATAATCAATGCGTATATTAATAAATTTAATACAGTATCTACACTATTTTTCATATTCTTAGTCCTTTCTACTAATTTTCAGAATTTAATAAGTCCGTTAATTTATTTCCAAATGCTTCAGCTAGTCTAACACCCCAAAGTGTTTCATCAAAGTTTCCAAATTTTAATATAAATATTTCTTCTACTGGAAGAGTAAGTAAACTTTTCATTGTATATGTTTTAGCAGCTTTTTCAAATACTGTATATGGATCTCCAACTATTGTTAAAATTGAGCGTAGCCTATCGCAAAACTTATGAAAACGAGTAGCATGTCCAGATTCAAAATAAGATATAAGCACATTATCAATTTGGTTAATAAGTAATTCATCATATAAATTAAAAGCGTCTGCATCTTGTAATAAATCTATCAAGTTGAATCCAGAGTCTTTAGCTGGACTAGTATAATCACTAAAGCCAAGGTTTCTAACATAATCATCATCATTGCAACCTATAAGACCATATAATTGCTGAGAGGTGTAATGATATAAGGAAGTATTCTTTTTATATTGCTTTTGCAATTGACCAGCTAAATATACTAAATCTCCTGCCCATCCAGCTAAATCTTTGTAAATGTATCCAACTGGTATATTGGGAGTAGAAGCATGATTAAGATGTACTTCTGTAGATGCAGCCCAATGAGATAAGTCCATATACACATTATAAATTGAATCATATACAATAATTTTATTAGTAGCCAATTCACCATTTGAGTGATTATTAACATATTCTATGAATCCATCATCAATTGCACCATCTAAGAAATCCCATTCAATGCCATCATAACCTCCTCCGTTTTCTAAGATATTGTAATACTAATCTATTTAATTCTTGAATAGTTGCTAAAGGTTTATAGCTTTTAGCAAGATTAAATAAATTTCTAATTTTGGATTTAAAGCTACCATTTTCATCTGAAACGCTAATATCTAATAAGCTATTTACAGCATTTATATTTTCACTATAAACATCTTTATCAATAAGAAGTGAACCATATTCAGGATCTGTAATAGTAATATCCGTTACTATTTGGTCATAAGTCCAATTTTTAGGTAATTGATATCCAGCATTTCCACTATATCCACTTGATGCATCAGCTACGAAGCTACTAATAGCATATCCGTTGGCAGTAACTCTTGAACATACATTTCTTGCACCATAAACGCCAATTTTAAAATAACCATCAAACACACTATATATACCGCTAAAATAAGGTATAATATATTTTGTGATTTGGTCATCAGTAGCATCAAAATCTACTGCAAAATAAATTGTACTATTTGGTGGAATACGTAATTTTTTAGCTGCGGTAATAGCTTTGCAAGCATTTTGAATACCAATTTCTGTTGTGAAGTTTTCTTTTTTACGACCATTTTCTTGATAGATAAGAAAAACTTGTAATCCTTCATTAAGTATAGTTTCTAATTCTTCAATTGTCAAGCCTTTATCAGAACCTGTTAAATATCTGCCTACAATCTTATAACCGTTATTTTTTAATATTTTTGCAGCTGAAGCAGTTATTTTTTTGCTTGTATCGCAAGCTGAAACTGTTCTATTTTTATCCCCATAACTTATTAAAAGAGATGCCCATGTTTGTTTTCCTACTATACCATCACTATCTAGTTTGACAAATGCTTGAAAGTCCTTAACAGCTTTTACTACACCATTTCCAAAACCACCATCAAATCCATTTGGGTCAAATCCATTTATATACAATGCATATTGCAAAATATATACTAAATCTTTTCTACTACTTCCTCTTTGAAGAGTAGGACATGCATTTAAAGTTCCTGGTCCCCATATACCATCTACAGTAACATTAATTTCTTTTTGTAGTCCAACAATTAATCCTTTTGTTGTTTTTCTGTCAGATAATCCATTTGTGGGAATTAAATCCATATATGAACCGTATTTTGAATTTAAAGCTTGTTGTATTTCTCTTACTTTTGAATCACCTGAACCTAATAGTGTAAATGCATCAGTAGTTAATATAGATTTTAGTATTTTAGCTGTAACGGTTGCATCCTGAACTATTCCGTGCTTGCATTTGAAATTCTCTAACAGCAGCAGAAGTTTGAATACCAAAAAAACCATTAAACGTTTCGGGATTAATACCTCTACAATAAAATCCACCTTGTAAAATATAAATAATATTTTTTACATTTTCTGAAGAATCATCTGTAGTTTCGTTTAAACCATTAGGAAACATATTATTAAAATTTGTATATGTTCCATTTCCAAAAATTCCATCTATAGTTGATTCTCCTAGTTCTATTTGTAGACCTCTAATTAGACCTTTAACAGTTCCATTACCTGTTAATCCATCTTCATCCACTCTAACGAATTGAGGATTACTTCCATAAGTGCTATTAAGCCATTGTTGTGTTTGTAAAACTTTTATATCCATAAAAAATACCTTCTTTCATTTTATTGATTTATTATATAGCTGATCAGTCTGTATAATTAATTCTATAAAAACATTATACTTAATCTATTTTTTAATGAATAAAAAATAGATTAATGTAGTTAATTATAGTGTATAAGTTTTTCTCAATATTGGATAGTAATAATTAGTTTCCTATAATTAATTTTTGTCCTGCCTTAATACGATTAGGATTATCACCGATAATTTCCCTATTCATATTATAAATTGCTTTCCAATCAGTGTTATATTGTTTAGCAATTTTAGTAAGATTATCTCCAGGCTGTACAATATAAAATTTATTGTTAGATGTTAGTGAATTAAGTTTTGTATTTTTTATTATTGATGGATAATCTCTCAAAGCATAGTTTAAATCTACATTTCCATTTATCCCCAATATAGAACCTTTAGAAGAATATTGCCACATTCCAAAATCTTTTTTATATGTGCAACTTTTAGACCATTGAGCCACCCATTTATCAAATTTATCGAGTCTACTATCATTTATTTTATTGTTTAACCAATCTAAATTAGCATAAATTCCAACATAATAACCACAATTTTCGATATAATTGCAAAAAGTTTCACATATATCTATACAAGTAGAATAATTAACGTTCTTTTTTGATTTATAATTATCTGCATCTTCCATATCGATAAAAATAGGGTATTCTAATTTTAAATTTTTTACTGTATCAATAACAAATTTAGCTTCTTTTAAGGCATCACTTGTATTGAGTGCATAAGAATATATATATACTCCTACAGGAATGCCTAATTGAATAGCTTTATTGTAATTTTCATAAAATTTTTTATCAATATTATTCTTGTTTTTTCGATATCCTAATCTTAATATAATAAATTCTATTCCACTTGATTTCACATAAGACATATTAATGTTTCCATTATGACTAGATAAATCTATACCTTTTTTCATACTTTTTCCTCCTCGTATAATATGTTTATAAGGTTTATTTAATTAAATTTTTTTACATTCGACAAATTTTAACAAATTGTGCAAAAAAATATGTTATTATATTAAAAGTTTCAATAAAAATTTCAAATAAATTAGAGAAATTCATACAAACGTTAAGGAGAGTTATCTTTATGAAACAAAAAAAGCGGTTATTATCTTTAGCACTTTTTTTACATTAATGTGTGGCTTTTGCTCTACACAAGTTCAGGCAGCGGAAAGCAATAATGCAAGAAATGATGATGTTATTGCAGAATCGTCTGTAGATGCGACAGCAGCTTCTTATTATGCAATAGCTTTTGGACATGGAAATCATTATTGGGGTGGAGTGACCTTCACTGGAACTAATGGTGGAGCATATAAAACCATCAATGGTAATTAGGTAAAAATTAAAGTTGCATTTAAGGCTGTTGATAATGATCCTACTTCGTATCATCTGTATCTCAGTTTTGTTTGAGTATGGAGGACGAGTTGTACAGTATAAGGATTACAATAGTTGGACTGTTAATCCAGATGGCGATGGTTACTTATATTATGAGTCTGATTGCTTAAATGTACATTCAGGAGTCGATTATCACTTCCTTTACTCATCTAATAGCGAATGTCTCTGTGATGATGATAGAAGATTGAATGTGCATATTTGGATTGAAGTTCGTTAAAAGATCTAACGAAATCTTTCCATAAGTGCAATATTGTAGAAAACTTTTAACAAATAAGAAGGCACCTAATCGCATCAAGTAATATATAAGTGCTTGGTGTTTTATTTATTTTTATCGTTTAGCTTATTAATTGCAGAATCTATTATTTGCTGATATTGTTCTAAACCTATTTTTAAAAATTCTGGAACTTTTATGCCAATTTCAATCAGGTTTTCAATGATACTTCTCGTTTCATTTATTATTAAACAAGCAAGAGTAAACCATCCAAAAAGCATAATAAAATCTAAGTTGATATTGATTTTATTTCCTAATAGCATTAGTAGATATGGTATAAAAAAAGATAATCCAATTAAAAACCAATAACAAATTTTCTTTATTATTCCAATTAAACCTTTATTAGAATTTTCTACATTTTTCATTTTTGCTTTTATTGTTCCAGTAAGGTAGTCTGTGATATTTAACAATAAATACCCTGCAAACAAAACCCATTCAATTCCGAAAGTAGATGTAAGCATAGTACAAATAGTACCTATAGCGGTACTAAATTTATTAAATATTTTTGCAATTTCTTTTTCCATAAATTTTCCTCCTTTGCCATAACAGTTTACAACAAGAGTATAATATTGAAAAAAAATTGTTTTTTATAGTGAAAAATAGATTACTTATTAAAGTTATCTATTTTAATCAAATTCTTTAAAAACTACTAATTTTCGACAAATTTTTTGATTGGTATTATGTATAATTTACAAGAAATTTGTCTGTTGAATTTTGTTTAATAATAGAATTCAATCGTACTAATTATTCTTATTTTATTTGTAGTAGTTGATATAGAAAAAGTTGTATTAGTAGGCAAGTTTTTTATTATAAAGAGGAGGTGTGTTTTCTATATAAGACCTAAATACAAAATTCAAGTAGTACAAGTTTCTAATTTAGAAATTTGGAGGATACCTATGAAAAACTATTTGAATGATGATTTGTCTAAAGAAGAAAGGACAGAAATAATTGGAATAATATGGATGACAGTTAGAAATTATAAATTTAAACAATATGAAAAACAAAGATTTGAAATACCACTAATTGAAGACCTAGATTTACAATATTATGATTTATATGATTTTGAGAAGTTTAATTTTAAGGATTACTATGATCCACTGACAAAAGATGAAAAAATAGACATTATAAACCAATTAGATAGTATAATAGATAACTTATTTCTATTTCAGTTAAAAAGTACGTTGACTTTTAATGAAAAGTTAGTGTTCTTTTTTGCTTTTATAAATATGTATACAAACACAAAAATAAGTTTCTTATTATCTTTAGATAGAAAAACAATTTATAATTGTAAAAAATCTATAAAAAACAAAATGGAGGAAGGATGTAATGAAAAATAAATTCAATAATTATAGTTTATCTAATAAAGAGATTGAAAAGATTTTAAAGGATTTTCAATTTTATATAAGGAGAGCAGCTACTATTAATGGAAAGCTAGATGAAGATTGTGAGCAAAAAATTAGAATAGCAATTTTTAGAAAATTGAGTAAAAATAGAAAAAAACAAAAAAATTAAAAAAAATTCCCCATTTTAGAAAAAATGAAGACATTACTTTATATAAGAATAAATAATTCTATTTATGAGGGAGGATCAATATGAAAGAAAAGGAAACAAAAGAATTTATATTAAAGGAATTATCAAAATTCAATTTTAAAAGGTATACTAAAGGATTTAGATATCTTAATGAGGCTATATATGTATGTATTAAAGATAATGCTGCAATGGATAATTTGCAAAAAAATGTATTTCCGTATATTGCAAAAAAGTATAATGAAAGTTCATTGCTGAAAGTTAAATGGTGTATAGAACAGGCTATAAAAACAATGTACAATAATACTAAACAAAGTATAATATGTGAATATTTTAATATTGAAGAAAGTTTAAAACCTAGTTTAAAGTTTATCATATATACTATTGTATGTAATTATGAATGGAAATATAATGTTAAGTAGAATAATGCAACATATATAGGAGTAGCCCTATGGGGTTGATTTGTAATATATTAATTCTTAATTTCCATATATTACTATTTACGTTGCATAATTTGCAATTTCATGGTATACTATTAAATAGTTTCAACATAAAAAATTGAGGAGAAAAAATATGTTAAATAAAAAAATGATTATAGTTTTTTTGATAGTAATACTAATAGTTGTGTTATTTATAGTTAATCTTATGAAAACAAATAATTTAAAAGAAATAATTGAAGAAAAAAATAAATATGCGTACAACAATCCAATTGTTCCAGAGGGATTTAAAAAAATTGAAACAGAGTCAGCAAGTTGGGAAATAGAAGACGGTATACCTAAAGGGTGGAATAAGGGTCTTGTTATAGAAGATGAAATTGGAAATCAATTTGTTTGGGTGCCATTTGTGGAAATAAAAAATGAAAATTTATTAAATTTATACGTTTATAATGTACAAGATACTCAACAAAGAGAAGAGCAAGAAGGAAAATATAATGAACAAATAAAAAAATATGGAGGTTTCTATATATCAAGATATGAAGCAGGAATTCCAGAAGATTTGAGAGATAATATAAAAGAATTTTCATCAGAAACTAATGACATAGAAGGAAAACCTATTAGTAAACAGGGAAGTATAGTGTGGAATTTTATTAGTTTGAAAAATGCAAAAAAAAATTCAAATAATATGTATCAATGCAGTAATGTTGTAACAAGTGATTTAATTACATCTATACAATGGATAAATGTAATGCAATGGTTATATAATTGTGGTTATGATATAGTGGGTGCAAAAGATTGGGGGAATTTCTCAAATGTAAATTTTAATTTTACAGGATATTATTCTACTGATTATGGTAAAACATATAAATATGGTGAAAATAAAATGAAATCACAATATAATATGATTCTATCAACTGGAGCAACAGAAAGAAATAAAAGTAATAATATTTATGATTTAGCAGGTAATGTTATGGAATATATAGATTGTTGGGTAACAAGTAGAGGGTATAGTAGTGCCGGAGGGCATTTTGATAATATTGGCTCGCATATTTATAATTTGTCACTAATTGGAGTTCAACCGTTAGAAAAAATAGGATATAGAATAGTATTATATATAATTTGAAAGTGGTAGCAAAAATATGCTACCACTTTCAAGTTGAGAGGACACAGAAATATTAGTAAACAGCAATTATAGTACAAATGCTTACAGTAATGGGAGTATTGTATTGAAATACTTTTGCTTCATACTCTATGTTATAATCCCATCCTTTCTCAATGTCAATCCAATCAGTTCTTCCTGTGTAATAACCGTTTGAATCTGGGTTATTAGTATATAACCAAAAGTTTTTTACTGGAGAAGAGAGTCCATATCTGAAGAATCCAGTATACAATTGAGAATATTGTGTTGTACTAGTTGGCTTCCATACATATGCCAATTTAGCCTTTGAACCATTTAAAGTCCGATATCTGCCTCGGTTCTGACCTGTAAAGGAGAAAAAGCCGGGATTAAACACTTCTCCGCTATTAATATAAGTACGAGAAGGATCAGTTACTTCAGAACATGGCTGAATGTCGTTATTTTGTTGATTGCTTAAATCGCCAGAGGTTTCTGCTACATATAACTGAACATTTTCAGCTTCTTCAGGAGTTAACCCAAGATATTCAATGGCTTCTTCAAATGAAATGGTAGACTCATTTAAAGGAATAAATGTTGAATCTGAGTTATCACATTCTGCTGCATAAGAAACAGATATAGAACTTGATAAAACAATGACAAAAGTAAGAGCTAAACTAAGGAACCGTGATATTTTTTTTATGCAATTTTTCATAGAACTAACCTCCTTAATAAAAACGTCCTCTCAACTTAACTACTTGGCTTTTTGCAAGTATAAAATTTATTTTAAATAAATTAAAAGTTCGTAGATTGAAAGTAGAAAAAAGTGTAAAATTTTTCATAAAAATTTAATATATAAAATATAAAATTAGCTTACATACATATTTCACTAATTAATTATTTCTAAACTAGGGTAAATACAGTATAAAAATGGTATTTCACTGTGAATGTTTTCTAATGCTCCCCCATCACTAAAAGCTAAAATTAACTTATCTACGTTGGGAAGAGACAAGGGATAAGAATTTACAATTTTTACGACACCTTTTTTATTTTGTTCATCTGCTACAATGATATGGTACATTACATTATCTTTTGTTAAAAAAGTAATGTATATCGGATCATATCCTTTATAGAATTTTAGTAGCCTATTTTTATACTTACATAAAATATCAAGAGCAACTAGCATTTTCTCATCAACTCGCCTAGTATTGTGAACGAAGATATCTCCTTTTTTACTTACCATATTGCTAGATAAGACACTTTTAAAATTATCTGTTTTATCATTATATAATATTTGTAAATGTTCTAGTCTTGCACAACCAAAGTCTTGCAAGAAATTTATTACTTTTATTTTATCAATCATGTAATCCTCCTTAAATTATTCTCATTAAATAGCCATAGATTAGCTTTTTTTGTTCTTTAATTTCTGATACTTTTATTAATACATTATCTAAATAGTGTGGATAGTTATTAAATCTTGCAGGAACTCTAATAAGTGCGGTAACATTAGTATTGTCTAGTTGCACTATAATTCCACTGTTGACCTTAGGAAATGCAATTACCTTTCCTGTATATTCTCCATTTTCTACAATAAACTTACGAATATTCTTAAATGGATTTTCTATAAAGTCTTTTGCACTTAGAAGAAATTTATTGTTTTCAATGTCTAATTCCTTTATCCTAACCTTTAAATATTCTCCTGGAGAATAATAATCTTTGCAGTTTAAAATATAGGTATGTTGCAGATCTTTCGCTTTGATAACAACTTCTTTTCCATATAATTCTACTACTATATGCTTTACACCAACTGCAATAATTCTTACTTTTACAGTGTCATTAATAGTCAATTTTGGTAATTCTATTTCAGAACGAAAAACCATAGCATTTTTTCTACTTGCAATTGCTAAATTTGCTATAGTATCTATTTCAGTAACAATAAAGTCTATTTCCGCACCTAACATACCTCGTATCATGGCTTTGTTGATTTTTGATATACCTAAATGTTCACTAGGAATTAGCACCTTTATTCCACCATACCATACGATAGCACAAGATATGTTTTCTTTCTTTAATTTATAGTATTCATCTTCTATGCCACTTATTTTGCCTGTTAATATTCGATTTTCTTCCTTACTTCGCATGAGTTCTTTTAATTTTATATCTTCCAAGATTTCACCTCCAATAAAAAAGCACTTACCATTTAAGGTAAATGCGTATAGTTATTAAATTTTTTAATTGTTATTGTTTCGATAGCTTGTAATTATATTAATTTTCAAGAAATTCATTTTTTTGCTTCATCATTTTCCAATTTAACAATAGAACCATTTTCGTTATAAGTCATTTTTTTTGTAATGTTACCATTCTTATCAAAATAATAAATTATAGAATTTGTCATAGGTACTTTATGATATTCTCTAAATTCAGGATGTTCATAATCTTTATAATCATAAAATTCTTCTATATACTCTTTACTAGGTTTGTAGGCAAAAAAATTAAAATCTTCATAATAATTAATAGTTTTTCTTAATCTATTACTATAAGAAGCAATTCCAATATAATTCTTTCCATCAATCATTTTGATATTTGTTTCTTTAAATAATCTTAATTTCCAACCACTCAGTATAAAAGATAAAATTACAAGAATTAATATTATTACAGATATGATTATATACTTTTTCAAAATATTTCCTCCAATAAATTACTATCTATTGAATCGATTATAACATACATCTAAAAATTATTCCATCCTAATTGTTCTTCTTTTTTAACCGTTTCTTTATTCTTTTTTTCTATTACTGGAATATTAGTAGGAACATTTCTAATCCATGTAGGGTTATATTCACTAATTGGATTGTTGTTTAATTTTTTAAATAAAGGATGTTCATTATATGTCATTTTATCTAGTAGTAAAGGTTTGTTTCCTCTTAGAATTACGAGTAATTTGTTGGAGGGAATACGAAGTATTTCGTCTACGTTTAACAAGTTTCGTCTTTGTGTAGATATATTTTTTTGACCGATATTCTCCAACATCGCCTTCGATAGAATTGGATTTTTTTATACTTTCTGTTTCTACTGTTGAAACACCTATTAAATCACAAAAGTATTGTGCTGTTAAAGTGTCTGTTGTACCTAGGGCAAGTTTTGTGTCACAATTTCCGGATATTTTCTTGCCACATATTATTAGGATAACGGTTTGCAAATTGTCCTACGTTTTGTAATATAGGGATTAATGCTATTCCGTCTACTACGAACTGTAGATATTTTTTTGTTGAAATCTGGTATTTGACCGATATTTGCGAATTCATCTAAAAAGCAATATACTTCATTTTCGCATTTTCCTGTTTTTGTTGAATCTGCATAACGTACTAATTTAATGAAAAGGAAGGTGAAAAATAAAGAAGCAAGAAAGTCGTTACTGGAATCGGTGTCGCTAGTTATTACATAATAGATACAAGGCTTTTTACCCGGAAGCATAAGGTCAATATCGGTTTCAGAAGTTAATCGTTGTAAATCTTCATTTTGAAAAGACTGTAGTCTAGTACCTAAACCAGTAAGCACACTTGCTTTTATAGTGTCACTACCGACTTGCAAAAATATTATAACTCATTTTTGCGGGACTATTGTTTGACAGACCTCTAAAAATACAATCGATTTCACTAATGTCGCCACTTGCTATTTTTTTGTATATATTTGTTAGATTGTTCTTATCAATTAACATTTCCAAAAAATAAAATTCAAAGGCTTTAAGTAAATTTTCCTCTGCTCTCGGCCAAAATTCATCAGAACCGTTTATCATGCCTTTGGGTGTTAGATATAATGACAGTACTAGAAGTTTGAACATCATTGATGTTCTCGTTTTCGCCTAATGGATTCCATCTATCGCTATGTCGCATATCTTTTAAATTGAACACTTTTACAACGTAGCCAATACTTTTAAAATAACTTGAAGTAGTTCTATAAATTTCGCCTTTTGGATCAGTTACAATTATTGACTTTCTATATTTTGAAAGTTCTAATAAATTTGTAAGTAAAAAACCGAGTTGTTTTCATGCTTCCGCTACTACCAAATACACATATATTCTTATTAAAATAACTATCAAAAGGTAGTTTTACGATAGAATTGTTATATTTTCCTAAAATTATGCCAGGGATATCGTCTATACCTAATACTTGATTTATTTCACTTTGAGCCATCCAGTTTGCAGTTCCATGAGTGCCATCATCTTTTCTTATTTTAATGCCTTTATTTTTGTCTTTGCCTTTTGATGCGACAAGTAATATGTCTGATACAATTAAAATTGAAATAAGAGCAATTATAAAGCAAATAAGAGCATATAAATGATTTGATAAAGTAATGTTTTTATTAAAACATATATTTAGAGTATAGATGTATTTGTTTATGTTTATATCTATGATAATATTTAAAAAGAGACAGAATAGTAGAAAAATATAGAAACATACTTTTTTAATCATACATAACAATATCCTTTTCTACATATTTTTCCAAATCTATAATAACATAGTCACAATTAGGAAGTTCTCTTTGTAATTCTTCTTTCAATGTTTTATCACAAAGTATAGTCATATTTTTGTTTCTGTTTTCTCTTAAAAAATACTTTATTCTATTTATCTTTTCTGTATCTAAAAAATAAAATGTGTTTATATATTTATTCTTGTAATCTGTATATTCACAAAAATTGTACTCGGATAGATACACATTATTTTTATAATAATCATGTATTATTCTAGGCCAGTTCACATTGTGCATATATTTTAGTTTTTCTCTATTTTCAGTTGTATCAGATATAATTAGTAGTTGATTCATACCGAAAACAAAACTTTCATCAAATAAATTTGATGTATCATCTATTAGGACTATGATATTTTTATAGTTTTTTTCCTTTTGAATATCATAAATAACAGAAGAAACATATTTATGGGTGTGTTCTTTACTAATATGGTATGCTAAATATTCAAATCCATTTATTTGTAATATTCCAATGAATCGTCTTGCGGTAGTAGTAAAGATTTCTTTATCTTTTATTGAAAAAGAAGGAGTAAATTTTAATGTATTGCACTTATAGTAATATGCAGCAAGATTGCTTAGATATAGTAGTCTAGGAATATATTTACTATTCCTATTTAATGCGTTATATTCAAAATTAAATGTTTTTGCATATTCAATACCTAAATCTCCCAATACCAAATTCCACTTAATTCTTCTTAAAAAATCCTTATCAATTAAATTATAAATTCTTCTTCTATAATAAGTCTTTGATTTAAAAAAAATACTTGCATTCGTTATAGTTATATATTGATATTTCGCAACGAATTTTAGTAATTCTATTTCTTCAGAAGAGTTCGGAAAATAATTCAAACAAATCACCTCCAAAATGATTTTTACAATAATAGTTCATGGTAAAAAATTCGCTCGCTTTCGCTACCGAATCTTTTACCTCCACTCATTAAAATCGACCACTTGTGTCTTGAAAATCCTGCAATATAAGCATTTTTATTACACAAAAATCGACCAATCTATAAAAGTTTTCGTTTTTAAATTTGGCATATTTTTTTAAGTGTAACTTTCCAAAAATTTTGTACTTTCTTTCTCATTCATAACATAAATTTCAGTATGAGGATTTTCCGAATAAACACCTTTAACCGCATAAAACATTTTTGAAATGTTATCATCTGTTATAACATTAGATGCTATCAAGCCATCGGAAATAGGTTTTATCAACTTGTTGTCAATATCCCAACCTAGAATGTTATCGCATATTTTAACGAAAATAAATACATTGTTTTTAAAAATTCCTTTAAAAGGTTTTGTGATTTCTGCTATATTTAATAGTATTCGCTTATGTGCATGAGTTTTTAAGTTTCTATATGAAGGCATAACTTCGGGAACATATATTTTTAACACATTATTTATAAGTTCAGTAGTATAATCACTATCAATAGTTTTAATTTTTTCATATTGATATTCTACTGTCTTATTGAATAGTTTTATATCTGCTAATATATCATACCTTGTTTTTTCTAATATACGTAAAAAATTTTCTATTTGTAAGTCTGATAAACTATGGTTTTGGATAATAGAGCCAATATTTTGGTTTAAAATAACCAATTCATGGTGTAATTTTTCATTTATAATCATAAAAAGTCCTTTCTTTTAAATATATTTGAAGGGCATATCTAAAAGAAAACACTTTTATTCTTGCTCTGTTTCTACAAAATCGTCATATGCAGCAAAAATTGTTTGGGTTAATTCATCTCTTACAGTTTGATTTAGAGGATGACATATATCTCTATAAGACCTTTTATTATCATTCTTTAATAATCTTGACGGCATAGATATAAATCTTCCTGTTCTTTCTGTTGCTAAAAGGGTAATTCCTCTAATAATAAAACGGTCGTCTAAAATGACATTTGCGTATGCTAATACAGCACCTCTCTTTTTTGCTTTAAAAATTTTAACATCTGTAATTTTCATAAAAAATTCCTCCTATAAATTTATTTTGAAGGGCAAATTTATAGAGGAGTATTATATTATTCTAAGTTTATTTTCCCGTTCTTGGGAGAACAGGTTCGTGATTTTCTTTTGGTGTATGAACAATAGTAGTCCATTTGCTATTTGCTTCAGCAGTTACACCAAAATAAGTACCTACTGTTTTCGTGTGATTTGTAAAGTTTTCATTGTTTTGTAATGTGTCAAATGATTTACATTGCATTGTTGGGAAAATAGTTTCTCTAAAACCAGTTTCTACTTTTCCAAAATCAAAACAAGTTTCTACTATATATTCATCTTCAGCAAGTTGTACCTGTGTAAAGTCTAGGTCATAATTTTCTTGTGTACTTAAATTTTCTTTCAATAATATGTAATCTTCTGACTTATTTGTTTTATAATATACACTATAAGTTAAGTCTTGATTCCAAGTACCTGTTGTCATTTTTTGTAGTCTTACATAGTCTGTTGGAACATAGTCATACCACTTAAAGTTTTCTAAATAGACATTAGAATTATTTGCTATATTTGAAAACTCATAATCTACAATTTCACTAGGTTTAATTTCTGTTGTTCCTTTCTTATCTACATCTACCGTTATATTAGTAGGTTCATTTTCAATAGTTTGTTTTATAGTTTCGCCATTTGTTGTAATTTCAAATTCATATGTGTTTTCATTTAGTAAATAATAAGGAGAACCAGTTGCTTTTTCTTTGCAATAGTATTTTCCAATGACAAGGTCATCACTTGTAGCAATTCCACTTTCGTTTGTAGTAATTTCTTGTATCAAGTTATTATTTTCATCGTAAATTTCAAAAATTGCCCCTTTAAGAGTTGTATTAGGTTTTTTGCTATCAACCTTTGTTATTTCTAATTTACCTTTAATTTTCTCATTTTCAAAGACAATGTTTGCTATTTCATTTTCTGTTAAGGTAATTTCTTTTATCTCTTTAGATAAAACATAAGTATCTTGTGTGCTAACTTCTCTTAAATAGTAAGTTTCGTCAATACATGGTAATTTTGAACTTATTGCTTCACCGTTTTCGTCTGTCGTAAGTGTTTCAATAACATTCATGTCTTTATCTAATATCTCAAATTGAACATTAGGTATTCTAACTTCATGATTTTCGCTATCTACTTTAATAACTTTTATTTGACCTTTCAATTTCTCATTCTCGAAAGTAATATTTGTTATTTGGTCTGGAGTAAGGACAATGTTACTAATAATATCTTCATTTAATTGATATTTATAATTTGACTTTGTCTCTCTCGCAGAATAGGTATGTGTTATTTTTAAATTTTCTATCAAGGCAGTACCATTTTCGTCTGTTGTAACATTTGTAATTACTTCATTTGTTGTTTCATCTTTTATCTCGAAAGTAGCCCCAACAATTCTATATTCATTATTGTCTTTATCGACTTTGATAATTTGTAATGAGCTTGTTTTTGCTTCATTTTCAACAATTAGATTGTATTCAATATCTTGTGTAATTTTCTCGATATCTTCATCAGCTTTATTTTCTGTAAAATTAACCTTAAAGAACTCATTTGATAATACATAAGAATCATTTGTAGCAACTTCAACTACATAATAACTTTTATCAATTATTAAAAGTGAAGACTTAGCAAAACCGTTCTCATCTGTTGTTATACTTTCAATGAAATTAGCATCTTCATCATATATATTAAATGTAACTTCTGGAATTTTTATATTGCTAAATTCACTATCCTGTTTTTCTATTGTGATATAACCTCTTTTGGCTTCATTTGTTATTGTTACTTCGGTTGTCTCATTTACTTTTATTTCTAGGTCTGTATTATTTGTATTCAATTTATACCACATATTAGTAGCGACCTCTTTTAGATAATATTCGCCAGTCCATAGGTCATTTATTTCAATTTTTCCATTTTCATCAGTTACGTATGTTCCAATTAGTTGGTTTTCTTCGTACGGCGTATCGACATTTTTTGCATATAATTCAAAAGTTACCCCCTCAATAAAAATAGTGTTGTCTAGCGAATCTACTTTATATACAACAAGATTACCTTTTTCATGTTCATTTTTTAATTCTAATGTCTTAATTGTATCGGTTTGTATATCATTTATTTGGTCTTTTGATAGACCTTCAACAAAGTTAATTGTATGAATGGTATCATCTAAAACATAATTCTGTAATGTTTCACATTCAATTACATGGTATTTTTTATCAATTCTAAGTCTTTTACTTTCAGCAATACCACTAGCATTGGTTGTAATTGTTTCAATAAAATTATTATCTTCGTCATATACATTAAATCTAATATTCTCAAGAGGTAATTCATTAAAATCACTATCAGTTTTAATTATTCTTATAATACCTTTTTTCTTTTCATTTTCAATAGTTACATTGGTATCGCCAAATTCCTTAGACCATTTTATTTCTATTGGTTTATCATCTGGCAAGTAGTACCACTTATTTGTAGAAATTTCTTTTAACTTGTAATTTCCAGTATTTAAGTTTTCGATGTAGATTTCACCGTTAGCGTCAGTATAATAGGTGCCAATAAGTAAATTTATTTCGCCATTACCCACTAAATACAATTCAAATCCTACATTTCCTAAAGCAATAGTTTTGTCATCCGCTGTTATTTTCTCAATAAGTAAATTACCTTTCTTATGTTCGTTAGCAACTCTTAAAGTATAAGTGTAACCATCAACAATACCATTTTCAGTTAGATTAATTTTGAACTCGGTATTATTTGTAATGTATTCAGGTCTCGTTTTTAATTCCTTTACTACATATTTTTTCATTAATGATAAGGCAGAACTTTTAGCATAGCCATTAGAATCAGTTGTTAATTCTTCGATTTTATTTCCTGCTTCATCAAAAATACCAAACACAACATTTGCTACCCCTAAGGTTTTATTATATTTTTCATATGCTTCTTTATCGTATTTGTTAATTTCAATATAACCTCTTTTTTGTTCATTTGTTATAGTAATTTCACTATCGCCATTTTCAGCAGAATGTTTAACATTCAATATATTTTCAGTAGTATTTAATCTATAATATTGATTTGTTTCCACTTCTAAAATTTTGTAAGTGCCAATGTTGATGTTATCAAGCCTTGCAATTCCTTGCTTATTGGTCTTAATAGTTCCAACTAAATTATTGGAACTATCATATACTTTGAAAGTAATATTTTCTAATTTGACGGTATGATCCGAAGCATCTACTTTACGAATAACTAAATTACCCTTTTTGTGATTATTAGGAACATTTAATTTGAAAGTATAACCGTCGATAAGACCATTTTCGGCTAAATTAACATTATATCTATTCGTATTTAATAGGTAGTTATTATCGGTTTCAAGTTCCTTTACATAGTAAGTCTTATCAATAGGCAATTTATTTGATTTTGCATACCCATTTGTATCTGTAACTAATGTTTGAATAAGATTATTAGAATTATCATATACACCAAATTTAACATTTGCTATCTTCTTTGATGGATTTTCAGTATCATATTTGTTAATTTCAATATAACCAGTTTTTTTATCATTTTCAATTGTTATAGTATTATCAGAACTATTTATTTGAACAGTGTGCGGGGTTACATCTACAACATAATAGTCATTTGATTTTTTTTCTACAACTTTATATCTTCCAATCGTTAAATTATCTAGTCTAGCAACACCTTCCGCATTTGTAGTTATTGTTCCAACTAAGTTATTGCTACTATTGTATATGTCAAAAGTAGTATTTGCAATATTTTGCGAGTTATCTTCAGAATCCACTTTATGGATGATTAAATTCCCTACTGACAACCAATTAACAGAAATGTTTGTTGTTGTGCCAGGGTCTACTTGTACACTTAATTGCCCAGCCAATACTTGATTAGTCTGTTTTGCACTTCTATAAATGATTGGTTGAAAAATATATTTACAGTTATCAATATTAGAAGATGTCCAAGAACCATTAATTGTTAGAGGTGCTTTTAAATAAAAAGTGTCACCACCATAAATATTAACCGTTCCGCTATTTTCAGTACCTCTAGTTTCATTTACAAGAGTAACACCACTTTGTAAATTTAAGGTTAAATAATATTCTGAACTTCCAGTCACAGTTACACTTTGTGTTCGTTGCATATTATTATCAATTGCATAAGCAGTTAAACTTCTATTATTAAAATTTAAGACTATTTCAGGCATATTTACAGAGTTAATATAGTCAATAAAATTTTGTGCAACTTTATGAGTATTACCATGATTGAAATAGTCAAGAGCAAGAGAAGTTACTACAATCCCCATGTTTT
This sequence comes from uncultured Clostridium sp., assembly GCA_948471055.1. Taxonomy (GTDB): domain Bacteria; phylum Bacillota; class Clostridia; order TANB77; family CAG-508; genus RGIG8482. Next base: position 31,238 of record CAOKQZ010000006.1, on the reverse strand, counting down.
CACTAGTAAAACCACTCCATTGTCTTGCACCGTCCCCAACCATAATATAGACATTTTGCTATATTAGTGTTGTTATATAATTCTTCGTTAACTTCCGTATTAGTAGGTGGACTATCCTTGTCGTGGTCCATACAAAATGCTCTAGCACCATTTACAGTAAAACTACCAACCGTAGAAGAACCATAAGAAACTTTTCCATGATATTCTACGGAATACGTGTTAGCAAAAACTTTTGATAAATTACATAGAACGGGTAATATTGTAGATAACAATATAATTAATACTAATATTAAACTTAGCATTTTCGATAATCTTTTCATAGATTTTACCTCCTATTTTTACATAAAAATACACCTAAGGTTTTACCTTAGATGTTTATTTGAAAATTAATAATCTAGCCATTCAGAAGGCATTTCAACACTTTCGGAATATATAGCAGTTCCACCATTTTTTATGTCATATGTTCCGCTTGATTTTATAGTTAAGGACTTTTTACTATCATTTTGTTCTTTTGTGCTAGTTGTCTGTTTTTTAGTATTCGTACTTTTCGTGTTTGTCGCCTTTGAATTATTTTGGCTTTTCGTTTTTTCTTTTGTATCAGTTATTTCTTCCTTTTGTTCTAATACTTCATTTGTAGGTTGCTCAACAATGTTTTGACTAGACTGTTCAATAGTATTTTGTATAACATTATTTTCTAATGAGTGTTTATTTATAGTATTTAGAACAATTTGATTTGTTTGGTTATTGCTAGTTTCTTGTACATTATCTGAAGATTGATAACAAGTGATAATTATAATAATAGTAATAAAAACAATTAAGAAAGTAGCAATAAATATAATTTTCTTTTTATTCATAAGACATCACCCTTTCATAAAATTTGGTAATTATAAGGATAACATCTTTTAGATTGTTTTGACAATGCTCAACAGAAAATTTTTTTTAAAATTCCATGGCTTGTACGCAAAGCCTTTTTTCTTTTTGACCCTTTACACAAGTAATAAGAGTAATCATATTTTCATCTGTATCTTCTAACAAAGACCAGTCGTCTTCATCAATTGTCGTTATGTTTATGACGTGATATTCTTTTGAACCCAAAAAACTAGTGTAGATTATCTTATCACCATTTTGTAGAGTATGTAGTTTAGCCCAAAACTTATTTGTGTTATGTGCAGCAAGACATACATTTCCATCTAAATGTGCAGAGTTTTCAAAGTGCCCAACTCCTTTTTTTAGTGTACTTAAAGATGTACCTTCATAAACTAAACCTTCAAAGCCTATTTTGTCTATCTTGATAACTCCTAATACTGTTTCGTCGTCTATTTGTAATAATAATTCGTCTTGTTCAGCATTTAATCGTTCTTGAACATTATCATCAGAATAAATTTCTGTTACCCTATTAATAATTGCTTTATCACTATAATACTTTGTAATAAAAAAAGTCGATATAATTGCGATAATAGTTAGTAATAAAACAAGAAAAATAACGACTGCTTTTTTTAATCTCTTATTCAAATTTATCCCTCCTTTCCTTAAAGTAATAAAATAGAACTAGCTTGTTGTTTCTAGTTCTAAGATATCTTTTATATATTTTGAAACTTTAGAAAACGGACTTGGATTTGTAATCTTATCATATACATCTTGCAAGTCAAAAGGATCAAAAACAATGTCATAAATCCCAAGAAGTAAGGCGTCTTTTAATTCTTTTACTGTATCGTTTTCTAAAATAAGAACAACTTGTATATTTTTCTCTCGGACTTTAAACATGAAGTCTTTGAAATTATATTTATTGGGTTGTATCGTAGCAATTAATGTTGTTGCTTCTTTTTCTTCTAACACATAATCGGGATAATAGACCACTCTACTATTTGAAATCTTTTTGTTTAAATCCTTATCTAACTGCTCATTATCTGTAAAAATTAATACCATTTAAGTACCTCCTTCAAAATAATCTTCAGGGTTTGCAAAATTACCATTTATTCTAACTTCAAAATGTGCATGAGGACCAGTTGAATAACCAGTCGACCCCACTTTTAAAACTGCTTGTCCTTTTTCTACTACTTGATTTGTTTTTACTAATATTTCAGAACCGTGTGCATAAAGTGTAACAATACCATCACCGATGGTCTATCATAACCATATTTCCATAAGAGGAACTATAAACCGCTTTTATAACGGTTCCATCAGCCATTGCGACAAAGTTAGCACCAATGGGGGCACCGTACATCTACGCCAGAATGTAGTTTATATGCACCGAGTAATTGGATGTGTTCGCATACCAAAATGAGAAGTGATTTTTGTATATCCTGGTATAGGCCATGTAAACATACCAGTAGGAACAAGTCCTTTTCCATTGGTAATAATGTTTGAATTAGAAGAATTACCTTGTAACCAACTTGTATTTTCTTCGCCCTCATAATAGCCATTTGCAGATTGAATTATAATTTCTAAATCTGTTTCTAATTCACTATCTTTTATATGTAATTTATGCTTTAAATACTGTTTCAGACGTTCATACTTTTCGCCTATTAGTGTTTCATTTACAAATACTTTTTTAGTAGTCTTTGTATTGCCATTTTCCAAAGTTTTTTCTACATAGTCATATTTATAATGACCAATAATCGTATCACTTTCTACCAACAAATATTGTGTTTCTTCTTTTGTAGATATTGTTTTATTACCTTTATCATCCTTTGTGGTAGTTTCAATTTTGATAATGTTTTTTTCATATCTAAATGTACTTTCAAAATATTTAGAAACTTCATTTAATAGTGCTTCGTTAATGTCCTTTTCGTCAACCATGTTATGAAAGGTCATTAATGAATATAAATGCGACCATTGAACTTCTTTGTCAGTTTTTCTACTATCCACATCAAGCAAATAATTTGTGGAGATACCATCTTTAAAATTATGACAAGTGTTTAGATATTCTGCTTTTTCAATACATTTATTTCTTAATATGGCTTGTGCTTCTGACATAGAAGAAATATCACTTTGAACATCTTGTATAAATATTGCATCAATAATTGTACATACAGCAAAAAATAGTCCAACAATTATTATGATAAACGGTAGAAATGGTTTGATAACTTTAAATGCTATTCTTTTTACATTATTCTTAGTCTTTTTTTCTAAATTCATCATCATCACCTAATTTCTGCACATCATTAGAATTGTTAGAAATTCTATTTATATATTCAGCACTTTGAAAATTGCTTTTCTTTTTTGTATTTTTCGTTCTCTTATATGTATAAGCGGATTTATTAAAATCGCCCTCCACCATTTTAGAACCTATATCGAGGTATGCTTTTGTTGCATTAAAACCAGTTTTAACAACTGTTCCAACAACTGATTTTACAGTGCTATTATTAGATACTTTTTCATGTGCAATTTTGCTATTATCTGTAGCATTAGTGAAAGTATTTTTTTCCTTTGTTAAAACTTCTCTGATAGGATTTATATTGCCGTTATAGTCTTTTTCATCACTTAGATTCATGTTAGGATTAATAACTGCTTTTGCTCTACTTACAAAGCCTTTAAAACCACTAGAAGAATTATTGTTATTAGAATCTCCATTTTTTATATTTCCTGATGGGGAATTAAATTGTTCTTTTATTGCCCCAATTCCAAAACCAAGCATTGCTCCCATACCCATTACACGACCAGTCATCTGCTCATTATCTACACCAGCAATTCTACTTGTTAAATTTTGTAGACAATTTTGTAATGCGTCAGCAAGTGGCAATATCATCATAGCCCATATTAAGGAAATAGCCCAACCACCTCCGAGAAGGCAGGAAAGCAAGATAAATCAAAAATAAAAAGCAGTATATAAACTGCATAAATATATTCATTATAATTTGTCCTGCCCAAATACTTATAGCAGTTACATTTTTATTGATAATCCAAAGTCCGACATGCAACAGGAGTAAATATGGTAAAAATTATTATTGTAAATTGCCTTACAATAAATTTAATATTAAGTTTTACAAATAAATATATAAACATTGCTATTACTAAGGCGGTTGTAATTGCATTTCCTGTTCTTATACTTGTTAGCATACTATTTCCAAGTAATCCGTCTAGTGTACCAGAATTTGTACTTGTCACTAATAAATGTACTAAACTATTATTCATGAACAATAAAAATCGTATAAATAAGGGGGCTAATGTAATTGCAATACCACCAAACAAAAGCCTCATTAAACTTTCTTTTGCTTCATTTTTTCTAGCAATATTCAGACCTGCACTTATGATTTTATAAGATAAAATAAATACAGCAATTAGTATCAAACTACCAGAAATCACAGCAAATACTTTATACCAATTCATAGACTTATTCCATAATTCTTCAGTAAAAGGGGATAAAGAATCATTGTTCGACTTGTTGTTAAATACTAGAGTATCGTAATCTTTGAAGCCGACATTTGCTTCTTTTCCGAGTTGTAAAATCAAATACTGTTTGGACAATACCACCAATGCATTCGGCTATTATTTTTTCAAACAAACTGCCATCTTCCTTTTTTATTTGTTCCTTAAATTTTACATCTTCAGCACCAAAAGAAATAGGGGAAAGCAATACGAAAATAGTAATTACAATAAAAAGAATTTTTAATACTTTTTTCATTTTCTATCGCCTCCTTCTAAGTAAATACAAACTTTTTCTCATAGTCTGTAATTACAAATTTTATTGCTGTTACATTATTATTAAGACTAATGATACATTCGCCGGGGTTAGCAGTTGTCAAAAAATCTTTTGTCCCTTCCGCTAAATTAAAGAAATCAACAACACCATTAACACTACCAGGACTTTGTTTAAATAAATATCGTGTTGAACATATATTTATAATTGTTTTACCGCTCTTCACAACTTAGAAATTCATCGATAAACTGACTACCGAATAAAAAGAGGTACATTATATTTTCTTCCGCCTACGTGCAACATTTACTAAAAATTCAGCAGATTCGTGAAATTTTAAGAATAACCATGCCTCATCACAAACAATAATTTTCTTTTTATTTTTATTTTTAAGTACATACTTTTGCCATACCCAAGTAAGAATTACAAAAGAAGCATATAACTTTGTAAATTCATCCTTTATCTCTGACATATCAAAATTGATAATCTCTTCATCTGATGTAATTCTACTTTCGCAGTCAAAAATACCTAAAGAGTTACCTTTAAGAAAAGGTACTAAAAGTTCAGCGAGTTCATTACATTTATTTCTTTCTTTTAATTTTTTTTGAAAATCACTTAATGTAGGCATTTTTTTAGGAATTTTCCCAACTACATATTTACCATTTTCAAGTTTTCCACCTTTTCTTTCAAAAAGTGAATTGACATCGCTTGTAATCCCTTTTTCTGTGTATAACTGATTAACAACTATTTCAGTTTCTGTAATTTCTGTTCCGTTTAGGGTTCGACCTTGATAATTTCTACATATTGTTGCTAGTAATGCTCGAATTTCTGCAACTTTATCTAAAATATTTAGGAATTGTTTATTTCCTCTAGTGTCAGGTTCTAATTCAAATGGATTTATTCCAGAACTTTCACCGTTGTGATATTTTGATTACTTTACCGACCTAACATTTTTGTTAAGTTTGTATATTCGCCCTCGACATCTATAAAAAAAGCACCACAACCGAGTAGTTATGATGTTTCTTGCTGTCAAAGTTTTAAGAGCGACACTTTTCCCACCACCAGAAGTACCACAAATAAAAATGTGTGGATTAGGAAGTGTAGGGGGACCACAAAATGTATCTACATATATAGGTGCATTAGTATAAATATTTCTACCTATAAAAATACCTTTGTCATGGCTCAAATTAGGATTAGATATTGGAATTACTGTAGCCACTCCGACCTGCTACCATATTACGTTCATGATTGCTAATTGGTACTTCACCAATGGGAAGTACGCTTTTTAATGCTTCCAACTGTCTAAATGTAAGGGTTCGGATCATTGCTGTTTTCTTATTTAGTTCACTTTCTAATATTTTTGTTTTTTCGTTTAATTCTTGCAAGTTTTCAGCATTTAATGTAATAAATATTGTAGCAAAAAATAACTTGTCTTGATTCGTTTGTATTAACATCCTTAGTTCTTCTAAATCACCAATTTGTTTTTCTAACTCTGGTAAATGCAAAATATTACCGTTGCCTTGAATATGTTGCATATTCAGACTGATGTTGTACTAATTTTTTTGTTAGTTGATTTATAACATTACCATTACTGGTAGGTTCTATTTTTATAGATATATTGATATTTCCAATGTTAAAAAGGTCATCTAACCATCCAACCCATGTTTGTTCAGGATAGACTGTCATTACAAAAGAACGAGAATATTTGTTATACCCTAAACAAAGATAATCTTTTCGTTCTTGTAATGTATCTGGAAGTAATAAATCCATCATACTAGGCGAATTATTAAAAATATCAATATCATTTTGCTTTTGCTTTTTGTTTTTTACCCACATATAAATTTCCTCCTTCCTTTAATTTACTGATATTAAGAGTAGAATTTTTATTTAATTCCCTATAAATTAAATTGTATAGTTCATCTTCCGTTAATATCTCACATTCAATTTTTGCTCTTAGCAAATTTCCCTTAAAAGATAAAGTTTTTCTGCTTAGTTCTTCTATGGCATTTTCATATAGCCCATCATAAGAAACGATTGCATAGTTTTTTACAACGGAAATTGTGCGATTTTCCATCAAGGTTTTTAGATATTTAATTAAATAATCTTGGTATTCCTGTATTTTGTAATTTGTAGTCTTATTTTGCTTAATTAGTGATATTACTTTACTTGTATCAATAAACTCTGTTGTACTAAAAAACTGTACTGGATAATCTATTGCAAGTGCAGTTTGTATTAGGACATTTTCTATGGAATCTTGTTCGCTAGTAGATAGCATATTATAGTCAATGTTTCCTAGTCTAATAATAGTGGAATATCGATTATCAATAGCAATTATATTATCTTTAATTTTTATTTTTAGAATATCTGCTAATTGCTTTTTACTTTTCTTTTTACCTTTTTCTTTAGCTTCCTTATTATCGTTTTGTTTCAAATTACTATTATTATTCTTTTTCTTATAATTCAAATAAATAGCAGTTCCAATAACAAAGACCACCGTTAATACTAGGAAAATACTCATTATGAACATTCGCAACACCTCACATATACAAAGTTTTTATTGCGAATTAGATATTTTACTGCATAAAAAAAGAACTTATCAAAGTTCTGCTCATTAACCTTAAAAAATGCACAAAGTAAAAAGAAAATAGATATTAATGCAATAAAGAAAATCTTAAAACCCATAATGATGGGAGTTGCTAGTATTGCTAAACTTGATATTCCTAACATTAAATAGGTAACCTGTCGTAGACTTAAATAGCCACCAAATATCTTTTCTTCTCGTTTAATATCATAAGGCACCTTGAAAACTCTCATAATATCACCCCTAACTTCCCAGTAGACTACCAGTGTTATTAGTAGCCACATTTATGATTATTCCGTGCAATAATAAGGGAAGCACCAAGCACAACTCCACCACCACATATCCATGCAAGAGAGCCAATGCTTTCTGCTCTTTTTTGAGGATTATTTGCATTTGCTATCATTTTTATTGCTGCAACCACAATACTTGCAAAGATAAGTACACCACCAAGTGGCATAGCAATACTTGTAATAACTCTTTTAATATTATCAGTTGCTGTTTGTACTTCAGCAGTACCAATACCAGTAGCAAAGACTAAATTGCTTTTTATAGCAAATAAAGTAAGCATTGTTCCTAGTGTAGATAATTTAGTAAGTATTTGTTTTTTTCTTTTTAATAATTTCATGATTTATCATCTCCTACGATTTATTTGAAGGACAATCGTAGTCGAAAACACTACTTTATTATGTTCTTAAAGTACACGATTATATAGGGAAGAAGTATAAAAAATATATTTCCCAGCAATAAACAAGGTGCTACTATTAAGAATTTTGATTTTATCTTTTGTGATTTTATCAAACATCCTAATGCAAGTAATAGTAAAGATAATATAAGCAAAGTTACCAAAACGATTACCATTACTTTAAAACTTACAAAAAAGATAGAAGATACAATGTTTTCAAAGTTATCTATATAATTATTTAACATCTAATCAACTCCTCGTACTATTATTTGTGTACTTGTTTATAATAGTTCTTTTGTAATAGTTTAATAAGTCATCAGGGTTATGTTCTAAAGAGAGTAAATATAAATTTATTAATGTTTCTCTATTTGCTTTTAGTAGTAAATTATTGAAATTACCATTATACAAATCATACAAAATATAGATTATATCTTTTACCATTTGAATTTTGTCTTGTTTCATATGTACAAGTATTTGTTCATTATAAAGTAACTCTAATCTTTCTAATATTCCATAAAATTCTTCGGAAATTTTAAAACTGTTATTTATAAGTAAAGTAAATAATTCATCTTCATCTATATTAAGATTTATATTATTATCTTTGACATTTTCGTCAATACCCTCTTGATATTTTTGTGGGGAGGGGTATTGATTTTTTTGATGGGAGGGTATATCCACAATATAGATGTATCTAGCAATAACTTCTTTGTTTTCATTTCTCTTTACTTCCATTTGAATAAAACCTAATTGTTGTAAATGAGAAAGCCATCTGCTAACAGTTTCAATACTTACATTATACAAATTTGCAAAATATCTATTTTGTGCATAGCAATAGCCATTTTTATTGGATAAAGCAGTTATTTCTCCATAAAGCAATTTTTCATTTGCTTTTAAACTTTTATCATATCTAACCGTAGCCGGTATGATTGCATAATAATTAATTTTGTTTTCTTCATTCACTTTTTACCTCCTTGTTCATAAATATACTTTCTTGCTCTGACTGTTTTTCAACAATAATACAAGCATATAAAAAGAGACTAATAGTAGTCTCTAAAATTAAAACTAAATAAAATTTTAAAATTATTATCTCCTTTTGAAAGTGAATACTTATTTTTGTATTTTCCTGTCATTAAAAAACAGAAGGAGATGCAGCGGTAGCACTTGCTGAATATGTAGGAGGAAGTGTAGAAGGGTTTGCAGACTTAATGAATAAAAAGGCAAAAGAATTAGGATTACACAATACGCATTTTGTAACACCACATGGTTTAGATCAAGAAGAACATTATACTACTGCTTATGAATTAGCAGTTCTTACCGATTATGCCCTTAAAAATGAAAAATTTGCAAGTATAGTAGCAACGAAAACTTGCCAAATACATATTAATAGTCAACCAAAACAAATATCTAATACGAATGAATTATTAGGAAATTTAAACGGAGTAAATGGGGTAAAAACTGGTTTTACGAATGGAGCGGGAAGATGCTTAGTAACTTCTATTACAAGAAATGGACATCAAATTATTTGTGTGGTATTAGGAGCAGATACGAAAAAAATAAGAACAAGTGATAGTATTAAATTAATTGAATATGCATTTTCAAAATACGAATATGTGAATGTAAAAGAAAAGATAGAAGAAAAATTTAAAACATGGCTACAAGAAGAAGCACCAAATATCGAATACCAGAAAGCAAAAACAATACAAATTGAATATGAATTAGAAGAAGTATACATTACATGGACACCAATTCTAAAAGGTCAAGACAAAGATATTGAAGTTAAAATACAATACGAAAAAAATTTAGTAGCACCAATTGAAAGTGGCTATGTAATAGGAACAATACAACTTATGGTAAAGGAAAAAGTACTATTAGAACAAAAAATTTATTTAAAACAAGAAATTGCAAAAAAGCAAATTATGGATTATATGCAAGAACTAGTAAGCCGGATATGGGAATTGTCTAACAAACGCAATATGGCAATGAAAATTTAAGTATACTTAAAGTATTAAAACGAATGAGAAAATGTACTATTCAAAAGGTTTCACACGAAAAAAGTTGTCAATACACTTGAAATTATGTAAATAATAGAGTATAATAATAGTGTCACTATAAACCGCGAAGACGGAGGGTATCATCATGTACGATTTACAAATTGATTTTACAAGATTATCAGACAAAGAGTTGAAAGAATTCAGAGAAGACATGGAACAGAGAGTGGAAAGAGAGCTGGAGAGGCGTGAAAAAGAGCATCGTCTTAACGATGCTTGTTATCCGCACTGATCTTTGTTTGTCCCAGAATTGCAAGCGAGCAATTCTGGGGTTTTCTTTTTTTATGTTCTATGATAAAATAACCAAAACAGTAGGGGGCGATGCCCTCATCGACCCGAATATAGATAAATTACAAGGAGGACACCAGTATGAAAATGATGTTTATTTGTACAGGAAATATTTGTAGAAGTGCCATGGCACATTGGTTAATGAAAAAGAAGGTAGAGGAAAAGAACCTACAGGGTATCGAAATATATTCTTCAGGCATATTTGCTATGCCAGGGGATGTCTCTACCGAGGAAGCCACCAAGGTAATGGAAGAATATGGTGTAAATTTAAAAAAACATAGAGCCACCTTAACAAGAAATTCTAACATTCAAGAAATGGACATCATCTTATGTATGACAAATTCCCATAAACAAAGCCTAATACAAATGTATCCAAATTTAAAAGACAAAATCTTTACCCTAAAAGAATACGTAGGTCTTACAAAAGACGGAGTAGAAATTAAAGACCCATGGGGGTATGACATTGTAACCTATCGTTTCTGTGCCGCCGAAATTGACGCATGCTTAGAAAAATTAACCGAGAAAATACATGATAATCAGGAATAAGAATCAAAATTTGACATATAATAAAATCGATGTTATAATAACAGCAAGACGAAGTCTTAATCAAATCATTCATTAGAACGAAAAAAGACTAGGAGTGCGAATCCTAGTCTTTTTTGTGCGTTAATCCCCTAAATGCTTTACAATCAAGTAAATCAAATAAAGTTTTAACAGTTTAATCAATTCATTCATTAGGTCCTCCTTTCTACCTTGCAGAAAGGCACTTATTAATATACAGTAAGTAAAAAGAAATGCCAAACAAATTTTTGTGTAAATTTTTGCATAGTTTTTGACAAAACGGAAACACTAATTTTAAAAAAATACATACCAAGGAGTGGATTTTTTTGAAATTAGTAAAAGTATTAAACCTAAAAGGTGCCCTGTTAGATGAATATCAATTAGAAAACTATTTAGAAAAGATAGCATCAGACCATATCTTAAAAGATAAATCTGATAAAATAACTTACCCAATTCCTAGGCTAGAAGACAACTTTAAAGAAATTACCAAAACCTATGAATTACTAAATGCACATTTAAAAATGGGTCTTCATATTCACCCAGCTGGAGAATGGTTACTTGATAATTATTATACAATCGAAGAAACCGTAAAAATGATTGCAAAAGACTTAAGTTTAAGTAAATATAAGAATTTTGTAGCACTAGCAAATGGCACCTATGAAGGGTTTGCTAGAATTTATGTATTAGCCTCAGAAATTGTAGCCTATACCGAAGGAAAAATTGATAGCCATAATCTACAAAAATTATTGGCTGCCTACCAAAGGAAAAAAACACTAAATATGGAAGAAATTTGGAACATTGGAACTTTCCTTCAAATAGCGATGATTGAAACCATTCGTGGAGTATGTGATAAAATTTATTCGGTACAAATGCAAAAATATAAAGTAGAAAATATATTAGAACGATTAGTAGAAAACAAACCAAAAGAAGAAATCCGATTTCAATTAAAATCGCAAAATCCTCATAAGGTAATTGAAAATAAGGAAATGAAATATCCTTTTATTGAACATATGTCGTACCGTTTAAAACGATATGGGAAACAGGCATATGCGTATTTAGATGCCCTTGAAACCGAAGTAATGAAAATGGGAACGAGTGTATCGGAAGTAATCAAAAAAGAGCATTTTGATATTGCGGTAAGAAAAGTTATCATTGGAAATTGCATTAAAAGCATGAAGGAAATAGGAAGAATTAACTTTCTAGAAATTTTTGAAAACATTAATGGAGTAGAAGAAGTACTAAAACAAGACCCAAGCGGTGTATATGAAAACATGGATTACAAAACAAAAGCTTATTACCGAAATAAAATAAAAGAAATTTCCAAACGAACCAAAATCTCTGAAATCTACATCACCAAAAAAGCCCTAGAATTAGCCCAAAAATTCCAATCAAACAGCAAAAATAACCCACAAAACACCGTAGGGGCGTGCATGGCACGTCCGAATAATAACCAACAACCCACAAACAACACACAAAACACCGAAAAAACATGTATCCAACGTCCCAATAACAAACAATCCCATATTGGTTATTATTTAATAGATGAAGGCGAAAAAGATTTATACAAAGCACTACAAACCAATAAAAAGCCACCATGCACAAAAAAAAGCACATCCGCCTATATAGGTGCTCTTGTTATACTAACCTTATTGCCAACCCTAGCACTTGCTATGTACTATGCAAAACAAACCAACCTATGGTGGGGAGTAGGAATTGGAATTTTGATATTCCTTCCCATTTCCGCCATTACCACACAACTCGTACAATTTGCTTTAAGCAAACTCGTAAAACCAAAATTAATCCCCAAAATGGATTACGCTTATGGAATTCCCAAAGAACAAGCCACCATGGTCATTATTCCTACCATTGTAACAAGTGCCGTAAAGGTAAAAGATTTAATGAAAAAATTGGAAGTATACTCCCTTGCCAACCCTTCCGAAAACCTATACTTTACCTTACTTGCCGACGCGAGTGCCTCAGACAAACAACAAGAAACCTATGATAAAGAAATCGTAATAGCAGGAAAAGAAGAAGTAGCAAGACTAAACCAAAAATACCAAACAAAACCCATGGGAAAATTCCAATTTATTTACCGAAAAAGAGTGTGGAATGAAAAAGAAAAATGCTTCCTAGGTTGGGAAAGAAAAAGGGGAATGATAGGTATGCTAAACCAATTCCTATGCGAAAAAACCACAGGACTTTTCCAAATAAACACCATGGAGCAAGAACAAAATATTCCTGAAATTCGCTATATCATTACTCTAGACGCAGACACCAACCTTGTACTAAATTCCGCTCTAGAATTAGTAGGAGCCGCCTCTCATATCTTAAACAAACCACAGCTAAACCAAACAGGAGATGCCGTTATTTCTGGGCATGCCTTAATTCAACCACGAATTGGAATTGACTTAGTATCTGCAAGTAAAAGCCTATTTACCAAAATTTACGCAGGAGCTGGTGGAGTTGATTCTTACGCCAATGCCATTTCCGATACGTACCAAGATAATTTTGATGAAGGCATTTTTACCGGAAAAGGAATTTACGATTTACAATTATTCCACACCATATTTAAAAACGAAATTCCAGAAAACACCGTCCTTAGCCACGATTTACTAGAAGGCTGTTATTTAAGATGTGGGCTTTGTTCCGACATTTTACTCTTAGATGGCTACCCTTACAAATACAATGCCTATATGCTAAGACTACACCGTTGGATACGAGGAGACTGGCAAATTCTTTCTTGGATAAAAGGAACTATTACCAATAAAGAAGGAATTACCAAGAAAAACCCATTAAACGGATTATCCAAATTTAAAATTTTAGATAATTTAAGGCAAAGCCTAGTACCCATTATGATAATGTTTAGCGTAGTTACGTTAATCGTCTATTCTCTATTAACCAAGCAAAACATCGCCTTAGGATTAGGAATTCTTTTGATAAGTGTCATTTTCCCAACCCTACTAGACCTATTTGGTTATCTATGTAGTAAACAAGTAGGAAGTAAGCCAAACAAAAGCTTTGATAAAACCATATCTAGTATGAAAGCAAGTATATTAAGAGGTATATTAGAGCTTACCTTTTTACCACACAAAGCCTATATATCCCTAAATGCCATTATAAAAACCCTTTACCGAAAATATTATTCTAAACAACATCTTTTAGAATGGACCACCGCAGAAGAGGCAGAAAAAAACGGGAAAACTGACCTTTTTTCTTATTATCGCTTTATGTGGGTGCAACTAATCATCGCTATGCTAGCCGTGTTTGCTTCCCAATATACAGGCTCCTATTTTATGATGACAATAGGAATTACTCTTGGGGTATTATGGCTAATGGCACCGGGCATTTGTTGGTATATCAGTAAAGAAAACATCCCAGTAGCCAAAGTAAAACAATTAACCAATTCCCAAATTGAATATCTACATCAAATCGCCAAAAAGACTTGGGATTATTTTGATACGTATATGAACCAAAAAAACAATTATCTACCACCCGATAACTACCAAGAAGACCGAGCAAAAAAGATTGTACCAAGAACTTCCTCTACCAATATTGGCTTAGGATTAATTACCATTCTATCGGCCTATGACTTAGGGTTTATTCCCCTAAATACTGCCATGGAAAAGTTACAAAACACTCTACAAACTACTGAAAAACTCGCCAAATGGAATGGGCATTTATATAACTGGTATAACACTATTACCTTACAACCACTCTTACCAAGATACATTTCTAGTGTCGATAGTGGAAATTTTGTAGGATATTTATACCTTACCAAAAGTTTTTTAGAAAACGTAGAAAAATACCAGAAAGACAAAATTGAGGAACAACAATTAAAAGCCCTTCTTCAAATGGTAACTAAACTAATTCATGACACCGATTTTCGTTATTTGTATGATGAAGAAAAACGACTTTTCTCCATTGGTTTTAATGTAGAAGAAAACAAACTAACCGACTCGTATTACGATTTATTAGCAAGTGAGGCAAGACAAGCAAGTTTTGTTGCTATTGCCAAACATGATGTTCCTTCCAAACATTGGCAAAACCTAAGTAGAACCCTAACTGTCAATAGAGGTTATAAAGGCTTGGTATCTTGGTCTGGAACAGCCTTTGAATATTTAATGCCAAACATCAATATTCGTATGTATGAAGGAAGCTTGCTTTCCGAGTCTTGCCATTTTATGGCAATGAGCCAAAAAGAATACGCCGGAAGGTTAGGCATTCCTTGGGGAATTTCCGAATCTGCGTTTAATTTGAAAGACTTAAATTCCAATTACCAATACAAAGCCTTTGGTATTCCATGGCTTGGTTTAAAACGAGGACTTGCCGATGAAATGGTAGTAAGTGCTTATGGAAGTATTTTAAGCTTGCAAGATGAACCAAAAGAAGTATTGGAAAATATGAAGAAATTAGAACAAAACCAAATGCTAGGAAAATATGGTTTCTATGAAGCCATCGATTATACCCCAGCAAGACTTCGCCAAAACCAAAAATATGCGGTTGTAAAAACCTATATGGCACATCATCAGGCCCTGATTTTGCTTGCCATTAATAATTTACTAAATAACAATATCTTACAAGAACGTTTTATGGAAAACCCAGAAATAAAGGCAGTCGATATTTTATTACAAGAACGCATGCCAGAAGATGTTATCATTACAAAAGAAAAGAAAGAAAAAATCGAAAAACTAAAGACCATCGATTACGAAAACTACACCACCCGAGTTTATACCAAACTAAATGAAAGCTTGAATAACTTTAATACCATATCAAACGAGAATTATTCCATTTGTATGAATGAGAGAGGGGAAGGTTTTAGTAAGTATAAAAATCAATTGGTAAACCGCTATAAGGCAACAAACGACGTACCAAGTGGAATTGCTTTTTATGTAAAAAATATTCGTACCAAACGAATTTGGAGTACCTTAATGAAAAACGATACCGTACCACCGGATAAATTAGAGGTAAATTTCCTACCAGACCAAGATAAACTAGTAAGAAACGATGAAAACATCATTACCACTTGTAAGGTAATAACCGCACCAGAAGACCCAGTAGAAATTAGAACCTTAAAGCTAGAAAACACTGGAAATATGGAAGAAACCCTAGAAATTTCTAGTGTGTTTGAACCAGTCTTATCCACCAAAGAACAAGACGATTCCCATAGAGCTTTTAACAATTTGTTTTTAAAATACGAATATTTAGAAGATACCAATTCGTTATTAATCAAACGAAACCGAAGAGGGCAAACCCCAGAAATCTTCTTAGGAGTTACCTTAAATACCAACCACGAAACCATAGGAGAACTGGAATATGAAATTGATTACGAACGATTAAAACAAGGAATTCATTTTGGAATTCCCAAAATGATAGAAGACTCCATTCCATTTTCCAAAAGCTTAGGTCTAACCGTAGACCCAGTAGTAGCCCTAAAAAGAACCATTTTACTAAAACCGGGGGAAACGATTACTCTTAATTTAATTATCACCATGTCTGATGCCAAAGAACAAATTGAAGAAAACCTAACTAAATATGCAAGTAACGAAAATGTAAAAAGAGCATTTGAATTATCCAAAGTACGAGTAGAAGAAGAGGCAAGGTACTTAGGCGTAAAAGGAAAAGACATCGAAGTGTACCAAAAACTATTGTCTTATTTGCTAGTACAAAATCCACTAAAAAAACTGCAAGTAAAGCCAAAAGAACACACCTACTATGTAAGAGATTTATGGCAATATGGTATTTCAGGTGATTTACCAATTTTACTGGTAAAAATTAAAGATGTAAACGATGCGTATGTGGTAGAAGAAGTGCTAAAAGCCTTTGAATATTTCAAAGCCAAAAATGTAGAATTGGATTTAGTCATTTTAAATGAAGAAGAAAATGTATATGAACGATATGTAAAAGAAATGATTGAAACCCAAATTTTAAACCGTCATTTCATGTATTTATTAAACCAAAAGGCGGGTATCTATTTACTAAATGCCAATGAAATGGAAAATAAGGAGATCTTAGAATTTCGTGCCAATTTCATTTTGGATGCCCATTTGGGGAATCTAAAAACAATTTTACGAGATTCGGAAGAGGATTATTTAGATACCATAAAAAAACAAGCACCACCTAAAAAAGAAGAAATGGTATTGGTAAGTGAAGAAAAAAATAATCATGCTATCAATATGGAAAAATTAGCATATTACAATGAATACGGGGGATTTGCAGAAAATGGAAAAGAGTATGTAATAAAAATGACAAAACACACAAAACCCCCTGTTGCTTGGAGCCATGTATTAGCAAACCCAAACTTTGGAAGCGTGGTAACCACCAATAACTCTGGCTACACTTGGCACAAAAACAGTAGGTTAAACCGCCTAACCGATTGGTCCAATGATGCAGTAGGAGATATCCCTTCTGAAATTATCTATCTAAAAGACGAAAAATATAATAACTTATGGACTTTATGCCCAAACTTAAACCAAGATGAGGAAGAGTATTATATTACCTATGGGTTTGGGTATAGCAAATTCCAAAATATACGATATGGGTTATTACAAGAGCAAGAAACCTTTGTGCCAGTAAAGAATAATGTAAAAGTTTCTATTCTTCGCATAAAAAATATTTTACCAGAAAAACGAACCTTAAAAATGGTATATTATTTAAAACCAGTGTTAGGAGAAGATAGTAAAAAAAGCGATGGCTATATCCATTTACACTTTGACCAAGACAAAAACATGGTATATGCGAACAATCAATATATGCAAGATTTAGAGACTTCTAAGCTCTATGTTTCCTCTAGTTTAAATATAAAATCCTATACTGGAAACAAACGAAGATTTATCGGAGACGGCAACCTTCGTAAGCCAGAAATGATGAATTTTCAAACCTTAAATAATGAAAATGCCCTTGGCAATACCCCATGTATTGCGGTAGAAATGGAATTAGAATTAAAAGCCTTTGAAGATAAGGAAATGGTACTCGTATTAGGAAGTGAAGAAACAGTAGAAAGCATGCAAGAAACGGCATATCAATACACCATATTAGAAAATGCGAAACAAGCACTAAAAGATACCAAAGAATACTGGGCAAAACTGCTAAGAACCGTGCAAGTAAAAACACCAGTCGAATCCATGAATTTCTTATTAAATGGTTGGCTTGCCTACCAAACCATTGCAAGCCGTTTGTGGGCAAAATCTGGATTTTATCAATCTGGCGGTGCGTATGGTTTTCGTGACCAATTGCAAGATACCATGGGGCTAAAATACCTAGCACCAGAGTTTATGAAAAATCAGGTATTAAAACATGCCTCTCATCAATTTATCGAAGGAGATGTAGAGCATTGGTGGCATGAGGAAACCAGTAGAGGAATTCGTACCAAATTTTCCGATGACCTATTATGGCTTGCCTATGTAACAGCAGAATATATTCGCTTTACCGGAGACACCGAACTTTTAACAAAAGAAGTACCATACCGAGCAGGACCAGTATTACAAGAAAACGAAGACGAACACTATGACCTTCATAAGGAAGCAAACAAAAAAGAAGACATTTATCATCATTGTATAAGAGCCATCGAAAAATCCCTTTGCTTTGGAGAACATGGTCTTCCGAAAATTGGCTCTGGAGATTGGAACGACGGGTTTAGTACAGTGGGAAACAAAGGAAAAGGAGAAAGTGTATGGCTTGGGTTTTTCCTATATGAGGTACTAAATCGCTTTATTCCAATTTGTGAATTACAAGGGGATAATGAAAGGGCTAAAAAATATGAAAAAGTACAAGAAGAACTAAAACGAAACCTAAATAATCAAGCTTGGGATGGAAGATGGTATAAAAGAGCCTATATGGACGATGGTAATATCCTAGGAACCATTCAAAACGAAGAATGTAAAATTGATAATATTGCACAATGTTGGTCTGTTATTTCTGGTGCAGGGGATAATGATAAAAAATACATTTCCATGGAAAGCCTAGAAAAATATCTAGTAGATAAAGAAAATGGCATTATCAAACTACTAGACCCGGCTTTTGATAAAAGTGCCTTAGAACCGGGCTATATAAAAGCCTACTTACCAGGAGTAAGAGAAAATGGGGGACAATACACCCATGCCGCTGTATGGACCATAATTGCAGAAGCAATGTTAGGGTTTGGCGACAAAGCCACTGGATATTTTCGAATGATTAACCCAGTAGAACATGCTAGAACCAAAGAAATGGCAAGCCGTTATAAAGTAGAACCCTATGTTATAGCAGCCGATGTATACGGAGTCGGAAATTTAATTGGAAGAGGTGGCTGGACTTGGTACACAGGCTCTTCTAGCTGGGCCTACAAAGCAGGAATCGAATATATATTAGGACTAAAAATGGAAGGAGGAATTCTATCGATAAAACCCGCCATAGACTCTGCTTGGAAAGAATACGGGGTTCGCTACGAATTCGGAAGCAGTGTATACAACATCAAAGTAAAAAATCCAAACGGAAAATCCACCGGAGTCGAACGCTTTATCTTAAATGGGGAAGAAATAGAAGAAAAAAGGGTAAAACTAATGGATAATGGGAAGGTAAATGAGATTGAAGTAGAGATGTAGGAAAGTTACGAAAAGTTAAAATAAATAAAACCCTAAGTTTTCGGCAAAAACTTGTCATGTTTTATGTACAAGCCGAATACAATATAGATAGATACTGGTATTTTCGAACAAGGCAAAAAATTTGACAAATATAAAACAGTTCGATATAATGTCCATATCAATAAAGGAGGGGTTAAAGTTCAAATGATTAAAAACCAAAAAGCCTCACTATCCATTAAAAAAATAGCGTTTACCATGATACTACTCATATTTTTATGTGGTGTTGGTACTATGGCAACAAACACAAAATTAAGTAATGTAAGAATTGTGTTATCCAATCAATATGAAATTAATGTGCTAACAACAAAGACCAAAATTTCGGAGATACTAGAAGAAAATCATATTGTGGTATTACCAGAGGAAAATGTAGTACCTAATATGGAGGCACAACTTTCCGAAAACAAAACCATTACCATTACAAAAATTTCGGAAGAAGGGCAAGATGTTATTAAATTAGCCGAGGAAAATAGTGAAGTTTCCATTGAGCAATTATTAGGAGACTATGCACCTGTTATTGAAAAAATCATAACCGAGCAAGTGGAAATTCCATTTGAAACGATTACAAAAGATGCATCTGAGGAAGAGGGAACCAGTAAGATTATCACAAGGGGAAAAAACGGATTAAAAGAAATTACGTACCGTGCAAAATTTAAAAATGAAGTAGAAATAGAAAGAACTATTTTATCGGAAAATATCATAAAAGAACCAGTAAATCAAGTGGTTCAAATAAAAAAGGAAGCAGTTACTTCAAGATCAAACGTAGAAAGAACAAAATCAGTAGAATTACCAAAAACAACCAATACGACACTAGCAAAGAAGGTAGAAGGAAAAACGCCAATAGTAAAAACTTTTAATACCTCAGCATATTGTTCTTGTACAAAATGTTGTGGCAAAACAAGTAATACGACATCTTCTGGTGTAGCACCATCTACATGGCATACTATTGCAGCAGGAAAGAATTATCCATTAGGAACCATTATTTATATACCAGCCTTAAAAGATAAATCAAATGGCGGTTGGTTTGTGGTTCAAGATAGAGGTGGGTCAATATCTAGTAACAAACTAGATATTTATATGGGAACTCACGCACAGGCATTACAATATGGTAGAAAGAATTTAGAATGTTATGTATATTCTGTAGAATAAAATAAAAAAGAATTCTGTAAAAGCAGAATTCTTTTTATAACATATAGTATCAATAAAAAAAATAATCAGCGTTTAAAATATTTATTTTAAACGCTGATTGAGTTTTTATTCTAACCACATATTGTATATACGTACATCTTCATAACCATCTAAAGAAACCTCTATAGGATACGAGACATTTTTTAAATCAGAAATATCGATTGACATAGTCCATCCAGCACCTTGTATATCACTTCGTGAAATTTGTTTTATAATGGTATTAGCTGTTTCGCCATCTAGTATTTTTAAATTTACTAACGAATTAGAATATTTGTGTTTACCAAAAGATACTTGTAAATATAAAGTTGTGTAATTTGTTAAATCAATTTTTCCTGTTGTTTTCAAGCAAGCTCCAGATACCGCATCTATTTCATTACTTTCATATTTAACATGGTTTTCTTCATAAGAAATAGAACCACCTTTACCATTTTCAAGCTTCCAATCTCCATAAAGCTCTTTATTAACAGGTTTTCCTTTATACATTAAATAGGTTCTTCCTTTAGGATTTAGTATAATATTCTTTATATATGCTTTTGTTCCTGCTGATTCTCCGATCATATCCATCGATTAGAAATTTAATTTTTTGTATCGGTTCATCTCGGAAAGTAATATTTACAGAACGGTCAAAGTATTGTTCAACTGCAGTCCATGAAACTGCATCAACCACATAAAGATCATAATCGTCTTCTGAATAGTATACATACACAGAACCTGCTGCCCAAGCATTACCATCTGCTGAAAGGCAAAAAACGACTTTCATATCTTCTGGTTTTAAGTTAAAAATATTTAATTTATCTAATGATATTTCAAAGGACCCATAAAGTGGCCCGTGACCGCTCCATCTTGCCACTCCTAGGCCTCCTACGCCTGGTATTGCGTCATATCCACCTCTTGCTATAGTAAAACCAAGTTCTTCTGCGGAAATAGAATTTACTGACATATATTTTACCACATCATAGTTTACTTCATTGATATGATATAGTGAAACAAATGTCTTACCATTTGATAGTTCTATTTCTACTTTATAAATTCCGTGGATAATTAAGATTAAATGTTGCTTCACTACCATCTCGTACTTCTTCACCAAATTTTATCTTAGTAACGGTTAAATTACTTATATTAGAAGTAATAATAGGGGTAATTGTTATTTGTTCATTTTTGATTTTCTTATTAATGATGATATTAAATTCTGATTTTATTATTTCTATGATTTTTAAATCATTAGACACTTTTATGATACTATTTTGATAATATAAATCAATTGTATTTTCTTCTGGTCTATTATCAATAATACTAATATCGGGTTGATTAGAGCCTATCCATAATTGTACATCATCTAATGTTATGGTGTCTTGTTTATCTATTTGTACTTGTAGGAGTATCATCTCAATTTCTTCTTTTATTTTTGCTTCATCTGTATCGTTTTTTGCTGTTATTGCTTTTGTTATAATTCCTTTGTCTCCAAGGCCAAAGAAAATGACTATTCCTGCTAATATAAGTAAAATAATAATCGTAATAACTAAAGCGATTAGTGTAATACCAGTTTGTTTTTTCATTATCTTTTGTCTCCTTCCAATTTATTTTATGGTATAATTTTATATAAATTTATATCTTCTGTCAAGAGATTTTATATTACATTTGTATATCATTAAAAATAATTATGTAAAAGCATCATATTAAACCATGTGTTTTATTGAAATTAAAAAGTTAAATCAATATAATAGTAACAAAGCAGCAATAAAGGATATATAGTAGCAGTTCTTTAATAAAATAAGATAAAGAAGTTCCGTTTTTTCTAAAATCGTGGTATAATACACACATACTGTATAAAGGAGGGTATACCATGAAACTAATTTCTTGGAATGTGAATGGTTTACGAGCGGTTCTAAAAAAGGGATTTGAGGATTTTTTTAAAGAAGTAAATGCCGATATTTTTTGTATTCAAGAAACGAAAATGCAAGAAGGGCAAATTGAAAATTTTGAGCTACAAGGGTATACACAATATTGGAATAGTGCAATAAAAAAAGGCTATTCAGGAACAGCTATTTTTACAAAACAACAACCTAAAAACGTCACCTATGGAATTGGGATAGAAGAACATGACAAGGAAGGAAGAGTCATTACCTTAGAATTTGATACTTTTTATTTAGTAAATGTATATACACCAAACTCCAAGCGAGAACTAGAACGATTAGATTACCGAATGATATGGGAAGATGAATTAAGAAATTATCTTACCGGTCTAAACCAAAATAAGCCAGTGATTATGTGTGGAGACTTAAATGTAGCACATGAAGAAATTGATTTAAAAAATCCAAAAACAAACCGAAGAAATGCAGGTTTTACGGATGAAGAGCGAGGAAAAATGACCAAGCTTTTGCAAGGAGGTTTTACCGATACATTTCGTTTTGTATATCCTGAGAAAATTGCCTATACTTGGTGGTCTTATATGGGACATGCAAGACAAAAAGATGTAGGATGGAGAATTGATTATTTTATTGTATCCAATGATGCAAAAGAAAACATAAAAGATGCGTATATTTATAAAGACGTATATGGAAGTGACCATTGCCCAGTAGGATTAGAAATACAAATAGGAACAGAAAAATCTTTGTAGGTAAAATAAGAAGGACGAAAGATTAAAATGAAACAAATTAGGGAAGGAATGAAATGTTATGGAAAAGAAAACAAATATATGGGGGAAATGGTTATATTGGTTTATTTTTGCAGTAGCAGTAATTGTTGTATATAAAACATTAGATAATTTTAATGATATTACCAATTGGCTAAAAAACGTTTTTGATGTGATGATGCCATTTTTACTTGGAGTGTTATTGGCGTACTTATTTTATATTCCCTGTAAAAAAATTGAAGGACAATATCATAAAATAAAAAACAAATGGATCAAGAAAAGAGCAAGAGGGCTTAGTATTTTTACAGTATATATAGTAGTATTTATTATTTTAATATTAGCCTTTCAGTTTATCATTCCTAATTTAGGAAAAAGCATTGCCGATTTAGCTAACAACATCGTACCATATTATCAAAATACCATTAATAGTTTGCAAAACATACCAGAAGATTCTATTTTAAGACAGATTGATGTACAAAAGATTGCGGATAGTTTAAAACAAATTAATTTATCCGAGTATATAAACTTAAATACCATTTTAGAATATGCCAAAGGAATTATTGGAGTAGCAGGAGGAATTTTTGATTTCTTTGTGGCACTCATTGTATCGGTATATTTGTTATTAGAAAGAACGGAAATTTTATGCTTCTTACGAAAATTGGCAGGAGCTATTTTCAAACAAAAAACGTATAAGACCATTGGAAAATATTTTCATAATACCAATGCGATTTTCTTTAAATATTTATCAAGTCAGCTATTAGATGCTTTTGTAGTGGGAGTGCTAACCTCAGTGGCTATGTCAATATTAGGTGTAAAATATGCCATACTATTAGGTTTCCTAATTGGAGCCTCCAATTTGATACCATATTTTGGAGCAATTGTGGGAGTAGGAGTTTCTATTTTGATTACGTTATTCACAGGAGGAATTGGAAAAGCGATTTGGATGGCGATTGTGGTTATTATTTTACAACAAATTGATGCCAATGTTATTAATCCAAAGATTGTAGGAAATTCTTTAAAAATTAGTCCATTATTGGTGATATTTGCCGTTACGGTAGGAGGAGCTTATTTTGGTATTTTAGGAATGTTTCTTGCGGTTCCAGTATTTGCTGTGTTTAAAATGATGATAGAAGATTATATTGAATATAAAAATAAAAAAGAAAGTCAAATCGCATAAGCGATTTGATTTTCTTTTATAGTTTCATTTTCTTAATTTTTTTGATTTCGGCGTCTAATTTTTTTAAAATATCACTTCTGGTTTGATAAGCATCTTTGTATTCTCCTAAAATTTCAACATAATTACCAAACGTTTCTCCCTTTTCGAATAATACCTTCATACCATTTTCATAAAAGATGCGGTCTTTTTCTTTTTTTGCCTCTTTTGCTTTTTTGGCGTATGTATCAATTTCGTTTAATCTAGCAATGTTTTCTTCTAAATGTTCCACATATTCTTGTACACAATACTTTTCATATTCAATATCATCAATAACGACTTTAATAAGAGCTTTTAATACTTTTGGATTAATTTTTCCTACCTTTTTACCAGGTGAAGGAGTAGCATCTTCTATTAATAATCCAAGGGTATCGGAAATATCGATATGAGATTTATATTGTCTTTTACTTACAATTGCATCATATTCATCCGCAACACGAATAATTTGTCCTTCTATGGGAATATCCTTTTTGGTAAGCCCATTTGGATAACCAGAACCATCTAATCCCTCATGATGATAAATCGTACCAGCCGCATAAGGGCGAAGCTGTAAATCCTTCATACACATATTATAGCCGAATGGTAGTATGTGTTTTCATTACCTGAAATTCATCTTCTGTTAAACCACCGCTCTTTTTGTAAAATATGAGCTGGAATAAACAATTTCCCAATATCATGTAAATAAGCACAAATCGTACAATATACCGTAAACTTATTCGAAGCATTCATATACTCACAAATACGACAAGTCAAATTTGCCACATTCTCACAGTGTTTCCTAGTAAATACATCCAAACTATCTAACATACTTAACTGATAACGCATAATCGCATCCAAATTATACGATTTCAAACTAGTTTTACTATAAAAATCAAACTTTTCTTCTTTCACATTAAATTCCTCATTTCTATAAAACATCATACCATGAAAGCAAAAGAAAAGTAAAGAAAGTTTTATAAGAAAAACAAAAATGCATATAATAAATACAAGGGATATGTTATTGCTATTACGAAAAAGTTACATATACGAAAAAAATTCGTAATAGATAATTGACGAATCATATCATGATATGATATGATTGTTACGAAAAAGTTACATATACGGAAAAAATTCGTAATGGAGGTAATGAGAGTATGGAAATAAAAAGAGATTATTACTTAAAAGAACTTATTGATAGAATTGATAATCAACTTATCAAAATAATAACTGGAATTAGAAGATGTGGTAAATCCTATTTATTAAATACAATATTTAAAAATTATCTTATAGAACAAGGAACAGATAAAGAACATATCATACAATTGAGTTTCGATGAAAATAAAAATAAGAAATATCGAAATCCAGATGTATTAGATGAATATATAAGGAGTTTAATTAAAGATGAACATAAATATTATATACTATTAGATGAAATTCAAGAAGTCAAGAATTTTGAAGCAGTTCTTATTGGTTTTATGCATATAAATAATGTGGAGATATATGTAACTGGAAGCAATTCGAAGTTTTTATCGTCAGATATTGTAACAGAATTTAGAGGAAGAGGAGATGAAATAAGAGTATATCCTTTATCATTTGCAGAGTTTTATTCGGTATATAATGGTTCTGAACAAAGAGCTTTAAATGAATATTATACCTATGGAGGATTACCTTTAACTGTAATAGCAAAAACAGATAATGCAAAAATAAACTATTTAAAAATACAAAAAGATAATGTGTATATAAATGATATTATTGATAGAAATAAGATTAAAAATAAGGAAGAGTTTGAAATGCTAGTACAAATAATAGCTTCCGATATAGGTTCACTAACCAATCCTCTAAAATTGTCAAATAGTTTTAAGGAAAGAGACAGGACTTCTACTATGACAGACAAAACAATATATAATTATTTAGGATATTTACAAGATGCTTTCTTGATAGAAAAAGCAAGAAGATTTGATGTAAGGGGAAAAAGATTTATTGAAACTCCTCAAAAATATTATTTTACAGATATGGGAATTAGAAATTCATTTCTAGATTTTAGACAAAGTGAAGAAATATCACATACAATGGAAAATGTTATTTATATTGAATTAAAAAAGCGTGGATATAATGTTGATGTTGGTTGTGTTGAAATACGTGAAGGTAATGAGAAAAAACAGTTAGAAATTGATTTTGTAGCCAATATTGGAAACAACAAAATTTATATACAATCTGCACTTGAAATGAAAACAGAAGAAAAAGTAAAGCAAGAGCAAAAGTCATTATTAAATGTCAATGATTTCTTTAAGAAAATAATAATTGTTGGAGATGATATTAAAAAATCTCGTTATGATAATGGAATTATCATAATGAGCATATATGATTTCCTTTTAGATGCCAATAGTCTAGAGTATTAATAAAATATTAAAAAGAGAGAATCAATAGATTTTCTCTTTTTGTATGGCAAAAATGTTGCGATTTTGTCGAAATTAGGGTATGATAGTAAGGAACTTAAAAAAGAGGTGTTAGACGTGCATTTAAAAAGAATTGAATTACAAGGATTTAAGTCCTTTGCAGATAAAACCATATTGGAATTTATGCCGGGAATTACGTCGGTGATTGGACCAAATGGGTCTGGGAAAAGTAACATTTCCGATGCCATTCGTTGGGTATTAGGGGAGCAAAGTATGAAATCCCTAAGAGGAGCTAAAACAGAAGATGTTATTTTTGCAGGAACACAAAGTAGAAAATCGTTAGGGTTTGCAGAAGCTTCCTTAATTTTTGATAATACCGATGGAAAACTTCCCATCGAATTTGGGGAAGTAACCGTTACAAGAAAAATATATAGAAGTGGGGAATCTGGCTATTTTATTAATAAAACCCCTTGTAGACTAAAAGATATTTTAGAACTTTTCATGGATACAGGAATTGGAAAAGATGGTTATAGTATTATAGGACAAGGAAAAATTGATGAAATCTTAAGCAATAAATCCGAAGATAGAAGACGCATTTTTGAAGAGGCAGCAGGAATTGTAAAATACCGTGTGCGAAAAATAGAATCCGAAAAAAAGCTAGAAAGCACCAAATTAAACCTACTTCGCATTAATGACATTTTATCCGAAATTGAAGGAAACCTAGAACCATTAAAACTACAATCTGAAAAAGCAAAAAAATTTTTAGACCTACGTGAAGAATTAAAAGAAATTGAAATTGGATTATTTTTATATCATATCGATACATACAAAGAAAAACTAGAGCAAATCAAAACAGACGAAAATATTCTAAAAGACCACAATCTTCAAGAAGAACAAAAAATGGAAACCATAAATACCCTAAAAGAAGAACTAAAAGAACAAATAAATGGGATTACCGAAGAAATCGAAGATATGCAAAACCTTGGTTTTGAAAGTAGCAAGCAAATTGAGAAAATGAATTCCGACATTAATGTTGCCAAAGAAAGAATGGCAAACAACGAAGAAAACTATGCTCGTTTTGAAAAAGAAATGGGGGAAAGCAAAAACCGTAAAACCGAATTAGAAGAAGAGAAAAATCAAAAATTAGAAAAAAAGAACAACTTGTTTGATAACAAAGAAAAATTTCAAAAAGACTTAGAAGCAAAAGAACAAGAACTAAGAGAACTTACTCAAAAATTATCCACAAAAGAGTTAGAAATGGAAGAAAAGAAACAAAAACAAGAACAAAATGTGGATAAGCGATACGAAAAAAATGCCGAAATAAGTACCCTAGAAGCAAACTTCGAAAACTACACAAAACGAGAACAAACCCTAAAAGGGGAAATCCAAGCCACCATTTCGGAATTAGACTCTACCCGTATGACCAAAGAAGAAATGGCAAAAAGCTTTCAAACCATTGAAGCAAAGAAAAACACTCTAACAAAAGAACTAGCGCAAATAAATGACAAAAAAGAAAAAGCAAACCAAGAAATCGGTAAGTATGAGCAAAACCTTCAAACTTATGAAAGAGAAGAACGTATGAAATCTTCTAGGCTTGCCTTTTTACAAGAAACCGAAAGAGAAAAAGAAGGCTATACAAGAAGTGTAAAAGCCTTATTAGTGGAGGCCGACAAAAATGAAAGCTTACGAAAAGGCATGTGCGGAGTGCTTAGTAACCTAATTCGTACCCCAAAAGAGTATGAAACTGCAATCGAGATGGCCTTAGGCTTAAGCCTACAAAACATAGTAACTGAAAAAGAAGAAGACGCCAAAAAATTAGTAGAACATTTAAGAAAAAACAATTTAGGAAGAGCCACCTTTTTACCAATCGCTTCGGTTTCACGGAAAAAAATTAGACAAATTAAACCAAAAGGGAGTCGATGGGGTCATTGGAATTGCAGCCGATTTAGTAAAATTTGATAAAAAATACGAAAACATTATCTTAAGTTTACTAGGAAGAACCGTCATTGTAGATGACATGGATAATGCCATTAAACTATCTAAACAAAATCATTACACGTTCCGAATTGTTACTCTAAAAGGAGACATTATTAACCCTTCTGGAGGAATTACAGGTGGTTCGGTACAAACCAAAAGTGTTAACATTTTAGGAAGAGCAAGAGAAATCGAGGAGTTAGAAAACAACCTAAAAGAAATTAGGGAAAAAATAAAAAAAGAAAGCCAAGCAAAACAAGAATATGAAAAAAGTATCGAGCAAGTATTAAAAGAAGCAGAAAATTTGGAAAACGAATTAAAAGAAATGGACATTGTTTATGCAACTGAAAAACAAAAATTAGTAGCTATTGAAGAAAATATTACCAAATTAGAAGCAAGATTAGAAAAATTAAGAAGCGAACAAAAAGAGATTGCAGGAAAAAAAGAACAAATTACAAAAAACAAACAAGAGATTGAAAACGAAATTACGGCTCTTACCGAAGAAATCGAAACCATAACACGTGAAATTGAGCAATATACTGCCTTAAACAAGGATAACCAAAAATACATCGATGATTTAAATTTCGATATTACCAATCTTCGTATTAGCGTATCTTCCTTTGATGAAAGTGAAGCCTCAATTGATGAAATGGTAGAAAGGATTAAAATGGACATTGAAAACTGCAACCAAAGTATCGAAAACAAAAAAACACAAATGGAAAATATCACAAAAGAGAACGAAGCACTACAAAATCAAATGATAAGCTATGAGGCACAAATTGAGCAAATAAAAACTAAAGTAAACCACAGTGGAGAAACCGTAGAAAACCTAAAACAAGAAAGAACTAAAAAGAATACGAAATTATCAGAAGTCGAAGAACAAATTACCTCGCAATTTAATGTGATAGAAGACCTAAAAGCACAAATTGTAAAAACAGAGGTAAAAAAGACAAAACTAGAACAAGATATCGAAGACATCATTAACAAAATGTGGGAAGAATATGAGGTAACCCCAAATGTAGCAGATGAATACGAAAAACCAGAAAATGTAGCGAAAACCACCAAACAAGTAAATGATATCCGAACCGAAATTAAGAACTTAGGAAGCATTAATATTGACTCGATTGAAGAATACAAACAAACCAAAGGTCGTTATGACTTTATGTGTGAACAACGTTTGGATTTAGAAGACTCCATGGGAAAATTAAAAAAAGTAATTACCGATATGACACAAGCAATGAAAGAGCAATTTACCAAACAATTTAACAAAATTAATCATAATTTTAACGAGGTATTTCAAGAACTATTTGGTGGAGGAAAAGCCGAATTAATCTTAGAAGATAAAAACAATATTTTAGAATGTGGAATCGAAATACAAGTACAACCACCAGGAAAAAAACTTCAAAGCATGACACTATTATCTGGAGGCGAAAAAGCATTTACCGCAATCGCCCTGTTGTTTGCCATTCTAAAAATAAACCCAGCACCATTTTGCGTACTAGACGAAATAGAAGCAGCACTAGATGATGTAAATGTATATCGTTTTGCCGATTACTTAAAGAAATTTGCAAAACAAACACAGTTTTTAGTAATTACTCACAGAAAAGGAACCATGGAGGTAGCCGATACGGTCTATGGAATTACCATGCAAGAAAATGGTATTTCGAAATTATTATCTATGAAATTACGGAGAGTAGAATAAAAGGTGGAGTTCTTTAAAGTAAGAACCCCCAGTCACCTTCGGTGACAGCCCCCTTAAGTAAAGGGGCCTTTTTTTCGCTAGCTATTTACAAATTCGAGATTCGTGATATAATAGGGGTATCTTGTTAAATTTGAACATAATCATCTATATTTTAAAATTATCAATATCAAATTGATTTCAAAAATATTCGAAAAAGCTTTTGTTCCAAAAGCAAAATATTTTCCAAAACAAAAATAAAAATAGAAATCCAAAAACAAAGGAGGGTAGGTATTTCTATGTCTTTATTATGTTTTAATTTAGGCAAGAAATAAAAAATATTGTCATTTTTGTTGAGTTTTTTTTCTTAACATGATACAATAAGAAAGGAAAATACATATGAAACTAAATTTAAAAAACGACATCGTATTTAAAGCATTTTTTACCAAAAAGGGAAACGAGAAATACTTAAAAAGCTTTTTAGAATCACTATTAGAAGAAAGCATCGATGAAATTGAAGTCGTCGGAGAAGCAAGCCTAAAGCAGTTAACCATTGCAGAGAAAATGGGGAGACTAGACATTAAAGCAACCATAAACAAAACCAAAATCGTAAACATAGAAATCCAATTATGTGATAACAAGGATACAAAACAAAGAACGGAATTATATGGCTCAAGACTAATCAGTGAACAAGTAGGAAGAGGAGATCAATATCAAGAACTAAAACCAGTCATACTGATTAATATCTTAAACTATAACCTATTAAAACT